>JAPLCQ010000031.1 GCA_026392115.1 Armatimonadota bacterium | reverse complement strand
GCGGCCCTCGTTGGCCCGGACGTAGACCGCATGCGAGGAACGCTCCGTCCAGGCGGGCAACGGGATGTCGACCGTACACTCCTGCCCTCCGGACGCGGTTCGTGAGGGCGCGGTATTGGCCGGGCTCACCTGCACCGGCGTGGTCTTTGACCGCTTCGCAGGTGCGTCGAATGCGACCTGCACCTGCGCGGGAAGCGACGCGCCCGGCTCGACCGCCAGCGACGCCCGCAGCACCTTGGCCCCCGCCGAGGGCTGCTCGGGGGTGATGAGCTTCACCGGCGCCGGCGCCGCGCCCGGCGTGTATTCCTGCGGGTTGTGGTCCTCGCCGTGGCAGCTGAGCGCGCAACCGGCGCGGTTCGCGTTGCCGGAGACCGTCGCACCGTAGAACCAGACCGGTCCCCTCGTCGCCGTTCCATTGATCGTGACGTTCTGGCCCGATGCGGTGACCGTCGCGGTGTTGAAGGAGATGCCGCGGGCGCCTGCGGGAGGCGAGCCCATGACCTGTGCGGGGTTGTAGCCGTGCGGGTTGTGGCAGTCGTTGCAGAAGGCGCGGACGTTGTTCACATGCAGGGAATGCCGCGGGAACCTCGAGGTGGAGCCGCTGGTCAGCCGCGCCTCGGTGTGGCAGTTGTAGCAGAGCTTGTTGTTGTTGGCGTTGTAGTTGCCGTTGCTCGTTGAGTTCCCGGTGTTGTACGTCTCCAACAGCATCTTCGGTATGGTGGTGCTGCCGTTGACGCTGACGGCGGAGACCGTCTTCGTATGCGGGTTGTGGCAGTTGACGCAGAGGCCGTAGTCACCGGCCGACCTCGGCCCCCATGCCGCGGTCGCCGCGTTGTAGCTGGTGGCGGAGGCGTTGTAGACGTCGGTGGTCCTGCCCCAGTAGGCGTTCGTGCTGCTTCCGTGCTTGCTGACCTGGAACTGCGCCTGGCCCACGTACTTCTGGGCGCCCGTCCCCGTGATGTTGTTGTGGCACTGGAAGCAGAGGGCGTTGCGCGTGGCGGGCGTCGACGGGTCGATCATCGGCGCCACGAGCATCTTGTTGCCGGCCGCGGCGGAGCCGGGGGCGCCGTTGATGTTGCCGCCGGGGGCGCCGCCATGCGGATCGTGGCAGTTCAGGCAGAGACCCTTCTCGCCGGTCCGGGCAGCGTAGCTGGAGCCGCCGGGATAGAGGTTGGAGGCCAGCGCACTCGTGTTGTGCACCGTGGCCTTGTAGCCCGAATAGGTCGCCGACGTGCCGGTAGAGCCCTTGTACCAGTAGGACTTGGACGCCAGGTCGTGGTCGCCGCCGGAGCCGAAGATTTGGTTGTTGTCGTGGCAGTAGTTGCACATGGCGTTGGACTCGGCCGGTGATGCGCCGGTCTGCGACCCCATGGTGCGGGTGAGCATCGACTTGAGCAACCCGTCGGTCTGTTCCGCCGGCGAGGCTAGCGCCGCCGCGGCGACGCCCGGATAGTAGCCGTGCGCGCTATGGCAGTTCAGGCAGTCGCCCTTCTCGCAGGCTTTGTCGCGTCCGGGAGGCGGCGCAATGGCCGTGAGGTTGCCGTTGAGCACATTCAGCACGCCCGCATAGGACTGGCCCGCCACCCACTGGAGGCCCGAGGTCCGGCTGCCGTGCTTGCTCTGCGTGTAGACCAGGGTTCGCTGCGTACCGGCCCAGCCCGCGAAGCGCCCGAGGTTGAACGACGCGCCGTGCGGCTTGTCGTGGCACGAGGCGCACATGGCGTTCGTGGGCGTCAGGAAGGCCAGCAGAGCGTTGGCGGGGTGCTCGACGCCGTTGTACGAGGCGTGCTGGTCATGGCAGTGGATGCAGTCGCCGGCCGGGAACTTGGTCGCGTCGATGGTGTAGCCCGCCGACGGCTGGTTCGGATCGCGCCTGGCGCCGGTCGTGCCGTCGGCGTTGTTGTCGCGGCCCCCATGCTCGGTCTTGCCGTAGACGCTCTGGGCGGCGCGCACGGGATCGGTCAGCAGCGTGAAGCCCAGCAGCAGCGTGGTGAGCGCTACCGCCAGGCAGAGCTGGCCTCTCTTCCGTGCTTTGCGCCTGGCCAACTACTTGGCCTTCAGGAACGGGCGCGGGTTGCGCCCGGCTGGATCGGTCGCAAAGATGGTGGGTCGGCCGGCGACAGGCGCGACGAAGAGGAGGCTGCCGTCGCGCATGACAGCCGGGAACGC
Source organism: Armatimonadota bacterium (assembly GCA_026392115.1). Classification (GTDB taxonomy): domain Bacteria; phylum Armatimonadota; class Chthonomonadetes; order Chthonomonadales; family CAJBBX01; genus CAJBBX01. Next base: position 165,736 of record JAPLCQ010000031.1, on the reverse strand, counting down.
CGCGGTCCGCGAGAGCAACGCCGCGGGCTTGCCGCCGTTGGGGCTGAGCCGCCAGAGTTGCGGCGTGCCGGCCATATCGGACGAGAGCAGGATGGCGTTGTCCGACAGCCAGAGCGGCGGGTTGGTGTACGCGATGCGCTGGGACGCGAAGTCGGACTTCACCGGCTCGCTCAGGATGACCTTGCTCTTGCCGTCCACGCCGATCAGCCGGGCCTCAAACCAGGAGCCGGCAGGCGCAACGTTGAGCATGGTCACCAGGATACGGTCGCCGCGCGGAGACCAGCGAACATCGCACAGCTCGGGGTCGTTGTTCCCCGTCAGGCGCGAGAGCTTCCGGGCACCGCCACCGGCGCCGTCGGCCAGCCACAGGTCCCGACCGCGAACGAAGGCAAAGCGGCGCATGTTCGGCGACCAACTACCGAACGCATCGGCGGCGGTTTTGTCGGCGGCCACGTTCATGAACGACCGGGCGATGTTCTTCGCCAGATCGTAGACGAGCAGCGACGGCCGGTGCTGGTTCATGCCCGTGTAGACGAGCCGCTTCGAGTCGCCCGACCAGGCGGCGTACGGGATCGACGGGTTGATGGGCAGGGGCCGACCGGCGGCCCTGGCGGTGAAGGGGTAGAGCGTGCTCTGCACACGCTGGAAGACGAGCAGCTGCGTGGAGTCGGGCGACCAGAGCAGCCGGGCGCCGGGGTCGGCGTCACCGAGGGCCCTGGGCGATGCGCCGGACCCTTCCGCGATCCAGAGGCGGCACCTGCCGGTCCGGGTGCTGAGGAAGGCCACACGCCGCCCATCCGGCGAGGGCGCCGGCGCCCAGTCGGCCGAGAGGCTCGGAACGAGACGCTCCATGCCCCCGCCATCGGCGTCGGCCACCCACACTTCGCTGCCGAAGCTCTTGCCCGCGGCTTGCCCCTCGAAAACAACGCGCTTGCCGTCCGGCGAGAGCGACGGGAACCGCGCCAACACCTTGGCATCGCCGATGCGCGAAACGACCGTGCCGTTCGGGCGCACGAAGCTGACCACGCTGCCGATGCCTTGCGAGACGGTGACGGCCAGCGACTTGCCGTCGCGGCTCCATTCAACGCCCTGTCCGGTATGCACCAACTTCTCTACAGGCACGGCCACGCTGGTCGCCACGTCGCAGACGCCGAGCACGAAGCCCTTGGGCGGCTTCGCCATGCTGAATGCGAGCTTGGTGCCGTCCGGCGACCATGCATGGACCGTCGTGCCCAGACCCTTCATGTGTACGGAGGTCTTCTTCTCGCGGTCGTAAATCCAAGCGCGGGTCTGCCACTCGATATGCGGGTTCGCCGCCTGGAAGGCCAGCCTGTGCCCGTCGGGCGACCAGAGAGGGCTCTCCGTGTAGAGCTTGGTGGTGACGCGAACACGGTCGGCGCCGTTGGATCGGGCGACCCACATGTCCTGCCACATTCCCGATCGCTGAACATAGGCCAGGTAGGCGCCGTCGGGGCTTGCCACCGGCTCAGCCGCACCCGCGGGCAGCCATGGCCAGGCGTCGGCTGCCGGCCGGCCGCTGATCGGAACCCGTAGCCAGCGCTTGCGGCCGTTCTGCCAGGACTGCGTCAGCAGCGCCGTGCTGTCCGACGCCCAGACGAAGCTCCGGGCGCCCAGCGACGTGAGCCTGTGGGCGTGTCCGCCACCGGAGCGAACCACCCAGAGATTCGGCGGCTCACCGGCGCACTGGGAGACGAAGGCGATCTGCGTCCCGTCGGGTGACCAGCGCCCATCCCATCCCCCGTTGGGAACCGACACCTGGCCAACTGCCGGGACCGTGCCGACGACCAGAGCCGCCCATGCGACGAGCGGCGCCGATGCCGACATCGCAACGCCTCTCAGACTTCTAGTGACCACTTGCATATCCGGACCATAACCTCCGACGGCATACGGCGACGCCATGCCGTTATCCATCAATAAGACATACGCGCATGGCCGAAGGAACGGATATATCGCGTAGCTCCAAGCATTCCTGGCAATCGTTCAACGCGCCAACGGCCCCGGGGCGTCGGCCGTGATGCCGACGCCCCCGGAGCCCTCGCGGCGGATCACCCGACGAAATCCCGCCAGGCTAGCCGCCCTGGCTGTGGCACTGCTTGCACATCGTGCGCAGGCCTTCGGTCTGCCCATCGGCGTCGCCCTCTTCCGTGACGGCGCCGGTGCCCTTCAGGTATATGAGCCCGTACGGGTTCTGGTTGCCGTGGGCCTTGTGGCAGGTGGTGCAGGTCGGCGTCAGGTCCGACGGCGGGGTCGCCCATGCCGACCCCTGCGACCCCCAGTCTCCCGCAGGACTCATGACCTTGAGGCGGTAGAGCTTGGTCTTGAACGTCGTGGTGCTCATGTTCGCGTCGGCTGACGGGTGGCGGACCCAGTCGGCGCCGTTGTGCATATTGGCGTCGGTCCGCGCCCCATGGAAGTTCGTGTGGCACGCCTGGCACCACCGGCCGAGCCCGGACTTCGCATTGACCGGCTCGTTGTAATCGACGTTCGACACGCTGTAGTTGTTCGTCAGGTCGCCTCGGGTCCAACCGCGTACGAAGATGTCCTTGGTGAGGTCGTTGACGCCCTTGGCATAGGAGATGCCGATCCGAACGCCCGCATTGCCCACGTCGGGCCTCAGGTTGCGGTACTGGCTCAGGGTCGGGTTACCGGCGGTATCCAAGGTGATGGGCGACGTGGCGGCGTCGAGGCCGTGCGCGGTATGGCAGTTCACACAGTCCAAACCGCCCGCCGCCGCCGGTGTCCAGGTGCCGCCGGGCGCGGTGTTCGTGGATCCCAGCATGTGGCCCTTCCAGCTCTCGTAGGGCGCCGAGCCGCTTGCGAGGCCCCCGGACTGGCGTACGTAGCCGTTACCGTGCTCCGCCACCACGTCCGGCGTATCGGCCCTGCCGTCGTGGCAGGACTTGCACAACTCGGTGCCGGACACCTTCAGCAAGAAGGCGTTCGGGCCTGAACCCAGGGGAGCGGCTGCTCCGCCGTCATAGGCATGGGTTTGGCTGAAGTGCATGGTATGGCACTCGGAGCAGATGGCGCTCGCCCCGTCGTGGTACTCACCGCCTCGGGCCTGAGGTTGGTTGGCCATCAGAAGACCGAGGGCCAATGGCGCGGCGACCGCGCCCCCCATTACGATTCGCCTTAGCACACTCGTGGCCATGGCAGCTCCTTTACGTCTCGGGTGACTGCTTACCGTGGCCTTGGGACATGGCTCTGGAGATGGTAGCAGTCTACCCATATTATCGTGCAGCAACGGCGTTGGGGGCCATAGGGCCTGCGGCCTAATGAGGTAGGGCGCAGTACCTAGTTGCGCCGGTCTTCACAATTGGCCGGCGAGCCCCCGAGCAGTCCCCAGACACGCGCGTCGCCCACCAATGCTTCAGGGGCGCCGGCGGTGTTGCCGGCGCCCCTGAGGGACCTACACATACTCCACCAAGGGTGGTTAAACTAGCCGCCCTGGCTGTGGCACTGCTTGCACATGGAGCGCAGACCTTCGGTCTGACCGTCGGCGTCGCCCTCTTCCGTGACCGGGCCGGTGCCCTTCTGGTAGATCAGGCCGAACGGGTTCTGGTTGCCGTGAGCCTTGTGGCAGGTGGTGCAGGTGGGGGTCATGTCGGCGGGCGGAGTGGCCCATGCAGATCCCTGAGTGCCCCAGTCACCGGTCGGGCTCATAACCTTCAGGCGGTACAGCTTGGTCTTGAACGTCGTGGTGCTCATGTTGGCGTCGGCTGCCGGGTGGCGGACCCAGTCGACTCCGTTGTGCATGTTGGCGTCTGCGCTGGCCCCGTGGAAGTTGGTATGGCAGGCCTGGCACCAGCGGCCGAGGCCGGACTTGGTGCTGACCGGCTCGTTGAAGTCCACGTTGGCCACGCTGTAGTTGTTGGCCAGGTCGCCGCGGGTCCAACCACGGATGAAGACATCCTTGGTGGCGTCGTTGGTGCCCTTGGCGTAGGAGACGCCGAGGCGAACGGCGGAACCACCGGCGCGGGTGTTGAGGTTCCGGTACTGGCTGAAGGTCGGGTTGCCGGCGACATCCAGCGTGGTGGCGGCCGAGGTGGCGCTCATGCCGTGAACGCTGTGGCAGTTCACGCACTCGAGGCCGGTGGCAGCCGGGGTCCAGGTTCCGCCCGGCGCCGTGGTGGTGGCGCCCAGCGTGTGGCCCTTCCAGCTCTCGTACGGCGCGGCGCCGGTGTTCAGGGCGCCGGCCTCACGGACATAGCCGTTGCCGTGCAGGCCCACGGTGTCCGGCGCGTCAGGCTGCCCATCGTGGCAGGACTTGCAGAGTTCCGCACCCGTCGCCTTCAGCAGTCGCCCGTTCGGGCCGCCGGCCGGCAGCGGGTCTGCCGCGGTGCCGTCGTAGGCGTGTGTCTGGCTGAAGTGCATCGTGTGGCAGTCCGAGCAGATTACGTTGAGCCCGTGGTGATACTCACCACCGCGAGCCTTGGGCTGGACAGCCATCAAGAGCGCCAGCGCCAGCGGCGCCACGACCGCGCCTCCCATGATGGCTCGCTTCACCAAAGTGGTCCCCATAGCAGCTCCTTTGAGTCAATAGGTGACCGCCCTCCGTTGCGCGGACCGGGCCTCTGGAGGTTGGTAGCGGTCTACCGATATTATCGTGCACAGCGGCCATCCGGGCCATAGGGCCTGCGGCCTAATGAGGTAGGGTGCAATACCTAGTTGTGCAGGGCTTCACGATTAGGCCCGAACGGCCCTAGCCGCCCGCCGCCGCTGCATTCGGGTCCACGGCGCAGCCGGCCCGCGCCTAGATGCGGATCAGCCCCTTCTGCATAGCATACCTAACCAGTGCGGCGCTGTTGTGGACATCCAGCTTGGCCATCATGTTCGCCCGGTGGGCCTGGACGGTCTTCGGGCTGACGAACAGGGCGTCGGCGATCTCCTGGGTGGTGCGGCCCTCCGCGACCATCTTCAGAATCTCGACCTCGCGCGTCGTCAGGCCGTCGTAGTCCTGCTTCGGAGCCGAGGTGTGGCGCAGGTAGTCGACGATCAGGCCCTGGGTCATGGACGAATGGATGTAGCCCTCGCCCCGCGCCACGGCCCGAACGGCCGTCACCAGGTCGATCGCCGCGGCGCGCTTGGGCACGTAGCCGACCGCGCCCGCCTTGAGCGCCGACGCCAGATACTCATCGTCCTCCTGAACGGTCAGGACGATCAACCGGCTGGCGGGGCTGGACTTGAGCACCTGCTTGAGCCCGGACGTCCCCTCGGCATCGGGCAACCCGAGGTCCATCACGATCACCATGGGCTTCAGGTCGGCGGCAGCCTTCGTGGCCGCGGCGGCATCGGCCGCTTCCCCGACCACGCTGATATCGGCCTGCGCCGAGAGGACCATGCGAACGCCCTCACGGACGACGGAGTGATCCTCGACGAGAAGGACGGTGATGGTGTCAGTTCCCACGGCTCCCCCCGACCCGAGGCAGTTCGAACTCCACGGTCGTTCCCTGACCGGGAACCGACGCAACGGCGAACGTTCCGCCCAGCAGCACGGCCCGCTCCCGCATGCCGTACAGCCCGATCATGCTGCCGGCTACCGGGCCGCCCCGTGAGTCATCCATACGGAATCCGCGACCGTCATCCTCCACAACCCCGGCCAATCCGCGCGCCGTCTCGGTCACCCTGACCTGGACCGTGCAGGCATCGGAGTGCCGAACGCAGTTGGCCAGGGCCTCCTGCAGGATTCTGAATGCGGCTATCTCCACGCCCGACTCATACCGCCTGCCCTCGATGCCGGCCATCGACAGCTCCACGGAGAGACCGCGGGGCTCCACCGCGTGGCGCACGAACCACCGCACAGCCGCGTCCAAGCCAAGGTCATCGAGCAGCACGGGACGCAGCTCATGCACCATGCGCTGGGTATCGTCCAGCGACTGGTTCGCCATCTGCCGGACGAGGTCCAGATGCTTGACGGCCGTCTCCGCGTCGTTGGGAAGCGCGGCGCGCAGGAGGTCCAGGTTGATGATCAGGGCCGAGAGGCTCTGGCTCCGGCTGTCGTGCAATTCGCGGGCGATCCGCTTGCGCTCATCCTCCTGGGCGCGCATCACGCTGTCGAGCAGGATGGTCTGCTGATGCGTCACCACGCAGCCGGGGCAGATCGCCCGCCGCATCCTGTGGCTGAGCAGCAGCGACGACGCCGCCATAAACCCGATGCAGAGGACCTCCCAGCCGAACTGGGCCTCAAGGAACCTGTGCGGATTGAGCACGAGCAGCGTCACGCAGACGACCGCCGCGGCTCCGGCGGTCACCCGCACGTGGAACCGAACGGACTCTATGAGCTGCGTCAGCTTGAGCACCGGGAAGACGACCAGAACCTCGAGCGGCGCATGGAAGAGCCAGGCCGCGACCACTACGTAGTAGCACTCCAGCGTGACGCAGACGGCGACCAGGCACCGCTCACACCCGCGTGTCCGCGTATAGGCCGCGTGCAGGCCGATCGTGCCCAGTGAGTAGAGGCCGAGAGCGGTCCAGAACAGGAGCGAACGACCGACGACGGGGCTGAGGTAGATGCCCGCGATGGGCGTCGCGACGAGGAGCAGGTACTTAAACAGGAGCCCAACCGTTCGGTCGGCCTGATAGAGCGCCGAAAGGTGTTCACGGGTGAGCGGGCAGTGGTCGTGCGCGGCATGGGCGCATACCGCGCCGACGCCGTCTTCGGCGCGGCGGCGCGCATCAACGGATGCCGCATCAGTTCCGCGGCACGGCTTGCCCTGAATTCGCACACACTATTATACGTCGCGGTCGGCTCGAGCGCGCGGCGCAAGCGTGCCGTGCGGCCCCCGGGCGTGATTCCGCCGCGCGCGATAGGAAACCGCCCGACCGACGCCGAATACCCGCTGGGTTGGAATGGTTGCCGCGGCGCCTGAACGCGCCGATGGGCCGAGAGGAAGGTGGACACCCACATGACCAATGCACGCGATACGTCCCTGACGAGGCGGCGGCTACTGGCGCAGGGCGCGGCGACGGCCGGCGCCCTTTCGCTCCCCGCCATCGTCCCGGCATCGGCGCTGGGACGCGGCGGCGCGCTGGCGCCCAGCGAGCGAATCATCATGGCCGGTATCGGGCTCGGCGGCCGCGGGTCCGGCGACCTGGGCTGGATGCTGGGCGAGGCCGATGTGCGGTTCGTCGCCGTCTGCGACGTCCACCGGGGACGGCGCGAGGCGGCCAAGGCCGCGGTGGACGGCGCGTACGGCAGCAAGGACTGCGCGGCCTACACGGAAATGGCCCAGTTGCTGGCAGAGCGAACCGACGTGGAGGGAGTGCTCATCGCCACCGGCGACCGCTGGCATGCGCTTGCGTCGGTGCTGGCCATGCGGGCGGGCAAGGATGTCTACTGCGAGAAGCCGGCCTGCCTGACGATGGCGCAGGGGCGGATGGTGGTCGATACGGCCCGCCGGTACGGGCGGGTCTACCAGACCGGCGCCCAGCGGCTCAGCGAGTCGAACCACGTCTTCGCCATCGAGATGGCCCGGTCCGGCCGGCTCGGACCCATCCACACCGCCTACGCGGACATCCGATGGCGCGACGGTGCGAACCGAGACTGGCTGCCCGCCGAGCCCGAGCCGCCGAAGAGCGAACTGGACTGGGATGCATGGATCGGCCCATGCCCATGGAGGCCCTACAACAGCGGCTATGTGAACGGCGGCGGGTGGTACCACCAGTACGACTTCGCCACCGACGTCGCCATGTGGGGCGCGCACTCCGTCGCCCAGGCGCTGGCCGGGCTCGACATGGCCAAGGTGACCACCATCGACTTCGAGTTCGCGGGACCGGACAAGACGATGGTGACACGCCTATCCAGCGGGGTGAAGCTCGTGCTCTTCCGGTCGCCGGGTTCGGTATGGGACCCGTGCAAGCTCTGGCACGGCGCCTGCGGCGAACGGTTCGACGGCCCCGATGGCTGGGCGGCAGCGGCCGACGGGTATGCGCAGCCCGACGTCTCGTCTCCGGCGCTGCTGGCCGACTTCAAGAAGGTTGTGGCGGAGTACGCGAGCCGCACGCAGCGGCCCATGAACCACGTGCGCGACTTTCTGGACTGCATCCGGTCGCGTCGGCAGGCCGTGGCGAACCCCGAGGTGATGTACCGGTCCATGTGCGTCTGCCTGGCGGCGGATATCTGCGAGCAGTTGAAGCGGTCCCTCAAGTTCGACCTGCGCAAAGCTGAGTTCGTCGGCGACCCCGAGGCCAACCGCTTGCGCTCACGCGCCATGCGCGCGCCGTACACGTTCTAAGCCTGGCACGGAGAGGACCACACTATGAAACGCCTGATCGTCGCCATGCTCGCGCTGGCCGCCCCTGCGTTCGCGCAGGAGGGCAGGTTGATCGCCACTCTCAAGTCCGACGCTCCGCTCCAGGCCAAGGGAGACGCCTGCCGCGAGCTGGCCAGGTACGGGACCAAGGCCGCCGTGCCGGTTCTCGCGTCGCTGCTGCCGGACCGGGCGCTGTCGCATATGGCACGCTATGCGCTCGAACCGATCGCCGATCCGTCGGTCGACGCAGCGCTGCGGCGCGCGCTGTCGCAGACCAACGGCCGCCTGCTCGAGGGCGTCATCACCAGCATCGGCGTCCGCAAGGACCCGATGGCCGTGGGGTCGCTCGCCCAATACCTGTCCAGCTCCGATCCGGACGTGGCGCAGGCGGCGGCACGGGCGCTTGGCAGCATCGGCGCCGACGCGGCTCCGTCGCTGGAGAAGGCGCTTGGAGACGTAGCGCCGGTCAGCCGACCCGCCGTCTGCGAGGGGCTGCTCCGGTGCGCCGAGGCCGTACCGGCCGCCCGCGCGGCGGCGATCTACGACCGAGTTCGCGGTGTGGGTGGAGTGCCTACCCACATACGTGACGCCGCGCTGCTGGGCGCGATGCGGAGCCGGGGCCGCGCCGGCATTCCGCTCATCCTCCGGACGATCCGAACAGACTCCCTGGTCGCGGCGGCAGGGGCCATGCGGATATCCCAAGGCATCAGTGGGCCGGACTTCACCCGCGCCCTCGCAGCCGAGCTGCCGCGAGCGGGCAAGGCGAAGCAGGTCCTGCTGGCGCAGACGCTGGGAAACAGGGGCGACCGAGCCGCGGCGACCGCGTTGGAGGCCTTCGCCAGGCGCGGCGCCCCCGAGCTGCGCATCGCATCCATCCGCAGCCTGGCGCAGCTCGGCTGGCCGTCATCGCTGCAGATCCTCATCGCCCTGGCGAAGGATGCCGATGCCGGGGTGGCCGCCGCCGCGCTGATCGGCCTGACCGGCTTCCCGGACGCCGGGGCCGATGCGGCAGCCATGGCGCTCCTGGCCGACCGTGCGCCCGCAACGCGAGTCGCCGGCATCGAGATGGCCGTGCGCCGACGCATAGCCCTCGCCGCCCCGGCGCTGGTGAAGGCCGCCCGCGATCCCGACGCGGCGGTCTCCGTGGCGGCGTTCCGAGCGCTGGGCGAGATGGCCGGCCCGTCGCAGGTTGCCGGTATGGTGGCCGCCTTGCTTGCGGGCAGGAGCGTCGTGGACGCCGAGGCCGCGTTGCTGGCGGTCTGCACGCGGCAGTCCGACCCCGCGCCATGCGTCGCCAAGCTGCTGCCCGGGCTATCGGCGGCGCAAGGCGAACCCAGGTTGGCGCTCCTGCGCATCCTCGGCGCCCTGGGCGGCCCGCAGGCGCTCGCGGCGGTGCGAGCAGCCACCGGCTCATCCGACGCCGCAGTGAGTGAGACCGCCACGCGGGCTCTGTGCGCCTGGCCCACCGCCGACGCGACGCCGCACCTGGCCCGCCTGGCAACCACGACGTCGAGCGCCAAGACCAGAATCCTCGCGGTTCGAGGCCTCCTGCGGCTCATCCCCACCATGAAGGCGCCCGACGCGGCCAAGCTGTCGCAGCTCGAGCAGGCGCTACCCCTCATCGAGCGCAACGAAGAGCGGGCGCCGGCGCTGGCCGCGCTGGGACGCATCCCCACAGCCCGCTCCCTGGAACTCGTGACGCCCTACCTGACCGGCGACGCCCTCACGGAGGAGGCGGCAGTGGCAGCCGTAGGGATCGGCGAGAAGATCGCCGGCGCCTCCCCGGGCGAGGTGGCCGAGGCCATGCGACTGATCCGGACCAGCGACAGCCAACTCGCGGGCCGCGTCCAGAGGCTACTGGCACGGGTGCCGAAGGGCGCCGTTGAGGCGGGCTTCAGGCCCATCTTCAACGGAGTCGACCTCACAGGCTGGGAAGGCAAGGCCGGCTGGTGGACGGTCGTGGAGGGTGCGCTGACCTCCGAGAGCACACCCGCCAAGCCCTGCACGGAGTGTAACTACCTGATGTGGCGCGGAGGCAAGCCAGCCAACTTCGAACTCCGCGCGAGCTTCCGGCTCAGCGCCGCCGCGAACTCCGGCATCCAGATTCGGACCGAAGAGCGGCCCAACTGGGACACCTTCGGCTACCAGGCAGACATGACCGGAGACGGCGCACTGGTGGGCTTTGTCTACCACCACAGCCGCGGCCTCATCGCCGGGCGCGGCGAGGACGCGACCTTCGCCGCCGACGGCGCCAAGACCGTCACGGCGATCGGCGACCCGGCGACGCTTCTGAAGCGCTTCCGGCAGGGCGACTGGAACAGCTACCGCGTCGTTTGCCGCGGACCCGAGATCAGCCTCTCCGTCAACGGCTTCCTCATGTGCCACATCAACGACCGCCACGCCACCGAGGCGGCCAAGAGCGGCATCATAGCCCTCCAGATGCACCCCGGCCCGCCGATGAAGGTGCAGTTCAAGGACGTGAGGATCAGGGAGTTCAGGTAGAGACGTGGCGGGTACCATACTGACGGCGCGCCGCGCCATCAGCGGCGCCCGCTCGATGAGGAGGCTCACATGGCCGTCCCGATTGAAACGCCGCCGACAAGGCATAAGGTGACCCTTCGGCTGCCTGCACAGCTTCACGAGACCGCGCAAGAGGCCGTGCGGCTAGGTCTTGCGGCCACGCAGACGGCGTTCATAGAGGACTCGATCCGAATGCGGGCGCGCGAGGTGCGACATGCGCGAATGCGCCGGCTCGCCGACGAGGCTATGAGTGATCCTGGCTTCGTCGCCGACATGCGCGCCACGATGGACGACTTCCGGCACGTCGACCAGGAGCGCTGGCCGCCCGTGGTCGACGCGGATGCCGACCGATGAGCGCTGGACTGCAGTGGCGCATCTACCATGCAGACCTCGACCCCATCATCGGACGTGAGCAGGCAGGCGAACGTCCGGTGCTGGTGATATCAGCCGAGCCACTGAACGAGCGCTACGACGTCGTGATGGTGGTCCCACTGACCAGCAGGAAGAGCGGCAGGCCCGCCCGACTCGGCGAGGCGCTGCTGCGGTCCGGCACAGCCGGTCTGCCGATGGAGTCGATGGCCCTCTGCTACCAGATCCGCGCGATCGACAAGCGCCGGCTCGGCGCCTGCTACGGCGTCATCGCCGATCCGCAGCTTCGCGCTGAGATCGCGGCCACGATTGAGGAGTGCCTGGACCTGCCGTATCTGTAGTCGGCGGGAAGCGCGTGCGCCGATTATCCATCGCTCACCCGCTTCACCGTGTCCGCGCCTTCGCCCGGCCCCGCACCAGCCTGGCCTCCCAGGGCGTCAGGCGCAGGTCCAGCCTCCGGCCTTGCCATGTCAGGCGGCAGGCGCGCGGCGTGTCGGAGGCGTTCACGAGGATTGCCGCCTGGGAGCCGTCGGGGGCCTGATAGGCGTTGTGCAGGACCGAGGGGCGCCGCCAGCCATCGCTATCCATCCTTTCGCATTGCAGGGCCGGCCGCTGGAGCGTGCGGCCCAGCGCCAGATAGGGTCTGCCCTCGCCGTGGTAGAGGTCGACCCAGCGGCGCATGAAGGCATGGTCGGCAGGGACGGGCGAGCGGGCGACCTCGACTGCCGAGCCGTCCGGTCGGATTTCGGCAAGCCGGATGTCGTCGAACCAGACCGTGCCCTCGCCGCGCAGGTGGAGCATCACGCGCAGGAGCCGAGACCCCTCTGGCAGCGTAAAGTCGGTCGCGCCCTGCAGCCAGCCGCCGGGTTCCGACGGCAAGGCGATGGAGCCGCTCCAGGTGGGCTTCATCCCTTCGGTGAAGCAGCCCAGCATCAGCGCGTTGCCGGACTGCGCTCCCCCGCCCTTCACCCACGCGCTGAGGCGATAGCGCCTGCCTGCGGCGAAGGCGCCGGCCACGGGAACGTTCTGCGAAACCTGCACGGTCTGGCCGGGCGCGTTCGTCAGACGCAACGATGCGCGGCCGCCATGCCGTTCCTGCGCGTCCGCGGCGCACCGGCCGCTCCAGACCTCGCCCTGGTATCCGCCCACCTTGTCCCAGCCCGAGGGCGCGTCGGCGCCACCCTCCTCGAACGCGCCGTTGGCCAGCGCCGGTCCGGAGCCCGCGCGGCGATCGGGCATCAGGTGCGGCATCTGGCCGGTGACCAGGCACCAGGAAGCCTGGAGCAGGTCGCCCTGCCGCGGGTTGCTCTGGAAGGTCGGCACATACTCGTGATAGAGGTAGTTGAAAACAGACGCGGGCTCGGCGCCGCCCTGCCCCACCACTTCCCAGTCGCGGTAGTCCTGTATGCCGACCTGCTGCAGGAAGCGCTCGTTGGGCTCCTCGAAGCAGACCACGGAGCCGGGCAGCGCCTGCCGGGTGGCCGCCGCCATGCTCGCAAGCTGGGCGTGGAAGACGTCGGTCATCCACGGACCCGGGCCGACCAGGTGGCCGTGGGATGGGTCCCAGCAGGCCGGGAACGCGCCGCCGACCACCTGATCGACCTGGACCATGTCAGCGCCGCGCTGGGCGCAGCCGAGCGAGAGGGCATCGAACCAGTGCCGCGTCCAAAGATCGCCGGGGCAGAGCGTGGCGGTCTGGCCGCCCTCCAGCCAGCCCCGATCGCCGATGAGGGTCTTGCCGCTACTCTCCACCACGGCGTGCGGCCGAGCGACGGCGTCGAAACGAGCACGGTCGTCCCATCGGAAGGAGCCGTTGGCCTGCTTGCCGAAGGTCAGCGTGTAGTGGTAGCCCGACGGCCAGAGGAAGGCATGGGCGCCCAGGGCCCGGTTGCGAGCGACCAGTGCCCGGAACCGCGCGTCGCTGGGGAAGGCCGGGAAGTAGTCCGGCGTGACCCAGGTCTCCACCTTCTCCCATCCCCAGTAGGCGGTGATGAGGGGCATCCTGGGGAAGCGCGCCCTCCAGTAGTCCCTCATCCAACGGTCGATGGAGACCGGGTCAGCAAGCCAGCCGCGATGGAAGCGGACCATGGCCGGTCCCTGCCGCAGCCAGGCGGGCAGGTCGGTGCGCTTGTCGAACGTGCGCGCGCACCATGGTTGCCGCAGCGCCCAGACCTTGTAGAGGTCGGCCGCGTCGCGCCAGTCGGTCACGAACCCGCGTGTGCTCTGGAACGCGCCCATGGCGAAGTCGATGTCGGGGCTCCATCGACCCGTAGCCCAGCAGGAGGTGAGCCACCGCACATCCAGCGCCGTCGCGGTGCGGCCGATCCCGACAGCGCGGGGGTGCCCCTCGACGTCGCGGGCCTGCGTGGTGTAGCCGCCGTGCGCGGCGTAGTAGCAGGCGAAGGCCGCCGCCAGGCTGCCGGGCTGGCTCACATAGTGGCTCCGACCCACCTGCCAAGCGGACGGGCTCGGGTGCAGGCCGCCCTTGGTGGCGCCCGAAACCCAGGCATCGCGCCCTTCGGTACGAGGCTCCAGCGCCACCACCGGGAAGTGGACGCGGGTGAGACGAACGCCCACCGGCAGGCGGCACCCGATGCGCCAGAGCAGCAGCGGCTCCCCGGGCGCCGAGCGGGCCGTGACGGTCACATCCAGCCCCGCTGCTCCGACGCCGGTGTAGACTATGCGCACGCTCGAGGCCGTTGGGCTCGTCACCTGAACCGAACCGGCCTGGCTCGCGCCCACGGTGACGGGTGCGCCGTCCTGCTCAAGCTCCAGCGCGAAAAGGTCCGCCACGGCCGTGGAAGAAAGCAACTCCATGCCGCCTCGCGCCCTGAGCGAGACAAGGCGGCCGCGGGCATCGACCGATGCCTCGGTGCCGGCCGTGCGAAGGGTGGCAACGCCGCCGGCGAGGGCCGGCGAGGCGAGGCAGACCAGGGCGCCAAGGGCCAAGCGCGGAATGAGCTTGCGGGTCATGGCCGGGTGCTCCTCATGGCGTGGGCTTGGCGGAACAGGGCCACCGTCTCCGGCGAGAAGGCTCCCTCCTGGGTGATCTCCAAGTTGAAGATCGGCACGTTGCGGTGCGCCTCGAACCGGCCCAGGAGCTCGACCAGGCCGCCCGCGGTCCAGCGCGGCGGGCCCACCGGGGCGTCCTGCCGCGAGTGGACCCAGTCGCCCTCGGCGATGAGCGTGGCGCAGGCCTGCAGCCCCTTGTAGGCGCCGCCGATGTATCGCCCGTCGCCTCCCGCAGGCGCCAGGCCACCGACGCTCGGGTCCTCAAAGAGCTCGCCGCAGCAGTAGTCCTGCATGTCCGTGGGAGAGGGCCAGAGCCACGGGTTGTACGCGACCACCCGGCCGGGGAAACCGGCCTTGGCGGCACGGGTCAGCTCCTCCCAGCGGGGGCTACGGTAGTAGTAGTTGATGACGCCGTCGTCGAACCACCAGCCCGCCAGAGCCCGACCGTACCGCCGCCCGACCTCCTGAACGATGGACTTCCATCCGCCGAAAAGGCGGCTCGTGTCGGTCTCCCAGAAGCCGCTGGCCCGCATCCATGCCGCGTCGCTGGAGGCGCCGATATGGTAATAGAGCATCAGCTTGATGCCCCGTCGACGGAGCGCCGCGGCCAGGTCCGAGACGAGGTCGCGGCTTGCGGTGCGGCCCGGCAGGACTCGGTCGAGCGACTGCAGCGGAGCCGGGAAGTACTGCTCTGCATGGGAAGTGGTCAGCACAAGGAACCCGGCGCCGGTCTCCTGCACCTGCCGCGCCAGCCCCTCGACATCGAAGTCGCGGACCGCGTCGGCGTAGGGCTTGGGCGCCCCGGTTCGGGGACAGGTCTGGGAGGTCCAGTGGCACATCAGGCCATAGCCGGCCTTCTGCATCCAGGTTGTATCGGAACGGAGGCGAAGCGCTGCCCGGTGCAGCCGCTGGGCCACGGACGGGCGCACGAGTTCGACGGAGAAGACCGATGCCTCGAATGTCGCGGCGCCGCCGTGAGGCCGCGCCTGCAGCGTGACGGTCTGACGGCCGCGGGACAACTGCAGGACGCCATCCAGCCGCTCCCGGGTCCATCCATGCCGTGTGGGCTGCGCCGACAGCGTCACTTGCCGACCGGCGGAGGCCACCGTCAAATCCAGTCCATGCCCGGATGGGCAGTGAAAGAGGACATTGACCGCATACCCGTCGGCCCGCGGAGCGTCGACCTCCCACATCAGGGCCTGGTCGGCGCGCGTCCACCCGTCCACCGGGAACTTGCCGTGCGTGCCGGTGGGCCCCCTCCGGAAGCCGTCCGACAGGTGGGCGTCCGCCGCCATCAGGTTCGTGACGTCGTCGGGCTTGAGGCGCCCGTCAGGCACGAAGCCCTGCCCGGCCGATCCTGCGCAAGCCGCCGCAAGGAGCGCGAGACCAGCCACCCAGCATCCACAAGCCATTCGCACCTCCCCGAGCATGCCGCAACAACCGCGCCGCCGCCGAATGGCTCAGTATAGTCGAACGCGGCGCGCCGCAGGGCACAGCAGGCGGACGCCGCACATCCGCTCAGACAACCCTGGCGCTTGGTAGGAGTACGGACGCCCGGTGTCGAACTGAAGGGCATCCTCGGCAATCCACGCCACCGGAGTAACACGATGAAACCGATCGCATTGCAGACGTACACGCTCAGGGACGCATTCGAGAAGGACTACCACAGCACGCTTAAGGCGGTGGCCACCATCGGCTACAAGGGCCTCGAGGTGTGCGGCGCCTATGGCCAGACGCCGGCCCAAATCGCAAGCTCCATCGCGGACATGGGCATGGTCGTATGCAGCAACCACGGCTCGCTGCCGACGACCGCGACGCTCGACGAGATCGTTGCCTACCAGCGCGGGATCGGATCGACACGGCTCGTTAGCGGCTTCGGACCCAACGACCTGAACACGGTGGATGGCTGCAAGGCCGCCGCCGGTAAGATGCAGGCCGCGGCGGAGCTGCTCGCGCCATACGGCATCTCGGTGCATGTGCACAACCACTACTGGGAGTTCGCTCGCGTGGAGGACGGCCGCTACGCCCTCGACGTGATGCTCGAGGCGGCGCCCTCGCTCTACAGCCAACTGGACCTCTACTGGGTGGCGTACGGCGGCGCCGATCCGGTCGAGGTGCTGGGTCGCATCGGTCAGCGGGTCATCCTGGCCCATGTCAAGGACGGCCTCCTGGGCGGCGATGCCCACTTCACGGCCGCCGGTTGCGGCCAGGTGAACCTGCCTGCCGCCATCGGCGCGCTGGACCCGGCAGTGGTCGAGTGGCTCATCGTCGAGCAGGACCAGTCCGACGGCGATATGCTTGCCGACGTCCAGACCAGCTACACGCACCTCACCTCCAACGGCCTGGCCGCGGGCAACCGCTAACGGCGACCCGCCGCACAGGCATAGTGGACGTCCGGCCTTGACCTCATTGACAAGAGGACAGCACTGTCAATGAGGTCCTTGGCCGGGGCATCATTCGCTCGGACCGACGCCAAGCACCCTATGGACCGTGCCATGAAACGTGCAACCGCGGGGGCGACAGACGACGCTCAGGAACTCTATGGGCACTACATGAATCAGTGTGTCCAGTGGTTTGGGCCACCCACCGATCCGACATGGCCAACCGAGTTCTTCACCACGCCAGGCCGCACTGTAGTGCGCTGTTGGCCGGATCGGACTTATCTGGTTGGGCTGCCACCGACTGACACCGATGCAGCTGCCTTCTGCAAGGACGCGGCCATGGCGGCCTTTGCGCGGGTATGCCGCCATCGCCGAACGGCAATCCGAACTCGATGGGTGTACGATCTGCTGAAGGTCCCGGTGTGGCGGCGAACCGGCGCGGACCCTCAGACGCACTCGTTCTGCCGGCAGAGGGGCAGCAACCCGGACACGGCGCTCCTGGAAGCGGAGCAAAGCGTGAATGGTTGGTCCATGGGGTGGGACCTCGACGCAAGCCACCGCAGGGCGCGAACGTGGCAGCGGCGGCTGATGCAGCCGGGCGAGTACGGCGCGGCGGTCTGGCATCTGTCCCAGCGCCTGGAGACGCTCGTCGGCTGGCAGGCTCTCTGCGACCTGGCGTGCGCCAGATCCGTCGCGGCATGGCTTGTCGAGCTTCCGACGGAGGTCGGTAGTGCGGCACACCGGATGCTGGAGTAGCTGCGGCCCGGCAGGAGTTCCGACCGGGCGCGTCGTAGCTTAGCCCATGCCAAACCTACGCCTCGTCGCCCTTGCCGCCCTGCTGGCCTTGGCCGGACCCACCGCTCTCGGCCAACTGCATCTCGGCCAACCGGATCGGACCGTGCTCGAGTGGCGCTTCTCTGAGCGATCTGCCCTGGGCTGGGCCGCAGCGAACGCGCTGGCGCCTTTGGACGCCTCGGGCGGCACGCTGCGGACGCGCGCCATGGGCGGCGACGCCAACATGGCGGTGCGACCCGTGGGGATCGACGCGGGATCGGTCAGCCACCTCCGCGTGCGCATGCGGAGCAGCCAGGCCGGATCGTGCCAGGTCTACTTCGCCACCTCCGATGGGCCGAACCCCGCCTCGAACGAAATCCCGATCTTCCACTGCCCGGGCGACCACCGCTTCCGAACATTTGAGGTGCGGCTGACCGGGCTGAAGGGCTGGGGCGGCCGCCTGGAGATGCTCAGATTGGACCCGGTGAACGGCGGCGGCGAGTCGGCGGACATCGAATTCGAGTGGATGGCGCTTGTCTGCAAGGCGCCCCGGCTGGCCGTGCGGCGCTTCGCGGCGAACCGGGCCTCGGCGCCTGCGGGAGCCCGCGTCATGCTGACGCTGGATGTCGCCAACGTCGGCGGCCCGCTCTCGGGCGGTCTCACGGCGCGGCTCGGGACCGGCGCCCCTGTGCCGAACATCGAGGGGAACGGCGCGTGGCGCTGGACCTGGCCGGTGCGCGTGCCGGCGGGCGGCGGACGCTACACCGCGACCGTGGGGATCGGCGATCACACCGGCCTGATGGCCGAGTGCGTGGTGGCTCCGCAGGGCGGGCAGACCGCGCCACTTTGCGGCGGCGCTTGCGGCGTCGAGGTCGTGGGACGGGGCCCGGCCTCTGCGGCATGGCTAACGACCCAGACACGCGGCAAGCGGGTCCGTGCCGCCCTCTGCTCTCCGCTGGCCGGCATCGTTGTGGCGCGGCAGGGCTTGGTGAGCCACCTGGTCCCGACGTTCCGCGTGGCGGGCCGCACGCCCCGAAGCGCCACGCTGCAGGCGGACCTGCGCGACGGCCTCGGCGCTGTCCGGCTTCAGTTCGATGCCGCACCCGGCAAGCCGTGGATCGACTGTGATGCCTCGTTCACCGCCGGCTCAGCACTGCAGCTCCTGCGCTTCGGAGCGCCTACGGTGCTCGCCGGCGAGGGCGGACAGGGCTTGAGCCGGACCGGGGCGATCCTGCCCGGACTGGAGTACCTGGGCGCGGCGGGGCGGTCGTCGGATACCGAAAGCGTCGGTGAGAGCCTGGGCCTCCGCACCGCTACCCTGCCCTACCAGATCACCGTGCCACTGGCAGCCGTGGCCACGCGCGACGCCCTGGTGGGCCTGATGTGGGACGCGACGGCGCCCTGGGCCATCGGCCACGCCATGCCCATGGCCGAGTTCGCCTCGCCCAACTTCCTCGACGGGCAGGCCAACCACCTCGCCGGGCTCTTCGTACCCACGGCGCCGGAGTTCGGGCGGGCCAACGAGCGGGCGTCATCGGAACTAGGCTTGGAGATGGCGGCCGGTCAGATGGTGCGACTCCGGTGCAAGCTCCTCTGTGCGCCCGGAGCCGGGGTGGTGAACGCCGTGCCGCTCTGGTACCGCGCCTACGGCCAGCCCGCACCGCCGAAGACACCCAAGCCCCTGTCGGCCTTCATGGAGGACGTGGCGCGAGGTTGGGCCGAGACCTGCCGCGTGCCCGGCCGGGGCTACGTGAACCACTGGCGCACCGGCGAGCTGCCCGGTCGGCGGCCGGACATCGAGGCGGGCCTGTTGGACTATGCCCGACGCCACGGCAAGATAAAGATCGCCGCAACCGCCGGCCTATCCGCGGCCTCGCGCCCAGATCTCGCGCTCCCCTCGCTGCAGCCGGAGCCGCCGCCGACCGCCATCGCCACTCAGGCGCCGGACGGCACCTGGCCCTACGTGTGCGCGCCCGATGTGGCCGCACGATGCCGGGAGTTCACGGGCGGCAAGCGAAGCGACCTGGGCCGCGCCGGCACCTCGTGCGTGGGGCTCTGCGCCGTGAACGCCCTTCCGATCCTCCAGCACGCGCTGGCCACCGGCGACCCGGCGTCGGTGCGCTCGGGCGTCAAGGCGCTGCAGGGCATGATGCGCTTCGACGTGCCCGCCGGCTCCCAGACGTGGGAGGTCCACAAGGACATTCCGGACATCTATGCCGCCGCCGTGGCCACGGACTGCTACCGGATCGGCTACCAGCTCACGGGTGAGCGGCGGTGGCTGGAACGGGCGCGCTACTGGGCGCGGACCGGCCTGCCGTTCCTCTACTCGTACCAGGTGCCCGGCACAGGTCCCGGCATGAGCTGCGTCATTCCAGAGCCCAAGGCGGGCGATCCAAACCCGAGCGTCAAGGGCGCCTATCCCGGCAACCGCGTCTTCGTGGATGCCGCGCGCCACCCCACGCCCTACGGCTCCATTCCGGTCTTCGGCACGTCGTTCTACGTGGTCACCTGGTTCGGCAACCTGGTGCAGTGGTGCGGCCTCTGCTGGGCACAGAGCGTGCAGGCCCTGCTGCGGCACGTGGAGGACCCCATGCTGCGGCTGGCCGTGGCGGGTGTGGTGGCCAGCGGCTGCAACCAGACCTTCGACAAGGCGCCCGTCACCGGCCTGCTGCCGGACACGTGGCACCTTGGGTCAAACACGATCCTCCCGGCCTTCATCAGCCCCATCCGCCTTGAGGGTCCGCTTCGCACGCTGCTGGGCGAGCCGCATCCGGCGGACCTCTCGTCGGATGCCTTGCGCGGCGCCAGCGGCAACCTCTACGTCACCACGCGCGGGCGGCTGAGCGGGCTCCGCCGGCAGGGAGACGCAGTGGTCTTCGATCTGGCCTATGGTCGGGGCTGGGTCACGGAGTCGGTGGTCTCCGGCATCGCCGAGCCGCGGTCGGTCCTCTGGGGCTCCGCCGACCTGCCCCGCGCACGAGGGATGGGGCCGGAGAAGCTCGGCTGGAGTTGGTCGCCCGAGAAGCGCCGCCTGACGATCCGGCAGCGGCATTCGGGCCAAGGTGTGCGTGTCATCATACAGATGCCACGGCGGTCGGCAGGAACGCGGCAGCACGCGCCACCGGGCGCATCCACGGATAGGAGCAAGTGAACATGTCCAAACCCAGAATCGGCTTCGTCGGCGTCGGCGGCATGGGCCAGTGCGCGCACCTGCGCAACTACGCCGCCATCCCGGACTGCGATGTGGTGGCCATCGCCGAGGTGCGGCCCAAACTGGCCGCGGCCGTGGCGGCCAAGTACGGAGTGCCCAAGGTCTACCCGGACCACAAGGCCATGCTGGCGGTCGAGAAGCTCGATGGCATCGTGGCGTCGCAGCCCTTCACGCGGCACGGCGTGCTCATCTCCGAGTTGGCCTCGTACGGCATCCCGATCTTCACCGAGAAGCCGCTGGCAGGCAACATCGCCGCCGGACAGAAGGTCCTGGACGCGCTGGCAGCGGGCGGCTCCTGGCACATGGTGGGATACCACAAGCGGAGCGACCCCGCCACCATGGCAGGCAAGGCCGCCATCGAGGAGCTGAAGACCTCCGGCACGGCCGGCAAGATGCGCTACGTTCGCATCCTGATGCCCGCCGGCGACTGGGTTGCCAACGGCTTCACCGACATGATCGGCAGCGACGACCCCATGCCGCCGCTTGAGTGGGACGCCCCGGCGGAGGACATGGACGCGCCCACCTACGAGCGCTATATCAGCTTCGTGAACTACTACATCCACCAGGTCAACCTAATGGGCCACCTCCTGGGCGAGCCCTACAAGGTGGTCTACGCCGACCCGTCCGAGGTGATGCTGGTGGTCCAGAGCGAGAGCGGCGTCACGGCCACCATCGAGATGTCGCCCTACACGACGAGCATCGACTGGCAGGAGTCGGCGCTGGTGGCCTTCGAGCGGGCCTGGGTGAAGATCGACCTCCCGGCGCCGCTGGCCAGCAATCGCCCCGGCAAGCTGGAGATATACAACGACGCCGCGGCCGGCGGCCCGGTGCTGACCTCACCCACGTTGCCCTGGGTTCACGCCATGCGCCAGCAGGCCATCAACTTCGTGCGCGCCGTCAAGGGCGAGATCCCGCCCATGTGCACCGCGCAGGAGGCCCTGCAGGACCTACAGGTGGCACGCCAGTACATCGCGCTGCTGACGGGCAAGTAGCGGACGAGACCGAGCGGAGCCCATGCGCCAGGCACTCACCGTCTTCCGAGGGGTCGCGCGATCCCTGGTCGACAATGGGCTCCGCAGCGTCCTCACCGTGCTCGGGGTCGCCATCGGCGTCGGCAGCGCCGTGCTGCTGGTGGCTCTGGCGCGCGGTGTGGAGAAGGACATCGACAACGAGCTCCAGCGGCTGGGAGCCGACCTGGTGACGATTATCTCGGGTAAGCTGGCCCCCGGCGGCATGCCCAACTTCATGTCGCTGGCCGCCCTCAGCACCCTGCGCGAGAGCGATGTGGAGGTCATCCGGCGCGTGCCCGGCGTGGCCCGCGCCTGCCCCATGATGCTCACCGCGGGCAGCGTGGAGTACGGCAAGGACTCGGCGTCGTCACTGGTGGTGGCGTCCGAGCCCATCATCTTCAAGCTACGCCCGACGGAGCTGGCCGAGGGGCGTATATGGAGCGACGCCGAGGCCGACCAGCCGGTGTGCGTTCTGGCCGACACGCCGCGCCATGTCATCTTCGGCAAGGGCCCGGCGCTGGGCGGTTCGGTTACGATCCGCGGCAAGCGGTTCCGTGTGGTGGGCACGCTGGCGCCGGAGCCGGAGTCGTCCCTGTCGCTGGGGGTCTTCTCCTTCTCGAACGTGGTCTACATTCCGTTCCGCACGGCCAAGGCCTACTACCCCGAGGGCCAGGTGAACCGCATCTTCCTGAAGACGAACTACCGCAAGGCGCCCGCGGCGGTGCTGGAGCAGGTCCGCCGCGAGGTGCGCGCCAACCATGGCGGCCACGATGACTTCAGCGTGCTGACCCAGGAGACGCTGCTGGGGGCCATGTTCCGTGTCTTCGGGATCATCACGGCCCTGCTCAGCGGCATCAGCGCCGTGTCGCTGGTCGTGGCCGGCGTGGGCGTAATGAACATCATGCTGGTCACCGTCACGGAGCGCACGCGGGAGATCGGCATCCGCAAGGCCGTCGGCGCCACGCGGGCCGACATCTTCCGGCAGTTCCTGGCCGAGGCGGTATGCATCTGCATCCTGGGCGGCGCGGCGGGACTGGCGCTGGCCCAGGGCGTCTGCGCGACGGTCTCGTCCCTGACGCCGCTCAAGCCTGTCATCACTTCCGTGGCAGTCTGCACCGCGCTGACCGTCTGCACGGCTGTGGGCATCATCTTCGGAGTGGCGCCGGCGTTGCGGGCGGCGGCCAAGGACCCTGTGGAGGCCATACGATGGGAATGAAACGAAGTCCGTGGCGGTCGTGATCGGCGCACGCCGCATTGACGCTGGGCGCGGCCGCCCTGCTTGCGGCGCTCGTCGGCGCGGTGGCGGTCGGACGCGACGCCGGGCCGCCGCCCATGCCGCACGAGGTCGCGCCCGTGGTGACGCATCCGGTGGAGCCCGCCACGCGCGACCTGGAGCCCGGCGAGGCCGCCTCGATGCTCGAGGCCGACTGGCTCTTCCAGGCGGAAGGCCGCCCGCTGGTCCGCCGCGCGCGGCAGGAGATCGGTTGGGCGAGGGAGATGGCGCGCCGCCTCTCAAACGGCTCCCGCCCTGTGGACGTGCGCCGCGAGCTGGCCGAACTGGCCGGACTCGAGGCTCAGTTGCCCGCCCCGCCGCCCGCGCCCCTCGCCACCACGGGCCTGCCTGCCACGCCGGACGCGCTGGCGCACTGGAGCTTCGAGGAGGAGAAGGGCGGCGCCCCCATCGACACCACCGCCCACAGGCGGAACGGGATCGGCGGCGAGTTCCCCGCCCGCGAGCCCGGCGTGGCGGGCCTCGCCGCGGCATGGTCGGGGGCGGGAGCCGTCGACTGCGGGCGGACACCAGGCGAGATCGCCGCCGCCCGGTACACGCTCACGGCGTGGATCAGCGCCACCTCGCAGGAGGCCGACATCCTGGGCTCCGGGGTAGGCGCCGGCCACTTCCTGTTCATGAGCTACCAGGGCGTTGTGCGTGGCCACCACTGGACCGATGCCGACGGCAACGTCCTCGACGGCAAGACGCGGGTGGACGACGGCGCCTGGCACCATGTCGCCATGGTGGTGGACGGCAAGACGGTTGCGCTCTACGTGGACGGCAGGCTTGACGGCTCGCGGCCCTTCGTGGGCGCTCCGAAGCCCATCACGGCGCACTTCACGCTGGGCGGGCGAGGCGAGGCGACCAGTAGCGGAGCCTTCGCGGGCTCCATGGACGAGGTCGAAATCCTGCCCAGGCCCGCATCGGCAGACGAGATCGCGCGCATGGCCGAGGCCGGCAGGTCCGCAACGGCAGACGCTCCCCGCGACAGCGAAGAGGTCCGGCGCACCTACCTGGCGATTCGGGCGGTGAAACGCCGCATCATGCTGAAGAGCCCCGAGGTCGACTTCAGCAAGGTGGTCTTCATCGACCAGCCCTACCCGCAGGGCGCCGAATGGCAGCACCAGGCGCGCCACCGGAACGGCATGATGGCCATGCCCGGAGGTCGTCTCCTCCTGCTCGACGGACTGCACCCCGGCGGAAGGCTCACCAAGCTCGCCCCGGAGAAGCCCGGCGCATTCTGGAGCCCCGATGTCTCCTTCGACGGCAAGCGCGTGCTCTTCTGCATGAAGCCCTGGGACGTTGGCGCGTTTCACCTGTACGAGATCGGCGCCGACGGCAGCGGATTGAAGCAGCTCACGTCGGGCCCCTACGACGACATCGACCCCGTCTACCTGCCGGACGGACACATCGCCTTCAGCAGCAGCCGCAGCAACTCCTACGTCCGATGCATGCCCTACACCTTCTCGTACGTGCTCGCCCGGTGCGACGCCGACGGCGGCAACGTCTACCTGATCAGCCAGAACAGCGAGCCGGACTGGTGCCCCACCGTGATGAACGACGGCCGGCTCATCTACTCGCGCTGGGAGTACACGGACAAGGCCCTCTGGCGCATCCAAAGCCTCTGGACCACCAACCCGGACGGCACGGGCACAGCCACCTTCTGGGGGAACCAGAGCGTCTGGCCCGACCATCTGGCCGAGCCCCGGGCCATCCCCGGCAGCGATCGGGTGATGTTCACCGGCCTGGCGCACCACAACTGGTTCGCGGGCTCCATAGGCATCATCGACCCGGCCAAGGGCCGCAACTACCCGCACGGGCTCAGCAAGGTGACAGCCGAGACGGCATGGCCGGAGTGCGGACGGCCGCCGGTGGACCCCAAGGAGAAGGCCGACTACCACACCTCGGGCCGCTTCGGCGCCTACAAGACCCCCTACCCGCTCTCGGAGACGCTATTCCTCGTCTCCGCCGAGCGGAAGGGCAAGTTCGCGCTCTACCTGATGGATGTGTGGGGCAACCGGGAGCTGATCTACGAGGGCGCCCACCAAATCTGGCACGCCATCCCCGTGCGGGCGAGGCAGAGGCCTCCGGCCTACTCCAGCCGCGTGGCCTGGCCCGGTACTGGACTGGAGCGCAAGCCGACGCAGCCGGGCACGTTCTTCAGCGCCAACGTCACCGAAGGCGCGCCGGAGCTTCGCGGCAAGGTGGCGGCGCTCCGCGTCATCGCCATGGACCCGAAGACCTACAGCCAATGGACCCGCGACGGCCGCTACTCCGGCCCCTCCCTTTCGGGGTTCCAGGAGGAGGGCTATAAGCGCATCCTGGGCGCCGCGCCCGTGGCGTCCGACGGCTCGGTGAACTTCACGGCGCCGGCCGGCGTGCCGCTCCACTTCCAGTTGCTCGACCGGCGGGGCCGCGCACTGCAGACCATGCGCTCCTTCACCGGCCTGATGCCCGGCGAGAAGCGGGGCTGCGTGGGTTGCCACGAGCTGCACAGCGTGACACCCGCCACCCGGCGGGGAGCCGCCACAGCGCGTCCGCCAGCCGAGCTCCTGCAGCCCTCATGGGGACAGCGGACCGTGAGCTACGCCGGCTTCGCCCGCCCGGTTCTGGCCAAGCACTGCGGGTCGTGCCATACCGGCGCGGGCGCCGGCCGCAAGGCGCTGGACCTGACCGAGCGGTCGTCCGGCGTTTGGGGTGAACCCTACCTGACGCTGGTGAACTCCGGGCTTGCCGGCGCCCTGAAGTGCGAGGACTTCGCCCAGAGCGACCCGAAGAGCTATGTCACCATGCCTCCGATGCAGCACCTCTCCTACGCCAGCCGCCTCGTCGACATGGCCGCAGGCGGAACGCACCATGGGGTCCGCGTAACGGGGCAGGAGCTGCAGATGCTGATCGCATGGGTCGATGCCAACTGCCCCAGCAAGGGCGAGGAGGAGGTCCGAGCCATGCCCGATCCCGACTACCCGGGACTGGAGCGGCTCTCGGTGCGTCCCCGGTGCGGCACGGCCCCGGTCATCCCGCGGCCGTAACGGCAGGACCAAACGCAAGCGCGGCGGCCAGGGGAAGCCCCCCGGCCGCCGCGCACAAGACCCAACCGATCACTACTCGGCCAATAGGCACTCCGCGGTCATCTCCTCGGGCACGGGCAGGCCCAGCAGGTGCAGAGCCGTCGGTGCGATGTCGGCCAGCTTGCCCCGCGGGATGAGGTTCCGCTCGGGCGAGTCGGACGCCACGTAGAGGCACTCCACCGGGCAGAGCGTGTGGCTGGTCTTGGTCTTGCCGGTCACGTAGTCCAGCATCTGCTCCGAGTTGCCGTGGTCGGCGGTGATCAGGATGTGCGCGTCCAGCTCCAGCAGCCGATCCACCACTTTGCCCACGCACTCGTCCACCACCTCGACCGCCTTCTGCGCTGCGGCGAAGATGCCCGTGTGGCCCACCATGTCGCCATTGGCGAAGTTGATCACGATGAAGGCGTAGGGGTCCTCCTCCAGGCGGCGAAGCACCTCGTCGGCCACGTTGTAGGCGTCCATCTCGGGGTGTACGGCGAACATGGCGGGGTCGAAGCGCCCCTTGATCTCCACCTGGTCCTCACCGGCGTAGGGCGTGGTGCTCTTGCCGTTGAGGAAGCTTGTGACGTGGCGGAACTTCTGCGTTTCGGCGATGCGGAGTTGCCGCAGGCCCGCGTCGGCGACCACCTCGCCCAGCAGGCGGTTCATGCCGCCGCCCTCGCTCATGGGCGGCAGGAGGTACTCCTCCAACTCGTCGTAGTACCGGGTGAAGCCGAGGTAGGTCACGTGCGGCCTCCGGGAGCGCGAACCCGCATAGGCGTCGCTGACGAAGGCCATGGTGAGTTGCGCCGCGCGGTCCTGCCGGTAGTTGGTGTGGAAGACGCAGTCGCCGTCGCGGATGCCGTCGTAGCCGCCCAGCACATAGGGCGCGATGTACTCATCCACCATCTCGGCGCCGTCGGGCGTCCGGTCAGCCGCGTAGCTCTCGGAAATCGCATCCTCGATGTCTCCGCTGGCGCGCCCCGCAGCCGCAACGACGCACTCGTAGGCCTGGCTGGTCAGCATCCAGTTGCGCGAGCGGTCCATGGCGTAGTAGCGGCCCATGGCGGTGCCGATGCGGCAGCCGCCCACCTGGGCCATCACCTGCTTCAGCGCGGCGACGTACTCCATGCTGGAGCGCGGCGGCGTGTCGCGGCCGTCCAGGAAGGGATGGAGGATGATCTCGCCCTCGGGCCACTCGGCGCGCGCCCGGCGCATCACCTTGAATAGGTGCTCCTGGTGCGCATGGACGCCCTCGTCCTGCAGCAGGCCGAAGAGGTGGAGCCGACCGCCGCCGGCCTTCCACGCGGCCATCATCTGGACCCAGCGCTCGTACAGGAAGACCTCGCCGGAGGCCAGGCCCTCGTCGAGCCGCTTCAACTCCTGGACCACGATGCGGCCGGCGCCCATGTTCAGGTGGCCCACTTCGCTGGAGCCCTGGTAGCCGTCGGGCAGGCCTACGGGCTCGCCGCTGGCATCCAGCAGCGTCCACGGGTAACGGCTCTTGAGCCGGTCGATATTGGGGGTGCGGGCGGCGAAGACCGCATTGGCGTGCGGGTTCCGATTATATCCCCAGCCGTCGCGCACGATCACACAGACAGGTCGCATCTAGCCTTCCTTTCACAGGCGCCGCGGGCATCATCCGGGCATGGGCGGCGCACGGATACCATACCCCAAGGCCCTGCGCCCCACTTGGGCCATTGCGCGGTAGCATAGGATGCGCCGCAAGGCAAGCGCCCGCCGGGAGTGAACCCATGCCCGAGTTACCCGACATCACGGTCTACGTGGAGGCCCTACAGGAGGTCGTCGCAGGGCGGACGCTCCGCAACCTGGAGGTACGCAGCCCGTTTGTGCTACGGACCGTCAGCCCCGGGCCCGCGGACTACGCGGGTCGGGCGGTCACCGGCGTCTCGCGGATGGGCAAGCGCATCGTGTTGGCGTTCGAGGGCGAGCAGTACGCTGTGATCCATCTGATGATCGCGGGCCGCCTCCACTGGCGCGCCCCCAACGCCTCCGCAGGCGGCAAGATGAACCTGCTCGCCTTCCGGTTTGGCGAAGGCGCCCTGATCCTGACCGAGGCCTCGCAGCGCAAGCGAGCCTCCCTCCACCTACTGCAGGGCCGCGAGACACTCGACGATCTGGACCCAGGCGGCATCGAGCCGCTGACCGCCACACCTCAGGCCTTCGCCGAGGCGCTACGCCGCGAGCGCCACACGGTGAAGCGCGCACTGACCGAACCGCGCCTCCTCTCGGGGATCGGCAACGCCTACTCGGATGAGATTCTGCATCGCGCCCGGCTCTCGCCCTTCAAGCTCACCACGCAGATGGCCGACGCCGAGATGGAACGGCTTCGCACAGCCCTCGTCGAGGTCATCCGCGAGTGGACCGACCGGCTCCGCTCCGAGCGCAAGGGCCGCTTCCCCGAGAAGGTGACTGCCTTCCGGCCCGAGATGGCCGTGCATGGCCGCTTCGGCCTCCCCTGCCCCACCTGCGGTGCGCCGGTCCAACGCATCGCCTACGCCGACAACGAGGCCAACTACTGCGCCGAGTGCCAGACAGGCGGCAAGCTGCTGGCCGACCGGGCCCTCTCGCGGCTCCTCCACGAGGACTGGCCGCGCAGCCTGACGGAGATGGAGGAGATGCGGGCCGGCCACCGGGCCGCGCTGGGCGGGCCGGCAGGCGACCAGGGCTAAACGGCGATGCCCAGCACGCGGAGCACCTCCTCGGGGGTTGTGAGGCCCGCTGCCGCCTTCCGAACGCCGTCGATGGCCAGGTTCTCTTGCCCCTGTGCCCGCGCGGCGGCGGCCAACTCCTCTGCCGACGCCTGCGAGCGAATCGCGGCGGCAAGTTCGCGGTCGACGGTGATCAGTTCGTAGAGGGCGGCACGGCCGCGGTACCCGGTCGCGCGGCACGCCGGGCAGCCGAAACCGCGGCGCCAACCCGCCGCGAGGTCGTCGGCAGTCCCGGCGACCTCGACCAGGCGCACTGCCGCGGGCTGAGTGGCCTCCGCCTCGGCGCCGCACTGACCGCAGACCCGGCGGACCAGCCGCTGGTTGAGCGCGCCGATGAGGGCGCCGGCCGGGTAGTAGGGATCGGAACAGAGCGACACGAAGCGATCGATGGCCCCGGCGGCGCTGTCGGCGTGGAGCTGGCATAGGACGAGGTGGCCGTTCATGGCGATCTGAACGGCGGCTTGGGCGGTCTCCTGATCGGTCACGTCCGCCAGCATGATCACGTCGGGATCGTGCTGCATGACGGCCCGCAGAGCCGACGCGATCGTGATCCCACCGCGCGGGTTCACCGCCACCTGCGTTGCGTTTGGCAGGACCAGCTCGACCGGATCCTCCACGGTCATCGTCTTCACACCGTCACCGGAGATCGACTGCAGGGCCGCGTAGAGGGTCGTGGTCTTGCCGCTGCCGGTGGGGCCGGAAACGAGCAGGATGCCGTTGGGACAGTGAAGGAGTGCATCGAGCCGGGCGCGCAGGCCGTCGGACAGGTTGAGCCGCCCAAGGTCGGGAACCTGGACGTCGCGCACCAGTACGCGCAACGTCATGGCCTCGCCGCCGAAGACCGGCAGCGTGGCCGCGCGCAGTTCGTACTCGGCTCCCCCGAAGTCGATGGGAATCCGACCCGACTGCGGCAGGCGGCGCTCGCCCACGTCGAGGCCCGCCATCGACTTCAGGCGGTCCACCACCGGCTCCAGAAGCCGCCGGGGCATCCGGCGCGCGACGTGGAGCTCCCCGTCGATCCGGTACCGAACCAGCGCGCACTCCTCGCCGCCGGACCTGCGCGGCTCGAGGTGCAGGTCAGAGGCCCGCATGGCCAGGGCCAGGCGCACCATGGCGCTGCAGAGGCGCACCACGGCGGCGGCATCGGGTGACGCGGCGTCCGCGTCCACCTCCTCCATGGCGAGCCCGAGATTGGCAGCCTCCTGAGCGAAGAAGCCCGACTCGGCCTCGGCGTCGGCCTGCGCGCGCGGTCCCAGCGTGGCCTCTGTGCGGGCCATGTGGGTCATCAGGTCGTCCTTGCTGAAGCGCCACTGGCGCCCGACCCGCAGCCCCTTCAGGTCGCCGGCGGACAGCATGCGGTAGATCGTGGGACGGCTGACGCCAAGGAAGCGTACAGCCTCCTCCAATGATAAGAGCTCCTCCGACTTCGCCGTGTTCGATGCCTGCTCGCCCTCGGTCATGGCTCTCCTCCTCGATCGTCTCATAGATGATCACAGCGACTGTCGGACTATTATGACACAGACGATTGACGGACGAACACCCTTGGTCGCGGCAGACGCAAAATGGGCCCCCGAGCCGTTGGGCGCCGGGGGCCGATCAGACGACGAACGAGGGGCGGGAGGCTAACGAACCGGCACTAGCCGTAGCGCCTTCAGGTTGATCGGGCTCCAGCGCTCCGCTTTGGCCTTCACGGTGACCGTGACGATGCCCGGTTGGTCAACCTGCACCTCACCGAGGACGCCATCCTGGAACCGCCCGTAATCGCCGGTCTCGGGGGCCACGGCCTCCACATCCTTGCCGCCCACGCTCACGGTGAAGGTCCCGGAGCCTGTGGCGGCGATCTCCGCCGAGAGCCGATAGCGACCGGGGGTGGTCAGGCGGAAGCGCCACTCGACCCATTCCGATGGATCAAGCCAGAACCCGATGTTGTCGCGGTCGGACCCGCTCTCGTAGCGGATCTGGCTGCCGTGGCAGGTGGCGTCGATCGCCGGGAGCCGCACCGAGCCGTCAGCCGCCTGACCGATGACGGCGTTCTCCACCTGCACAGGGCCCGCCACGCGGAGGGCGATCGTGGTGCAGATCGGGTCTGCCGGGAGCGTGGGCACTTCGAGTTCCACGCCCTCAGCCGTGTTCCGCGCCTTTACCGTTCCGCGGCCGGCCAGGAGGCGGGCATCCCGCACCGCGCTCGTCAGGCCGGGAGCCAGCAGGCGACCGTCCTTCGGCCAATCGAACACATGGAGGTAGAGGGTCGCGCCGCCTTTATCCGGCCTCACGGTGCAACGCCCCCACGACAGCCGCTTGAAGGGGCTGGCCTGGGCGCCGTAGATGGCCTGGGAGTTCACCTTCATCCACTGGCCCACACGCTCCAGCCGCTCGACGGAGGGCTGGGGTATCTCGCCCAGGCTGGTGGGACCCACATTGAGCAGGAAGTTGCCGCCCTTCGACGCGATGTCGACCAGCGTTCGGATCAGCGTCTCAGGCGATTTCCACTCGTGGTCGGTGCTCTTGAAACCCCAGGTGTCGTTCATCGTCATGCAGGTCTCCCAGTCGCGGCCGGGGTAGCCGGTGGCGGGGACAAACTGCTCGGGGGTCTCGGAGTCGCCGGGGTAGATGCCCAGGCGGTTGTTGTGAATGATCCCCGGCTGCAAGCGGAGGAGTGGCGCCAGCATATCGGCTCGCTCACGGGTCATGTCGGCCGGGGTATCCCACCAGAAGACGGCGATCTTGCCGTAGTTGGTGAGCAGCTCGCGAACCTGTGGAGCGGCCACGCGGCGGATGTACTCCGTCATGTCGCCCTTCTGGGCGGGATCCCACTGGCCGCCGATGGCAGCGCCGCCGGGGTTGGTCCAGTCCTGCGCCTGCGAGTAGTAGAAGCCCAGCTTCAGGCCGTGCTTGCGGCAGGCGGCCGCCAGCTCCTTCAGCGGGTCGCGGCCGAAGGGCGAGGCCTTGGCGATGCTCCAGTCGGACGCCTGCGTGTCGAACATGGCGAAGCCGTCGTGGTGCTTGCTGGTGATGATGATGTACTTCATCCCCGCGCGCTTGGCCAGCGAGACCCAGCGGTCGGCATCATACTTCACCGGGTTGAACTCACGGGCAAAGCCACGGTATTCGGCCACGGGAATCTTCGCGGTGTTCATGATCCACTCGCCGATGCTGCCCACCGGCTTGCCGTGGTAGACCCCGGCGGGCACCGAGTAGACGCCCCAGTGGATGAACATACCGAACCGGGCTTCGCGCCACCACTTCATGCGGAGGTCGCGCTGGACCTTCGTCTCGCCGGCGTAGGGATCGGCGCTGGGGCCCTGCGCCAGGGCGCCCGAACCAGTCGCCGCCAGGGCCGCGGCCAGCCACACCATCCGTCCAACATGCATCCTCACACCTCCGCGCAGGCGCGCCGACCGCGCCGCCACCGCCTTCGGCGGGTGGCCGAAGCATACCATCTGGTACTCTTTACCCGCTATGCGGCACTCCCTTACAGGCTCCATCCTGGCCCACCGAGACCTCGGTGACGCGCAGTTCGAGATGACGGTGCTGGCCCCGGACATCGCCCGCGACGCCCGCCCCGGCCAGTTCCTACAGGCGCTCTACGTGGGCGCGGGCGGCCCGCTCATGCGGCGCCCCTTCTCGGTCTTCCACGCCGACCCGGAGGCCGGTACGCTTGCCATCGTCTACGTGGCGCGCGGCGCGTTCACCATCGGCATGAGCGCCCTGAGGGTGGGGTGTTCGATCTCACTGGTGGGTCCGCTGGGCAACTGCTTCGTGCCCGACGCGCGGCCCGCCGCCCGCCACCTGCTGGTGGCGGGCGGCGTGGGCGCGCCGCCGCTCTACTTCCTGGCCCGCGAGATGGTGGCAGCCGGCCACGCGCCCAAATCGATCTGCGTCATCAACGGCGCGCGAAGCCGCGACCTGCTGGTGGCGGGCGCCGACTTCGCCGCACTGGGTGTGACACTCCGCGAAACGACCGACGACGGATCGGCCGGGCGCCGCGGCACCGTGGCCGACGAGCTGCGCGACCAGATTGCCGCCGGCGGCCCCTGCTCGGCCTACGCCTGCGGTCCCACACCCATGCTTCGCGCGGTCGGATCGCTCTGCGTCGAGGCGGGCGTCGCCTGCCGCGTTTCGCTGGAGACCGTCATGCCCTGCGGGCTGGGCGTCTGCATGGGCTGCGTCATCAAGCTCCGCAACGAGGCGGAGCCGGAGGGCCACTCGCTGGTGCGGTCCTGCCACGAAGGGCCGATCTTCGACGCCTCGGAGGTGATCTGGTGAGCGCCATGACGGTTGCCGCGGTTCAGATGGATGTGCGCCTCGGCGACGTGGCCGGCAACGCCGAGCGCGCGCTGGCATGGCTGGAGCGAGCGGCCTGCCTGGGCGCCGAACTGATCGTCCTGCCGGAAGCCGCGCTCTCGGGCTACTGCTTCGCTTCGCGGGATGAGGCCGCCCCCCACGCGCTGGCGCAGGACGCCGAGCCGCTGCCGCGATTCGCGGCACGCTGCGCCGAACTGGGCGTCACCGGGGTGCTGGGCTTCCTCGAGGCCGCGCCCGGCGGGCGGGTCTACAACTCGGCATGCATCGCCATGCCGTCCGGCGAGGTCGCGACCTACCGCAAGACGCACCTGCCGACGCTGGGCGTGGACCGCTTCCTGAGCAAGGGCGACCGCCTGCCGGTTTTCGACGCGCCCTGGGGTTCGCTGGGCTGCCTCATCTGCTACGACGTCCGCTTCCCGGAGCCGGCGCGCGTGCTGGCCCTTAAGGGCGCGGATGTGCTGGCCGTGCCCACCAACTGGCCCGAGGGCGCCGAGAGCACCCCGGACTTCGTGTTGCGGGCGCGGGCGCGGGAGAACCGCGTCTTCGTGGTCGCGGCCGACCGGGTGGGCGTTGAGCGGGGTCGGCGGTTCATCGGTCGGAGCCAGATCGTGGACGCCACGGGGCGCGTGTTGGCCGAGGCCGGAGGCGAGGAGGAGACAATCCTGACCGCGCAGATCGACCCAGCCGAGGCGCGCCGGAAGCGCATCGTCATTGAGCCCGGCGAGTGGGAGCAGGATTCTGTCGGAGATCGACGGCCCGAGCTCTACGGCCTGCTGGAGGCCACCGACCATGCCTGACCTGACCGTGAGTCTGGGTCCGCTGCACCTGAAGAACCCGGTCGTCACGGCGTCGGGCACCTTCGGCTTCGGCTCGGAGTGGGCCGACTTCTACGACCTGAGCCGCCTGGGGGGCCTCACCACCAAGGCCGTCACGGTGCTCCCCCGGCGCGGCAACCCGATGCCGCGCACCGCGGAAACCGCCTCCGGCATGCTGAACGCCATCGGCCTGCAGAACCCGGGGCTGGATGCCTTCCTGGCAGAGAAGCTGCCCTACCTGCGGCGGTTCGACACGGCGATCATCGTGAACATCGCGGCGGACCGGATCGAGGACTTCGTCGCCCTGGCGGAACGCCTCGACGGCCAACCGGGCGTAGCGGCGCTGGAGGTGAACATCTCCTGCCCGAACCAGGCCTGCGGCGGACTGGAGTTTGGCGTGGACCCGGCGCTAACGTCACAGGTCATCGGCGCGGTGCGGTCGGCGACCGCGTTGCCCATGGTCGCCAAGCTCACGCCCAACGTCACGCGCATCGCCGACATCGCGCAGTCGGCCGTGGACGCCGGCGCCGACGCCCTCTCGCTGGTGAACACCTACGTTGGCACGGCCATCGACGCGCGCACACGCAGGTTCAGGATCGCCAACCGGCAGGCCGGGCTCTCGGGTCCGTGCATCAAGCCGCTGGCCCTGCTGGCCGTCTGGCGGGTCGCGCAGGCCGTGAAGGCGCCGATCCTGGGCATGGGCGGCATCATGAACGCGACGGACGCCGTTGAGTTCCTGCTGGCGGGCGCGTCCGCGGTGGCTATCGGCACGGCCAACTTCATCAACCCCATGGCGGCCGTGGAGATCATCGACGGCATTGAGCAGTATCTGAGTCAGACGGGCGCCGCGTCGGTCCAGGAGATCATCGGGGCGGTACAGCCCGCCATCTGAGCGGCTAGCCGTCCCCGAACAGGTCCAGCCGGGGCTGCCGCACGATGCCGGCCCGGCTCGGGCGCGGGATCAGGTCGTCGAAGCCCGGCCCAACGGCCTCGCGGAGCCTGCAGGCGAACTTATGGAGCTTCTCCATATAGGCCGGCGGGCTCTCGGAGCCAGGCGTAAACTCCTCCATGAGGCCGAGCTTGCCGTCGGATCGTTCATAGACGTAGACATATTCGCCCACCGCCACGCCCTGGGCCAGGACCGCCGTGCGCTGCTTGGCGGAGCTGCTGAAGGTCTTGCTGGTGATCCGCTCGCGCCGCGCCAACTGCTCGATGGGCACACGGTGGTCGCGGAGCCTCGCCGCCGTGGCGTCGTAAAGCGCGGCGAACCCCGCCGTGTCGCCCTCGATGAGCAGGTCGATGGACCTCTCAAGGAACTCGCGGCCGAAGGGCTCGTCGGCCCGCGACCGCAGCGAGGCGCCCTTGAGGGTGCGCTTGCCATCGTAGCCCTGCAACACGTAGTTCTTGGGCTTCAGGCTGACCATGGCCCTGTACCGGCCGTCGAAGGCCAGGCGGATGCCCTCGGGGAGCGTGTCGTCCAGGCGACCCACATAGGCGCGCTCGGCCTCCTCGCCCTCCACGTCCGGCGGCGGTACGAAGTAGACGCCGTCGGTATCGATCTCGATGATCCTGGCGCCGTCGGCGTCAAGCCGGCTGGCGACCTTCAGCACCAGCTCCCGCCCCCGCCGGGTGACGTTGCCCGCTTGCACCGGATCGTTGAAGTAGAAGGCGGGTGCGCCGAGGTAGCCGTAGAAGGAGTTGATCAGCACCTTGAACGAGCCCTGTAGGCCGTCCCAGTAGCGGCTCTCGGCTGCGGGGCAGGTGTTGACGCGGGCCTTGGCCTCCAGTCGGCGGCGCGTCAGTTCGGCAAGCGCAGGCAGGAAGACCCCCAGGCAGTCGGTCTCCGGGTGGATGCCGTGCTTCAGCATCAGGCTCGGGTAGAGGCTCTCCACATCGGCTTTGACCACGCGCTGGACGACTCCTGTCATGCGCGTCTCCACATGGCCGCCCAGGTTGTCCGTGGCGCCCCGGCTCTGCGGCAAGCCCCGGCTGGCGTTGAGATAGGCGCGCACGAAGATGGCGTTGATCTTCTCGCCGCTGCCGGTCACCGCCACCGCCGCGTAGCCGTCCGGCACCATCTGGGCCTGGTAGAACTGGGTGGCCAGCGTTAGCTCAGCCAGCCGTTGCGTTTCGCGGATGTCCTGCGCGGCGTACTCCAGCACGCGCGCCGGGTCGGTGCGGTAGGTCTCGGCCAGCGTGGCGCGGTCCAGTTCGATGCGATTGGGCTCGGCGATACCGTACGCCCGCGCCGCCTCCTTGAGCCCGTAGCCGGCCAACTCGCCTCGGGCGGCGTCGAACTGCTGCACGGCCAGGTAGGTATCGACGACGTGGCGACCATACACGTAGATCGGCCGGAAAGGCCGCGAGGCGCCTCCCAGCGCCAGGTTGCGCTCCATGCCGGACACGGGCTCGGAACCGTCCCGGCCCAGCGCCAGCCTCACCCGGTTCGCGCGGGCGCGCGCCAGCAGGAAGGGGATGTCGAAGCCGAGGATGTTATGGCCCTCGATCACGTCCGGGTCGCGGTCGGCGACCAGCGCCGCCAGCCGCGCCAGGATGTCCGGCTCGTCGCCCACCAGCACATCCTCAAGGCCGCGGTTGTCGCCCACGGCGATGCAGAGGACGCGGGAGGACGCGGCCTCGCCGGAGAGGCCTTGCGTCTCGATGTCGATCTGCATCCGCCGCACCTCGGCCATGGCCATGCCCTTGAAGAGCGTGCGGCCAGTGGCGACCAGGGCGGCCTTGGTGGGGCTGACGTAGGCGGCGTGTTCGACGCGCCTGTCGCGGAGGTAGAGGCGGGCCACACGCTGGGCCTCGCGCGAAGGGAACTCACAGAGCAGCCGGTAGTGGCCGCCCTCCAGTTCGCGCGTCACGGTCATGCCCGGCGCGGTCTCGGCCAGCAGGAGCCAGGGCCGGCTCGGAACGCGTTCCACCACGACGCGGTCGTCGCCCATGCGGCGCCAGAGCGTCAGGCCCTCGTCGTCGGCCTCGGCGGCGACGATCCTGCGGGTCTCATCGGCGCCGAAGAGGATGGGCGCGGCCTCCGGCGCGGCGCCGTCGTCTGCGGCGTCACGCGGGTCGTCGAAGAGGGAGCCAGCAAAGAGGTCGTCGCGCCGGGCGGGCATCGCTACCGCTCCTCCGGAGCCAGCGCCGATGGAGGCAACGTGTCGTCCTGGAACTCCAGATAGCCCAGGACCTCGGTGGCCTGGTCCGGCTTGAGGGGAGCGAATCTGCCCCGGCCCCGCACGTAGAGCGTGCCGTCGGCGCCGCGGATCTCTCCGGCGCCCTCCCAGATGCGGCGGCTCGCGTCGGTCACCCAGCCGCGCACGGTGATCTCCTCGCCCACCGGGACGGACTTGCGGAACTCAAGGTTCAGTTCCACGGCCATCACTAGCCGCTTCATGACCACGGCGGGCGCCCAGCCCATGGTCTCGTCGAGCAGGGCCGTCAGAACGCCGCCGTGGACGATGCCCCGGTAGCCCATGTGCGACTCTGTGACGCGGAGGGTGGTCCAAACGGTCTCGCCGTCGGTCTGAAACCGGACGTGGAGGCCGCAGGGGTTGCCGCTTCCGCAGACGAAGCAGCGCTCTGAGTTGGGGAGGAAGGCCAAGACTTCACCTCCTGCATGGCGGCGGTCGGAGGCATGCCTCGCTGAATCGCAGGGATTCTTTAGCATGGCGGAACACTCCGCCGATGGCCCCCGTAGGGTCCAGTAGCGCATGTCCTCCTTTTCAAGGAACACCACCGAATGGTGGACGCCCACCTCCGCAACGGAGGTGGGCGTATATTTTGTCTGGGGATCGGGCGCTCGCCCTTACCGGGGCGCGATGATCAGCCGCCGGTCGGGCTCTTCCCCTTCGCTGTAGGTTCGAATCCCCGGATCGTCGGAGATCGCCTGGTGGACGAGGCGCCGCTCGTGCGGCGGCAGCGGGTCCAGCTCGCACTCCTCCTGCCGCTCCTTCACCTGGGCCGCGAACTCCAGCGCCAGCTCTGTCAGCGTGGCGGCGCGCTGCTCGCGGTAGCCGCAGGCGTCCACGATGATGCGCACCCCGGGCCCGACGCGGCGAACGACGACCAGGTTGGCCACATACTGCAGCGCATCGAGGTACTTGCCGCTCCGGCCGAAGGTGCCTGCGGCATCAGGACCCACCAACTCGATCTCGAGATGCGGCTCGTTCCAGACCCGGGCCACGGGCTCCAGGTCCAGCTCCGCCACCTGCAGAATCTGGTCCAGCTCCGCCACCACCGCCTCAAGCGGGGAGGCATACGCACTGAAGTCGACGTCGTGCGATACGGCGCTCATGGGTTGTTTCTCCTGGGGTTCCGGGCTGCGATCATCGCTTCTTCCGGCGGGGCCGTACACGGGGCCGATCATTGGTCGCTCCCGGCGATGCGGCATCGGACTGGATCACCACACCCGATCCGGCGGACGCGGCCAGCGCGCCACCGGCGGCCTCGGCGCTCTGCCGCGCCTTGTGCGGCTTGTAGATGTACTCGTACTGCTGGTAGATCGAGAGCAGGTTCAAAGCGAACCAGTAGAGCACGAAGGCCGACGACCACTTGTACTGGATGAACATCACGAAGAAGAGGACCGAGGTCATCAGCGCCATGGTGTTCTGCTGCTGCTGCTGCTGCGGGTCGCTGGCGGGGGTCATCTTCATCGTGACCCAGTTCGTGACGGCATAGAGGGCGAGCAGGATGATGTCCGGCCTGCCGAGGTTGGCGCCGACGATCTGATAGCCCATGACGGCGATGTCCGGGGTGGCCAGCTTGCTGCCGATCCAGAGGAAGTGCCCCGCGCCGAACGCGATCTCATACTCGCGGATCGCGTTGAAGATCACGATCAGGAACGGAATCTGCACCACGGCCGGCAGGCACCCGCCGAACGGGTTGACGCCGTGCTCCTTGTACAACTCCATCGTCTTCTGACTCAGCTCCTGCTGCTTGTACTTCTTCTGGAGCTCTTTGATCAGGGGCTGCATGCGCTGCATCTCGCGCATGGAGGCGTACTGCTTCTTGGTGAGCGGGAGGAGCAGGACCTTCACCATCACGGCCAGCAGGATCAGCGCCAGCGCGTAGCTGTACGACGGGTTCTTGCCCGTCAGCTTCACGAGGCTGTCCATCACCTGGTACTTCCAGTCGGCGCTGTTGCGGCGGTCGATCAGGTTCTCGACGTGCTTCATGGCGCCGTCAGGGAAGTCGGCGCTGGGCGACAGGAGTTTGCGCCCGGCCAGCGTGTCGGGGTAGTCGTTACGCAGTTGGACCCACGTGGTGTGGGCCGCGTCCATGGCGGCTCGCTTGCCTGTCTCCGTCTCGCCCCGCGCCTCAAGGATGAAGGCTCCCTGGCGATACAGGGCCTCGGCGGCCTGCTCGTTGTCCTTGCCCCGGTTCTCGCGGACGATGCCGTCGTAGGTGCGCCGGACATCCTCCTTGGCGTTCTGCTTCTCGAGAATCCTGGCGCGCTCGAACATCGCCTCGGTGGTTCTCTGAAGGTTCTTGCCTTTGTTCGCCTCGATGACGCGGTCCAGTTCGGTCAACTGCGCGTCGAGGGCCGCCTGGCCGGGTTGCTGGGCAAGGACGAGGGCCGGCAGGGCCATCGCGGCGCAGAGCGCGGCGATCAGGGCGATCGTCCGGCGAGATGCCAGGATCATTAGGCTTCTATGCTCCAGAGAGGCAAAGGCGGCGTGCGACCCGCGCTAGGGCACGGGATCCTCGCCACCGGGATGGAACGGATTGCATCGTAGAATGCGCCAGAGCCCCAGGGCAATCCCCTTGGGGAGGCCATATCGCTCAATGGCCTGCGCCGCGAACTCAGAGCATGTGGGGGTGAACCGGCAGACCGGGGGACGCCACCGCGCGCTCCGTTGGTAGAGACGTATGAGCCACAGGGCGGACGACCGCATACACATGACCTAGTCTACGGATCGCGATGCGACTCGGTTTTGACCTGAGCCATGCCGAAAAGCTGGTCCAATGACGCCAGGAGTTTCCGGTAGGAAGCGCTCGCGGATCCGGATCGGGCCACTATCACGAAGTCATGTCCCTGCTTCACCGACGGCAGCAACGCCCGACAGGCCTCGCGAAGGCGCCGTCTCGCACGGTTGCGACACGCCGCCTTGCCCACCTTCTTACCCGCGACAAAGCCAAAACGCGAAGGCCCCTCGCGGCCGCCTCGGACGTACAACACGGCGAGAGGCAACGCGAAGGACCTGCGTCTGGCATAAGCGCTCGCAAAATCCCGTTGGAGCAGGAGCCGCTGCTCACGCGGCAGCACCGGCCTGCTTCCGTGGCTCTAGACGGTGAGCCGCTCGCGGCCCTTAAGGCGGCGCGCGCGCAGCACGTTGCGGCCATCCTTGGTATGCATCCGCTGCCGGAACCCGTGCACCCGCTTGTGGCGCCGGTTCTTGGGCTGGTAGGTTCTCTTCACTCTGCCGACCTCCGATACTCAGTGGGTGTCAGTATAGCACACGTTGACCCGGCAAGCCTCCGCGCCGCTTGACAGCAAGCGCGCGTGGGTGTAGCATAGACATGCGGCGCGGTGCGGCGCCGCACAATCCATGAAGGAGGAGCTGCAATGGAGCGGTATTCCCTCGACGAAGCACGACAAGTCGCACTCACCCTGGCGCAACGGGGCGGAGCGACCTACTACGTGGTGAGCACGGACGCGGACTACTGCGTGCTCTCCGCGGCTCACCTGGGCGAGATCGCGGACAAGCACCACAACGTGGTCTTCGCCGCCGAGCCCCCTGCCGCGGCAGGCTGACGCCCCGTGCCTCCGGCGCCCGACGCGCCCGGCTGCCGGAGCGCCGGCGCCGGAGGTATCCCAATGGTGCGTCGGCTTGCGGCCCTCGCCGTACTCCTGCTGCCGACCGGTTTCGGGTGCGGCGCTCCGCATCCCCGCCTCACGCTGACGCACGCGCTCTATCGTCCAGCGCCCGGGAGCGCGGCGCCGGTTCAACCGTACAGGCGGTTCGCCGCCGGGCAGGCGGATTGGGTCGCTCTGCAGGCGGTGGTCGAGGCCCCTGACAGGCCCATCGTCGTCACCGGCGTGCGCGTGGATGCACCCGTCGGCCCTGGAGGCGCCCGGCTGGGCGAACCCATCTGCTATCGGGAGCACTGGATCACCGTGCGCAAACCCTCGCCCCGGTCGCCGTACCCGCCCGGACCGTGGCCCGACGCGCTGATCCCCACCGTGATCCAGCCGGTCGAGCGCCAGTTCGGCGCCACACGGTTCGTGGCGCTGCCGACCCCCGTGCGCGAGGGAGCCCGGGCCATCTTCTACGTCGAGCTGAAGACGGCGGACAATGCCCTTCCAGGCCTCTACACAGGCACGATAACGGTTTCCCTGCGCGACGCAGAGCCATTGCGGTCGACATTCGAAGTGCGCGTCTACCCGGTCCGCCTGCCCGACGGTCCGACGATCCAGACCGATTTCGGATCCATGGCCCGGGCAAGCCTCTACGCCGGGATCAGGCGCTACACGCCCGCGTCAAGGGATGTCGAACGGCTCTGTGAGCGGGCGCTCATGCAGAACCGGCTGGCGCCCAACCGGCCCGTGGACTCCTACTGCGGCGTGACGGCGGACGGCACGGCCAAGGCCGACGCGGCCGTCCCGGCCCTACGGGAGTACATGGGCCTCCTCCCCGGTAGCGCGGTCCAGCTTCCCATCCCCGGCCCCGACCCATGGGGCGCGGGCAAGGAGCGGACCATTCGGTTCGTGCGAGCGTATATGGCCATGCTGCAAAGCAACGGCTGGGCTGACCAGGCCTACGCCTACCCGGTAGACGAGCCGGCCGCCAAGGCCGACTACGACCGCGTTCGCGCCGTGTCGAGCATCCTGCGGCGCGCCGATCCGCGAGTGAAGGTTCTCCTTACCGAGCAGCCAACGCCCGAGAGGCCGGAGTGGGGCAGCCTGGAGGCGCACGTAGATATCTGGTGCCCACTCTGGGCGGAGTGGGACCCGGCGCCCATCGGCGAGCAACTGGCGAAGGGCAAGCGGATATGGAGCTACACCGCGCTGGCGAAGGGCGAGCGGCCCACGCCCTTCTGGCTGCTGGACCACCCGCTGCTGAACTACCGTGTGGCGCTCTGGCAGAGCTGGGCGGAGGGATGCACGGGCCTGCTCTACTGGTGCGCCGTTGAGTGGAGCCACACCGAGGACCCGTGGCTCAACCCGATCAGTTACCTCTTATTCAACGGCGAGGGGGTGCTCCTCTACCCCGGCATCGACGCGGGCATGAGGTCGCCCGTCCAATCCTTGCGGCTCAAGGCGATCCGAGACGGCACGCAGGACTACGACCTGCTGGCCATGGCGGATCGGCGGCTGGGACGGAGGCGCGCGCGCGCCCTCTGTGCACCCGTAGCCAGGAGCTGGTTCGAGTGGAACCCCGGACCCGAGGCGCTGCAGGCCTCGCGGGAGGCCCTGCTTCAGGCCCTGAGCGGCAACAGAGGCCGGCAGTAGGCTCGACAGCCGGCGGCGGTGTAGCCCTACGACCCACTAGAAGATATAATGCGGGCGATGCGCCCTCCGGACGGCGCCGGTGTCGGCTCCGCGAGCCGGAGGGAAAACACAGCATCCTACTTGGAAAGGCGAAACACCCATGCGCAGCCGTACCCGAGTAACGTGGGCCATGTCGCTGGTGGCAGCGGCGATCCTGCCCTCAGGCGCCGGAGCCACCCTACCGCCCGGCCTTCCCATCCCGTCCGAGAACTACGCGGCGCTCCACCCGTGGGGTTCGTCCGGAGTCGTGGACATCCGGCACATGGCGCTGGGCAATGCTTGCGTCGGCGATGACCGCGACACGTGGCATGCCAACCCCGCCTCCCTCGCCAGCCTTCCCGGATATGCCGTGGAGGGGCACTACACCCTGTCGCCGTTCGAGTCCCTGCCCGACGTCAGCCGGTACTTCGTCGGCCTCGGCGGAACGATCGGCCCGAACCAGCGCTTCAAGATCGTCGGCACGGTTGCCAAGGCCAAAGGCACGATGCGCGTCGGCGCTACGCCCCTGAACCTCGACGCCAGCGAGGATGATGTCTCCATCGAGTATGGCTGGCGCGTGAACAGCCGGTTGGCGGTGGGCGTGGGTACGGCGTACCTGAGCACGCAGTCCAAGTTCAGCGCCGGCGGCCTCGGGACGGTGACCGAACTGAGCAGCCGCCCGAAGGTTCCCGGCGGCCGCATCGGCGTGACCTACAAGCTGTCTGCCAACTCCAGCGTGGGCATGACCTACGACAACTACATGGAGCGGGTGGTGCAGCGCGCCTCCGCCCTCGGCCTGCCGGACAACGCCAACCTCTTCCACTCGACAGCCATCCGCGTCGGCCTCGCCCTGTGGGAAAACAACAACACGACGCTCCTCATCGACCGTGAGGACATCGCCATCGTAGGCGCCGGGACCAAGACATCGCGCCGCGGCACGATGATCGGCTTCGAGCGACGCCTCGGTG
The DNA here is from genome assembly GCA_026392115.1 of Armatimonadota bacterium. Classification (GTDB taxonomy): domain Bacteria; phylum Armatimonadota; class Chthonomonadetes; order Chthonomonadales; family CAJBBX01; genus CAJBBX01. The sequence goes on along the minus strand of JAPLCQ010000031.1, from coordinate 122,567 downwards.
TGGCGGCCCTCCGCCTGGGCGCGTACGAGGGCAAGCTGACCGGCGGCGTCGGCGTGAAGACCCAAGGGTGGGATGTGGGCTACGCCTTCTCCGGCAAGAACACCCTCGACATGCCGGGCATGGGCGGCACGACGACGCATGCCTTCCAGGTGCGCCGCAGCCTCTAGCCCTGAGCCAAGCCGTACTCGGACCCCGCAGAAGAGCCCGCTCCCCGGTCGTCGCAATACCCGAGGAGCGGGCCCGCTTCCTACAGGTCTTCGAGCAGGGCCGGCACGACGCTGAGATCCGGCAAGGCGATGATGCCGTCGATCTGACTGGGCACGTGCATGACGGTGATGGCCGCGGCGTTGCTGGTGCCCGACACCGGGCGCAGGCCATAGCGCTCCCACGCGATGTCCCGGATGGCCGGGTCGGCAAGTGCCTCCATCAGCTTCTTGCCCCTCAGGTTGATCGCGATGAACGGATGCGTCCGCCAAACGGTGGGGTTCGGGTAGAGGATATCGCCGATCTTGGCATTGGGTTGCGGCGATCGCTGTAGCGCCAACTTGAAGTCGAGCGCCTCGCTCTCGTAGCCCATCATCATCGGCTGCCGGACGTGCTTGGCGGTCATGAAGTCCGGCACCGTCTCATCGGAGTTCTCACCGATCAGGTTGGCGCCCTGGAACACGTTGCGCAGGCGCGGCTTGATGCGGCCGACATCGGCGGCGGTCTTCACGCGGTCACCCAGAAGGATGTTGGCGCACAGACCGGCGTGGATCATCCCGAGGTTCGTCTGATCCGGTAGGGTTGTACCCAGCGAGATCGGGCCGCGGTACTGGCTGATCCCCAGCTCGGTCCAGGGCCGGTTGTCGGCAACCAGACGCGCCAGGGCGCGCATGTCGACACGGTAGTTGCCCCCGCTACCCACGCCCACAAGACCCCGCGTGTAGAGCGCCTGCGTGACCTCCGGACGGCAGAACACCACAAGCGGCGAAGTGAAGAGCACCTGCGACGCCACCATGGGCCGCTTGGCGCCGCGCCTATAGATGCCCACGCCGTAGGGGTTGGACGGCCAGAGGAAGTCCTGCCCGGATGGGGGTGTCTCGACCATCGGCAGCGAAAGCGAGGATGAGAAGCGCGGCTGAAGCTTGTACTTCCTGTTGAGAATCTTGATGACATCGGCGTCGCGCAAGACGGCGCTGGTCTGGCCGCCTACGGTGCCGAGGATGTTGGTCAGGTTCCGGTTCGGATCCGCCAGGTCCAGGGCCCGCTGGTACAGGAAGTAACCTGTGACACCGGCGGCGACCACGAACCAGAGGGCAATGACGGCACGGAGGCGCTGTGCGCGCTCAGGATGGTCCCAGGTGGTGAGCTCTACTTCGTCCGCCTTGGCCGCGGGCCTCGCCTTTCGGCCGGCCGCATCCAGGCCGGCTGGGTCGGCGTCGAACATCGCGGGATCGTCGAAGGGCAGCTTCCTCCGACTTCGGTTGAAGGGCCAGAGTCCCATATGCGGCGTCTCCTTCAGAGCGAACCAACCGGTAGCGGCCGTCAGGCCACGCGCACCACGCTCTCCGTGTCCAACGACTGGATGGCAGCGGCGAGAACCTTCTGAGCCGCCAGGCCATCGGCGCCGCTGCCGTCGATCTCCTCGGGATCGGCGCCATCGGCGACCTGCTCCACGAACCGGTGCAACCGGTTGCGGAACGTGTCCACAAAGCTCTCCATCCCGCCGAATACGGGGTTGGTGTACACCCGCTTCTCCATGTCGCCCGCCGGGTAGAGGGTGGCCTCGCGATACATGTCGTCGATCACGATGCGCCCCGCGGTGCCAGCCACTTCGCAACGCTCCATGGGGTGGCCGCGCTGGATGTCGTAGCTGCCGGTCAGCGATCCCACGGCGCCGTTCACGAAGCGCATGTTGAACTGCGCGGTGGACCAGAGCGAACGGCCGGGCGCCTTGGTGGCGAAGCACTGGACGGCTTCGATGTCGCCGCAGAAGTGGCGCATGATGTCCACCGTGTGCGGGTGGAGGGCCTTCAGCTGAAAGTAGGGCGAACTCTCCGTGGGGTTGTAGATCCACATGGCCATATTGACGAATAGCAGGTGGCCCAAACGGCCCTCATCCTGCCATCGCTTGGCAACGCGGGCCGCGGGCGTGAAGCGGTGGTTCATATCGACGCCGAAGCAACGCCGCAGTTCGCGCGCACGGCGCACCATCTGCTCGGCTTCCGGGATCGTGTTGCAGATCGGCTTCTCACAGAGGACGTGGCAACCGGCCTCCAGGGCCTGCATGGTCGGCTCGAAGTGGTCGCTCCCGTACTCGACGCCGCCGGTGGCGACGCTGACGATATCGGGCGCCAGGGCGGAGCACATCTCCCCCACCGAGGCGAAACCGGGCACCCCCAGCCTCTGGGATCCAGCCTCGCGCCGATCCTGCAACCGATCACAAACGCCCACGAGCTCGGCCAGCGGCGACAGTCGGTACATGTCCGAATGCCTGTTGCCGATGGGACCGAGACCCACTACCGCTACGCGCACCATGTCCTGATTCCACCCTTCCCCGCGCCGCCGCTTCCCGACTCGACGCCCGCCGGCCTGAGAGTCTACCTGAAGGTACCGGCCGCCGCCCGGGACGCGGAAGCCTCAGAACGAGAGCAGCACCTGCCAGATGAATGTGTAGGCCAGCCCCTCGACGTCGGACCAGACGGCGCGATCGAGGTCCGCGTCGCCCTGGTCCGGTCTACGGCCCGCGGTGGCCGCGGCATAGTCGGCACAAAGGCCGGGAGCGACGGACGGAGCCGGCAGGCGGCCGATGGCCGAGCCGGGCTCCATGCCGGACGGCTTCGACGGCTGCAGACGCGAGTGGCCCTGTGAGTAGCCGCCGAAGTCGCGCGCGGCCCGGGTCATGGCACGGAGGTTCTCGGTGCGCGTATCGTTCTGCATGATGGCGCCGGCATCGACGATGTAGCCGCCGTCGGCCCCGACCTCGGTCAGCACTTTTCGCGTGAACTCGCGGACCTCCTCGGGCTTGCCGTAGCTGAGGAGCACGTTGGGGATGCCGCCGCTGAGGCAGAAGCGGTCGCCGACCGCACGGTGGACGGCGAAGATGTCGCTCTGGTCGACATGCATGACGAGGCTGCCGGCGGGAAGCTCGCGGAAGCGCGTCAGATGGTGGTCCCACTTGCCCTCGGCATAGAAGAGGGTCTGAATACCGCGGGCCCAGAGCTCCTCGATGATGGGCTTCAGTGTGGGCCAGTAGACGTTTTCGAACTGCTGCGGCGTCACGAAGGGCACGCATCCCCGGTGCATCCAGAAGCCCACGGGCGTCTGCTTCGTTGGATCGGAGCTACCGACGGCCACGGCCAGCAGATGCGGCGCCAACGCCTCGCACGCCCGTCGAACCTTCTCGGGCTGGGTCAGCAGGTCCATGGTGAGGCCCATGTAGCCGCGGAGCTTGTCGCCTAGAATGTCCAGCGGCGCCTTCAGGATGCCTGCGATGGCGCTGACCGTGCCGCTCTCGGACCGGAGTGCGGAGTTCTGGTCGCCGAACGCGGTGAAGTACTGCATCATCGCCATGGAGCCCTTCACGAGGGCCAGCGTGCCCGCGGTGGAGGCCGGCGAGCCGGGGCCGGCCACGGAGCGCGTCACGCGGGGAAGCCAGACGTTGTAGAGGAAGCCCGTGGGGTCGGCGATGAGGGCGTCATACTCGTCGGCCTTCATGTGCGCACCCTCTTCGCCGGGTTCGCGGTACTGGAAGCCGGTGTTGGCGGGCACATCGATGCCGGGAACGCCATAGTAGCGAAGGCCGATGGCCTCGGTTAGGCCCGTCCAGACATAGACCATGTTGGAGACCACGGCGTCCCAGTCGAACTCCGCCGCGCATCGGCGCGCCGCCGTGAAGGCCTTTCGGTAGTCGTGCGTGACCTCCTGGCAGGTCATGCCGCAGTAGGCCGCCGTGAACTCCGCCACGAACGGGCGGATGGGCGCCGTGTCCGGCATCTCATTGCGCATGGCCGTGGTGTATCGGGCCAGTCGGGTCTGGTAAAGGGCTTCCATATCCTGCGGCATCGTTCTTCTCCTAGTGAGTTCGACGAGGCGCGGCGGACAGACCCGGCCGCACCAACAGGGTCTCGATGGCATAGGCGCCCACCGGCGCCTCGACGCTCCTGGCGGCGTGGCGAAGCGGGCCGCCAGGGTACTCGATGAGGTTGGCCGAGCGGGCGTCGACGACGGGCTCGGACAGGTCGAGACGGACCGTTCCGCCGACGCCATCCATGTCGCAGAGGCGCACCGCCAGGCCCAGACCGTCCTCGGCGCGCTTGACGGCGGTGATATCGACGTTGCGGCCCGAGGCCGAGCAGAAGCTCAGCTGCGGCGGCAGGCCATTCCGTCCACCTCGCGCCGGGGCCGACCAGAGCGGGGCTCCGGCATCGGATGCGGCTCGTCGCGTGGATCGCCAATCCCCGGCCGCCGAGGTGATGCTGAACCGGAAGCTGTGGTCGCCGGGCTGCAGGTACCAGTTGCCCAGGCCGTGGCAACTCCGTCGCGAGGCGAGCAGCACGGGCTGTAGGAGGGCGCCTGCGGCTGGGTTCGGCGTGGGATCGGCCCAGTCCCAGACGGCCACGTCGCTCGTCAGAGCCACGCAGGCGCCGTCCCCGAATGCCGCGATCCACTCCTGCACCTCGCGCGGGCGCGCCTCGGCGCACGGCTGCGTGTAGCGTTCGCCGGCGGCTCCGGCGATCTCGCCCTTACCCACCTCGCAGACGCCCATGGGCACATGGTAGGCCACGCGGGCGCGCCCGGCGGGCGTCGGAAAGGCCAGCCGGAACTCGCGGTACGGGGTGCCGTCCCAGCCTCGGATGTGCGTCTCGAGGTCGATGCGCTTCAGCGTCTTGTAGAGCGCCAGCCGCTGGCCGAAGGAGGCGTGGCGCATCTGCTCCGCGCTCCGCGGCATGCTCCACTCCACTGCGATGAAGAGCGGACCGTCGGCCACGACGCGCCACACCGGGCGGTGGTTCGAGGCACGGTCGAACTGCTCCATCGTGGGCTGCTGGACCTTGTCGAACTCACCCGCACCGTTGCCCTCGGACTGCATGGTGAACAGCTCGCCGGCCAGCCACTTGCGCGTGTCGAATAGGCTCTTGCCGGTGGCCAGGTCAACGACCTCACGGATACCGCCGGGCGCCAGACGAACGCGGTAGAAAGGGCTCACAAGCTCAGTCGGCATCGATCCGACTGCCTTGCCGCCGGTGGACGCCGCCCGGGCAGGCGCAAGCCGAACCGAGGTGTAGCCCAGCGACGGCGCCGAGGAGACGGCAGCGGCCACGGTGGCGCTCTTTAGCGAGCCGTCGGGCCACCGCGTGCCGCCGAGCAGTTGGGCGGGCATGGGCGCTTGGCCCGGTCGGCGCACTTCCAGACTGCGGGCGACGCCGCGCGGAAGCGCCACGGTGGCTTCCAGCAGGCCCGTGCGGCTCCACGGCTGCGTGTTGAAGACGGCCAGCGGCACGCCGGGACCCGGCGCAGTCGGCACTCGCGCGGCCAGCCGGCTGATCGCCGCGCCCAGGAGGCCGCGGCCCGCATCGCGCGCCTGGGTCAGCTTGGCGCGGAAGAGGTCGTCGGTGATCTCCCCGTAGTAGCCGCCCCAGCCATGGTCGGGATAGAGCAGGGCGCGCCAGGCGGCGTCCAACTCCTTCGCCGGGTAGGGAGCCGCAGAGCCCAGACGGACGTTGGCCAGCGCCGAGAAGGCTTCGGCGGCAGGCAACAGCCGCGCCGCCTCCCTCCCCGCGCGGATGGCATGGTGGTGCGTCGGCCCGTGGATGTAGAGCCAGACGTTCGGCCGCTCGCCCTGGATCGTCCGAACCTTCGGCCTCGCGGAGGCCACCTGGTCCATCATCTCCTCGGCGGTGGCGGTGGCGAAGGCGGGCACGGCCGGTAGTCCGGGCGCGGCGCCGTTGCCCTCCACCACGGGCCATTGGCGGATCAGGTCGCCGAAGTCGCGCGGGCCGGAGGCGTCCACGGAGACGATGTAGGCCAGCAAGGGCGGCAGGCCGGCCGCGGCCTGTGCGGCGTCGACCGCGGCGGCATCGTGCGCCACGCGCCGGGCGACCTCGCCGACCGGACCGGTGAGGCGGTCCCACGCCGTGCCGTAATGGCCCGGCGAATAGGCCAGGACGGAGCTGCCGTCGGGGCTGCGCCAGCGGAAGAAGCCCGGCTCCTGCCGGCTGAGCATCAGGTACGGCGCGCCCGCCTTGGCGAGAATCTGCGGCATCTGCAGGGCGCGGCCCGGCACGTCGGGGCTCCATGCAGCCCGCGCGTCGCAACCGGGCAACGCCTTCTGCAGCCAGCGACGGCCGAAGTAGAGTTGCCGGGCCAGCATCTCGCCGCTGAGGAGGCCTTCGTAGGGCTGATTGTACGTGGCGCCCCACTCCAGCCGACGTGCGCGGGTCAGGGCCAGCACCTCGGGCTTTCGGTCGGGATGGCGCTCCAGGTACTCCATCAGCGCCAGTGTGTCTTCCATGACGAAGCGTGCGGATGGGTCGCGGCGCAGAAGCTCAAGGGCGGGCGTGATCACCTGCTCGTCGCGCTGGCGGATGCAACGGGCCGGCGTGTCCATCCAGGCGATGTCCTGATGGCTGGAGCAGATTGCCAGCGCCCGCCCCTGGGCGAACCGCGCCGGGAAGCCCAGGCCTTGAACGTCGCGACTGCCGGGCAGGTCGAACGCCAGGGCAAGCGGCCGGGCGGCAGCATCCTGCGTGCGCAATGTGGCTCGCACGGAGCGTGGCGCATCGACCGCTGGAAGCCAACCCAGGAACGGGCCGTCAGGCGTGGAGCGCGCCAGCGCCACATCGCGGCCGTCGATGGACAGCTGCGCGCGCCGGGCGGGCGGCGACAGGCCCGGCCCCGCGCCCTCGACGCAGACGGCTTGCTCCACTACACCTCCCGAGGCCGCACGCCAGCGCGCAGGAGCGTAGGCGCGGGCAAGCGGCGCATCGAGGTCGGCCTCGCGGGCGTAGGCCTCCACCTCAAAGATGCGCGCGAACTCGTTGCCGCCGGGCTCGCCCTGCGTGATCCAGAGCCGAAGCCAGCGGACCGGCCGCGGCGCAAACAGATGCTCCGTCACCGACCGCCGATTGCCCCTCACCGAGGGCGCCAGGGCCGACCAGGGCCCCTCAGGCCCGGCTCCCGCCTGAAGCTCGTAGGCGCCGGTGTTGTAGCCCTCACCGCCGGGGAGCACGCCCTCGTGGCGGATCACAACCCGGCCGATCTGGTGTCGGGCTCCCAGGTCGATCACCAGCCAGTGGGGAGTGGCGTTGGAGCGGCTGTTCCACTTGTCGGTCTCGCGGCGAGCCCACCGGCCGTCGAGTACGCGGCCGGCGGCATAGTCGGGCCCGAACTGCGAGGAGGCCCAAGCCGTGGCGCCGTAGGCGCCGAGGGCCACGTTCACCTGCCCAGCCCCGCCCGACGCGGCCTGCGCCGCGACGCACCAAGCCACCCCGAGAACGACCGACGCCGATGCCCTGAACTTCACCAGTCGTCCTCCCATTGCCGCGCCATCGCCCGACAGGAACGCGGGTGCAACGCACCTTCCCTTTTTCGTCCCCGAGCGAGGGAACTCCTGCACGGACCAGCCGCGCTATAATGGTAGTTGCTCGGCCCTCCCATATCAACGCTGCGGGAACCTGCCATGACCACAGAGATGATCGACACCGATTCGCTGCGACAACGCCTGAGCGAGCTACGAGTGCGCTTGCAGGCCGAGCTGAACCATGTCCGGGACACCGACGCCGCCGACACGGGCGCCGGCAAGATGGGCGACTTCGACCCGAACCACCCGGCCGACATGGCCACAGAGATGTTCGAGCGCGAGTTGAGCGAGACGCTCAGCGAGAACGTGGAGGAGTTGCTCCACAAGGTGCAGCGCGCCCTGACCCGCCTCGACGAAGGCAGGTACGGTCGTTGCGAGGACTGCGGGAAAGCCATCGCCCAGGCGAGGCTCGAGACCGTGCCCTACACCAGCTTCTGCATCACCTGCCAGGCCCGGCAGGAGTCCTGATGCGCACAGGCTTCTTCTACCTCACGGCAATCCTGGTGATCGTTTCCGACCAACTGACCAAGTGGGCCGTCATGTCCAACCTCACACCCGGCCCACACCCGGTGCTGGGTTCGCTCATCACCATCAATCCCACGCAGAACGACCGGAGCGCGTTCAGCCTCTTCTCGGCGCATCCGTGGGTCTTCGCCGCCATCGCTTGCGTGGCCGTGGTGGTTCTCTCCGTCGCGTTCCACAAGCAACAGAGGCGGGACCTCTGGGTGAGCGCCGCTCTGGCCCTGGCGCTCGGCGGCGCCGTCGGCAACGGCATCGACCGCGGCTGGCTGGGCTACGTGCGCGACTTCTTCGATGTGCGCGTCATCCCGGTCTTCAACGTCGCTGACTCGGCCATCACCGCGGCCGTGATCGTGCTGGCCTGGCGCGTCGTGCTCCGCCCCCCGGCGCCTGAGCCGATCACCGACCCTGCGGAGCGCCGGGCCGAGCCCGACGAAAACGCCGCCCCGCCGGCGGGATCGGCCTAGGCGCCATGCATCCAGTTCTCTTCCATGCCGGGCCCATCACGCTGCGATCCTACGGCGTCATGGTCATGTGCGGGTTCCTGGTCGCGCTCTGGTACGTCATGGGCGCCGCCCGCCGCGCGCAGGCCGCCCGACCCGAGGGTTCGCCTCCAGGAATCACCCCGGAGCAGGTGTTCGACGCCTCGCTGGTGGGACTCGTGGCCGGGATCATCGGCACCCGCGTGCTCTACGTGGCCCTGAATTGGGGGTTCTACAGCCATAATCCGCTGGCCGCGTTCCAAATCTGGAACGGCGGGCTCTCGTTCATCGGGGCGCCGATCTTCGGCTTCGGCTACTGCGCCTTCTACTGCAAACGGCACGGCCTGAGGTTCCTGGAAGTGGCCGACATGGCCTCCGCCGGGTTCGCCGTGGCGTACGCCATCGGGCGGATCGGCTGCTTCCTGAACGGCTGCTGCTACGGCGTGGCGTGCAACCTGCCCTGGGCGGTGCGCTTCCATGCCGACGGCAATGCCACCATCCTGACGCCGCCCTCGCATCCCACGCAGATCTACTCCGCCATCGCCAGCCTGGCCGCCTTCTTCGCGCTGGACGCCGGCCTGAAGCGGCCGCACAAGAGGGGCGTGATCTTCGTCGGCTATCTGCTCTTCTACGCTGTCTACCGATTCTTCGTGGAGGGTCTGCGCAAGGGCGCCACGGCGGAGGTGTTCCGCTGGCAGTTGACCGACGCTCAGGTCTTCTCGCTGGTGATCGCGCCGATCCTGGCCTGCGTGCTGATCGCGCTCATTCGCCGATCTGACGCTGCGCCCGGCTCGGACGCCAAAGGTCCAGGCTCCCCGCCAGAGCGACCGTAACGCGGCCGGGCTCCAGCGTAACGGCCTCCAGTCGGGCCGGGAAGGGCAGGTCTGCCTGGGCCAGCGCCTCGGCCACGCGGGCGTTGAGCCTGTCCTCCACGGCCCGGGCGATGATGGCCGGGTTCGGCACGCCCACCACGCTCAACTCCTGCACGTCCAGAGCGACGTTGAGGCCCGCGCGCGGCTCCAGGCCCGCCACCAGCGTGAATGGCGCCGCCAGACCTCCGACGAGCTTGTAGCGCCCAGTGAGCCGGACTCGGCCGGTGAGGATCGCCGCCGATGCGTTTCGCACAGGCCCGAGGTCGGTGGTCGCCAGCGCGCGGTTGAGCTCCACCTCGGTAACGGTGATCCGCAACCGCAGCTGGTCGATCCGCAGGCGGAAGCCCGCCGATAGGTCGAACCGAATGCCCTCGGCGCGCAACCAGCCCTCCTCCAGTGTGGGTGCGCCGTCGCCCTCGATTCTGCGTGCGGACGCTTCGACCATCTCAACGGCGGCGTGCTCAACGGGCATGCGTTCCTCCTGGAAGATGCAGAGAAGGGCCGGCGGGGGCTGCGCGCGCAACCGCCACCGACCCTTCTTCTACGGTCCAGACCCCATCCGCGTGTCGGCGGGTCAGTTCCCCACTGTCACTAGAACGTGGGGTTGCCGCAGGTGCCGGGGCTCCAGAAGCTGGCCGGGAGCGTCATGCCCTTGCGGCCGAAGTTCACGAGCTTGGCATGGCCGTCAAAGTAGGCGGCGTTGTAGCCGCGGCTGTGGTTGTAGGTGGTGTTCGGCGAGGTGCCGCCGAAGGCGTCCGGGCCGTCCCAACCGAAGACGCCGCGCTCAACGAAGAGCATGCGGGACGAGGCATAGTCGGACTTCGCGCTGGGGTTCATGGTGCTCATGTCCGGGCCGCAGAGCGGGAAGCCGGAACCGGCGAAGTTGTAGACCCAGTTCGGGAACCACTGGTAGGACTGCAGGCCGCGGGCGATGTTGTCGGCGCTCGCGATGCGGTACTTGTCCGACGGGCAGTACCAGATGTTCTTATTCTTGGTGTAGGGGCCGCACTGGACCGCCATCAGCGTGCGGTAGAAGGTGCCGCCGTAGGCGCAGTTGGTGTAGTTGGGGCCGCCGTCGCCGGGGTTGAAGCCGACCCATGCGTTGCCCTGCAGGCCGCAGTCCAACTCCTGCTGGCCGCCCGGCGTCCCGCCGGAGGGGATGTCCATGTTCACTTCCCAGTTGCGCGGGTACGGGTAGGTACCCATCGGGAAGAGCTCGTCATAGTCCTGGGAGTACATCATCACGGACAGGCCGATCTGCTTGACGTTTGAGAGGCAGGAGATGGTGCGAGCCGACTCGCGAGCCTGGGCAAAGACCGGGAAGAGGATCGCCGCCAGAATGGCGATGATCGCGATCACGACCAACAACTCGATGAGAGTAAAGCCGTTACGCCTCATTCGGACACCCCTTTCAGATGGTCGAGATGCGGCGAGGCACGCCGAGCACTCGACTGAGTGATAACTACGTCAACCTGGACAGAGCCGCTAGCCGCCCCCTGGAGGAGGAGGCGGAACCAGGTTCGCGCCGCCCGGGTTCAACTGCGGCCCGCCGCCGCCGGTGGGCTTGCCGCCGGTCATGGCGGCGCCGCGGCGCGCGAACTCCGCTTGCACGCTGGCAGGCATGCCCGGGGGCTGCTCGCCGGCCTTGGAGCCGGGACCGACATTGCCGAACTTCATCCAGGCGGCGCCCGCGATCGCAAGCACAACCACGATCACGACAACCGCCGCAACAGGTGAGACCTGCTGCTTCATGTGCATTCCCTCCTGAACCGCCGCCCACCCTGTGAGCGCGCGGTAGTGTGAGACACGACGGCAGAACCGCCGCACGGGCCGCCGGAACGACGGCCGCCCTCCGACAGGTCAGGGCAGCAAGGCGCCTGTCGGTTCGCCGTCGCCCGGCGTCAGCGCGCGCGCGCCGGCACGCTGGGCAGCGGGATGATCCGATGCCCTTCTGGAGAGCAGCGGCACATCCAACACGTAGACCTGCTGCGGGAGGCGCCCCTCCTGCAGCCCATCGAGCAACAGGTCGCACGCCGTCTCGCCCATCCAGACGAAGTCGGGGTTCGTGGTGGCGATGGCCGGCCGGAACCTGCGGGCGGCATCGAGGTTGTCGAATCCGACGACGCGAATGTCGTCCGGCACATGGACGCCACGATGCTGGAGGCTGTCGACCACATCCAGCGCGGCTCGATCCTCCATGGCGATGATGGCGGTGGGTGGCTCCCGCAGGGCGAGCCAATGGTCCAGCGCGGCGGGGATGGCCTCCCGATCCTCACCCAGAGGGACGCCGAAGACCAGGTCCGGGTCGATCTCCGCGCCATACTCGCCGGCGGCGTCGCGGTAGCCGCGCATGCGCTCGAGGAGCGGCCAGTGCAGCCAACTCGATGCGCACGTGTAGATGCCGATGCGCCGGTGCCCCCGCGCCAAGAGCGACGCATAGACGGAGCGGCCCAACCGGCGGTTGTCGAACACAACCTGCGTGCCGCCATGGATGGGCAGGCCGGTGTCCACCAGGACCACAGGAACCCCGAGATCCCCCGTGGCGAGGTGGTCGGCCTCGGCCTCGCCCACCGTACGGAAGCATGGGCCGATGATCAGCCCGCGGGCGCCCGAATCGATCAGGTCCAGCGCCGCCTCGCGCTCCCCGCGCACGGTGTTCTGGGAGGCGCCGAGCTGGGCGCGGAACCCGCGGCGCCAGGCGGCGCGGCAGATGCCGGCAAAGGTGCGCTGGATGAGGTCGGCGCCCGCGATCGAGGCCACGTAACCGATGCGCCTGATGCAGCCCTGCGCAGGTTCCGGGTCGTCACGGCTGATGGCGAAGGAGCCGCGCCCCTGGCTCTTGTTCACCAGCCCCTCGGCGGAGAGGGCTGCGAGGGCCTTGGCGATGGTGGGGCGGCTGGCTCCGTAGAGCGCCTGAAGCTCCCGCTCGGCAGGCAGACGAACGCCGTCGCCGGACTGGCCGTTGAGGAAGTCCGAACGGATGCGGTCGCGAATGCGTTCGTACAGCGGTACAGGTGCCATTGGGATCAGTTTTTCGGTCGGGGGAGCCGCACTGCACCCACCGGACTGCACCCATTCTAGCGGCATGGTGCGATGGTGTCAAGCGGTCCGCGCCAAATTGGCTTTACATGTTGGAGCTGGACCGTGGCTTGAGGCAAGTGGCGGCTTAACGGGCTAAAATGGACCATCACGCGCGTAGGGGGTCTCACCCATGCATCGATGGCTCCGGGCGGTTGCCGCCGTCCTGCTCCTTGGCGCTCTGGCGGCCGCGCGGACACCGGCGCAGACCGGCCCTATGCCCGCCTCCTCAGTTTCGGTGCTGCAGTTCGGCGCCGTGGGCGACGGAGTAACGGACTGCACCGGCGCCTTCCAGCAGGCCCTCGACGAGATGGGCAAACAGGGCGGCGGCATCGTGGAGGCGCCGGCGGGTAAGTACGCCATCCGCGGCATCCTCAGCATTCCGGCCAACGTGACGATGCAGGGGGTCTACCGGGTTCCGCCGACGGTCTCCAAGGCCGACGTGCAGACGCTCACCGGGTCTGTGCTGCTGGCCTACGCCGGCCGCGGCAAGCCCGACAGCGCTCCGTTCATTCGACTGGCGGGCAGTTGCTCCTCGGTGGCGGGCTTCGTTGTCTTCTACCCCGAGTGGAAGCAGCAGGACGTGCCCCCTGTGCCCTACCCTCCCTGCATCGCATCGGAGGGCACCGAAAACGTGGGTATCCGCGACTGCTGCCTCGTGAACCCCTACGAGGGCATCCGGCTGGTGCTGGCCCACCGCCACATCGTGCGCAACGTCACGGGCTACCCCATCGCGCGGGGCATCTTCGTGGACCAGTGCTACGACATCGGCCACATCGAGAACATCCACTTCTGGCCGTTCGGCGTGCTCTACAACCCCGACGACCCCTACTGCAAGTGGGTCAACACGAAGGGCGTCGCCTTCGAGCTGGGCAGGACCGACTGGCACTACATCCACAACACGTTCTGTTTCGGCTACGGGGTCGGCTACAAGTTCAGCGAGTACAAGAACGGGCCCACCAACGGCAACTTCCTGGGCCTCGGCGCCGATAGTTGCCGCCGCGCGGTCTACGTTGAGTCGACCCAGGACCCGGGCCTGCTCATTACCAACGGCGAGTTTGTGGGCCGCTGGAGCAGCACCGACTCGGTCTGCCTCGAGATCGGCCCCAAGGCCCGCGGCAAGGTGAGCCTGGTGAACTGCTCCTTCTGGGGACCGATCGACCGGTGCGTGCTGCTACGGAGCAAAGATGCACAGTTCACCGCCAGCGCCTGCAACTTCGTGAACTGGGACGTGAACCAGCACGGCGCGCCCGCCATCGACCTGCCACAGGGCTCCGCCATCCTTCAAGGATGCACCTTCCTGCAGGCGTGGCTCAACGTGCGCGTGGGAGCGTCGGCGCAATCGGTCATCATCACCGGCAACCAGGCGCCGGAAGGGCTGAACGTGGAGAACCACGCCGGCGTCCGCACCGTCATGTCCGCCAACAGCGCCGACGGGCTTCGCTGGACGCCCGAGGCCCTGCGGAACTATGACGTGGCCATCGGAGCGCCGGGCGACGGCCGGTATACCAAGTTCTGGCACGGGCGTGAGGCCCTGACCGTCCACGGCAAGTCCCTGACGCAACGCTCGTCCATGCCGCGCAGCGTGCTGAAGCTGCCCGTAACGCCCGGCAGCGCCGTGGAGCTTCGCTTCCATGCCGACGTGCCCGCCCACGCCGCGGCCCCCGGCGCGGGCCTCTACCTGGGCAAGCAGAAGCTGATCGCCTTCGACAAGCCCGGCGCCAACCTCTGGTCCGCGACCTTCACACCGTCCACCGCCGTCGCCGTACTTGAGCTACGCTGCAACGGCTGGGAACCGCGCAAGGTGATCAAGGGTTCCAACGATCCGCGAGTGCTCGGGGTCGCGGTCTACGGCCTGCAGGTGCGGGCGGCCAAAGCTCCCGGACCACGGACGTTCGACGGCAATACCGGCAACTGGAAGCCGACTCCCAAGCCGAAGGCGGCAATGCCCGCCAAGGCCGCTCCGGCAAAGGCGCCAAAGTCATGACCATCTACAAAGGCTTCGACATTTCAGGCCGCACGGCGCTGATCACCGGCGGCACCAGCGGGCTGGGCAGGGCCATCGCCGTGGGCATGGCCCGGGCCGGAGCCACGGTCTTCGCGGGGTCGCGCGACCCCGGCAAGGTAGCCGACACCCGCGCAGAGCTCCAGGCCCTCGCACCGGGCAGCGGCGCCTTCGGGCTCGATGTGGCCGATCCGGCCTCCGTCGAGGCCGCCGTGGCTCGAGTGCGGACGCAGTGCGGAAGGCTGGACATCCTGGTCTGCGCCGCGGGCATCACGCACAAGGCGCCGGCGCTCGAGATGGGCCTTGACGACTGGGACCGGGTCGTCCGCGTGAACCTGACGGGGACATTCCTCGCCTGCCAGGCGGCCGCACGGGTGATGAAAGACCAAGAGGGCGGCGGAGCGATCGTGAACATCGCCAGCCTGGCCTCAAGCGTGGGACTCGCATGGGTTGCCGGCTACTGCGCGAGCAAGGCGGGCGTGATGGAGCTCACGCGCGTGCTGGCCGTTGAGTGGGCGCAGCACGGCATCCGCGTCAACGCCATCGCGCCGGGCGTCTTCCCCACGCCGCTGAACCGGGCGCTCATTGAGGGCACTCCGCGCGGCTCCTGGTTCAAGAACCACACACCCATGGCCCGGTTCGGCGATGCCGAGGAGTTGGTGGGCGCGGCCATCTACCTCGCCTCTCCGGCCGCGAGCTACGTTACCGGTGAGACGGTGGCGGTTGACGGCGGCTTCATGGCCTGCGGCGTGCCGGCCGACCCGCCCGCGTAGGTTCCCGAGGAGAAGCATGGATCACGATTTCCTGAAGGAGCTGACGGAGGCGCCTTCGGTCGCCACCGCGTGCGGCCCCGTGCTGAGCGTGTTGCGGCGGCGGCTCGATGGCTGGGATGAGAGGCACGAGCCGGACGGCTACAGCCTCTTCACGCTGGGACTCGCTGGGCTCAAGGGCGTCAAGGCGCTGCTGGTGGCGCACGTTGATGAGATCGGCGGCTGCGCCTACGGCCCGCATGCCCAGGGCGGCTATCACACGCGGATCTGGGGCACGGCCGCGCCCACCTTCGCGCAGGCCCAGAT
Source organism: Armatimonadota bacterium (assembly GCA_026392115.1). Taxonomy (GTDB): domain Bacteria; phylum Armatimonadota; class Chthonomonadetes; order Chthonomonadales; family CAJBBX01; genus CAJBBX01. The sequence goes on along the minus strand of JAPLCQ010000031.1, from coordinate 106,971 downwards.
GCAGGGATTCGACTGGCTGGCCCAGTCGGCGAACGAGGCCTTCCCGGTCTCGGCTTACCTCGATACGGAGGGGGACGAGGTGCGGATTCGCCTTCAGGGGAGCCGTGTTCAGCCCTACCGGACGGGCTTCACCTTCCGCACGGCAACCGCAATCACGGGCGACGCCATCATAGGCAAGGCGCTGGACCCGCGCATCACCGACGCCTGTATGGCCGAGGCGGCCATCCGCCTGAACCGTACCGACGTTGCGCTACTGTTCGTCATGGCCGAGGAGTGCGCCATGGATGTGGCGCGGAAGGCGGTCACGCTGCTTCAGCGCGAGGCGCCGCAGCTGGAGCTGGTCATCAATGCCGACGTGCCGGGTTCCCACAACCTGGGCGAGGCGAGCCTCGATCTGCCGGCCATCCGCGTCTACGAAGGCCGCAACCTCATCGACCCCTCATTCGGCATCCGGATGTCCAGCGCGCTGGCTGCCAAGGGAGTGCCGCACCACCTCACCGGAGCGAAGTCCGGCAGCCAGACGATCCTCTTTACACCCATCGCCCGCGCGCTCTCCATCGCGTTGCCGTCCGACGGCATCCACGAGGCCTCGTACCGCATGAGCCTCACCGGCGCCGCCCGCTGCGTGGACCTGATATGCGCGGCGGCCGAAACGTGGCGGACCGGCGCACTGGCCTGACAAAGCGCGACGGGGACGCCCGAAGGCGCCCCCGTCGTCTCGTTCCAGGCCAATCGGGCTAGAGGACTAGTCCTCGTAGTCGGTCGTACACCAGCGGTGGTCCTTCAGCAGGGAGGAGGTGTTGCGGGCCTTCGCGTGGCCGTCAACAAACGCCATGTTGGTGTTGTTGAAGTGGCGCGGGTAGATGGTCTCGCCCAGGACGCCGACCAGGATGGTCTCGCCGGAGGCGGTGGTCTGGTAGGCGTTCCAGCCCGGATGCCAGAGCCAGTGGCACCACCACGCGTTGGAGCTCTCCTGGATCAGAGAGGTCTCGGCGGGATGGCGGAACTGGGAGTCGCGGACCGGGTAGTCAAGGGCGGAGCCGTTCTTGACGTTGCCCTCGGGCCAGTGCCAGCCATGAACCATGTTCATGGAGTAGCGGGTGCCCTGAAGGTTCTTCGGCCAGGTGTTCGCGGGGACGCTCGCCTCGCTGACATCGACGGTGGTCGGGCCGCCCGGGCAGGCGAAGATCTGGCGGTTCTTGACGTAGGGGCTGATCTTGTCGGCCCAGATGATGCGGCCGGCGGGGTAGCCCAGGCTGTCGTCGTAGACGGAGGGGTAAGCGCCGTCATGGTCGGTCTGGTACATGTTGAATGCCAGGGCGATCTGCTTGGTGTCGGACAGACAGCTGGTCGCACGGGCCTGCTCGCGGGCGCGGGCAAAGACCGGGAACAGGATCGCTGCCAGGATCGCGATAATCGCGATGACCACGAGCAGTTCGATCAGGGTGAAGCCACGTCGCGTCATGTCTGGTTTCTCCTTACGAGTTGGTACGGCGGTCCAGCACGACATCCCGGCGCCTCATCGCGCCGAGACACATTAGCGTCCAGGCACCGGCGGAGCGGTCATTCCACCCGGGCCCGTCAGTAGCGGCCCTCCAGCGCCGTTCGGCGGAGGAGGAGGCACCACGCTCTTCTGCTGCTGCCCCGGCCCACCGAGTACCAACGGCTTGAGGAACTTCTCCTCTTGGTCCTTGGAGAGGCCGGTGCTCGTCGATCGCTGCCACATGAAGAAGCCAACGATGGCGAACACCACGATGGCCGCTATCACGGCTACGACCGGGTTAACACTCTGCTTCACTCGCGATTCACCTCCTATCACAGACTGGTCCATCCGCAGCGGGTTCCAGGACACACTTGGGGCGCCGCCCGGGACCAGCGGGACGGATATCGATCCTTGCAGCGGGATCAACAGAAGTCCGACCATCGGACCCAAGACGTCAAGAGACTCGCGACTCCTCAAGTCTAGCCCGTTGCGGCGGCTTCGGTCAAGGTCTCCGGCAAACATGTAAAGCCACCGGCCGACCGCAGTCCCGGGCGCGCCGCGATGCTAGGGGTACCATAGTGCCGTCCGGCAGACGCCGAGCCCCACGACAGGAGCGCCACAGAGACCATGTCCGACGCCCAGACAACCCCCAGCCTCGAGGTACTGAACCCCGATGCGCAGCGCGGACGCATCCGCTTCGCACTATTCGACTTCGACGGCACGCTTTCCTTGGTGCGCGAGGGCTGGCAGGGCGTAATGGTCCCCTACTTCGTTGAGGAACTCCTGAAGGCGCCCGGGGCGGAGGCGCCGGCAGAGACCGAGGCGGCCGTCCGCGACTTCGTGGACCGCCTCACCGGCAAGCAGACGATCTTCCAGTGCATCGCACTGGCCGATGCCATCGCCGAGCGCGGCGGGTCGCCCATCGAGCCCCTGGCCTACAAGCAGGAGTACCTGCGGCGCCTCTGGGTACGCATCGAGCATCGCGTGGCAGGGCTCAAGGCGGGCGCGATTGAGCCGGACACGATGTTGCTGCGGGGCTCGCGGCCTTTCCTCGACGCGCTCCAGGAACGGGGCATCAGCCTCCTCGTGGCCAGCGGCACCGACCTGCCGAACGTCCTCGAGGAAGCCGGCGCCGTGCGGCTGGACCACTATTTCGCCCCACACATCTACGGAGCTGTCGACGCCGATGTGAACTGCTCGAAGGCGGCGATCATCGACCGCCTCCTTAGCGAGAACGGCCTGCAGGGACCGGAACTGGTGGCCTTCGGCGACGGCTTTGTGGAGATCGAGGAGAGCAAGCGCGTGGGAGGCCTGGCGGTGGGCGTCGCCAGCGACGAGAAGAACCCCGGCGCCCGCGACGAGTGGAAGCGCGACCGCCTGGCCGGAGCAGGGGCCGACGCCATCATCCCCGACTTCGGCGACCTCGACACGCTGATGGGTTGGCTCTTCCCATAGGGCGGCGGACAGCCCCAGGCCCCCGGAGTCGCCTATCTCCTCCGCACCGACATCGGCGAGTACCGAATCGGTTACCGGGCTGACGACGCCACCGTCTGCGTGCTGCGCATCGGCTCCGCGGTGTATAGAGCTCGAGCATGACGTCCTCCGGTTCTGGGAGGAGGACGGCACGTTCGACAAGTTGCGCGCGCAGAACGCCTCTGGGCCGATCTGGTCCTTCCTTGACGGGCCGATCACCGCCAACAACCCCATGGGCGTCCACCACGCCTGGGGCCGAACCTACAAGGACTGCTACCAGCGCTTCCACGCCATGAAGGGCCACCGGCTCCGCTACCAGAACGGCTTCGATTGCCAGGGCCTCTGGGTCGAGGTCGAGGTCGAGAAGGAACTGGGCTTCGAGACGAAGCGAGACATCGAGACCTTCGGCATCGGCAACTTCGTGGAGCGCTGCAAGCAGCGCGCGTCGCGGTTTGCGGCGATCCAGAGTGAGCAGTCCGTGCGGCTGGGCTACTGGATGGACTGGTCCGACAGCTACTACACCATGTCGGATGAGAACAACTACACCATCTGGGCCTTCCTGAAGAAGTGCCACAACGAGGGGCTCATCTACCGCGGGCGCGACAGCATGCCCTGGTGCCCCCGCTGCGGCACGGGCATCTCCCAGCACGAGATGCATGAGAGCTACAAGGAGGTGACCGAGGACTCGGTCATCGTGGCGCTACCCCTGCGCGAGCGGCCCGGCGAGCGGCTGCTGGTCTGGACCACCACGCCCTGGACCCTCCCGGCCAACGTCGCCTGCGCCGTGCATCCCGAGCTGGAGTATGTGGCGGTCAAGCGCGACGGCGACCTCTGCTGGCTGTCGGCGGGCAGCGTCGGGCCGCTGAAGCTGGCCTCGCAGGTGGTCGATAGCAGGCGGCTGAAGGGCGCCGACCTGGTGGGCCTGACGTATGACGGCCCCTTCGACGAGCTGGACGCCCAGTCCGAAACCCGCCTGCAGCACCGCGTTATCGCGTGGGAGATGGTCTCTGACGCCGAGGGCACCGGCATCGTCCACATCGCGCCGGGCTGCGGCCGCGAGGACTTCGAGCTATCGCGTGAACTGGGCCTCACCGTGCTGGCGCCCATCGACGAGTCGGGCGTCTACATCGCCGGCTACGGCCAGCTCGCCGGCCGCGCTGCACGCGAGGTGGCGTCCGCGGTGTTCGAGTCGCTTACGGGCAAGGGGCTCCTCTTCCGCGTCTTCCCCTACACGCACAACTACCCGCACTGCTGGCGCTGCAAGACGGCCCTCCTCTTCCGCAACGTGGAGGAGTGGTTCATCGACATGAAATGGCGCGACCGCATCAAGGACGTCGTGCGGCAGATCAAGTGGATCCCCGACTGGGGCATGTCCCAGGAGCTCGACTGGCTGGACAACATGCGCGACTGGATGATTTCCAAGAAGCGCTACTGGGGCCTCGCACTCCCGTTCTGGGTCTGCTCCGAGTGCCGCGCCTTCGACGTGATGGGCAGCAAGGATGAGCTACAACAGCGCGCCGCCGAGGGCTGGGAGGCCTTCGAGGGCCACAGCCCGCACCGCCCATGGATCGACGAGGTGACGCTGATGTGCGCCTGCGGCGGGACCATGCGCCGCGTTAAGGACGTGGGCAACCCGTGGCTCGACGCAGGCATCGTCCCCTACTCCACCGCGAAGTACAACACCGACCGCGAGTACTGGGCCGAGTGGATCCCCGCCGACCTGGTGACCGAGTGCTTCCCCGGCCAGTTCCGCAACTGGTTCTACGCACTGCTGGCCATGAGCACGATGATGGAGGGCATCCCGCCCTTCCGCACGCTCCTCGGCCACGCGCTGGTGAAGGACGAGCACGGCGCCGAGATGCACAAATCGGCGGGCAACGCCATCTGGTTCGAGGAAGCCGCCGAGAAGATGGGCTGCGACACGATGCGGTGGATGTACTGCCGCCAGGCGCCGGCCAACAACCTTAACTTCGGCTACACGCCCGGTGAGCACGTGCAGCGCAAGGTGCTGAGCACGCTCTGGAACACCTATGCCTTTTTCAGCAACTACGCCCGCGCCGACGGCTTCGATCCCTCCGCGCCGCAGATTCCTTACACCGACCGGCCCGAGGTCGATCGCTGGATACTGGGCGAACTCCACCGCATGGTGCGCACGGCCAACGAGCGGCTGCCCGAGTACGACGTGGCGGCCTTGGTGCGCCAGGCGGAGGCCTTCGTGGAGGACCTCTCCAACACCTACGTGCGCTTCAACCGGCGCCGCTTCTGGCGCGCAAAAGCCGGCAGTGACCAGGACAAGCTGGCCGCGTACCAGACGCTCTACGAGTGCCTGACGGTCTTCTGCCGCGCACTGGCGCCGGTCATCCCGTTCGTCACTGACCACGTCTGGCGCTCCATCGTCTCCGCACAGGACCCGGCGGCGCCGCAGAGCATCCACCTGGCGTCCTATCCCGGGGCCGATGAGGCGCTGATCGACGAGGCGCTATCCCAGCAGATGCACGTCACGGCCTCGGCCATCTCGGCGGTACTGGCCCTGCGCAACGAGCGGCAGATGCGGGTCCGGCAGCCGCTGGCGAGGGTCGTGGCGGTCACAGGCGACGAGACCTGGGCGCAGGCGTTGCGACGTTTCGAGGGCGAACTGCTGCGCGAACTGAACGTTAAGCGCATCGATATCCAGCCCACGCTGGAGGGCATCGAGACGCTGAAGGCCGCGCCGGAGTTCCGGGCCCTGGGCCCCCGCTTCCGGGCCAACGCCAACGCCGCCGCCGAGGCCATCCGCGGCATCTCGCACGAGCAACTGGTGCGGCTCCGCGATGCCGGCGAACCGGCGCGCATCACCGTGGCGGGCGAGGAGCACGAGGTGGGCCTCGACCTGCTGCAGATCAAGCCCGAGATCCCCGCCAGCCTGGCGGCGACCGATGAGGCGGGCATCAAGCTCCTCCTCGATACTGAGCTGATGCCCGAACTGCTGGCCGAGGGCTGGGCCCGGGATGCTGTGCGGCACATCCAGCAGCTCCGCAAGGATAGCGGCCTCAGCATCACAGACCGGATCACGCTTACGGTCGCGACCGAAGCGCCGGAGCTGCGGGCGGCCCTGGAAGCCTGGGCGGGCTACGTGGCGGGCGAGACGCTGGCCGATGCCCTGGCATTCGGCGACGCTGCCGACGGCGACACAGTTGCGGAGATCGGCCAGGCCAGCCTGGCCCTGCGGATCGGCCTGCGGGAGTAGCCCTGCCAGGAGTGAAAGATCACCACCACACAGAAGTGACGCTCTTGAGACGATGGGTTCTTGCTGAGGTGGCCGCCAAGCTCAGACGCGGCTCTCGGCGACTGCCCGGCCGTCGAAGGCGCCTGCGGATGTGACGCCGATTGCCCACACGGCACTCCAACACGGCGTTACTGAACCCTGACCGTGAAGGTGACCGACGCGCCGGTGTTCGGGGCCAGGCTGCCCTGGAATGTCCATCGGATCGGCCCGGACGCACCCACGGCAGGCGCAATGATGGTACATCCCGTCAGGTTCGCCGGCAACGCCCCGTAGGACGCGGCGAGGAACGTCGTGTACGAGGGCGTGGAGTCGTTGACCACCAGGTTGACGATGGGCTGAGTGCCGACGTTGCGGTACAGCACCGTGTAGACCAGCGTGGCGCCCGACACTGCTGAGGCAGCGCTGGTCGTCTTCGTGAGAACCAAGCCCCCGCCCGGTGAGACGACCGTGGTATCGACGCGAACCGCTGTCTGGCTGATCGTCGGCGATGCATTGGCCGGCGCCAGGGTCGCCGTAACGGTAAGCACGTTCTGCGCGTTCGTCGGCGCTTGTACCGGCACCGACTGCATGATGACCAGACTGACAACCTGACCCGCCGTCACGGTGATAGGGCCCGTCACCTGTGGCTCGCCTGGGTCGACCACGCCGTTTGCGTTCGCGTCCCGGTAGACCAAGCTGGACCATACCAGACCGGTTGGCGTAGACTGTCCGGCAAGGGCAATACTCACTTGGCCCGCGGTGCCTGCCGTGAAAAGATGCGCGAACTGAACCGTGCCACCGGGCAACCCAACCAGTGTGTTGTCCGGGGTAAGGGTGGAGGGCGGCACGTCGGCGAAGTCGACCCCCGTGTATGCGAGGCCGGTTGCCGGAGTGAATGTCAGGGCGTCGGCGCCGCGGTCGTAGCCACCCCCCGTGGTGCCAGGCTGACCGCCCGTCGACGTGTACCCCAGCGCATTCGTCTCCGTCACCCTCAAACCGCCTCCGACCGCGGAGAACGGCACCCAGAGCTTGAACGCTCCGTCGCCGGCGGTCGCGGCCTGGTCAAGCACCGCACCGGTCGATACGGCGGCCAGGGTCAGGCCGACGCTCGGGATGCCTGCCTCTGCACCGTCCCGTATAGCGTTGTTGGCCGTCCCGCCTCCGGTGCCCGTATCGATGAACACCCTCCCCGCCACCGTGCTTCCGTGGAACAAACCGAAGTCCTGTCCTGGCAGATCGCTGCTGCCCAGCACGACCCCCGTTCGAACCTGGCCGGGCGCCTCGGTTCCGATCCAGCCTGCAGGGACGTAAGGAGTGATGTCGGACAACGTCGCGTTACTGTCCAGGACGAGACTGTAAGTACCGTTGGTGACGGAGGTCAGGACGTACGCGCCGGTTGCGGTGTCCACCGCCGCGGCCGACAGCGCCGCCGTTCCGCCCGATGCTACAGCCTTGACGAAGAGACCGGAGATGCCCGCTGGCACGTCGACGCCGTTCATCTGCGCATCGTGGTTCAGATCGCTGAAGACGGTGCCGGAGACCTGCCGCGTGAAGCCCACGCGATCCGTGTCGGTCCCGGTGTTGTTGGCGACGACTGGGTCGGTCACACCAGCGGGAGCCGTTACCGTGACGCCGTTTGTCAGCGTTCCCGTGGCCGAGGCCTGCACGGTGCAGGTCAGCGCCATGCTGATGGTCTGGTTGGGTCCGAGCGTGAGCCCATTCCACTGGCCGTTCTCCGAGTTGTAGAAGCCCACACTGGGCACGAACGTTGGCGTCAAGAGCGTCGCAGGCAGGGCATCCACCACGTAGACGCTGGAGACGGAACTTGGCCCCAGGTTCGTGACCGAGATCGTGTAGGTGACGGAGGCGCCCGGCTGCACACTGCTGGCGCCGTTGGTCTTGGCGATGGAGAGGTCGGCCGTAGGCACCAGCGTGTCGGTCTCCGACGCGGTGTTGTTGGCGGCGTTGGTGTCCGCGGTGCCGGACGCCGGGGACACCGTGGCCGCTACCACCAACGTACCTGTAGCCGCAGCCGACACCAGGCCGGCCAACGTTAGCGCGACGCTCTGGCCCGATGCAAGGCTCAGCCCGGACCAGACGCCCGTAGCAGCGCTGTATGTGCCCGCCGCCGGAGTGTAGACTGCGTTAAGCAGGACGGCCGGCGCCGTCACCGAGAGGCCAAGGCTCGTGGCCGGATCCGGTCCGTTGTTCGTCACCAGGATCGTGTAGGTGGTTGTGGTGCCCGGCACCGTCTGAGCCTGCCCATTTGTGATCGTCACGCCCAGATCGGACAGAGAAGGTGAACTGGTGATCGACACGGCCTGCGCCGCCATGGGCCCGGCTCCGTCTGGATCGACGGTCACGGTGTTGGTGATCGTGGCGGGCGGGTTCGGGGCGATCGTCACCTTGTAGACGACGGTCGCGGTTGCGGCGACAGCAATCACACCGTCCACCGCCCCGGCGCTCTTCACCATACGCGTGGTAGCGTAGTAGCTCGTGCCGCCCACGTCCGCCACGACGGCGCTGTTAAGCATGGTGCTGCCGGCCACGTAGACCGCCCCGGTGGGTATCGGATCAACCAGCGTGGCGCCCGCGGTGGCTGCGGTGCCCGAGTTGGTGACCGTCATCGTGTAGGTAACCGTACCACCGGGCGTCACCCGACCTGACGGCGACGCGGCCTTGACCACGTCCAGACGAGGTATTGCAGTGACCACCGTGTTCGTTGTCACCGTGCCGTTGTTGAGCGGGAGGCCCGGGCCGCTCTGGTACTGGTAGGCCCACGATGCCGTGTTCGAGTACTGGGCCGCCGCCGGCGCCAGCGGTACGGAGTTCACCCGCACCTGGTACGTCACCGTCACTGAGGTGCCGGCTGCGATCACGCCGAGCGAGACGCCGGTGGTGGGATCGGCGCCGGCCACCACCACGCCGACCTTCTTGAACGAGCCCGCCACGTAGCTCGTACCGGCAGGCAGTGCGGCGGTGAAGGTCGTGTTCAGGGCATCGGCCGTGCCGGTGGAGTTGTTGAGCACGCACGTGAGGGTCAACGTGTCACCGACGTAGCTCGTCGCCTTATCCACTGTCAACACGTTCGTCGGAAAGACGGGCGCACCTACGTTGATCTGCAGGCCCAGGGCGCTGATCATGTAGGCGTCACCGGTGGTAGTTCCACGAACGTATGCCGTGCTCTGGCTGTTGATCAGGCGAGCAGAAACATCCACATTGGTGATGTCCCAGCCCTGCCGGGCCTGATAGGTGAAACTGCCCGGCGTCGAGTTGCTCGTGCCGAAAGTACCGGCCGTGTCACGTGTGCCGTCATCCTGGTTGATCTGGGACGCGAAAAAGTTGCTGACCGGATTGTTGGGACCCGAGACCGTGCCCAGGGTCGCAGTGGTGGGACCGAAGGTCATCTTGTCGCCGGTGATGTCAGGGTCTCCTTCTCCGGCGACCACCATGAGCCGGCCCTGTGGGGCGCCTGCCGACGGCGTGTAGAAGCCCGATATGCTCGAGGTTGTCGTGAGCGACGAGTTGGTGACCTCAGCGCCGACGAAGACGGTCATGTTCCGGGCCGGAAGGGACTGGTTCCCGTAGACCACAATGATCGACCAGCCCGCATATAGGCCGCTTGTGTCCTTGTTGTTGATGGCCGCCGGTACATGCCCTACCGTGTACAAGCCGGCCCCGCTAGACTGCACGAAGGACGTCACGTTCGCCGAGCGCGTATAGAAGTAGCTGCCGCTGGCAGTGTTGGCGATCTGGGCCGTGAGTGGGTCCGGCGATATCGCAGAGGAGCCCATGGGTCCAGTAATCGTTACCGTGGAACCCAATGACGACGTGACATCCTCTGCGACCGAACTGCCGCTCATGGCCTTGTAGGAGCCCGCCCAGATTAGCTCGGCATAGAGCACCGTGCTGCCCGCAGGGATGTCGAGCGGCGCGGCAGAGCTGTTGTTGGCCCAAGTCATCGTGGTGCCCGCAGGCCAGTTCTGTACCTTCTGAGTGGTATCCACCGTCGTAAACACCCCGATCGCGCTGCCGCTCGACCGGTTAAGACCCAGCGCATTTCCAGTGATAGTCATGCCGCCGTTGGCCACAGTGACGTAGCGCTTGACGTAGCTCGCATGCGCCGGCGTTTCGGCCCCGATGACCAGCACTATCGCCACACAGGCCCAGACCCAGGCAACCGGGCCGCCGCGCGGCAGCCGGAACCCGGTCATCGCTCGGCGCCCCGTCGGTTCCCGGCCCCGAAAAGGCCCTCATCAAACTTCATGCGGACCCGAATGAACGCGCCTCGGGAGGTGTACTCGCCTGCCGCCAGGTCATCGTCCTGGTAGCCGAGAAGATTGTAACCGGCGCTGAGCCATAGGTCGCGGTCAAGAAGGTAGCCAACCTCGGCGCCGACTCCGTACCGGCTCGCTCCGCCGCCCATGAGCACGTTCACGAGGAAGCCGGCGTCCCACCGCGAGGACAAGTCTGCTGTGATCCGCGATCCGAGGAGGTGCGCCGTGGAGCGGGTCGCCAGTCCAGAGGTCATATCCCGGGCGATCTTGAATGCATACTTCGCGCTAACCGTGAGCTTCTCTGCCGCCTGGCAGTTGAGGTCCAGCGACGCCACGTGCGCCGCATGGTCGAATGCCAGAGCGCCCGCAGTGGCGTCCTCATTCTGATAGCGGTACTCGTACCGGGCCAGGCCGCTCCACTTGTCCGTCCCGCTCTGCCGATACGCGGCGCCCAACTGGAAGCGTTCGCGCGTCCTGCCGATACCGGAGTTACCCTTGCCGTTCTCAATGCTCAGAAGGTTGCGGCCGAGGAAGGTCCAGTCCCGGCTGGCCTTGCGCGCGGCGCCGATCGACGTGAGCCAGCCCGACGTTGACGGGCTATCCTGCCACTCCACCCGAGCTGTACCCTTGAGTAGCGGATCGCGGGTGTACTCGACGGCGGACGTCACGGAGAGAGTGCTGTTGCCGGCGCTACCGCCCAGGCTCTTGACCCGCTCGAGGCCGGTCTGGAGCCTGATGCCCTTGGCCACCGCCCACTGGTTGCGAAGGCCCATGGCCGCCTCTACCTCGCGGCCCGAGAAGGCGTCCCTGGCGCGATACTCGCTGAACAGATGGCCATCGCGCATGTAGTCGGTGTCGATTCCGAGCACCGTGGTCTGCTCCGTCTGGTCCGTGTTCAAGGCGTACCGGCCGGCAAGCGACGACAGAAGCTCATGCCTCAGGTAGAGCTTGCCCCTGTTCGCGATCGGGTAGTCGCCGCCAAGCGCCAGGACGCGCTTGGCGCTGTCGCCCAGGTCGCTCTCGTACTCACCGTACAGGGACAAACCCCGGAGATGCGGCGCCTGCCCTGTCAGGCGGGCACGCAGGCTGGTGAAGGCAATCCTGTCCGCCGTGACCGTCGCCGACTCCGCAGGCGCGGAAGTCTCCGATGCGTGCCGGACCGCCAACTCGAGAGTGGAGCCGCCCCGAAGCGTCTGCTCGAGCCCCACCTGAACGCCGGTCCGCTTCCCCATCGATGAGACATCCTCGGAGTGGATGGCCTCGGCGACAATCCGCGACTTGCCCGTGAGCCGCATGGCGCCCTTCAGGGACATCTCGCTCCGTCCCTGGCTCAGGGTCGAGGTGGGATTGTGGAACGCCTTTTGGGTGCTGCCCACGAAGAGCCGGCCCTTCACTTTGGCCGTCTCGTGGATCACCTCGACCCGGGCGCCCTTGCCTGCGCCGTCGGTCAGGTGGTCCGTCTGCGCAGCCTCAGCGTAGAGGATGGTGTTCTGCCCCAGCCGGAGCGTGGAGTTCAGGCCCAGGAGGCTGAAGGTCTCCAACGGGTTGCTGTCACGGACCCAGGTGGCTCCCACCTCGGCCTTGCGCCCCAGGCGGTAGCTTCCCGTCAGGCCGGTTAGCCAGAAACGGGGACCGGCCTGCTCAACCTCGTAGGAGACGCGGATCCATACCGGGTTCAGGGCCGAATCGACGCTGGGCACGGGCCGGCGGAACAGGATGTTGCCCGACGACGCCTCCAGTTCGTAGTCAATGAACCGGGACTGGTAGGAGGTCTTCAGCACGACTGCCGACTGGCTGCGGTCACGGACCAGGATCTCGACACGCTCGCTGTTGGGCGCCAGGCCTCTGTTGGTGAGGCGGAACGGACCGGAGGTCCCGTTGCCGCGGAACTCATCGACCACCTGGCGCAGCGAGTCATGGCTCGCGAAGCCGTCCAGAGCCAGCTTCCCCATCTCCAGATGCTGGCTGAAGCCTGTCATGCTCCTGTAGTAGGCGGCCAAGCTCCGGGACTCCGTGCTGCTCGGTGTCACGAAGTCACCGTACTGCACGAACGAGCGCTCACGGTCGACGCGAAGGTAGAGGCTGCCGGTTGTCTGCGCCTCAAAGCCCTTCGTGGCCGAGTCGCCGTAGACCGGATAGAAGAGGTCCGGTTGGATATCGCGGAAGAGAGCCTCCTCGCCGCTCTTCTCGCTGTCATAGCCAAGGGTGAGGGCATACTTGCCTCCGATGGCGCCCCGGGCAAAGACGGCCGCGCGCGCGCCGGCCTGGACCCGGCCATCGGAGCCGCTCAGCGAGAAGTTGCGCAACTCCCGCTCGAACGGCGACTGCCCGTCCAGCGAGAGCCAGCCGGCGCGGTCGCCGCCACGGAACTGCAGGTTGGCCTCCACCATGCCCACAGCCATCAGGGGTCTCAGGGCGGCGCCGAACCCGACTGACGCCTCGCCGTGCAGGGCCCCGCTGGTGACACGAAGGTCCACGTCGCCCGGCCTATCGGGCGGGATCAGCATGTATCGGGCCTCGCCGCCCTCGATGAAGGTCTGCATCCCGGGCTCCTTGGGATCCAGGTCCTCGCCCTGCCACGTACCGGCGCTGCACTCAAGCGTGATCAGGGTACGAGTCGTCACCGGCACCTTGCCCGAGTCCGCAATACGCACAGTGACCGCCAGCGGTGTCTGGCCATCGGCCGACCGCGGACCCGCCGCAGGCGCCACATCCAGTCGCGCAGCGGATCCCGGCGCAATCACCGTGATGGTGACTGCTCCCTCCGGTGAGTCGTTCGCGCCCAATGTCAGGCGGTTCGGGCCAGGCATCAGGTTGACCCCAATGAACTCCCAGGCCTCGATGCCCTTCGAAGCGAGCGTGCTCTTCTTGCCGACCCGGTCGGGTCCGATCACTGTCCCGTTGACCGTCAGCGCGAACTGGGATCCGACGGGGCCCTTGACCGCCACGTTGGCCTGGGCGATCGGCAGCGTATCCTTGTCCCTGAGCGTCAGGAAGCCAAGCCGGTTGTCGGCCGCCGGGAGCAGCGATTCCATGGGCACCGGTGGCGCCGCCTGCACCGGCGCCGCAGGCAAGGACGACACTTCCGAGGCACGCTTGGGCGCGCCCAACGCGGGCAGGAGGGGCGCCGGCCCTCCCTCGCGGCCCACGAGGCCCTGGTGCGGCCGCGCTCGGTCGTCCCCCAGAGCCGCCGGCTGTCCATCGGGCGAAATCTTCTCCTTCAGGCCGGCCTCGGTTTCTCCGGGAAGCGCACGGGCGCCCCTCCGCCTGGCCTCGACCTCCTTGGTGACGGCGGAATCGGCCCTCATGCAAAAGTTGGTCCGGTGAAGTTCGCCGCTCTTGAGATCCGCAAACGCGCTCATGCCCGACTTGGCGTGGCGGTTGCCGACCGGAACCATGACGGCGCCGGACGGTAGCGTGGCAGGATCGAGCCGCACAACGTGGCTCCTGGGGATCAGGCCGTACAGGCTGTACTTCCCCTCGCCGTCCGTAACCGAAAACGTGCCGTCCTCAAGGTAGACACGCACACCCGGTACACCCGGTTCACCGGCGTCCTGTGTCCGGTTGCCGTTGGTATCCACAAACACCTTGCCGACAAGGACGCCTCGGTCGGAGAAGACGCCGCCCTCCACCTTGACAGTTGCAGACGCGATGCTGGAGGTCGAGGTCCCGTAAATCGATGCGCCTGCCGCCTGGGCCCGGTTCGTGTTGGCGCCGATGCGGGCGCCTGGACCTATTCGGACGCGGTAGCGGACCACGGCATCCTTCCCGATAGCAAGATCGCCGATCGAGAAACGCAGCGACGGGCCCGCCCCGCCCTCGGGTTCGGCCGCCGCAGCCTGCGGTACGCCGGTCGCGCCGATGCGGGTAGTGCCGCGCTGATACGCAAAGCCCGGCGGCAGTGAATCTGTGATCTGGATACCAGTCAACGGCACGCCCGTCAAGTTGCGGAGCCGAAGCTGGTAGTCCACATAGTCCGCGATTTCCGCGACCGGACGGGACGGCATCTTCTCCAACGCGAGTCCCCACGGGGCCGGACCGTCGGCGGGGAGGTCCACGATGAAGCTGCCGAGGCCACCCTCCACGGCGAATGGCCGGCCGTAGGAGCCGTCGGCATCGACCGTGAAGCCTGGATGCACGTTGGCAACCGCCAGCAACGAGGGCCACTTGTAGGCCGCCGGCGGGACCACAGCCAGTCGATAGCTGCCGGGGGCCACCAGCGGGAAGCGATAGGCGCCGGTCGCGCCGGTCGTGGCCGTCGCAGGCAACTCCGTTGCGCCATCGAGATCGAATACCAACGCCGCCTCGCCGGGCCTGCCGCCGTTGCCCTGCCCGGTAACGTCGATCAACGAGACGGCTGCGCCCGAGACCGGCTCGCCAGTGCGGGCGTCGAACACGATCCCCCACGGGTCCACCGTGACCAGAGCGGTAAGGGTAGCGCCACCTGCCATCCGCGACGTGGCCGTCAGGCTGTCGCGCCGCGCGGTCTCCATGGTTCCGTTCTGAGGGGAGACGCGGCCCATTTCGCCTACAGCAGTGGGCAGTGGCGGCGACACCCGGAAGATGCCGGACGAGGGACCGGTCTCAACTGCGACGGAGGTCTCGACGTCGCCCGTAAGCTTCGACGTAATCCGGACCTCGATCTGATCCGCCCGATTGGAGTCGAGGTTGGCCTCCGGGGCGTTCACCTGCACCCAGAGCGGCGGGCCGATGGCCACGGCGCGGGCAGCCACCAGGTAGCCGGCGTCCGTGTAGTAGCTGATGCCCGGTGGAACATCGGTGACGCATAGCCAGTGCGACCCGGTCGACAACATCGGATGGGCCCACGAGACTGACCAAGACGTCGTCCGGGGCGCCCAGAATATGGTAGTAGGCGGTGCTGCCCGCAGGCGGGGTCACCGAAACAGGCCGGACGCCGGTCGGAATGACGGTACGCAGGACGACCAGATTGCGCTCAGCGCCATCCACGCGCACAGGCAACGGCATCAGCACGGCGATGCCGTCATTGACGGCGTCCACAGTCAAACCGACGATCTCGCCCCGGTGCGCCACGGGCGTCGACCAGCTTGTAGTCACCGTCGCGCCCACCTGTACCGCAGGCGGGCCGGCTGTAACGGAGTCGGTGTTCGAAGCCGTCGCGCCGCCCTCGCTGCGCGCTGTGACATTCACAGTGGCGATCTTGCCGTCCACGGCGGAGATGGGCGCGACGCAGGCGACGAGAAGCGCCGCGCTGGCGCCGGGTTCCAGCGGTACCTCCGAGGCGACCAGGAGCCTGGGTTCGCCCTGGTCCAGGATGCCGTTGGCGTTCACGTCAAGCCACACGGCGAGGCTGGTCACATCAAAATCGTCGCCGGTCCGGTTCTCAGCGCTGACGACATAGCTCGTGCGATCGTTGCCGGCGTTGGTCACTAGGTGTAGCAGCGTCACCGTAGCCCCGCGCGGAGCCTGGACCTGCCGGTCCGCCTCGAGCCGGACAGCCTCCCAGCGCTGTACCGATACGCGGACGACGTTGGAGTCAAGCCGGACGCCACCGCCGAGGGAGTCGGAGTACGTGGAAGATGCCTGGTTCGTGATCAGCGTGCCGACAGGCGGCACTTGGCCCCGGGCACTGACGGCGACCCCGAAGAGGGCCGGCAGTACCCGGAGCCAGTCGCAGCTATGTCGAAACCAGCTACCTCCCATCGAGGTTCACACCGGCCGTCCTACCGCCGGTCTGTTGACCCTGGGTAGCACGGCAGCGGTGCGGTGGGCTCCACCGTGCAGCGGTGCACGGTGGAGCCCACGCTGTCCCTACTGCTTGATCTTGACGCCGAAGTAGACGTAGACCGTCTGCCCCGGAGCGATGGTGGCGACGCTGGCACTGAAGGTGCCGGTGCCGTCAGCGGCCGGTGCCGTGATGGCCACGAACGTGGTGTTGTTGTCCGTGCTCATGCAGGCCTTGCCGGTCGGGCTCGTCGAGCCGTCACCCAGGTGGTACGTAGTCCACCTGGGCGTGGCATCACTCAGAACCACCGTGGTGGCAGGAGTGGTGCCGTTGTTGGTGAGCCTGATCCGGTATCGGATGCAGGCGCCCGGCACGGCGCCGGTGGTCAGGTTGGTGGTGCCGAACGCGGTCTCGGCAGTACCGTCACCGTTGGCATCGAGAGCCTGCTCCTTGATGATCTGGAGTTGGCCCGAGATGACGGTCGTGGTGTCGTGGCTGTTCACCGCAGGCGGCGCCGCCACCTGATAGATGCCCTGGTCGGTGGTCAGTGTGACCGTCGTAGTGTCGATAGCGCCCACCGGGGCGCCTGCCGGCGAGTAGACCTTGACGAAGATGGTCTTGGAGGCGCCGGGGGCGATGCCGCCCATGGGCGACAGGTCGGTGATGATCGGGTCGGTGATATCGAGGACACCGTTTCCGTTGGCGTCGTAGTAGACCGCCGACGACCACCCGGGCTGGCTATCGACCAGGGTCGACGTGGTCGAGCTAGTAGCCGATCCGGAGCCTTCCAGCACATTACCCGTGTTGGTCACGGTGTGGGCATAGACTACCGAGCCGCCGGGCTGGACCTGGCCGTTGCCGTCGGGCTGGATGGATATGCTGCGGAGCGTCTGTACGGTGATTGCGTCATGCTTGATGTCGAACGCGCCGCTGGTCGGTGAGATGGCGCGGAAGTAGCCGGACACCGTGCCGGGCGGAGTGGTGGACGGGACGAACATGTCCGCGTAGACCACCTTGCTGCCGCCGGCAGCGATGGCGCCGGTTGTGGTGATCACCGCACCGCCAGAATCCTTGAAGGAGACGGTCATACCAGGCGGCAAGGTCATGTTGGCGAAGGTCTTATCCAGGCTGGCCTGAAGCGAGAAGCTGTCCGTCACGGAACTGCGGTTGTTCACATACAGCGTGAAGCGGACCGTGCTCCCCGGGTTCGTGGTGAGGGTGGTCACCGGGTTCGTTTCAGGACCCTGGCCCTGGCCGGGTGCGGGAACCGTGGCGCTGTACGGTGCATCGTTGGTAAGGTCGACGGCGTTGGCGAGAACGGCGCCGAGGCTGTCGGTGGCGACGGCGAACACCGTGCCATCGTTATCCGACATCGCCTTCTTCTGCACTGTGTAGGGTCCGTTGCCGGAGAACCCTGGAGGCAGCGTCGCCTTCAGGACCACGGTGTAGGACTGACCGGGCGCCAAGGGGCCGGTGTCGGGATACTGGCTGCCTTCCGAGGCCGTCAGCGGAGTGACGCCGTCGCTCTTGTAGAGCTGGAAGGTGGTGCCGGCCGGGAACGTGCTGTTCTGCAGCAGGATGTCGATGATGTCCGTGGCGTTGCCGGTATTAGTCACCACGTTGTTGAAGGTGACCGTGCCGCCCTGGGCGGCGGAGGCCACGGTATCGCCGGTGATGGTGACGCCGGCCGCCTTGGCGACGGTGAACGGAGCGCCGTTGGTGGAGCCGGCTACAGTGGTGCCGGTGCCGTCGTTGTAGCTGAGGGTGGCCGTGTTCGTGATGGTACCCGCCAGCGTGCCGGATGCGACCATCACCTGGAAGGTAAGGGTTTCGCGGGCCCCTTGCGGAACCGAAGCGATCACGGCGGTCAGGGCGTTGCCGGTGGTCTGGCCGAAGTCATAAGCGATCCCAGACGGGTCACCGCCCGTCGCGTCGGTCAGCGCCGTGCCGCCCGATCGGCTCCAGCGCGCGCTGCCTGGAACATAGGTCATGCCGGCCGGGACGATGTCCTCGACCTTGAGGTTACTGGCCGCGCCGATACCGTTGTTCGTGTACGTAACGGTATAGGTGTACGGTCCGCTGGGCGCCGCGCCGGTCTGGACGTCGATGCCCTTGGTCGCGGTGATCACGGCGTTCTGCGTGACGGACACGGTGTCCGTGTTCAGCGCGGTCACGCCGGCCGCGAAGGCGCTGGTGCCCTTGATCGTGACGACGGAGTTCTGCCCGTTCGTCGCGCTGCCCGGGATCGAGCCTTCGATCACGAACCGGAACGATCCGCCGGCCACCAACGGGCCTGTGCTCGTAATAGCGGCTGCGCCGGAGTCGGGCACACCATCACCGTCGGCGTCGGGGTAGATGAGAGCGCCCGCGAGGTCGAAGTTGTCGGTGGCCAACTGGGTGAGTAGCAGCGAGAACGTGTCGGTCCCGTTGCCTGTGTTGGTCAGGGTGTGCGGGTACCAGACCTTGCCGCCGGCTACCGCGACCTTGGTGTTGTCCATGGTCAGCGTGAGGGCGGCGACCTGCTGGACGATCGTGGTTACGACGTTGGAACTGACGGTTCGCGATACGCCGGAGCCATCGGTGTACGTGGCAGATGCCTGGTTGCCGATGGTTGCACCGGCCGGCGGCATCTGCGCATCGGCCTTGCCTGCCCATCCTGTGAGCGCGACCGCACAGAGCGCGGTAGCGATTAGCCCAATCCTCCCGACTCTCATGACTCGTTCCCCTTATTGCTCTCAGAGTGATCCGTCATCGGACACGCGGCGCCAGACCGCGCTTGGTGCATGGCTACAGATACTGGACCTGCGATGCTTGCTGCGGTGCGGCTACTTCACAGGTCCGGCCGCAGCGTCTTGGACGCCGGCCGGTATCAGGGGGTGGATCTGAGGCACTGGAACAGACACGCGCCTACAGGAAACAGCGCACTACGTCAACGAGAGGGCTTGGCTGCACCCCCCTTCCTGTCACCCGGAAGCACCCTGACTCGTAGGTGAAGCGTCGTCGACTTGGCTGGACCTAGATCCGCAACCGTCCAGCGAACGTAGCGGTACTCGTCCAGTGGGACGTTCTCAGTACGGGTCTTGCCTCCAGGCAGTGAGACCTTACGCGTGAGGGGAGGCGCCGCATAGGTGCGCCCGTCCACGCTGGCCAGGATGTCGGCAGGCTCTGCAGTATTCGGGAGGAACTCAGTGCGGACCGGGATCGGCAGCGTCGCCTTGAGGTTCCGAATCGGCTTCTCGCTCCCGTTTGTGTAGGTCAGGGCGTACTCGATAGTATCGCCCGGCCGGGCAGCCTCTGCGGTCACCTTGGTCTCAACACCCTTGCCGTCTCGAACGATGCGGTGAGCCGTCAGGCTCGACACCACATCACCAGCGGGCTTCGTCTGAGCGACGGCGGCCACCTGCGCCGACAGGCCAAGGCATGCGGCCAGCAGGACCGGTATGGCTAGCTTACGGTTCATCGTTCCTCCTGAGATCAGCGCGGTTGCGGCGACAGCTGTGTCGCGATCGGCACGATATGAGCTCCCGCCCGCCACTTGGGTCGGTTGTAGGGACACAGGACGACCACAGGCTGTGCGAACCGTTCATGCGACGCCCAACGCACAGATCCAGTACCGCTCGTCATGGACCGCTACCGTGGTGCTCAATTCGTAGTGGCCATGGTACCACCGATCTTAACATGGCGCAAGATACGTCCGTGAGCCCGGTCGTGTCAACTGGTGTGTGTAACTGGTTCCGTGCTCCTGCCCTTGTCGTGGGCGGGTCTTGCTCTCATGTTTCTCGGTTGTCCCGCCGGTCGGCCGCGCCTGAGCTTAGCTTGGAGCTCCACGCAGCCGACCGGCTGAGCCTACGGCGTCCGTCCGTCCTGTGCCGGCTCGGGCAACTTGCGGCGCTTGTACCACAGGTCGTGGGTTGCCCGCCTCTCGTTCAGCAGGTATGAGACCTTGAAGAAGGTACGGTCGCACGACTTGACGTCTGCGAACGCGTCGCAGCCGCGTCGCCAACGCCGGACCTCGCGGAAGGTGCGCTCGATCGGGTTGGTGGTCCGAAGGTACTCGCGGCGGCAGGGCGGCTCGGAGAAGCAGACCAGAAGGTAGCGGGCGTCGCCCAACAGCTTGGCGGCGAGGTTGGGGTACGTCGAACCCCAGCGCCGACAGAACGCCCGTAGCCTGGCATCGGCCTCGGTCAGGCTTCCGGCCTCGTAAACGCCTCGCAGTCCGTCGCGAACCTCAACCCGATGCGCCACCACTACCGCATCGTGCACGTTGTGCATCCGGTGCGCCCAGCAGAGCTGGTGCGGCACGTCGCCCAGAACCTCAGGGACGGCTTCGAGGAGGCCACGGTGCTCGTCCGATATCACCAGGTGTAGCCGATCAGGCGCCAGTCCGCGAGCCACCAGACGGGTTAGGAACCCGCGCCAGAACGAGCCGCTCTCACGCTGAACACGCTCAAAGCCCAGGATCTCCTTTCGACCATCAGTTGTGACGCCGATCGCCATGAGCACACAGACCCGACCCGTCGTTCGGCCGATCAGGTCCTTCACCCAGGCCGCATCCAGGTACAGGTACTCATAGACCGACGGTAGCCGACGCTCCTTGAACTGCTTGACCTTCGCGTCCAGCGTGGCCTCCACACGGGCCAGTACCGACGGGGCCGGCACAAAACCCGTGACGATCGACATGAGCTGGCACAGCTCCGACCGGCTCACGCCGCACAGCAGGGCCCGCTCGACCCACGCGTCCACCTCCGCTATCGCACGGTGCTGTGGCCGCAGGAAGCCAGGAACGAAGCCGCTCAGGCGCATCCGAGGCAACCGGATCACCACAGAGCCGTCCACTCATGCACTACCCGTATACGGAATTCGCTGACCCTTCACATGCGCCAAGGTCCGTCCGTGCGAGGCATCCGCCATGGGCGCCATCATCACGACCCACCAGCGCCGCCCAGATGCGGCCTCTTGGGCAGGAGTTCCGGCCCCGCGCGGCCAACTTAGGGGCCGGTGCGGCGGTTCTGTCCGCCACCCGCAACGCCGCCGCAACGGGAGCTCCTCGCTATGCCCTACATCCGCGACCAGCGACGCCGCGACCTTGAGCATCTGGGTCGCCGCATCGCCGATGTCGTCTACATCACCGCCGCGCAACTCGACATCGAGGCGTGGCAGACCGCCGAGCCTGTCCCCTTCGCCGAGCGCACCTCAGGCGCCCGGATCACGCCGAAGCCCGGCGACAAGTGGGGCGGCCTCTTCGACTGCGCCTGGTTCCACTTCACCGGCGCCGTGCCCGCCGAGTGCGCCGGCAAGCCCGTGGCGCTGCTCGTCGACCTGAGCGGGGAAGGCCTCGTGGTCGATGCCCAGGGCGAGCCTCGGCTGGGCCTGACCAACGTGAGCTCCGGCTATGACCACAGCCTGGGCAACCCGGGCAAGCGCGTTGTGCCGGTTACCGACTGCGCCGCGGGCGGCGAGGCCATCGACCTCTGGGTAGACGCGGGCTGCAACGACCTCTTCGGTGAGCTACGCGACAAAGGCACGGTCCGCGAAGCGCGCATCGTCACCGTCAACCCGAACCTCCGCGCCCTCAGTTATGACTGCGAGGTGCTAGGCGAGTTGATGCTGCAGCTACCCGAAGGTTCGGCCCGGCGCCACCGCATCTGGGACGCCCTGGACCGAGCGGCCGGCGTGATGCTCGAACTCACCGAGGCCAACGCGGCCGAAGCACGGGCCATCCTGGCGCCCGAGCTGGCCAAGCGGGGCGGCGATGCATCCCTCACCGTCTCGGCCATCGGCCACGCGCACATCGACCTGGCCTGGCTATGGCCCCTCCGCGAGACCTACCGTAAAGGCGCCCGCACCTTCGCCACCGTGCTCGAGCTGATGGACCGGTACCCGGACTTCGTCTTCGGCGCCAGCCAGCCACAGCTCTATGACTGGATGAAGCGGATGCACCCGCGCCTCTACGAGCGGATCAAGCAGCGCGTGGCAGAGGGGCGCTGGGAGGTGCAGGGCTGCATGTGGGTGGAGGCCGACGCCAACGTGCCCAGCGGCGAGTCGCTGGCCCGGCAGATCCTCTACGGCAAGCGCTTCTACCGCGAGGAGTTCGGCATCGACGTGAAGGGCCTCTGGCTCCCCGACGTCTTCGGCTACTCCGGCGCGCTGCCGCAGTTGCTCCGCAAGGCGGGCTGCGACTGGTTCATGACCCAGAAGCTCTCCTGGAACACCGTAAACCGGATGCCGCACCACACGTTCCGCTGGAAGGGCATCGACGGCTCCGAGGTCCTCGCGCATACGCCGCCGGAGGATACCTACAACTCGTCTGCCGCGCCGCGGGCCATCGCCAAGGCCGAGCGCGAGTTCCACGACAAGGCCGTCTCGGACGAGTGCCTCGTTCTCTTCGGCATCGGCGACGGCGGCGGCGGGCCCGGCGAGGAGCATCTGGAACGGCTGCTCCGCGAGAAGGACCTGGCGGGCCTCTCGCCCGTGGTGCAGGAGCCCTCGCAGGCCTTCTTCGAGCGGATACTGAGGCACAACGACCGCCTGCGCGGCTGGGCCGGCGAACTCTACCTGGAGCGCCACCAGGGCACCTACACCACCCAGGCCAGGAACAAGCAGTACAACCGGCGCATGGAGCAGTCCCTGCAGGAGGCCGAGTTCGCCTGCGTGCTGGCCCAGGCATCCGGCACCGCCTATCCCGCCGCCGAGATCGAGGAGATCTGGAAGGAGACGCTGCTCTACCAGTTCCACGACATCCTGCCGGGCTCGTCCATCGGTCGGGTCTACGCCGAGTCGCTGGCGCGCTACGCCGACCTACTGGCCCGGACGCAGGCGCTCACCGCATCGGCCCTAACCGCGCTCACGGCCACGATCGACGCAGGGGCAGCCGCCCGCCCGGCCCTGGTGATGAACGCGGGCGCAACCCCGCGCACCGGCTGGAGCCGCCTGGCGGACGGCGGCTGGGTCTGCGCCGACCTGCCGGCGCTGGCCTGCACGGTCGTCGATCTGGACGCCGCGCCGCAGCCCACCCCGCCCACGGTGGCGGACAACTGCCTCGATAACGGCCTCGTCCACGCACGGTTCGACACCCAGGGTCGCCTGGAGAGCCTCGTGGACCTGGCAACCGACCGCGAAATGGTGCAGCCCGGCCAGGTCGCCAACAGGCTGGCGCTCTACCACGACCAGGGCGACGCGTGGGACATGCCGTTCGACTACCAAGCCCAGCCCGCCGGCGCCTTCGAGCTGGTGAGCTGCGAGCCCTTCGCCGACGGCCCCGCGGCGGGCCTCCGCATGGAGCTGGCCTACGGAGCCTCGCGCATGGTGCAGAAGGCGTTCCTCACGCAGGGCTCACCCGTGCTGGAGTTCGACACCTGGGTCGACTGGCGCGAGACCGGCAAGATGCTCCGGGCGCAGTTCCCCACCACGGTGGTGACACCGGAGGCGACCTGCGAGATCCAGTTCGGCTCCATCAAGCGGCCCACGCACACGAACACCACCTGGGACGCGGCCCGCTTCGAGGTCTGCGCCCAGCGCTGGGTGGACCTGAGCGACCGTGGCGCAGGCCTGGCCCTGCTCAACAACTGCAAGTACGGCCACCGGCTGGACGGCTCCACGCTGGACCTGAACCTGCTGCGGAGCCCTGGCTATCCCGACCCCACGGCCGACCGCGCCGAGCACTGCTTCCGCTACGGCCTCTACCCGCACACGGGCGACGTCGTGGAGGCCCGCGTGGGCCACGTGGCGGCCGCCTTCAACATGGCGCCCGTTGCCGTACCCATGCCGGCCGGTCAGGCGGGCGCCCCGGCAGCGCCACTGCTTCGCGTGACGCCCGACAGCGTCATCGTCGACTCGCTGAAGCGGGCTGAGGACGGCCGAGGCCTCATTGTCAGGCTCCACGAGGCCGCCGGCGCAAGCTGCACCGCAGAAGTGGCGCTCGCCGCCGAGCCCGCCGAAGTCCGGCGCACCAACCTCGTCGAGGATGACCAGGAGAAGCTGGACGCCGCGGGCGGCAGTATTCGCCTGCCCCTGGGTCCCTTCACCGTGGAGACGCTGAGGATCATCCCGTGACGCGAAAGGTACGGACTGCCGGGCTCGTACCGGCGGTCCTAGCCCTTGGAGTAGCCGCCATGGCCGCCACCGCCGATGGTAAGCCCACCTACTACGCGCCGGCGCCTCGGGTTGTGCAGACGCTCGACACCGAGATATGCGTCTACGGCGGCAACGCGGCGGGCATCGCGGCGGCCGTGCAGGCATCGCGATCCGGCAAGCGCGTCATCGTCCTGAACCCGGCGCGGCAGATCGGCGGCCTGACCACGGGTGGGCTCAGCTGCACCGACTTCGGCAACAAGGCGGGCATCGGCGGCATCTCGCGCGAGTTCTACCGCGCCTGCGGCGCCCGCTACGGCGTGGCGGAGGAGTGGAACTTCGAGCCCCACGTGGCCGGCGAGGTTCTCTCGAAGCTGGCCTCCGACGCGGGCGTCGAGGTACGGAACGCCCAGTACGTCCGGTCAGTCCGGATGAAGGAGGGCCGCATCGCCTCGCTGACCACAACCTCGGGCCTCACCGTACGGGCGGGCGTCTACATCGACTGCAGCTACGAAGGCGACCTGATGGAACGCGCCGGCGTCAGCTACACCGTGGGCCGCGAGGCCAATTCCACCTACGGCGAGACACTGAACGGCGTCCAACTGCGTGACAAGCACCAGTTCGAGGGCGCCGTGGACCCCTACATTCGGCCCGGCGACCCGGCATCGGGCCTCCTACCGGGCATCGACGCGACGCCGTTGGAGCCGGCGGGAACCGGCGATAGGCGCGTGCAGGCGTACAACTTCCGCATGTGCCTCACCCAGGCCCCCGCCAACCGCATCCCGTTCCCCAAGCCCCGCGGCTACCGGCGCGGCGACTACGAATTGCTGGCCCGAGCCCTGAAGATCGACTCGAAGTACCTCTTCGGTAAGTTCGATCCGATCCGCGGCGACAAGGTGGACAAGAACAACCACGGATCGGTCTCCACCGACTGGATCGGCATGAACCACCGCTACCCCGAAGCCGGCTACGCCGAGCGGGAACGCATCTTCCAGGCACATGTGCGCTACCAGATGGGCTGGTTCTGGTTCCTATGCAACGACCCGGCCGTGCCCGACGAGGCCCGAGCGCGGATGTCGCTCTGGGGGCTCTGCCGGGATGAGTTCCAGACCACCGGGGGCTGGCCGCACCAGCTCTACGTCCGCGAGGCGAGACGCATGGTGTCGGACTATGTCGCCACCGAGGCGGACTGCACGCTGAAGCGGGTGCCGGAGGACAGCGTAGGACTGGGCGCCTATGGTATGGACTCGCATAACTGCCGCCGCACGGTGGTGGACGGCGCGGTGCGGAACGAAGGCGACGTGCAGGTCGGCGTCTCCACACCCTACCCGGTCTCGTACCGGTCCATCACGCCTCGGCGCGGCGAGTGCGGCAACCTGCTCGTGCCGGTCTGCCTATCGGCCAGCCACATTGCCTACGGCTCCATCCGCATGGAACCGGTCTTCATGATCATGGCCCAAAGCGCCGCGCTGGCTGCAGCCGCGGCGCTGGATCGTGGCTGCACCGTGCAGGACGTGCCCTACTCGGCCCTGCGCGCCAAACTAGAGGCCGCGGGTCAGGTGTTGGCTTGGAGGCCACAGCCGAAGCGGTAGGCCACGTCCGGGTCGGAGGCCGCATGGCGTGGGCATCCGACCCAGACTCGACCGATCAGTACCAGCCGCGCCGCTGCCTGATCCGCTCCCGAAGCCACGGCCGCGCACCCGCCGGCGGCGCCTGCATCCGACGCCGGGCGACCCCGGGCCCGCCGGGCCTTCCCTGACGCCACGGACCTGCCTGCACCGAGGCGCCGCGCCGTCGTTCGATGGCGGTGCGCACCTTCTTCTGCTGCTCCTGCGTCAGCACCTTCCGGGCCTCTGCGAGAGCGTCGGCCCTGGCTGCCGCCGCCCGGGTGCGTTGCTGCAGGGGTGTCAGCTCCTTCTCGCCGCGAATGGCCTCGACTTTCTCCCTGGCCTTGGCCCTGATGCCCTGCAGGCGCTCCTTCTGCTCCGGGGTCAGTTTCAGAGCCGCGAGCCCGGCCGGCAAGCGTCCGCGAACCGGCGTTCGCTGCGGCTTCTGCTGGTCCTTCCCGCGCACCGGCGGCACGTCTGCCTTCCGTTCGGCCTTCGGCGCCTGCGCCACGCCGGCCACAGGGGCCAAGGCCAGCGCAAGCGCCGCTACGCATCGTGTGACGTTCCTCATGGGTCCCTCCCTGGCGGATGCCTTCCAGCTACAACGCCATAGACGCTCCATTAGCTTCTGTGTTCAGCGAGGCTTCGAGGAACACCGAGCGACGCCGGGTGGTATGTTAGCCTGACTACATATTTCGACGACGACGTCGGTCGGCCTGCGGGCCAAGCGAGGAGAACCATGGACGACATCATCTGGCTGGAAGAACGGAGGAGCACGCGGCCCTGCGGTCAGGGCGGCGTCTGCGACCACAAGGGCGACGCGGCCAAGCTCTGCGAGCAGTGCGAGCGCTACGCCGGCATCCTGCGCAGCGCCCGGGAGGTCTACGCCACCGGCAAGTGGCGCGTGGGACCCGACGGCATCCTGCAAGAGGTAGCGTAGCCGCTCCCGAACCGCAGATGTCGGCAGGAGGCGCGGGGCGTTCTGTGGAATAGTGAGTCACCCGCCGCAGCGCCGGCGGGCATCTCGCCTCTTGGAGCGCCCAATGCCTCTGTTAGATATGCCGCTTGCCGACCTCCACCGGTACAACGGCGTCAATCCGCGGCCCGACGACTTTGACGCCTACTGGGATGCCGCGCTGGCCGAAATGCGCGCGACGGACCCCTGCGTCACCCTCGCGCCCAGCGCCTTCTCCGCCCCCTGTGCGGACTGCTTCGACATGACCTTCACGGGTGTGCGCGGGGCCCGCATTCACGCCAAGCTGCTCCATCCGAAGGGCTGCGCCGAGCCGCACCCCGCCGTGGTCATGTTCCACGGGTACTCCGGCGACAGCGGCGACTGGTCCGACAAGCTGGCCTACGTGGCGCGCGGCTACACCGTGGCTGCTCTGGACTGCCGAGGCCAAGGCGGTCTCTCCGAGGACGTGGGCGGCGTGCCGGGCAACACACTGAACGGGCACATCATACGCGGCCTCGACGGCAAACCCGACGACCTGCTCTTCCGGCAGATCTTCCTCGACTGCGCCGAGCTCACCGGCCTGGTCATGGAGATGCCGCAGGTGGACGGGGCGCGCGTGGGCGTCACCGGCGGCTCGCAGGGCGGCGGCCTCACGCTGGCCTGTGCCGCACTGGAGCCGCGGATCAAGCTCGCCGCGCCGGTCTTCCCATTCCTGTGCGACTACCAGCGCGTCTGGGAGATCGACCTGGCTGTGGCGGCCTATCAGGAGCTGAAAGACTACTTCCGCCGCTTCGACCCGAGGCACGAACGCGAGGCGGCCATCTTCACACGGCTGGGGTACATCGACAATCAGCACCTGGCCTCGCGGATCCGGGCCGAAGTGCTGCTCGGAATCGGGCTGATGGACACCGTCTGCCCACCCTCGTCGCAATTCGCCGCGTACAACAAGATCACGTCGAGGAAGTCGCTGGTGATCTACCCGGACTTCGGCCACGAGGGCCTGCCGGGTATCAACGACGCCATCTACCAGTTCATGGGCGGCCTGTAGGTCCGGACCCTTGGGAGGGGGCGGATCGCTCCGCCCCCTCCCGCCGGCTACTTCTCGGCGATCTCGTAGAGCATTCGCCCCTTGCCTCCGGCCACCGTGTTGAGGGCCACGACCAGGTACTCGCCCCGGACGGTATGCGGCACCACGGCCAGCCGCTTGCCGCTCTGGGCGAGTTCCCAGACCCGAGCCTTGGACGGGTCGGCCACCCGCACGCTCAGCTCGGTGCGGCCCGCGCGCACCAGGTGCGGCAGTCCGCCCCACGCCAACAGGACCCTCCGGGCCGTGTCGGCGTAGCGCACGCCCTGGTTCTGCAGGTCCGTCAGGTGCGTGACCAACAGCCGGCGGCTTCGGCGGATGGGCTGGCCGTCGATGCTGGAGACCCAGACGGTGGCCGGGGCGTCCATCACCTTGGCCTTCATATCCGCCGCCGTCACCGTCTCGCCGGGGTTGGCGAAGCCGCCTGCCGTGCGTGGCGTATCGATGGTCAGGACATCGCGCTGGCCGTCAATCGTCAGTTCGCCGGCCTCCGACTGCAGCAGCGTGCGCCCGAGGTCGGTGCGCTTAGCTGGGAGCAGGCGCCCCTGGCTCCGCAGGTCGTGCAGGATGCGTTCCGAAGCTCCAGCGGCGAAGGCGGGCCCATCGGCGCCGTCGGCGGTCTCGGCATCCAGCACAACCGCGCCGTCGGGGGCAGGCGCGAAGGTCCCGCCTACCTTTACCACCCAGGCCAGGGCGTCCCACGGCGGCACGACCCCGCGTGTCGAGCGGGGCTGTCCGGCGGTGCGCACGGCGGCGGTGGCGCGCGAGGGCTTCAGGTCTCCGCGGCGGAAGAGGCAGACCGAGGCGCGGTCGGCGGCCTGGTTCAGCGGGTCGGAGGCCAGGTCGAAGTAGCCCGCAGGCCTCGGCTCCGTCACCGCCTCGCGGTTGTGGGCGTACGCGAAGCGCCAGATGATGGACCAGTCCTGCACCGCGCCCAGCGCTCCCGTGAGGATACCGCCCACGCCCCGGTACTTGCCCGGCCCGGAGTAGTTGAACTCGCTACAGGTGAAGGGCTTCTCCAACACACGCACGAAGGCGCAGCCGCGACCGCCCGGCACGCCTGCCGCCACAGGGCTGGTGTTGGGGCACTTGGAGGGAAGCGACCAGGGCCGCTCGATGAACTCGGGATGGTCCACATAGAAGTGGTCGTCCACGTAGTCGAACTCGGAGCGGACGGACTGGATCGCCTGCGGGTTCGTCCAGGCGTTCATGTTGGTCAAGAGCGCCTTGCAGCCCAGCGAGTCGCGCAGGTCGGCCCTGACGCGACGGTAGAAGGCCCGCTGGTTGTCCGCCAGGAAGCGGTTCAGCTGCGCCCCCTCTTTCGGCAGGTCCGATGCGGCGGCCAGGCCGTTGGCGGCGAGCGACGTGCGGTAGGCGGCCTTGTAGTCGTTGAGGCATCGCTCCGTAAGGCCGCCAATGAAGTTGCCGGGGTTGCCCTCGTTGATCAGGCTGAGCCAGGCCAGCGTCGGGTCATCTCCCCACCTCATGCCGGTGTAGGGGTTGACATGGGTCAGGATCGCCCGGGCAAACGCCATGTAGTTGGCGTAGGCGCGCTCGTTCACCGGCACGGCCATCTTGAACTCGTCCATGCCCACGTCGCCTGCCTCGCCGGGCCAGACCTCGGCGGCGAAGACGGGTCTCGAGACATAGAGGTCGGTGGTGATGTAGATTCCCTGCTTCTTCAGCGCGGCGAAGAGGTAATCGAGCTGATCCAGCGCGGCCGGGTTCAGCGTGACGCTGTTGCCGCCGGCCCGGTCCACGAGCATGGACTCATAGTGGTGGATACGCAGGGCGTTGTAGCCCAACCGCCGCAATCGCACCGCCAACCGGTCGGTCTCCTCGCGGCTCAGGTACTGGGCCGAGAAGCAGAGGTTGACGCCGTAGAAGCGCACGGGCTTCTTGGGCTCGGACGCGAAGGCGAAGGAGCCGCCCGGGCCGGCCACCACGCGGCCCAGCTTCCCCGCCGGCGCATGCCACGGGACGACGGACGAGAAGTCCAGCGCGGAGCCCGCCTCGATGTCCAGCGAAGCCTCCAGCGGAGCCCACTCCTTGCCGGGCTGCAGCGTAACGGGTGCGTCCTCTTCCATGCGGAACCCCCATTCGGCCTCGATGCGGAAGGCGATGTCGAGCGCCTTGCCTGCGGGCCAGACATCGTCGCCGGAGATCTGAGGCCCGATGCGGAGGCTGAAGGCGCCGCCCCACTGGCGGTCGTCCTGCAGCAGCGCCGCCGTCGGTTCGGCGAAGGCGAACGTGAGTGCGGCGCCGTCGGGGCCTTTGAGGGCCAGGCGCGTCACGGGGCCGGAGCGGAACTGCACGTCGCGAAGTTCGGCGGGGAAGACGCCGTCCCTGCCGTCGGCCGCCCAGGAGCCGCCGTGCGCCCACGCGACGGGCAGTCCGAGCGTGACGTGGAGGCTGTTGAGCTTGAGCGCCGAACGGGGCGTCATCCGGTAGCGCAGGGCCAAGCCATGCTCGCTGGCCTCGGCCACGGTCACTGCCACACCCACCACGCAGCCGCCCGGCGCCGTGATCGTCCCGCTGCGCCGCGGCCCTCGGATCGCATCGCCCGGACGGCCGCCGCCCAGCGAGGCGCCGCGCCAGACGGCCTCGAACAGGCCCGGCTCCAGCGTGCCCAGCGTCCGGCCCTGCCGTGACAACGTCACAGCGCCGTTCTGAGCCAGCGTAGCCGTCCAGGGCTGCGCCTGCTGCGCGCCGGACTGCACCGGCAAGGCGGCCACCAGCGCCGCCAGGGCTACCATGCTCCTCATCACCACCTCCCGCGCGGCCGGCCATGGCCGCCACCAGTGCGGTATTCTGCGAATGGACCTCCGACTCCTCCGAACCGACGCGTGAAAGGCCCGCCTGTGACCGACACGAATCCGACCCGCGACCTCGCCGAAGCGCCCATACCGCCCGACCTCTGCCAAGCTCTCGCCTTCCTCATCGAGATGGACCGGCTCAAGACGGTCCTGCGCCGAACGCTGATCGCCGACGCCTCGCGACACGAAAACTCCGCGGAGCACTCCTGGCATGTGGCGCTCATGGCGCTCGTACTGGCGCCCCACGCCGCAGAACCGGGCACCAACATCCTCCGCAGCGTGAAGATGCTCCTCTGCCACGACATCGTCGAAGCCGACTGCGGCGACACGTTCTGCTACGACGACGCGGGCATGGCGCTGAAGGAGGAGAAGGAGCAGGCGGCGGCCACGCGCCTCTTCGGCCTCCTCCCGCCCGAGACGGGCGCCGAACTCCGGGCCCTGTGGGACGAGTTCGAAGCCCGGGCCACTCCGGAGTCGCGCTACGCCAACTCCCTCGACCGCTTGCAGCCGATGATGCTGAACCACTGCACCGAGGGCCACAGCTGGCGCACCCACGGCATCACCGCCGAGCGCGTCCTGGCCCGAAACTGCGTTATCGAAGACGGCTCACCGGAGCTCTGGGCCTTCGCGCAGTGGCTTGTTGCCGATGCTCAGCAGAAGGGCTGGATCAAGCCGGCATGACAAAAGCGGCGGCGCACCCCAACGCCGCGCCGCCGCCCGTACGGCATGACCGTAGCCTCTGAACTTCGGACTTTAGACTTTAGACTTGCGGCTTTAGACTTTACACTGCCTTTACTCGGGAACCGCAAACGTCAGCCCCTCGGCGGCCGTGCCGTCGGGCTTCGCCGCCCGAACGCAGACGCCCCAGCCCATGACGTTCTGCGGGACCTTCACCATGAGCGTGTTCCAGCCCCGCCGGGCGGTCACCGCGGCGCGGTCCTGATCCGGGGCGCAGGCGCGGGGCTGGTTGTGCGACAGAACAACCTCGCCGTTCCACCAGACCTTGGGTCCGTCGTCGCTGCCGACTTGGAGCAGAAGGGGCTGTTCGCGGTCGCTCTGCACGCGGGTCACCAGGTAGGCCACGCGCTGTTCACCGCCCAGCACGGCCAGCAGGTCCATCAACCAGGGCTGGTCGGCGGCGCCTCCGGCAGGCATCACCCGCCACGGCACACCGTCCGCGGCGCCTGGCAGCTCCGGCGCGAAGGGCTCGTCGAAGATGGCAGGGAAGGTGACGCCCTCCTTGGTGTAGGCGGGAGAGACCTTCCAGGCCGTGACGAAGTCGCCGAACCGGTCCACCAGCTCAACGATGGCGGCTGCCTTGGTCTTGACGGCGTCGTCGCCGGCCGATGTCGCCAGTAACGCCATGCAGGCGCGCGTCTCGGATCGCCAAGCACCTGCCGTCGCCCGGCCGATGGAAACCAGCGCCAGCTCGGCCTCGCCTCGAAGCTCGGGGTCCGACACCATCTCGGAGGCCATCCCCAGCGCGATGGGGCTCGGCAGTCCGCCCAGCCCGGAGAGCACCATGCGTCGGTCAGCCGCGGTACGCGCCAGATTGGCCGCGTTGCGGTAGAGCTGCACCGTTGCCTCGGGCTTGCGGCTGACGTCCATGCCGATCATCCGGATGTAGCCGCGCAGCGCCACCGTGCGGTCGCGCTGCGCTTCGGCCCCGCCGGCCTCGGCCAGCAGCTCGGACATGGGCTCATCGGAGGGCCAATCGGCCAGCCGGGTCAGCGCCACGCGCCGGACCTCGGGCGCAGCGTCCTTGAGCCCGGATCGAAGGGCCTTCAGGGCGCCCGGCCCGCCCACATCGGCCAGTACGCCCAGCACGTCGGCCAGGTCCTGTCCCTTGGATGTGGACGCGGATGCCTCCAGCGCACCGGTGCGCTCGACCTCGGTCTGTCCGCGGCGGGCAACGTCGGCCAGCGTGGCTGCGATCTCATCCCGCGAGCCCGCCGGGTTGGCCAGCATCAGGCTGACCAGATTCGGCGCCAGCGACGGCTCACCGATCTGGCGCAGGATGCGCAGCGCGGCCTGGCGCACAGGCGCGTCCTTCGATGCGGCCGCGGCCAGTAGGCGCGGCTTAACGGCCGGCGAGCGCCGGTCGCCAAGCACGCTCAGCGCTGCCGCCCGGCGAGCAGGCGTCCCGGCCTGCATGGCGGCGAGAAGGCCCGGCTCCACGTCGCTGCCGCGCATGGAACCAAGCGCCGTCCGCGCCGCGCCTGCCTCCGCGCCTCCGGCTGCCGCCACGTCGAGGAGCGGTGCCACGGCCTTGGCGCCGCCGATGGCGCCCAGCGTCCGTGCCGCGGCCTGCCGAACCGAGGGCACGGGGTCGCGCAACAGGGTCGCCACCGCCGACGTGGCAGCGGAACCGTTGACCTCGGCCAGGGCGTAGAGCGCCAGTGCGCGGCCGTTCGGTCCCAGTTTGGGCAGTTCCGCCGACAGGAGCGCCCCGGCCGTGGCGCCGGGCAGCAACCGCAGGGCCTGCGCCGCCGCGCGCTGGGTCCGGGAACCCTCCTGTCGCATGGCGGCCACCAGCCTAGGACCGGCGGTCTCGGGCATGGCCCGCACGGCAAACAGCAACAGCGCGGGGCGCAGGGCGGCGGCGGCCGGGTCGGCCTCGAGCCTCGACAGAATGGCCCTGCCGAGACCCATGTCGCCCCGCTTGAGGCAGTCCTCAGCGCAGGCGAGGAGGCGCTCGGCCATGACGCGGCGCCATGCGGGCGGAGCCAGGCGGTAGGCATTCTGCACCGCCGAGCAGGCGTCGGACCCGCCGATGGCGGCGAGCGATGCGGCGGCGCTCCATGCGGCCTGCGCGTCGCCGCCGGACATGACGGCCGTCAGCGTCGGCAAGGCGCGCAGGTCTCGCCGCTGGCCCAGCACCGCGATGGCGCCCAGCCGAGCCGGCCCCGCCGCCTGCGCGGCGCGGATCAGGGCCGAGGTGGAAGCGTCGCCCGGCACGTGCAACAGAACCTGCAACGCGTACTCGGCCAGCCGGCTGTCGGAGAGCAACGGAACCAACCACGGCACCTCGGCGTTGCCCCCAACCAGCACGAGCTGACGGCAGGCGAACTGCTTGGCATCGAAGGCGGCAGGCGACCGAAGCACCGAGGCCAGCAGGGCGGCCGCCTCTCGGCGGGAGGCAGCCGTGGCGCGCGACTCGGCCACGCGGGTGGCGATGCCGTCGAGCAGGGAGCGGTCCGCACGGAAGCGCCACTCCTTGAGTTGCGCCACGGCATCGGGCAACGGCGGAGGCGGCGGAGCGGGCGCCGTCGTCTGAGCGTGGGTGGCTATCCCACAGGCGAGACAGGCCGCGGTTGCGATCAGCGCATAGGGTCTCATGGTTGCCTCCTACAGGCGCCAGGGCGCGCGCATGGGTCGCGACATCAGCCGGGTGGCCTCGGGATCGTTGACGAACCGCTCCGACTGCGGGTCCCACTGGATCGGCCTGTTGAGCTCGTAGGCGATGTTGCCCAGATGCCCGACGGTGATGGAGCGCGCGCCCACGGACGCCGGGCAGTTGGGCTGGCGGCGCGTCCGCACCGAGTCGAGAAAGTCCGAGTGATGGTTGTCGGAGGAGTGCAGCCGCACTTCGCCGGGCCCCGTGACGTGCTTCTTCAGGGCGTCGGGCCAGGTCTTCAGGTCGTAACGCCAGACTGCGATCTTCCCCTTTGTGCCAACGAAGATCACGCCGTTGCCGTCGGGCGACTCGCGGTAGGTGCGGTCGGTGTCGCGGGTCATCAGGACGCCGTTGGCGTAGCGGTAGGTCAGTACCTTGGTCTCCTTGCCGTCGGGCGGGTGGACCTCAACGGGCCCGCTGTTGTCCATGCCGATGCCCCATTGGCCGATGTCGAAGTGGTGGGCCCCCCAGTTGGTCATCTCGCCACCGCTGAAGTCGCGCCAGGCCATCCAACCATTCACCAGGCTCGAGTTGTAGGGGCGCCACGGCGCGGGCCCCAGCCACATGTCGTAGTCCAGGTACTCCGGCACGGGCTCCTCGGGCAGGTGGCAGTCCTTGTAGCCCGCCGGTCCGCCGACGCCGATGACCACCTCGCGCAGCGTGCCGATGTGGCCGTTCCGCACCAGTTCGCAGGCGTGCCGGAAGGCGTGGCTCGAGCGCTGCTGGGTCCCCATCTGTAAGATAACGCCATTCCGGTCGACCACGCGCCGAACGGCCAGCGCCTCCTCGATGGTGACCGAGAGCGGCTTCTCGCAGTAGATGTCCTTGCCCGCCCGGGCGGCGTACATCGAGATGAGCGGGTGCCAGCGCTCACCGGTGGCAATGAGTACCGCATCGATGTCCGGCCGCGCCAGTAGCGAACGGAAATCGCGGTAGGTGGAGCAGCCCTTATCGCCGTAGCGCTGGTTCACCTGGTCGCGGGCGTTCTCCAGCCGCTGGCGGTTCACATCGCAAACCGCGACCACATGGACGTCGTCGCGGCCGGTCATGCCGCCCGTCTGGGTCCAGACGCCGCCCACGACGTGCTGCATACCCTGACCGCCGACTCCGATATGCCCCATGACGATCCGGTTGCTGGGCGCAACGGCGCCGCCGCGCCCCAGGGCGGAGGCCGGCACCACCGCGGGCATGAAGACGGCCGCGGCCCCGGCCGCCGCCGCCTGGAAGAGGCCGCGCCGCGAGAGGCCGTCGGGCGGCTCTGGGTTTCTAGGGTCGATCATGGTTCGTCCTTTCGGTTGCACCGGGGCAGAGCGCCCCTACAGGCTGTGGAACGCCTGGCGTATCCACTGGTAGTTCTGCTCGGTCATGCCCAGCGATCGGTAGTCCTCTACGTAGCCGATGAGGCCGCCGCCGAACCCTCCAAGCTCATCCTTGAGCATGCGGGCGTACTCCTTGATCTCTTGCTCAGTGCCCTGCACGGCCAGCCGCTGGTGGTCCACGGAGCAGCAGAAGCAGACCTTGCCGCCGAACTCCCGGGCCAGCCATTCGACTCCGAAGACATCCGGCTGTAGAAACTCGAGCACGTCCACGCCGATGTCGATGAAGTCGCCGATGATGTCGCGGATGTTGCCGCAGCAGTGGAACCAGACCCTCTTGCCCGCCGCACGGATGGCGGCGAACTGCTCGGCGTAGCGAGGCTTGAAGACCTTCCGCCACTTGGCGGGCGAGATGATCAGGCCGTTCTGCGTGCCCCAATCGTCGCCGAAGACGACGCAGTCCACATCCAGTGCGCAGTAACGCTCGATCAGTTCGTTCTCGAAATCGAAGACCATGTCGAGGATGGCCCCGGCTCGGGCCGGATCCGTGTAGAGGTCCTCCAGGAACGCCTCGAAGCCACGCAGGAAGGTCGCCTGGTTGAAGCCGCTGATCCCCACCGAGGCGCGCAGGAACTTGCTTCGATTCTCGGCGATCCAGCCCGGAAGGTGGGCATAGCGCGAGGGGTCTGTGCCGAGAGGCCGACGGTAGTCCGCGATGCGCGCGGCGTCGGCCAGCGGGTGGCCGTGCGGCTGGCCCATGGTCTGGTCCAGGCTGCCCCAGACGTAGCCCCACTCGGTCATGCCCGGCTCCGCGGCACGGAACGAGGCATCGGGACCGGCCCCGCTGGCCAGCACATCGGAGCACTCGAAGTCGCGGTTGCAGTAGTTGATCGGCAGGCGCGGCGGGTCGCGGAACTCGATGGCCCGCAGCACGATCTCACGGCTATCCATATCCATCACTCCTCGGATTCCAGCGACAGCACGCGCTCGGCGGCGCAGGAGCCCGCAACCCAGCCCGTCGAGAAGGCCGCCTGCAGGTTGTACCCACCGGTCTCGGCATCCAGGTCCAGCACCTCGCCGGCGAAGTATAGGCCGGCCACCTTGCGGGACATCATGGTCTTCGAATCCACCTCGCCCAGGGCCACGCCGCCGGCGGTGACGATGGCGTGCTCCAGCGCGGCCATGCGCCGAATGGTGACGGGCAGCCCCTTCAGCGTGGCCACCAGCCGGTGGCGCATCTCGGCGGTGATCTGATGTACGGGCAGCGACGGCGGGATACCCGCCAGGTCCGGAAAGACCTCCAGCATGGAGAGCGGCAGAAGCTCCTTCAGGTAGTTCTTGAAGTGCTGGGGCTTGCGCCAGTCGCGTATGAAACGCGTGTGGAGCTGCTCGGGCGTCAGCGCGGGCTTCAGGTCGATGCGCATCTGGGCGCCGCCCGTGCGGAGCAGCGCCGGGGCCTCACGGCTCAGGGTGAGGACCACTGGACCCGAAAGCCCCTCGTGCGTAAAGAGCATCTCGCCGAAGCGCGACGCCACGGGCCGGAAGACGCCATCGGCAGGCGGTGAGCCGATGGAGACCTCCACGTTGCGCAGCGCCAAGCCGGACAGACGTCCGACCCAGGGCTCCATGGTGATGACGGCCGAGAGCGCCGGCGTAGGCTCCACAATGGCGTGGCCCAACGCGCCGGCCAGGCGGTAGCCGTCACCCGCGGAGCCCGTACCGGGATAGGATGCCCCGCCGGTGCAGATGATGGCCGCTCGGCCATGGATGACCTGGTCTCCCAGGCCCACGCCGGCGACGCCCTGCTCGTCTACCACGATCCGGTCGACGCACGCGAGACGGCGCAGCTGCGAACCGGCATCGGCCGCCCACTCCTCCAGAGCCGCGGCGACATCGAGCGCGCTGTCCGACGCCGGGAAGACGCGCCCGCCGCGCTCGGCCTTCACCTCGACGCCGCGCGACGCGAGGATGCCCAGAATATCGTCACGGAAGAAGCGGCTCAGCGGGCCGTAGAGGAAGCGCCCCTTGGGCCCGAAGGCATCGACGAAGCCGCGCGGGGTTGTCGTATTCGTGATGTTGCAGCGGCCCTTGCCGGTCATCCGCAGCTTGCGGCCGGTCTTGGGCCCCTTTTCCAGCAGTAGCGTGCGGGCGCCGCATTGGGCCGACCGGCCCGCCGCCAGCAGGCCTGCCGGTCCGCCGCCGATCACCAGTACCGTTGGCTCCGGCATGCTGCCTCCAGTCGGGTTCGGCCATCGTTCGGCCGTGGTTATGCCATTCTACAGGGACCGGCTGTATTCCTCCGCGCTTGCGGCGACAGCCACCGACCGAGCGGCTCTCAGACCGCTGAAGGAGACCCTATGCCCGTTGAACTTGGCGATGGACGCGTGGCCGTCTACCTGGACGTCGAAAACCTGTGTATTCATGCCATGCAGCAAGGACTCGATTTTGACGTCAATCTTATTATTGCCAGAGCCCGAACCGAAGGGCGCATGGTCGTCGCCCGGGCCTATGGCGACTTCACGCGCCCCTACCTCCAGAGCACCAAGCGCGATCTGATGAAGGCGGGGGTCGAAATGGCGCTCCTCTCCACGGACGCCAAGGGCAAGAACACCGCCGACATGCAACTCGCCCTGGACGCCATGGAGATGGCCCTCCTGCCGGCCGGCCCCGATGTGGTGATCGTCGGCTCCGGCGACCGGGATTACGTGCCGCTGGTCCAGAAACTCAAACGATATACGAAGCAGCTCATCGGAATTGGCCTGAAGGGCAGCATCAGCGGCTCCCTTGCCCGCCTGTGCGATGCCTACTGGTACTACGACGACCTGCTGCCGAGGGCAGACGAAACCAGCAGTACGACCGAGACCGCCGAACCCGAGACCCCGGCCGTGATGGACGAGATGGACCGCGCCCGCGAGACGCTCCTCCGTGCGCTGGAGAGCGTGGCCAACCAGGGTCTTACCTGCACCGGCGCCAACACGGCCCAGATGATGCGCCGCATCCAGCCCACCTTCGAGGCGAAGAACCTGGGCTTCCGCACCTTCAAGGGCTTCGTCGAGGCCGCCGAGGAGCACGGGATCGTTCGCATCGCGGGAATGCAGGGGATGGACGTCGTCATCGAGGCTCTGGCTGCGGCGCCCGGCAACACAAGCGCCGCCGCACCGGCCGACCAGGGCAAGCAGGCGGCGCCGGCGGCTTCGGCGGCGACTCTGGCGCAGTACTATCGCGGCGTGCTGCAGAACAAGCGCGTGCCCATGGTCCCCTGGGTCGACCGGGAGAGGCTGGTGCGGGCCCTCTGGGCCGAGATCGAGGGCAGGGACGACGCCGGCCTCACCGTGATGCAGATGACCGACGCCATGGCCCTCTACGCCGACATGAACGGCATCCAGGTCTCGCGCCCGGCGCTGCAGAAGATCACCTACACCCTCAACATCGGCCGCTGCTTCAAGCGGGCGGGCATCCAGTCGTTCATCGAGGACATCACCACCGACCAGGCCGGCGTCGCCTGCGATGCCGACGAAGCGCTGGACCGCATGCATGTGACCTACCTGCGCGGAATCCGCATCGACGCGCCGGGCACGCGGTTCACGCCGGAGGCCTCCGCCTTGCTCCTGTTCGACAACCCCACCGATGCGCAGGTGGACCTGGCGGCAAGCTACATCCTCCAGGCCGAGACCTGGGGCAACTACTAACCGGCCGCACGCCTATCGGCCCCGTGCCCGGCGCACGGGGCCGATGCCTAAGCGCCCCTGCCGAGGGCCTTCGCCTGACCCAGCCAGCCCTCGCGCTTCTCCCGACTGCTGCTCCGCACCGGGCCGAAGCTGCTGATCCGCACCGGCGCCACGCCGCAGAACCCCAGGATGGATCGCTTCATCTGGTTGTGGCCCGGCGCGCGCGAGAAGAGCGAGTAGTACCATGGCGGCGAATCCATCGTCACGAGGAGGTGGGCCGAGCGACCGGTTAGCAGGCGGTCCCACAGGTGGGAGCCCTCACGGTAACGGAAGGCGAAGCCCGGCAGCAGGACCCGGTCGATGAAGCCCTTGAGCAATGCGGGCATGGCTCCCCACCAAATCGGGTAGGCGAACACAAGGTGCTGGGCCCACGAGATGTCGCCCTGCGCGGCGGCGAGGTCGGGCTCCAGCGGCTGCTCCGGCCCGAACCCGTGCCGCAGGATGCCGTCGAAGGTCAACGCACCCACGGCGAGGAGGCGCACCTCATGGCTCGCCTCGCGGGCGCCCGAGGCGTAGGCCTCCGCCATGGCTCCGCAGAAGCTGTCGGCGCGGGGATGACCCAGAATCACAAGGACACGCTTGCCCATCGTTCACTTCTCCAAATCGACCAGATGAACCAACACACCTACAGCGGCTTACCCTCCGGCGCGCGCGGCCTCGAAACAGACCTGCCGCAACCGCGCCATGTGGTAGACGTAGCAGGGCCAACTGATGTCCGGCGGGCACGAATGGTCGGCCATGGGGATGTAGCCGCCCTCCTCGATCAGCGGCCGCACGCGCTCCAACTCGGCATCGATGGCCGCCGGACCCTCGGCCATAGCGCGCTTGTCCACCCCGCCCCAGAGGCGCAGGTCGCGGCCGTATTCTCGGCGCACCTGCAGCACGTCCATGCCCGACTGCACCTCGAACGGATAGAGGAAGTTGAGTCCGGCGTCGACCCAAACCGGGATGAGCGCGTCAATGCGCCCATCGCTGTCCAAGCCGATCCACTCCACTCCCCTGCCGCGCAGGAACTCCACCACGCGCCGGTAGCGTGGCAGCATGAACCGTCGCGCCAGCCTGGGCGTGAGAAGCGGGCCGGTCTTGTAGGCCATATCCTCCCAGAAGGCGAAGGCGTCCACACGAATCTCGTCCAGCACCTGGCCCATGACTGCGATGATGAAGTCCGCGTTGGCGTCCATCATCTCCTCGATGAAGGCTGGATCGTCGTAGAAGAGCATACAGAGCCGCTCGACGCCCACGAGGTTGCGCAGCGGGCCGAAAAAGCCTCCCCAGCGGTCCGAGATCACCACCAGCGGCGCCGTGTCGGACTGCAAGCCATGCAGGACTCCGCGCCAGTCCTCGCCCAGGCGCGCGGCCAGGTCGGGCTTCATCCGCTCTGACCAGAAGCGGCGGAACTCCTCGCGCGTCTCGGCGGGGAACTTCACGAACTGGGGCATGGAGCTGTAGGGGTTCCCCTTCATCTCACGCATGAGGATGCCCTCGTGGTTGACGTAGAGGATGTGCGTGTCGTCCTCCTCCAGCACCTGGTGCTCGAAGGGAGGATTGGGGAAGAACCAGTGCCCCACCCAGTTCACGCGGTCGGCGCCCTGTAGCACGTCCATGGACGCCCCGTCGAAGCCCTCGCGCCGCCACCGCTCCATGGTCTCGGGCCAGCCGCCCCAGGTCCAGTGGGGAGCCTTGTCCATGGCCTCGTAGCGCATACACGCGTGGAATCGCTCTCGTTCAGTCATGGTCTGCTCCTCACGCCACCCGCATGCCGGGCGGCAGATCCAGGTCGGTGCGCAGTTGGCCGTCTGCGTCGATCCGGTGTTCGACGTGCACGACGCCCATGGGAGTGGGCACGGAGCCGCGGGCCCACTGCAGCCCACCCAGGTTGGGCCGCACGCTGAGGGTCGCGAAGCCGGGATCGGCGGGGGCCAGGCCCAGGACGTGCTCGGTGAGCCAGGCGGTGGGACCGGCGGCCCAGCCGTGACAGAGGCTGTGTCGGAGGCCCTTGTAGCAGAAGTCGCCGAAGTCCGCGTGGATGTCCTTCATGCCGGGCGGAACCAGGTCGCCGATGCCTGCGGCGCCGGGCGTCCAGTCGAGGTTGAAGTCCTCCCAGAAAGTCGTCGCGCCGAGTTCCAGCATGCCGCCCCAGAACGCGCGGATCAGGTCCAGGCAACCCGCGTGATCGCCAGCCTGGGCGCGCGCCGCCAGAATGTAGTAGCCGTAGAAGGTCGAGACGCCGCGGAAGGGATCGACGGCAAGGACCGTCCGGTTGGCCTCGGCGGCGTCGGCCATGCCGGCAAGCACGAGGAGTGCGTTCGCCTGCTTGCTGGGGCTCGCGGGACGCCGCACCGCCGACGCGCGCCGGGCCGCATCCTCGGCGCGGCCGGCCACCTCGTACTCGCCCAAGAGGCGGCAGAGCGACGCCCCCGCCGTCAGCGCCAGGACGGTGAGGGCCTGGAGCCCGGCGTCGATGGCCGTGGGATCGGTGCTGGTGGGCCACTCCAGGAAGCGCATCCCGGTCAGGCCCTCCTGGCCATCATCGCCCACAAGCTGGGCCACCAGATCCACCAGCTGCGGCAGGTAGCCGGCCTGGCCCTTCACGGTCTCCAGGTCGCCGGTGTAGCGGTACCAGTCCAGGTGGCAGATGAGCCACCAGAGCGAGTAGGAGGAGATGCCGTTCATCCAGCCGGGCAACGGCGTCCGGTCGCGCACGTACTCCATGCTTCGGGGCACCACGTCGATGCCGCCGAAGACCGTGGAGACGACGCGCGTCTCGGGGTGCATGTCGCCCATCCAGACCAGGCGGTCGCGCTTGATGCCGTCCCATAGGAAATCCTGCATGTTCAGGTGGACGGTGTAGGCCCCGGCCTGCCATACGCGGTTCAGCAGTTCGTCGTCGCACTCGAAGGAGCCCAGGTAGGGCAGGTCGCGCCGCAGGAAGACGGCACGGACGCCGCTGAGGCGCAGGGGCGCGTCGGTCTCCAGCAGGTCGACGCGCACGAACCGGAAGCCCGTGTTGCCGATCTCCTGGTGTCCCATCCAGGGCACGCCCAGCTCAAGGTCGTGGAGCGTATGGTCCTGGTTCGGTCCGCCCATGGCCTCGGAGGCCGACTCGCCGAAGCGAATCCGCACCCGGAGGGGACGCTGGGCCGGTCCTCCGGGCGCGTCGATTCGAATGCCGCCGTGCAACTCGCAGCCAAAGTCGAGCAGCAACGCCGGCACCTCGCAGCCGGAAGCAGGGGTCAGCGTGCAGGCGCGCGGCGGGGCGGCGGGCCCCTCCACGGTGCCGACGGAGCCGCTGTTGAGGAGCGCCTCGGGGTCGGTGACGCCTGCGCCGGACGTCCAAACGACGCGAGCGGGCTGAACGAACGAGCGTATACGCGGGTCGGTCTCGCCGGCGCGTGGGACCATGGGCTGGGCCTCCATCCTGAGTGTGCCTGATCGGCGGCCTAAGGTTCGCCCGACGGCAGGCGCATTCCTGCCGGGTGGCGCCCGCTTAGCGTCCGACCACCCTCTGCACCGCCTCCAGCTTCACCGGCCCGACCAGCCCCGACTCCACGAGCGGGGAGTTCCCATGCCATAGGCGCCAACTAGTGAATGTGAAGCGGCCCGTGGGGCTGGGCTTGCCCTGCCGCAACCACTCGGGCCAGGAGCGAAGCGTGCCGCCAGGCGTTCGGTCGCTGTCCTCCGGAAGCGACTCGTCGCCTATCTGCCTGTTCACCCAGAGGTTGGCCACATCGACCTTGAGCGCGTTGGGGCCCGACCTGAGCGCGCTCGTGACATCCAACCGGAAGGGAGCGTGCCAGAGGGTCCCGAGCTTGCGGCCGTTCAGCGTCACATCGGCCATGACGGCTACGACGCCCAGGTCGAGTTCGAAGCGCCGCCCGGCAGCGAGCGAGCCCGCAGGCATGGCGAAGCTGGTCGTGTAGGACGCCACGCCGGAGTAGTGCCGCACGCCCGGATCGGCATGCCGGTCCAGCGAAGCCAGCGCCGGAAGGATGATCCTCTCCGGCGCTCCCCAGCCTTTGGCGAACGTCACCTGCCACGGCGCTTGGAGCGTCCGCGCCGTCGGCAGGCCGGGCACAACCAGGCGTTGCACGCTGCCGTCGGCGCTATGCATCTCGTAGGCGCCGGACGCGCCCGACTCGATCACCAGCCTGCCCATCGCATCACGGGTAACGGCGACCGCAGCATCGGGCATCCTGCCCCTGGGGCGCGGCATAGACCGGGCCCACCGCGCGACCTCGGCATCCGACAAGGACCGACCCGCCTGCCGGAACGGTCCGAGCTCGCCGGCGAACGGGGCGACGGACCTTCCGTGCGCCACGCCAAGGCCGGACCGGGCCACGAGGGCGCTGGATAGCCCGACATGCACCTTGCGGCCATTCAGATAGAGCGTCGGCACGCCGTCACGGTAGACCACCGCTACGTGGGTCCAGGTGGTGAGGCCGGCCGGCCATACCAGCACCGGCGCGAAGTGGTCTGCGCCATGCTCGAAGACGCAGACACCGTTGCTGCCGACGGCGAGACCGACGCCGGCGCTGCCCCAGTCGCCGAACGCCTCGTGACCAGGCGCGGGGTAGAGCGCATCGTTGCGCGGCTCGGCCTGGCCGCTGATGCCG
Organism: Armatimonadota bacterium; assembly: GCA_026392115.1. Classification (GTDB taxonomy): domain Bacteria; phylum Armatimonadota; class Chthonomonadetes; order Chthonomonadales; family CAJBBX01; genus CAJBBX01. The sequence goes on along the minus strand of JAPLCQ010000031.1, from coordinate 63,204 downwards.
CGGTTGGTCTCGCGGACCAGCGTCGTCGGCGCGCCTGGCCTGGCCCAGACCGCGATCGTGAAGCTCCGAGAAGGAGCCGAGCTGTTGGCCGCGGACGCGGCAACGGCAGGAGGCAGCGCAGCCGAAGCGACCTGCGCCCCGCCGCGGTCGACGCGCACGATCCTGTTGGGCTCTGCCGCCCCGCCGGCGGGAAACACGACAAAGACCGAGCCACTGGGACCCAGGCGAACCGGCATTCGGATGGTCCCGTTGGGCGCAAGGTCGTACACTGCCGTCCGCTCGGTCCGGCCGGTATCGGGCCACCATAGCTCGGGCCGCTTCCCCGCCGGCCGGAACGAGCAGACCGCCTCCATAGCGCGGGGCTCCTTGTTGGAGAGGAAGTAGATGTCGTTCCCGGCGATCACCTTGTGGATGTACCGGAAGCCCGCGGGCCCGTTGGCTGTGCGGCTCTCGAAGTCGGGCGGCAGGCCCATACGCCGGTGCAGCCGGGTGATCAGGTCCAGATCTGGGTACAAATCCGACGCCGTGGAGCCCGCCTCAACATCGCCCCAGGGCGCCATGCCGACCGGCCCCAAGTCCAGTGCATCCGACCATCCGGCCTCCAGAGCCGCGGGGAAGGGCCAGCCGGCCGGGACCGCCGATGCCGCCCGCCAGGCACGTCCGGACCGGATGGCCTGCACCCGACCGGAACGATAGCGTATCTCCAGAGATGCGACCAACCCCGCGGGATTCGGCAGATCGGTGGTGTTCGCCGCCACAACGGCCAGCGTGTTGGCCCCGGTTACCAGGAGCCCTGCCACGTCAACCACGAACACACGGTTGAAGGCGTTGCCCTCGCCGGCCGGCCGCCCGTTCAGCCAGACCTGGAACTCGTTGTCTGCCGTGATCGCGAGCTTCGCCGTGCGCACAGCCGATCGGTCCGCCACGTCGAACCTACGCGCGAAGTACCGGCGAGCGGGCGGCGCGGAGACATCCGGACGCCCCTCGGGATACCAGATCCACTCCGCGCCGGCAAGCCGTGGCTCGGCGCCGGCAGGTTCCGACGGCAGAAACGCCGATCCCCAGATGACGCGTCCCTTGCCGACGCGCCGTTCGGCGATGCCCGCCGGCGTCGGGCCTCTGCCCCATAGCTCGGCCGCAAGCCTGCGCACTTCCGCGTCGCATCCCGGGAAGCCGCTCAGGCCGGGCGACTTCCGCGGCCTTGGCCCCGCAACGGTGGCGCAGGCGCGCACGAGATCGCGCACCTTGCGCAGAAGCCTGGGCGTCATCGCCTCCACCCGCGGCAAGGCCAGTAGCCGGTAGCTCATGCCGTCGGGCATGACCAGCCGGCCCGCCCGGGCCGACATCCGCGTGAGCGCCGCGTCGGGCGGGCAGACGTCGAAGTTGTACGGCGGGCGCTCCAGCGACGCCAGGGACGCCTGGCCGTTGAGCGACTGCGGGGAGCCCTCGGGGCCGAGCAAGCAGGTATCGGCCACGACGAGCCCCTGCTGCAGGAGATACTGGCATCGGGAGAGGTAGCGATGCCAGGCCGACGATTGCTCCCACCAGGTCTGGGTCCGCTCGTAGTGGAGCCCCCACGGCCCCATGGACATGCCCGGGCGGACGTCGCGCCACGGCTGCAGCGCATACCGGTGGAACACAAACCGGTTGATCCCCTCGCAGAAGGCCCAGTCGCCCAGGTCCTTGATGTTGCCCGGATACCCCTGCCACGCCTCGCCGTCGGCCGCGGTGAAGGCCTCCGCGCCGATGATGGGCTTGCCGTAGACGTGCCCCGCAGAGGCCATCTCGCGCACGCTGTAGGCCGCGCCGTACTTCCCCCATGACCAGAACTCACCCATAGGCTCATCGGCGCGGCCGGCGTAGGCCATTTCGTCCGTCGGGCAGGTGTTGTAGGCTTCGATGCTGAGACCGATGCCGTGCTCGTGGGCCAGTGCGCGGAACGCCCCGGCGTAGTTGTCGAGTACCAGTTCGGAGATCGTCTGCCGCCAGTCCCAGAGGAACCGCTCGGATGGCTCCGCACCGCCCACCGTGCGACCGGTGATGACCGGCAGCCATGCCATGGGGTCGTAGCCGCGGCGGGACCGGAACTCCTCGCGCATCTTCGGGGTCCAGTTCTGAACGCCCACCTCCCAGCTGTCTATGTGCGTCGACACCAGCGCCTTGCCAGCCAGCGGCCCCACATCGGCCACCAGCTTGCCCATCAGGCCCTCGAACATGGCGCGCGAGGCGTCCTTGCTCAGCTTGTCGCACTCCAGCCCCCTGCCCGACTCAGGCGACGGGGCGTTGTTGGCGCCCGTGGGGGTATGCCCAAGGCGCAGGAGGGTCCAGCGTCCCGGCGGGACGTCCCACCGCAGGCGCCCACCGGAGTCCATCCTCTGGGTTAGATCCACGATCGAGCTCTGCGGCACCACGCGTGCCGCGGGCGCGGCCGGGACGTCCACGAGCGCCGGAAGCGATACGCCCACGATGTCGGCCACTGCGCGAGCGTTGAAGCCTGGGATGCGGGCCGGGTCGGACGGCGTCGGGTAGGCCAGGAGGGCCACGTCCCGGTAGTAGCCCGCTACCGCAGCCGGCCTCGGAAGCTCCCGGTCGACCTGCCCCGGTCCCTCCACGGACGTCTCGGTCCAGACGAGCCGCTGCATAGCCAGTTCGGGCGTGATCCACGGACCGCCGCTGCCGCACCAGCCCGCGTCGTTGTTCATGTTGACCTTCAGGCCCAGCCGAGCGGCCTCCGAGACCACATGCCTGAACATCGACCGCCACTGCTCGCCCGCGAAGGCGACCGGGCCCAGCGGCGCGCCCTGGTCCACCTCCATGATCAGCACCCCGCCGATCCCCACGCGCTTCATGGCCTCCAGATCGGCGGTGATGCCCTCGCGGGTGATGTTGCCATTCAGCCAAAACCAGTAGACCCAGGGCCGCGCCGACGCGGGCGGGGCCTGGAAGCCCCGCGCCAGGCTTGCGGACGTGGGACCGGCGCCGGCAGGGATTGAGCAGAGCGCGATGAGCAGGGCAAGGGTCGAAACGAGGCGCATGGCAGTGCTCCAGTGTGGAGAGGGTTGTCGATCATCCTGATGATTGCACGCGCCGACGCCGAAGTCCTGCAATCCGGGTGGCGGCCCGCGACGTTCTGGTCCAATGGCGCCCGGAACCCTTGACACGCCACATGTAGGGTGATATCATCATCGCAGCCCCAACATATGGTAGACTGGCACCCCGAGACAGACCATGCGATGCCCCTTCTGCGGTGACAAAGAGGACCGCGTGCTCGACTCCCGCGAGGCGCCCGACGGCGTGACCGTCCGGCGCAGGCGGGAGTGCAAGCAGTGCGGCAGGCGGTTCACAACCTTCGAGCAGATCGAGGAGCAGTCGCTTCTGGTCGTCAAGCGGGACGGCCGGCGCGAGCCCTTCAGCCGGGAGAAGATTCTCAAGGGCCTGCGCATCGCCTGCACCGGCCGCCAGGTGACCGCCGAGCAGATGGAGTCCACGGCGGACGACATCGAGCGCATGCTCTACAACAGGCTGGAGCGCGAGGTCACGTCCCAGGACGTGGGCGACCTCGTCATGGCCCGCCTGCGGCAGATCGATCAGGTAGCCTACGTGCGATTCGCGTCCGTCTACAGGCAGTTCGAGGACGCCACGCAGTTTAGAGAGATCGTCAACATGTTGCGGCGGAAGAGCCGCGCTGAGACCTGACCCATTCGGTAGCCGCGTGCGCTCGCGGCGCCGCCAACGAATAGAGAGGATCGAGACTAGATGCCGGGACCCAAAGGCAAGGCAAGCACGGAAGGCGGCACGCAGACCCAGACCAGCGACGCACGGGGCCTGGAGGTTTCGCGCTACTTCACCGGAGCCACAGACGATGTGTGGGACAGCGTAGAGTGGGCCTCGAGAAGCGCCATTATCACCGGTGAGCGCGGTCAGGTCGTCTTCAAGCAGACCGATATCGAGGCTCCGGCCGGCTGGACGCAGCTTGCCATCAATGTGGTCGCCTCAAAGTACTTCCGCGGACACGTGGATACGCCCGAACGCGAGACCTCGGTGCGCCAGCTCATCCGCCGCGTCTCGTACACCATCGCGGAGTGGGGGAATACGAACGGCTACTTCGCCACAGCCGACGACGCAGCCGCGTTCCGCGACGAGTTGACCCACCTGCTGCTGCATCAGAAGGCCGCTTTCAACTCGCCGGTCTGGTTCAACGTGGGCCTGCCCGACCAGCCGCAACCGCAGTGTTCGGCCTGCTTCATCAACTCGGTCGACGATACCATGGACAGCATCCTCACTCTGGCGCGGACCGAGGGCATGCTCTTCAAGTTCGGCTCCGGCACCGGCACCAACTTCTCAACGCTCCGCTCATCGCATGAGAGGCTGCAAGGCGGCGGCACGGCCTCGGGGCCGGTCTCCTTTATGCGCGGCTACGACGCCTTCGCCGGCGTCATCAAGTCCGGCGGCAAGACGCGGCGCGCGGCCAAGATGGTGATCCTGAACGTGGATCACCCGGACATTCGCCAGTTCATCACGTGCAAGGCCGACGAGGAGCGCAAGGCCTGGGCCCTCATCGACGCGGGCTACGACGGCAACTTCAACGCCTCCGGCGGCGCGTACGACTCAGTGAACTACCAGAACGCGAACCACTCCGTGCGCGTCACCGACGACTTCATGACCGCCTACATCGACGGCAAGGACTGGACGACGCGCACCGTGCTGGACCGCCATCCCGCCGAGACCTGCTCCGCCGAGTCGGTCATGCGGCTCATCGCCGACAGCGCCTGGGTCTGCGGCGACCCCGGCATGCAGTACGACACCACGATCAACAAGTGGCACACCTGCAAGGTCTCTGACCGCATCCACGCCAGTAATCCCTGCTCCGAGTACATGTTCCTCAACGACAGCGCCTGCAATCTGGCCTCGCTGAACCTGATGAAGTTCCGGCGCGAGGGCGGCGACGTCGACGTGGAGGCCTTCAAGCATGCCTGCCGCGTGATGCTGACCGCGCAGGAGATCGTCGTCGGGTGCGCCAGCTACCCCACGCCGGCGATCTGGGCCAACAGCCTGAAGTACCGCCCGCTGGGCCTGGGTTACGCCAACCTCGGCGCGCTGCTGATGTCCCGCGGCGTGGCGTACGACAGCGACGAGGGTCGAGCCATCGCGGCCGCCATCACCGCCGTCATGACCGGCGAGGCCTATCACCAGAGCGCGATCATCGCCCGCGACCACGGCGGCCCCTTCGAGGGCTACGCGCCGAACCGGGAACCGTTCCTCGACGTGATGCGCATGCATCGGCAGGCGATCGAGACCATCGACGCCCGCCTGGCGCCGGCCGAAATCCTGGCCGGGGCGAGGGCATCGTGGGACGCGGCTATCGAGTTGGGCTCCACGTACGGCTACCGCAACGCACAGGCCACCGTCCTGGCGCCGACGGGCACTATCGGCTTCATGATGGATTGCGATACCACCGGCGTCGAGCCGGATATCGCCATCGTGAAGTACAAGAGCCTCGTGGGCGGCGGAGTGATGAAGATCGTCAACAACACCGTCCCCGAGGCGCTGCACAGGCTGGGCTATACCACCAGGCAGGTCAAGGACATCATCGCCTACATCGACGCCAATGACACCATCGAGGGCGCGCCCTTCCTGAAGAACGAGCACCTGTCGGTCTTCGACTGCGCCTTCACGCCGGCCAACGGCCAGCGCTCAATCCACTACATGGGCCACGTCCGCATGATGGCCGCCGTCCAGCCGTTCATCAGCGGCGCGATCTCCAAGACCGTGAACATGCCCAACAGCGCCACGGCCGAGGACATCATGGAGGTCTACGTGGAGGGGTGGCGCCTGGGCATCAAGGCTATCGCCATCTACCGCGACGGCTCAAAGCGCACCCAGCCGCTGAACACCAAGCCGCAGGAGCAGGAGAAGGGCAAGGCGGACGAGCCCGCACCGGTCGCCGCCGAGATGCGCCCTGTGCGCCTGAAGCTGCCCGATGAGCGCAAGGCCATCACCCACAAGTTCAGCATCGCCGGTCACGAGGGATACATAACGGTGGGCATGTACGAGGATGGCTCGCCCGGCGAGATATTCCTCACGATGAGCAAGGAGGGGTCGACCATCTCCGGCCTCATGGACACCATCGCGACCATGGCCTCGCTGGCGTTGCAGTATGGCGTGCCGCTGGAGACGCTGGTGAGCAAGTTCGCCCATATGCGGTTCGAGCCGTCGGGCATGACGCCCAACCCGGACATCCGCTTCGCCAAGTCGATCCCGGACTACATCTTCCGCTGGCTGGGCCAGAAGTACCTACCCAGGGACGCGCAGCCTCCGACAGACGCCCGCTCGCTGAACGGGTCCGAGCCTGCGCCTGAGGCCGCACCCAAGGCGGCGGCGGCCGGCGCGGTCTCGGCCTATACGGCACGTGAACGTGAGATATTCCAGTTGCAAGCCGACGCACCCGCCTGTGCGGAGTGCGGCGCGCTGATGGTTCGCAACGGAGCCTGCTACAAGTGTCTGAACTGCGGCTCCGTGTTCGGCTGCTCCTAACGCCCTACTATCTCCGCCGCGTCGGGTCGCCGTCCAGGGCTCGGCGCGGCCACCATGGGGAGTGCTAGGCATGCTGAAAATCGAGGATATCCATCCCTGCGCCGACCCCGCCGGCGAGTATGTGGTGCTCCAAAACCACGGACTGAACACGATCTCGCTGCGCGGTTGGGTGATCTGCGACGACTCATACATGGCGGCGGATGCCGAACTCGGTCAACACGCCATGTACGTCTTCACCGAGGACATCGCGGTGAAACCCTACGTGCGGATCGTCCTGTTCACCGGTCAGGGCGCCAACGAATGGCGACCCACGACAGACGGGAAGTTCGCCTACCTGGTCTTCTGGGGCAAGGAGCGGACGGCGTGGAAGGACGCCGACCGTGTCTACCTCCTGCAGCCGGTCTCCATGCGCAGGGCCCAGCCGGCCGCCCTTGAGCCGTCCGTCGCGGCGCGAATGTAGCCCGCATGGCCGTGCACGCAGGACCTACGGAAGGTCGCCGGTCCCCCCTCACGCTTCGCGTGGCGTTGCTCTGCGCCCTGCTCATCCCAGCCAACGCCTGGTGGATCACCGAGATCGAGTACGTCCGGTACTCGGACAACGCCACCACCCAGGCCATCTTCTTCAACTGCGTCACGCTGCTGCTGGTCCTGATGGGCATCAATGCCCTGCTCCGCCGCCTTTGCCCGAGGTGGATGCTCAGCCAGGCCGAACTGGCAGGCGCCTACATCATTGCCGCGGTGGCCAGCAACCTGGCCGGGCACGACCAACTGCAGATCCTATTCACCACGCTGACCTACGTTTTCCGCCACAGCACTCCGGAGACGGGCTGGGCGGACAAGATCGTGCCGCACATCGCCCCGCACCTTGTGGTGGCGGACAAGTCGGTCATCGACGCCCTCTACCAGGGCAACAACACCCTCTACACTTGGGAGCATATCCGGCCCTGGCTGGCGCCTCTGGGCTGGTGGACGCTGTTCGTCATGATGGTGGCGTGGACCATGCTCTGCCTCTCCTCGTTGCTTCGCAAACAGTGGGACGCCGAGCGGCTCAACTATCCGATCGCCGAGATTCCGATCCAGATCATCACGCAACCGGGAAGCCTCACGGGCTCTCCGGTCTTCTGGATCGGAGCAGGCATCGGGGCCACCGGCCAGATCGTCAACCTGATCCACGCGCTGGTCCCGTCCGTCCCCGGCTTGCCGATCGGGGTCCAGATCTACACGGCCCAGACCTACCCCTGGAACGCGGCCGGCCCGTTGCCGGTCTCGAGCTTCCCATTCGCCTATGGCCTTGCCTTCCTGTTGCCTACCCAACTGGGCTTCTCGTGCTGGTTCTTCATGCTCCTCAGCCGCCTGGAGATGGTCGGCGCGGCCATGATGGGCTATACCGAATGGGGCAAGTTCCCCTACGTGCAGCAGCAGGGGGTTGGCGCGATTCTGGGTGTATTCCTGGCCATCCTGTGGGCCGCTCGACGCCACCTCGCGGTCGCCTGGGACGAGGCCATGCACCCGCCGAAGCCGGGTCCCGGGGATGAGCCCGAGGCCATGAGCTACCGCATGGCGGTCTTCGGCGCCCTGGCTGGAGCGGCTGGAATGGTGACCTTCGCCGTGACGGCGGGGATGCGCCCAGCCACCGCGGCCCTCTATCTGGGCATCCTCTTCGTCATCGTCATCGTAGTGGCTCGTCTTCGCGCCGAGCTGGGCCTGCCGACCTTCGAGCTCTATCAGGTGGGCGCCGACCAGGTGCTCCAGCGCGTTTCGGGCACCGCGGCGTGGACACGCGGCGACCTGACCGTGATGACGCTCTTCTTCTTCCTCTCCCGGACGCATCGCCAGTTCCCCATGCAGACGCACGTGGACGCGCTGCGCCTCGGGAGGAAGACGAACACGCACCTGCCCGCGCTGACGCTCGCCATCGTGCTGGCGACGGGCGCCGGGGCCGTGGCGGCTTTCTGGGCCTACCTGCACAGCACCTATGTGGTTGGTCTGGAGAGCGCCAAGTTCCGCGGCCCGGCCATGTGGGCGTTCGGCAACGAGCCCTGGTCGAAGCTGGACGGCTGGCTCACCTCGCCGCAACAGGCGGACCCGGGCTCCATGATGGCCTACGCCTTAGGCACGCTCTTCACGGTGTTCCTGGCCGGCATGCGGACACGGTTCGTCTGGTGGCCCTTCCATCCGGCGGGCTACCTGGTGGCGGGGAGCTTCGGGCTGTTCCGGCTCTGGCTACCCATCTTCGTGAGCTGGATGGCGAAGGTGCTGATCCTGCGCTACGGCGGCCTGAAGACCTACCAGCGCGCCCTGCCCTTCTTCATCGGCCTGGTGCTGGGCGAGTTCGCCACTGGGTTCGCGCGAACGGTACTGGACATGATCTTCGGTTGGCACCTGCCGCCCGAGTCGGGGATCGGCGGCCTTTAGGCCTCGCCGATGGCCTCCAGCAACGCGCAAACGCCGGCGTCGGCCACATCCCGGTCCTGCTCCGCCGAGCCGCTGCTGCAACCTACGGCCCCAATGCACTGCCCACCCACGACGATGGGCACGCCGCCGCCGAAGATGCTGAAGCGTCCTCCGTGGCTGGCGTGGATGCCGAAGGCGCCCCCGCCGCAACCGGCCACGGCGGCGTACTCGTGCGTGCCCTTTCGGGTGCAGGCAGCGGTGAAGGCCTTGTTGACGGCGATCTCCACGCTCGTCAGCTTGGCGCCGTCCATGCGGGCGAAGGCCAGGAGGATGCCCGCCGCATCGGTCACCGCCACATCCATGTCCACGCCTATCGCCCGCGCCCGGTTCATGGCGGCTTCCAGAGCCACCTGAGCGCCCTCCAGCGTCAGCCGAACCAGTCCCGTCTCCACAAGCGCCATGGTTCTCTCCTCTCAGGCCGCACCGACGAAGGGGTTGTGCAGCTTCTCCTCCAGCACGGTCGTCTCGGGGCCATGTCCCGGGAGTATGCGCGTTGCCGGATCGAGCGTATAGAGCCTCGTCCGGATGCTCGTCAGGAGGGTGTCCATGTCGCCGCCAGGCAGGTCGGTGCGGCCGATGGAACCCGCAAAGAGGACATCGCCGACGACGGCCACTCCCGGGGACAGGAAGCAGACGCTCCCTGCCGAATGACCCGGCGTGTGGGCTACCTCAAGCACCGAGTCACCCACGCGAACCAGATCACCATCCGCCAGGAGCCGCCCCGGCTCCACATACTCGGGCGGCTCGACGCCGAACCAGGCCGCCTGCTCTCGCGTCGCGCGCAGCAGAGGCAACTCCTCGGGGTGGATCGCCAGGAGGGCGGCGGTCGCGTTAACGAAGTCAGCGTTCATGACCACGTGATCGAGGTGGGCATGCGTGTTCAGCACCCACTCGAGCCGTAGTTCGCGCGACTGGACAAAGACCAGGACGGCCTCGCTGCCGAAGGCCGGGTCGATGACCGCCGCGGCGCCCGTGGCCTCGTCCTCAATGACGTAGGTGTTGTTCTCCATCGGACCGACGCTGAAGACATGAACGCGCATGGCGGCCTCCTGACTACCGGGTGAGGGTCCGCCAGACCGGCGTCCGGTGGTAAGGGTACCCCGCCTGGGCGGCGAGTGCGCCATGGCCCCGCGTACCACCTGATAGGGCGCGAAGGTCTGTTGACAACCGGTTTACGATGTGATACTCTTGGCTATTGAGCGGTGGGTCTTGCACTCGCAGGGCCGATTCTGGTGGTTCCTGTTCAGTCTGGAGGCAACCGATGAGCGGCACAGCAGTGTGCAGCGGTGCTTAGGCGACGTATAGCCCTCAAGTCGCGCGGATCGCGGCTGAGGGTCCGGATGTGGAGTTCGCTCTGGTTCTCGTGCCCGAGGCGCTTCAAGTCCGAGTGGCACAGCCGTCGACGATGGGAGGTATGGCGTACCGCGGCGCCGGCGCCTCCGGTTGCGCCCGGCGTGTAACCCAACCCGCCACTCGCAGCGTCCGACACATGGAGGACGTTGATGAGTATGGCGCCCGCATTGGGACGCATCTGCTTCGCGGTCGCATGGACCGTTGCCTGCTTGGCGGCAGGCGCACGGCGCCAGGCGAGTCCGGCGGCGGCGTGGCCTGCCGCACATGCGGGGCCCCCGCAGCAGGCGGTCGTGGGCCTCCGCGTCGTGACAACCGCCGACGACGGATCGGTCAGCTTCACGCGGACGGGCGCCGCGCTCGTGATCCGCTGCGACGGCTTCCTCCTGGCGCCGTCAGAGCTCCTCTCACGGACCATCACGGTGGCCGGCCGCCCCGAGGAGGGCGGCAAGCAGGCTATCGAGGCCCGCTTCGGGACCGGCACGCCGGCTGAACGCAAAATGCCGGCCGGCGTCGTCGCCGGCGGACCCGTGCGCACGGGCTGGAGCGTCCTCAGGTGCGTGGGGACGCACTGGCCCGCCGTCAGGCCGATGCTGGTTCCGGGAGGGAGCGTGCCGTCGGACTGCGAGGCCATCCACGCCGGTGGACCCGAGCCGCGCACGACACAACTGAAGCTAAAGCCGGCTGGACCGCATGACGAGCCCGGCGCGCCACGCTGGTCGGCGACATGGGATGAGGCCGCCACATCGCCATCCCTCGGCGACGCCGTGCGAACCGCCGACGGACACATCGTGGGTCTTGTCTGCGCCGTCGACGCCCGCGCCCGGTCAGCCGATGTGCGCGACTTCGAGGAGCTGGGCGACGCCACCAACTGCGTGACCGCGGCGCCCACTGCTGAGCCCGCAGAGGCCGACGGACCCATGGTGGCCATCGAGGGCGGCCCGACAACCGTCCCTGCTCAGGTGGTCGCACAGCAGCCTGACCTGCAGGGCTCCGCCACGGCCTGCCTGGCCCCTTACCGGATCGACACCCACGAGGTGACCAACCGCGAGTACATGCGCTACTGGCTCGGCCTGCCCGCCGATGGCCGACGCTCGCTCGCCTTCCGCACCCGCCACCGCCCCACTACCTGGGGATCAGACGCGGAGCCCTTCACCGACGAGATCGCCGACCTACCCGTCCTTGGCGTCCCGCTCCCCGGCGCCCAGGGCTATGCCCGCGCCCACGGCAAGCGGCTCCCCACCCCCTATGAGTGGTGCAGGGCGGCCATGGGTCCGAATGGCCCGGCCCAACCGCCCGACTGGGTGCGAGCCTACCTCCGCGATCGAGACGCCGCGTGGCAGAAGCTCTGCCGCTCGCACGAGGCGTTCCTTCGCACCAACCCAGGGGTCGATCGTGGCCTGCATCCCTCGCCCTATGCGCTTCCGTGGATCTCACGGACGCCGGCAACCCGAGAGGCCGCCCAATGGTCGCATGACGAGGCCGTCAGAGCATACGAGACCCTTGCGCAGGCATGGCGGGACCCGTTGCTGGCGTTGCCGGTTGGGAGCCGAGGTTTCGACAAGTCGCCCGAGGGCGCCGAGGACATGATCCTGAACGCCGCGGAACTGGTCGCGCCGCCGTCGTGGCGGCCCCTGAACCGACGGACCTTCTGGTTGCAGTTCGGTTTCGAGCCCGCTCGGACCCAGACGTTCGGCCCGCGGCCTCTCGACGTGGGTTCGTCCATCGGAGGCCTGCTGCCCCCGCTCTCGCGCCTCTACCGGCGGGCCATGTTCGGACCGACATCGGACGACCTCATGATGTGGTCCAATCTCAGCGACCTGCTTGCCAACGTGGCTCCGGTGTCGCGAGTGAAGCTGACCGTGGGCTCGGAGTACGAGGCCGACGCCGTCACGCTGCCCACCAGCCGCCCGGGCTTCCAGTCGGCGCTGCAGGACGGCTACGCGGTCTGGCGCGAACGGCCCCGGCGGCTCCGGCCCGAGATGGGCCACGTCGTGCCGATGGACAGCATGGACCGGCGGCCCAGCACGGGCCCGCAACTCTTCTACTACCTGCCCGTCGGCTTCCGCTGCGCCCGCTGACGCACCGAACCCCCGGCCGATGCGGCGCCGGGGGTTCGGTGCGGTTCAGCGGTCGGGCGTGGGACTAGTCGTAGTCCATGCCGCCGCCCGGGTTGGCCGGAGCGGCCTTCTTCTCGGGCTTCTCAACGATCAGCGTCTCGGTCGTGAGGAGCATGCCGGCGATGGAGGATGCGTTCTCCAGCGCGGCGCGGGTGACCTTGACGGGATCCACGATGCCGGCGGCCACGAGATCCTCGTAGACCTCGGTCAGGGCGTTGAGGCCCTGGCCCTCGGGCAACGCGCGGACCTTGCTGACCACCACGGAACCCTCGAGGCCCGCATTGGCGGCGATCTGGCGGAGCGGCTCCTCCAGTGCGCGGCGAACGATGGCGATGCCATGGTTCACGTCGGCCTCGGGCTGGACGCCGGGCAGGTTGGCCTGGGCGGCAAGGTAGGTCGTGCCGCCGCCGGGCACGACACCCTCCTCAACGGCCGCGCGGGTGGCCGAGAGGGCGTCCTCGAAGCGGTGCTTCTTCTCCTTCAGCTCGGTCTCGGTGGCGGCGCCGACCTTGATGACGGCTACGCCCCCGGCCAGCTTGGCCAGGCGCTCCTGCAGCTTCTCGCGATCGTAGGAGCTGTCGGTGTCCTCGATCTGCCGGCGAATCTGGATGATGCGCCCGGTGACGGCCTCGTGGGAGCCGGCGCCCCCGATGATCGTGGTCTCGTCCTTGCTGACGACGATCTTCTTGGCGGTGCCCAGCATCGTGAGGTCGATGTTCTCCAGCTTGACGCCCAGGTCATCGCTGATGAACTTGCCGCCGGTGAGAATCGCCAGGTCCTCGAGCATCGCCTTGCGGCGGTCGCCGAAGCCGGGAGCCTTCACGGCGCAGGAAGCGACGGTGCCGCGGATGCGGTTCAGGACCAGGGTCGCCAGGGCCTCGCCGTCGACATCCTCGGAGATGATGACCAGCGGGCGGCGCGACTGGGCGGTCTTCTCCATCAGCGGGATGATGTCGGCCGCGGCGGAGATCTTCTTCTCGAAGATGAGGATCATCGGATCCTCGAGAACGGCCTCCATGCGCTCGCCGTCGGTCACGAAGTACGGGGAGATGTAGCCCTTGTCGAACTGCATGCCCTCGACGACTTCGAGGGCGTCCGTGGTGCCCTTGCTCTCCTCGACGGTGATGACGCCGTCCTTGCCGACCTTGTCCATCGCGTCGGCCACAATGGCGCCCACGGCCGGGTCATTGCCGGCGATGGAGGCCACATTGGCGACTTCGTCATGTCCGCGGACCTCGATGGCCTTCGCCTTGATGGTCTCGACGGCGCTGGCCACTGCCATCTCGATGCCCTTGCGGACGAGGAGCGGGTTGCCGCCGGCGGCCACGTAGCGGAGACCCTCGTTAACCAGGGACTGCGCCAGCACGGTGGCCGTGGTGGTGCCGTCGCCGGCTACATCGTTGGTCTTCGACGCCACTTCCTTGACGAGCTGGGCGCCCATATTCTCGTACGGGTCCTCAAGCTCGATCTCTTTGGCGACGGTGACGCCGTCCTTGGTGATGGTGGGGCTGCCCCACTTCTTCTCAAGCACCACGTTGCGGCCCTTGGGCCCCAGCGTGACCTTTACGGCGTTCGCCACCATGTTGGCGCCGCGCTCCAGAGCGCGCCGCGCCTCCTCATCGTACAGTAGCTGCTTCGCTGCCATAGTTCTCTCCTACTCCGTATCAGATGCGGCGTCCTGCGTCAGGGGCCGCTCAAGCTCCAGGAGCGCTACTCCTTGATCGCGTAGACCTGATCCTCGTCCAGGACGATGTAGTCTTTGCCCTGGAGCGCGATCTCGGTGCCGCCGTACTTCGAGTAGATCACCGTCTGTCCGACTGCAACGGCGACGGGCACCTTGGTGCCGTCATCAAGCGTCCGGCCGGTACCGACTGCGATGACGGTGCCTTCCTGGGACTTCTTCTTCGCCGTGTCGGGAAGAACGATGCCGCCTGCGGTCTTCTCTTCTTCCGCCGCAGGCTCGACGACGATCTTTGTGCCAAGCGGTCGCAATGCCATAGTCGTTCAACCTCCCGAGTTCCATACGCTGAGTGACCGGCGGTGATTAGCACTCTCACCGCCAGAGTGCTAACCATGATACTTCGGCGGGCCGCGGAGAGTCAAGGGCGGGCACGGACACGATGCCGGATCCAAGGCCCTGGACAGAGCCGCTGAGCGCCTAACCAGGACAGACTCGCTGAGCACTGACTATGCCGGAGGCGCACCGGACACGGGTCCACATGGACCTGTTCGAGCTGCCACAGCGACGGCGGCATCCCGCACCCGCTGCGGCGTCTGACGCAGCCGAAGCAGCGCGGGCCGGCCGGGCCGAGGTCCGACCCTGGCGGTGAGGAAACCGGATGCCGGCGATAGGCCGAGCCACAGGCGGGTCCCGGGGCCCGGCGACTGAAGTCGCGGGCAACGAACGGCACGAAGTGCCCCTCCGGGCACTCTCGAACAGCCACCGCACCGAGGTCCTCGCCGAGTCGCCGAAGGGCGACTTCCCGCCGTTCGTTGCTGCGGTTTCAACCGCCGCGCCTCAGGCCCAGACCTCTTCCTGCAACGCCAACGGGCGAACCACGAGGCGCTCGGCCACGGACGCCCGAGCCACCAGGTCCGGCGCGATTCGGCGGGCTCAGCGCGAACCCTCGCCCGTGGCGGCTACCAGCCGTAGCGCTCCGGGCCCCACGGGCGGTCCACCGTCTCCTGCTTCAGGAGGCGGAGGGTACGGTCCGGCACATCGCCGGTGACGACCACCCCCGCGCCGACGCAGGCGTAGCAGCCGATCCTGGCGCCCGGCATGGTTATGACGTTCACGCCGGTGCGCGAGAAGTCGCCGTAGTAGGTGCTGTTCGCCAGCACGGTCGGGCGCTCGCGGCGGCCACGGACGCGATGCTCCGCGTTGCCGTCGTCGAAGCGAAGCGTACCGCAAACCGTCGCGGCGCCGATATCCACGGAGTGGCCCACCAAACCGCATACCTCGCAGTAATGCCACAGGTACGAGCCGTCGAGCATGGCCCCGTCGATCTCGGCTCCATGGCCCACCACACAGTGGTGGCCCACCACGGAGTACTGGCCCACCAGGCCGTAGTCGCTGAGCCGCGTCCCGTCGCCAATGACGTTGCCGCCCTCGAGGATGGGACCGTTGATGAGCCGCGTGCCCGCGCCGATGATAGCCGGCCCCCTGAGCACGGATCTTTTGCCGATGACGGAGCCCGCCCCGACCTGCACGAAACCGGATATCTCCGCGCCGTCGCTGATGGCCGCCGTGGGATGGATCACGCTCTCCGTAAGCCCGTCCGTGAGGCGCCGCGCCATGGCGTGGTTGGCCGCCAGCGCCTGCCAGGGCTTGTCCATGTCGATGACGAAGTCGGTGGCGGGCACCGCGGCCACGTCGGCGTCCCAGTCGTTGAGGCTCTGCATCAGGTCGGCCTCGGCCGGCGGCATTCCGCCCACCGGCACGGCCCGCATGAAGCCGGGATTGGCCTCCAGCACGGGAATGATGGAGCGATGGAGCGCCAGCACGCCGCAGACGCGGACCTCGCCGTCGCATTCGTGGCCGACGATGCCGCGGACGCGCCCCTCCTCCACATGGGCGTGGTACCAGTCGGAGCCCTCGCCGTGGGGCATGGGATCGGTCAGGACGGCCCCTGCCGCGCCGGCGGCGGAGGGCGCCTGGGCCACGGCGCGCAGGTTGGCCTCGGTGGTCACGGTGTCGCCGTACACGACCAGGAAGGTCTCATCCTCCACCTGCCCAAGGCCCGCCAGGAGGGCGGACGCGGTGCCGCCGGACGCGGTGCCGCCGGACTCGGAGCCCACGAACGCGACGGGCAGGGAGCAGCCCAGGAGGGCGTGGCGGACGGAGCCGGCCTGCGCGCCGACCACGACCACAAGCCGGTCGATGCCGATCGTCGCCAGGCTGTCGGCCAGGCGGCGCACATTGGGCACGTTGGCCACCGGCATGGCGGCCTTGTTGCGCACCGTCGCGAAGGGCCACATGCGGGCGCACGCGCCGGCGGCGAGGATGACGGCGGTCCGAATGCTCATGGCGGCATGGCTCCCCGACGCGCCAAGGGGAGGGCGTGGGCCCTCCCCTATCGCATCGTTGTCGATCTGGTCGAGCCTATGCGTGGCGCATCAGCTCGGCAGGACCAAAGTGGCGCAGCTTCTTCAGCGCCCGCAGCTCAATCTGGCGGACCCGCTCCCTGGTGACGTGCAGGCGGCTTCCCACCTCCTCCAGGGTACGGGCATAACCGTCGTCCAGCCCGAAGCGCATACGGAGCACCTCGCGCTCGCGACCGGTGAGCTTATTGAGGACCTCCTCAATCTGCTCTCGGCGAATCAGGTTCAGCGTGGCCTCGGAAGGCGACGGCGCCGTGCTGGACTGGATGAAATCGGACAGCTGGCTGTTGTCCTTCTCTCCGACGGGCGTCTCCAGCGAGAGCGGCTCCATGGCGATCCGCATGATCTCGTTCACGCGGTCCACCGTCACTTCGAGCTCACGGGCCAGTTCGTCCACCGTCGGCTCGCGCTGGAGCTGCTGCCGCAGGCGGCTCGACGCCTTGACCAGCTTATGGATGATTTCGGCCACGTAGACCGGAATCCGGATCGTCCGCCCCTGGTTGATGATGGCCCTGGCAATGGCGCGCCGAATCCACCATGTCGCATAGGTGCTGAACCGGAAGCCCTTGTCCGGGTCGAACTTCTCCACGGCGCGAATCAGCCCGATGTTGCCCTCCTGGATGAGGTCGGGCAGCGGGATACCTCGCACGCTGTACTTCTTGGCTATGCTAACCACAAGGCGGAGGTTGGCCTCAGTCAGTTCGTCCTTGGCCCTCTTGTCGCCGCGCTGCACGCGCTTGGCGAGGCGCACCTCTTCGTCGGCGGTGAGAAGCTGCGCACCCCTGGCGCGGCTGACCCAGATGTGAATCTCTTCATCATCGGGCCTTGCCGGAGGCGTGGCGCTGTACTCGGCTTCGGCGGTGTCCTCGGCCTCCTCGAGGTCAGGCTGTGCGACATCATCGTCGAGGGCGTTCGTCAGCGAGAGCAGACCGTCTGCCGGCTCTTCCACGAACTCATCGTGCTGTTCGTCGGCCGGCGCGAAGTCAACTTCCGCATCAACGACCTTCTTCTTTGTGTCGCGCTTCGGCGCGCGCGGCCGGTCGACCGTCGCCGAGCTGCCTTCCATTGAACTAACCTCCCAAGGACCAGGAACCGGACCACTGCTCACTGACGCACTCTGTGCCCTCGCCCACTCCTGTGCTGAATTCTTGCCGGGTCGCCTCTCGCAGGTAGCGAAAAGTCCCCTGCGTATTGTATAACACTCTCTTGCGGCTGTCAACCTGTCCCGCGGCCGCCCAGCGACCGAAGTTCGGCGACGACCTCCGCCATCGCTCTCACGGTCCTGTCTACGTCATCTGCGGTGGTCTCCGGTCCCAGAGTGAACCGCACCGCCCCCCTGCCCTGCTCTTCCGACACGCCCATGACCTTCAGAACGTGCGAGACCTCCACTGCGCCCGAACTGCACGCGGCCCCGGAGGAAGCGCAGACACCCATCTGCGAGAGGCCAACGACCACCGCCTCGCCCTGCACGCCTCGAACCGAGATATGCAGGTGACCCGGCAACCGAGGCGACCCCGGTGCAGTCAACGTCACACCCTCGATCGAGGCAGACAGCAACGCCTGCAGTCCGTCACGCAGTGCCGCGACGGCGCCGGCCGATCGTCGACGGGCCTCAACCTGAGCCGCCGCCGCACCCATACCTACCGCAGATGCAGTATTCGGCGTGCCTGCACGAAGTCCCTGCTCCTGGCCGCCTCCATGCAACAACGACGTAAACTCGGTCCCGCGGCGGATGAGAAGCGCGCCCACGCCCTGCGGACCGTTGAACTTGTGGGCCGATAGGGCCAGCAGGTCGGCGCCGGATCCGCGGAACGGCGCGAGCCCCCAGGGCGCCGATTGCACGGCATCGACCAGCAGCAGCGCGCCTGCGTCACGGGCCAACCGGACGGCCTGGTCCAGGGGCTGGACGCAACCCGTCTCGTTGTTCGCCGCCATCAGGACCACCAGCCCGACACCTGCGAGGCATCGGCGATCGACCTCGTCGGGCCTGGCTCGTCCATCAGCGCCAACCTGCATCCACTGGAGCGGGGCGCCCTTGCCGGCGACCCACCTGCAGGCCGCCAGCGTCGCCTCATGCTCGATGGGCGATGCGACAATCCCGCGCGGCACATGGGCATCACCCAGTCCAGCCACCTTCACAGCCCAGTTCAGGGCCTCGGTGGCCCCGGACGTGAAGTAGACCTCATCCGGCTCGCAGCCAGCCATCCCGGCCACCTGCTCTCGCGCCCGCTCAAGCCATGCGCGCGCCTGAGCGCCCATGGCATGCACGGAGGATGCGCTGCCCCAGTGCTCGGCGAGCACGGGCAGCATGGCCTCGCGAGCAGAAGGACAGAGCGGCGTGTCGGCCGCGTGGTCGAGGTAGGTCAGTCTGAAACTCGGAGGCGTCGCGCTCAGCGGCAGGGCGCCTCAGGGTTCAGCGAGGCCACGGGGCAACCCGACCCGGCACGCGTTCCGCACCGCAGGCAGATGTCCTCGGCCAATGCCAGGCTACCGCCAACCGCGGCGGATACGAAGCTGTAGAGGCCGTCGGACAGCGACTCGCGCGCTCGCTCGGGCATGGACCCCAGCATGGTCTCCAGGCGAGAGGCGCGCTCCTCATCGATCCTGTCGGCCAACGCCATGCCCTCCGGCGTGAGGCTGACCTCCACTTCCCGGTGGTCGGACGGGTTCACGCCTCGCGTGGCGAGCCCCTGACGCTCCAAGCGGTTCACCATATTGGTGGCAGAGGGATAGGTGATCATCAGGCCGTTGGCCAGATCACCCATGCGAACGCGGCGGTGCAGCCTGATGAACCGCACGGCGCCCAGTTGGGCCACGCTGACGTGGTCGTCGGATATCTCCGCCACGAGTCGCTCGTTGAGCGTACGTGAGACGATATGCGAGAAGAGGTCTGCGACTCGCAGCAGATCGCCCAAGCAGGCAATGTCACTCACGGGCACACACCTTACACCTGACACCGATCGCGTCCAGGTCGTTGTGTCGCGCGATATCGGGGCGCGCACACCTTGGTCTTACGAACCGCCCGGACCGGTAGTTTCCGATGGGGCGTCGGAGCCCGCAAGCAGGCTGTCAAGCAGCCGCCTGGCGACCTCGAGCGACGGATTCATCGCGACGGCCCGGCGCAGCATGACGACCGCGTCGTCGCGCCGACCCACGGCAAGGTAGGCGCGCGCCAGGTGATAGGGCACGTCGGCCTGCTCTGGACAGAGCTCCAAAGCCTCGGTCAGCGTGACGATGGCCTCCACGGACCGTCCCATTCGGTACTGAACCCAGCCGACGGAGTCCACGAAAACGCCCACCTGCGCGTCCGGCACGCCGCGCTCACGAGCCAGCCTGACGGCCCGTGTCGTTAGCCCAAGGGCCTCATCCAGGTTCCGACCCGCCGGAGGCGCCTCGGCATAGGCGTACCCGAGGTTGTTCATCGCCGTGTGATCATCGCCCCGGTTGCGCAACGCTTCCTTGTAGGCGGCGATGGCGGCCTCGGTGTCACCCATCTGGTGCTTCGCCATGCCGATGACGGTGTATAGCTCCGCCATTCCCTCGGACTTGGAGCGGTCCGCCACGGCGATGGCGCCGTCCGCCAGTTCGGCGGCGTCCTTGAACCTGTGAGCCGCCATACAGACCGACTGCAGCACCAGGGCTGCGCGCCCCGGATCGGTCCGCTTCTGGGCCAACAGCCGTTCCACGATGACCCGGGCCGCGGCTGCGGAGCCCTGCCGGTACTCGGTGGCGGCCCGGTTCATATCGCTGATATCGGAGGGGGTCACGGCGCAGCCCGCCAGGGCCACGACCAGAGCCGTCACGACCGCTAGTTTGATGCGCATTGGTCCACTCCCTGCACTGAGCGCCCGCCGTCGTCAGGCTCGTGCGGTGACTACCCGATCCATGCCGGCAAGGTCACGGACGATGGCGGGACGCCCGAAGCCGACAGCCCGCACGATTCGTAGCGCAGCGTCGCCCTGATCGCTGCCGATCTCCGATGCGAATAGGCCGCCGGCACCCAGTACGCGGCGGGCGCCGATGGCCAACGCCTCCAGAATCGTCAAGCCCGATCCACCCCCATCCAGCGCGACCCAGGGCTCGTAGCAAGCGACCTCGGGCTGGAGACCCGCCGTGGCAGCTGACGGTACATACGGCGGATTCGCCACCAGAATCTCAGCCCAGCCCGGCCGCAACGCCCGCGTCAGATCGCAGCGCACGAGCCCCAGCCTGTCGGCCACGCCGTGCTCGGTCGCGTTCCGGGCGGCGCAGCGAATGGCGGCATGCGAGAGGTCGGTCGCCAGCAGGCGCGCATCGGGCAGCCCGATCGCCAGGGCCACAGCCACGCAGCCGGAACCGGTACAGACATCGGCCAGCCGCACGGCGCCGCGTCGGCGAGCCTCATCCAGCGCCAGATCGACCAGCAGCTCCGTCTCGGGCCTGGGCGTCAGCACACCGGGACCGACTCTCAGGCCCAGCCCGTAGAACTCCCGGCGACCGGCCAGGTAGGCCAGCGGCGCCCGCCGGCATCGGGCCGCATAGAGGCCGCGCAGGTCCGCCGCCTGCTGAACGGAGACGCCATGCTCTCGCCGGGTCATCACCTGCAAGCGCGTCCAGCCCATCGCCTGCGCCGCCAGCAACTCCGCCTCCAGCCGCGGCGTTTCGACGCCGGCTCGGGCTAGATCGGCCACGGCGGACTGCACCAACGAACCCAGCGAGACCACGCCCGGAGTCGCAGCCATAGTCGCCACGCCGGACAGGCTAGGCGGCTTCGGCGCGCAGCCGCTCCGCCTGATCGGCGGTGACGAGCGCATCGACGAACCGCTGGATGTCGCCATCCAGGATGCTCGGTATGTTATGGACCGTGAGGCCGATGCGATGGTCCGTCACGCGGCCGTCCGGGAAATTGTACGTCCTGATCTTCTCCGACCGATCGCCGCTTCCCACCTGCGACCGGCGCGTCGCGGTCCGCTCGCCCTGCCGCAACTCGGTCTCACGCTCGAAGAGGCGCGCCCGCAGCATTCGCGTCGCCTTCTCCTTGTTCTGGAGTTGGCTCCGCTCATCCTGGCAGGTGACGACGATCCCCGTGGGCTTATGCAGGATGCGAATGGCCGTGGCCACCTTCTGGACGTTCTGTCCACCGGCGCTGGAGGAGTGGTAGACGTCCATCTGGATGTCGCCGGCGTTGATCTCGATCTCGACGTCCTCGGCCTCCGGCAGCACGGCCACCGTGGCCGTGCTGGTATGGATGCGGCCCGAACTCTCGGTGGCCGGCACCCGCTGCACGCGATGGACGCCGCTCTCGAACTTCAGCTGGCTGTAGGCGCCCTGGGCCTGAATGGAGAGGACCACGTCGCTGAAGCCGCCGATGCCGCTCTCCTGGGCGCTCATGATCTCGACCTTCCAGCCGCGCCGCTCGGCGTAGCGGGAGTACATGCGCATGAGGTCGCCGGCAAAGAGGGCCGCCTCCTCGCCGCCCGCGGCGGGCCGGATCTCCAGCAGGATGTCCTTGGCGTCGTTGGGGTCGGTGGGCAGCAGCAGTATCTTGATCTTCTCCGAAAGGGCGGTCACGCTCTCCCGAAGCTCGGACAGCTCCAGGGCGGCAAGATCGCCCAGCTCCGCATCACCCAGTAGCGACTCCGCGTCGGCGGCCTGCTTCTCGGCCTCAAGCAGATTGCGATAGGCTTCGGTGACTGGCTTGAGATCATTCCATGCCTGGTTGACCTGCCGGTATCGCCGAGGGTCTCCGCTCACGACGGGGTCCATCAGCTGCTGACCGAGCTCCTCGTACCTGGACGCGAGTTCATCGAGCTTCTTTCGCGGCAGTTCCAACGCCATGCAAAGTCTCCTGTCCTGTGGGTTGCGTCCAACGGGCGGGCGGTCCGCCGGGGCTAGCCTCCAGATGCGGCCTCGACCGGCGCCGCGTCGGGAGCGCCGGTCTCCAAGCGTATGACGGCCGTCAGGGCCGCCAGCGCCACTTCGACCTGGTCGGTCGAGGGTTCACGAGTGGTGATCCGCTGCGTCCAGAGCCCGGGCGCCATCATGGCCGTCAGCGCCGAAGCGCCCCGGCGGCGGCCGGCGAAGCGGATGGCCTCGTACGCGATCCCGGCGATGACGGGCAGGAGGCCCAGGTGCAGAGCCACCCGGATCAGCGCATTCTCCGGCCTCGGCAACAGCGAATGGACGACGATCGAGACCACCAACACCACCACGATGAAGCTGGTGCCGCACCTCGGGTGGATGCGCGAGGAGGTCAGCGCCTCCGCCAGCGTAACGTCCCTCTGCTCCTCAAGCGTGTTGATGGCCTTGTGCTCGGCGCCGTGGTACTGGAAGACCCGCCGCACGTTGTGCATCAGCGAGATGAGGTTGATGTAGGCCAGGAAGATCGCGATGCGGAGCACGCCGTCCATGACATTGCGAAGGAACGGGGCGTGAACGTGCAGGGCGCCCTGCAAGAGCTGGGTCAACGTCGTGGGCAACGCCACAAAGAGCCCCATGCCGAAAGCGAATGAGATCAGCATGGTGACGCCGATGGCGATGTCGCCGACGGACGACTTCCGCCCCGCCTCGACAGCGGGCGCCGCCGGCTCATCGGACTCCGTCTGCACCTGCGCCGAGAAACTGAGGGCGCGCATGCCCAGGGCCATGGCATCGAAGAGGGCCAGCGCTCCGCGCACGAACGGCTTGTTCAGGAACGGGGCACGAGCAAGCGCCCCCGACCGCACGGGCTCCTCGCGGACGCAGATGGAGCCGTCGGGTCGGCGGCACGCGACCGCAAAGAAACGGGGGCCGCGCATCATCACCCCTTCGATGACCGCCTGCCCACCGTATTGGAGGTACTCTGACACCGTGATGGTTCTCCGACCCTACGGGCCGGCCTGGGATCAGCCTGCCATCTTGTATTTCTGCAGGAACTTCTCCACGCGGCCTTCGGTGTCCACGATCTTCTGCCGACCAGTGAAGAACGGGTGGCAGTTGGAGCAGATTTCGACACGGATGCCGGGCTTGGTCGACCGGGTCTCGAATGCGTTGCCACAGGCGCAGGTAACCGTGGTCACCTGGTACTTGGGATGAATGGCTTCCTTCATGCGACGGTTACCTCGAGGTCTGTGTAGTCTGGTCTCGTTCTGGGCCAATGAGTATAGCCCACTGCAGCGCAATCGCGCAATGGCGGCGCGGCCTTCCCTCTCGCCGGCCGCCCCGGAGGTCCAACGATGAGCGGCGTCCCCCTCCGTGTCGGCATGGTGGCGAGCGTCGGCAACCGGTGCGGCATCGCCGCCTACACTGCCGCACTCATGGCAGAATTGGCCCCGCTGGCCGAGATGAGCTTCGAGGCCGTCCAGCCCGGCAAGCAGCCGCTCGCCCACTACGAAGCCATGGCCCGGCGGCTCAACGCATGCGACGTGGTGCACATCCAGCACGAGTATAGCTTCTGGGGTTCGGTCATGCCCGGGGCCAATGCGTTCGGAGCCTTCCGGGCCATGCTGGACAATCCGGTGGTGGTGACGGCCCACACAACGTACAGCGCGGCCCACATGCTGCGGGTCGCCGAGGAGACGCGGGCGCCGCACCGGATCGCCAAGCAGGGCCTGCTTCTCTGGCCGCCGTACCGCGCCCAGGTGGAGCGCGTGCCGTTCGTCGGCGGGCACGTCATCGTCCACACCGATGAGGGACGCAACGCGCTGGCCGGCCGGGGTCTGCCGGATCGGCTCCTCCATGTGCTGCCCGCGGGCATTCCGTCCGGCCCACCGGCAGGCACGGGCGGCGCGGCGTTCCGTGATCGGTTCGGCCTGGGTGGCAAGCGCCTCGTGGTCATCTTCGGCTTCGTGAACCCGTACAAGGGCAACGAAGTGGCCCTGGAAGCCGCCTGCGGATGGCCTGACGACGTCACGCTAGTCCTGGCGGGCGGAGCGCGCACGCCGGAGGAGCAGCCCTACGTCGACCAGCTCCAAGCGAGTCTGGGCGCCCGACCCGTGGCGGGCCGCCCGCTCATCACCGGCTACCTCTCCGATGCGGACGTGGCCGAGGCGATGGCCGCGGCGGATTTGGTGCTCATCCCCCACACCCAGGCCACCGGCTCCTACTCGGTGACCGTGCCCATCTTCTACGGGCGCCCCATGGTGGCATCTGATCTGGCGTGCTTCCGCGAGATCGCCCGAGACGGGCGCTGTATCCGGATCTTCCCCGTGGGCAACGCTGCGCGCCTCTCAGAGGCGGTGATGGGCATCCTTGGCGACACAGCCGAGCGGGACCGCATGGCCGCCGCAGCCCTCGCCTATGGCGGCGCCAGGTCGTGGCGAATGGTGGCCGAGAGCACCATGGGCATCTACCGGCAAGCTGTGCAGGATGCGGCCGGACGCGCGCGCAGGGTATAACCAGACCAACGGCTGTGCGGCGCTGTTCGAGCAGAGGCCGGAGCCGGTGCGACGAGGTCCGCGATTGCTCCGTGTGACGATGGTGGGGCCAACCGACAGGCAGTGCGGCGTCGGCATCTATACGGCGCTCCTGCGGGAGGCATTGGCGACGACCGTCGAGGTCTCGGAGGTCCTGGAGCCTGAGCGGTATATGGTCGGTCCGCCCGGCGCCGATCTGGTACACGTGCAGCACGAGTACCACCTGTTTGGCGGCGTCGCGCCGTGGAAGTGCACGGCGCGCCGCCTCTACCGCAATGCGCCCACGCCCATGGCGCTCACGGCGCACGAGTTCGTGGTTCCGCAGGGCAACGCGGCCCGCCGGGCGGCTATTCGGCTCTCCAATCGGCTGCACTTCGGTGCGCGGGCGGTACGGGCCATTCTGGTCCATACCAGACAGGACCGGGACCGAATGGCCGCGGCCGGCCTGCCGAGCGACAGGCTGCACGTGGTCCGGCACGGCATCCAGCCGCGCCCGACGTTGCCTGCACGCGACGAGGCCAGGGCCAGGCTATCGGCCGAGGGGCGATTCGTGGTGGCGCTGTTCGGGTACCTTTCCGCTCGGAAGGGCCACCTGATCGCCATCGACGCGGTGAGCCGAATGCCTGAGGACACGCTGTTGTTGATCGCCGGCGGACGCCATCCGGCCGATGCCACGGGTCACGCGGCCGAGGTGGAGCAGGCGGCCGCCGCGGCTGGCAGGCGCGTGCGGGTTACGGGGATACTTACGGATGCCGGCTACCTGGACGCCCTGGCCGCGTGCGACGTAGCGGCTGCGCCGTTCCTGGAGTGCAGCGCGTCGAGCTCGCTCTCGCTGGCGGTCTCATGCGGGCGAGCGGTCGTGGCGTCGGACATCCCGGTGAACCGGGAGTTTGACGAGGTGTGCCCCGGCGCAATGGCGCTCTTTGCCTCGGGCGACGCGGAGCGCATGGCGGAAACCCTGATGGCCCTGAGGGCCGACAGGAGCAAGTTGGGGGCGCTGGAGGCGGGTTCCCGGCGCTACGCGGAGATGCATGGATTCGCCGAGATGGCGGCCCAGACCGCCGCCGTCTACCGGTCCACGCTGGGGGAAGCATAGATGCGGATTGGCATTGACGGGCGCGTTCTTTCGGGCCGGTACACAGGCGACCGGACCTACTGGCGCAACCTGCTGCGATCATTCGTCGAGGCCATGGCCGAGGGATGGCCCGAGCAGCATGAGTTCGTCGTCTACACCCGGTTGCCGATCCCCGCCGGCGAGCTACCAGAGGCGCCCTGTCTCACGCAGCGCTGCCTGCCGGCCAGCAATGATCGGCTCTGGACCATGCTCACCTTTCCTCGTGCGCTGCGGCAGGACAACATCGACCTGGCCCATACGCAGTACACGATCCCCATGTCGCGCCCCTGCAAGATGGTTACAACGGTGCACGACATCTCGTTCAGGCTCTACCCCGAGTGGTTCCCGCGCAAGCACCGCATGCTGATGAACCTCACGGTGCCGCCCTCCATGCGCCATGCCGACGCGGTGATCACCGTGTCGGAGAGCTCTCAGCGCGACATCCTGCGGGTGTTCGGATTTGCGACCGACAAGGTGGTGGCCATACCGCTGGCCGCCGGACCCGAGTACCAGCCCGGCGACCGGGAGGTTGCCCGGGCCGCAGCCGCGACGCTGGGCGTCACCAAGCCCTACATCATCTCGGTGGGTGTCCTGCAGCCGCGCAAGAACGTGCCACTGCTGGTGGAGGCCTTCGCCAGGGCCATCCGTCAGGCGGGCAAGACGCACCAGCTGTTGCTCGTGGGCAAGAAGGGCTGGCAGTCGGAACGGGTGGACCGGCTCATCTCGCGGTTGGATTTGAACGACTCAGTGGCGCTGGCCGGCTACGTGCCCGACGAGGCGCTTCCAGACCTCTACCGCGCCGCCGACGCCATGGCGTTCACGTCGCTCTATGAGGGCTTCGGGTTGCCCCCGCTGGAAGCCATGGCATGCGGCACGCCAACCCTCGTCAGCGAAGCTCCCGCCATGCCCGAGGTGGCCGGCAATGGCGCGTGGGTGCTGCCCGCCATGGATGCGGCGGCATGGGGTGATGCCTTGGCCAGCGTCATGGCCAGTCAGGACCTCCGGGACAAGCTCTCCGCGGCGGGCCTCAGCCGGGCTGCGGAGCTCACGTGGTCCGAGACGGGCGCCTCCACGCTATCGCTCTACGAGGAAGTGGCCGGCGGAGCGGCGTAGGCTCATCGACAAACGACTGCGCGGCGCACCTCGGGACCGGTGTGCGCCGCGCAGCAGCCTCCCGCAATGGGGGCCGAACCCAGTGTCCCCTACTCTGAACCCGGACGGTTGACGAAGCTGGGCAGATCGATCGCCTTCGTCTCGGTGCGCGGCGGGGTCGGCGGCGGCGGCGCGGGAGCCGCGGGCCCCGGGGCTGCGGGACGGACGGTTACCGCCGGCCGCACCACCGGGCGCGGACCGAACCCCGCCGCCAGTACCGTGACGCGAAGCTGCCCCTCCATGTCGGGGTCCATCACCCAACCCAGGATGATGCTCGCCTCCTTCAGGTCGCACAAGCCGCTGATCATCTGAGCGGCCTCGTGCGCCTCGGCCAGCGCCAGGTCGGGACCCGAGGTGAGGTTGATCAACACCTTGCGCGCCCCGTCGATGGTGGTCTCCAGAAGCGGGCTGGAGATCGCCGCCTGGGCCGCTTCCACGGCACGATGGTCGCCGTGGGCCACGCCGATCCCCATGAGGGCGGTGCCGGCGCTCTCCATGGTGGAGCGGACGTCGGCAAAGTCGACGTTGATCAGGCCCGGGATCGTGATGATGTCCGAGATGCCTTGAACGCCCTGCCGCAGCACGTCATCGGCCATACGGAAGGCGTCTACCAGGGTCATGCGGCGGTCACCGAGGCTCAGCAGGCGGTCGTTCGGAACTGTGATGACGGTGTCCACAGACTGCTTCAGCTTGTCGATGCCTTCTTCGGCGGTCCGCATCCGGCGCGGCCCCTCGAAGTTGAAGGGCTTGGTGACCACCGCAACGGTCAGGGCGTTCAGGCTCCGGGCGATCTCGGCGATCACGGGCGCGGCGCCGGTGCCGGTGCCGCCGCCCATGCCGGCCGTGATGAACACCATATCGGCGCCCTCGAGCTCCTTGCGGATGTCCGAGCGGCTCTCTTCGGCGGCCTGGTGACCCACGTCGGGATCTCCGCCGGCGCCGAGCCCGCGCGTGCGGTTCTCGCCCAGCCGCATCTTGACCGGCGACAGCGAGACATCGAGGACCAGTCGGTCCGTGTTCATAGCGATGAACTCGACGCCACCCAGACCGGCCTCGATCATTCGGTTCACGGCGTTGGTGCCGCCGCCGCCCACGCCCACGACCTTGATGACCGCGCCGGGACCACCTGCGTTGAATGCGCCCATGCTCACCTACTCCACTATCTGCCCACGCATGAACGGAGGCGACCGAGCCGGTCGGTCGCCTCGCGTTCGCGTTATGCCTTGAGGTTCGTTAACCGCGGCGCAGGAACGCCGGCATCTGCAACGCTTCTTCGCCTGCGGCCCGGTCCGCCGGAGCCCGGCGCGCACCGGCCCGGCGATTGTCCAGCGCCAGGTCCGGCAGCCTGATCTCGTCGGCGGGCGGCGGCGCGGGCGCTGCCACGGGCGCCACGGCCACGGCCACGGGGGCGGCCACAGGGGCGGTTGTCACAGCTTCGGGCAGGCGGTAGGGCTCTGCCACCCGCCGGGGCTCCGGCGCCGGCGGAGCGGGAGCCGCCGGCTTGGGAACCGCCGCGGCGGCGCTTCGGGCGGCGGAGCTACTCGGGCTCGAGCCGAATCCAGTCGCCAGGACGGTGACCCGGACCTCGCCCACCATGTCGGGATCGCAAACCCAGCCGAAGTAGATATTGGCGTCGCGCGGGTCGCAGAGATCCGTAACCATCTGCGTCGCCTCATGGACCTCCGGCAGCGTCAGGTCCGGACCCGAGGTGACGTTGATCAGCACCCGCAGGGCGCCTTCAATGGAACACTCCAGCAACGGCGACGAGATGGCCAACCGGGCGGCCTCCACGGCTCGTCGATCGCCGGATGCAGCGCCTACGCCCATGATGGCGGTGCCTGCCATGCGCATCGTGGCCTCAACGTCGGCAAAGTCGACATTTACGACGCCCGCGATGGTAATGATATCCGATATGCCCTGCACGCCCTGGCGCAGGACCTCGTCGGCCATACGGAAAGCATCGACCAGCGTCACGCGTTTGTCGGCAATGGAGAGGAGGCGATCATTGGGCACAGTAATCACGGTGTCCACTGTCGAGCGGAGGGCGTCAACGCCCTGTTCGGCCGTGCGGCCGCGCACGGGGCCCTCAAACGCGAAGGGCTTGGTGACCACCGCCACGGTGAGGGCGCCCATCTCGCGGGCGACCTCGGCGACTACCGGCGCGGCGCCCGTCCCCGTGCCGCCGCCCATGCCGGCTGTAATGAACACCATGTCCGACTTGTCCAGGAGGCGCTTGATTTCGCTCTTGCTCTGCTCGGCGGCAGCCCGGCCCACTTCGGGCCTACCTCCCGCGCCCAGGCCGCGCACGTGATCCTCGCCCAGGTGCAGGCGCACCGGCGCCAGAGAGGTCTCCAGCACCAGGGCGTCCGTGTTCATCGCGATGAACTCGACGCCGGAGAGGCCGGCCTCGATCATTCGGTTAACGGCGTTCGTGCCCGCACCACCGACGCCGACGACACGAATCCTCGCGCCGCTCACGTCAGCCGCCGGGTGCAACCCAGATTGATCAGCCATTCGACCCACCCCCAGAGTGAGGCTATGAATTCATAATGATATAAAAGCAGCCAAGCGTCGAGCTAGCGTCCACCGCCGGAGTGCGGTCGAAAGACGCTCCGGAACCTGCGCCACCACTCCACCAGCACGGCGAACATGCCTGTCGGCGCCGAGGCCATGTGCGCCGCGGAAGCCGCGCGGAGGGCCAGTCCCAACGCCGTACAACACGCAGACCCGGCCACCGCGTCCGAGAGCCCCGAAACGCCTACAGGGCCTCCCAAACGCACAGGAAGGCCCGTCTGCGCCGCGGCGCATTCGCGTATCCCCGGCATCGCTGCCGTACCGCCGATCAGGACGATGCCGCCTGCGGCGCGCACGTCGGCGCCGCACTTGACCATCTCGTCCTGCACCAGATCGAAAATCTCGCGGACACGCGCCTCCATAATCTGGCACAGCGCTCGACGCCTGAACGGCCGAGCCTCGGCGCGACCGATCTGGTGAACACCGACCAGTTCGTCTTCTGCCACAGCAGCCGGCATGGCGCCGCCATGGGAAACCTTGAGACGCTCCGCCTCCTCCGCGCTGACACGGAGGAGTTGTGCGATGTCAGCCGTGACATGGCGCCCGCCCAGCGGAAGAACGGATGTGTAGTATATACCCAGCTCGTCGAAAACGGCGACGTTGGTGACCTCGCCGCCGATGTCGACCAGGCAGACGCCTTGCGTCAGGTCACCGTCGGCGAGTGCTGCGTCGCCGGCGGCGATCGGTTCCAAGAACATATCCGCGCAGTAGTACCCGGCCCGCTCGACGCACTTGCGAATGTTCGCCAGGAAGGTCTGCCCGGCCGTCACGATGTGCGCCTCGACCTCCAGCCGGGCGCCCGACATGCCCACGGGATGCCGCACCCCCTCGTGCCCATCCACCACGTAGCCTCGGGGCAAGGCGTGGAGGATGGTTCGATCCGGCGGGACCACGATGACGCGCGCCTGGCGCAGAGCGCGCAAGCGGTCCTCTTCCGTGATGTCCTGGTCGTGGTCCACGATGGCGGTGACGCCGCGCGAGTTCTGGCCGACGATATGCTCACCGGTCACGCCGACGTGGAGCGCCGATACGGCGATGCCGGCCTGTGACGATGCGCGCCCAACGGCCTCGCGGATGGACGCCGCCGTGAGTTCGATGTCCACCACGGCGCCACGCCTGACCCCGGTGTTCACGGCCACACCTACGCCGGCGACTGCCGTGTCGCCTGCTTCGTCCACGCACGCAACGACACAGCACGTCTTCGTGGACCCGATATCAAGGCCGGCCACCCAGGTTTCCCTGCCCAAAGTCTACTCCTGCCGCAACGCTCCTAGGCGCTGCCGTCCTTACGCCGGTTCAACGCCATCTTCGTTAACCCGTACCGCCGAATCAGGGACAGGTTCAGGAACACGCGCGACCCCAGCGCAACTACCGCGGCAAGGAAGAGGTCGACGCCGATGCGATCACCCACGAATGCGAGGCCGGCCGCAAGCAGCGTGTTCAAGAGGAAGCCGCTGACGAAGATGTCGTCCTGGAAGCGCCCCTCAATGCCTGCCCGAACACCACCCAGGACGGTATCGAGACCCGCCAGCGTGGCCAGCGACAGGTAGGGCGCGTAGGCGCTCGCCACCTCCGGGCTGATATTGAGGAGCGGATAGCCGAAGAGGCCAAGCAGAACGCCGGCCAACAGGCCCGCCACGGGCATCCAGCCTCTCATCGGCGCCGCCTCCGGGATGAGCCTTCGGCGTCGGCCGGCCGCATATACCGCACCTCGGTGCTGCCCGTGTAGTCGGGAATGCTCAGCAACGCCCTCTTCTCAAGGCGGAACATGCCCGGGTCGGTCTGGCGCAGGTTATCCAAGTACCCGCCCGGCAGATTGAGCGCCCCGGCCAGCGTGAGCGGATCGCCGATGGCCTGCACATGGTACGGCGGGGTCATGGGAACGGCATTGACGAGGATGGTCGGCCCTACGCACCGGATGGATGTCCGGCTGATGAACCGCTGACCGTTGATGGAGAGCGCCTCGGCTCCGCTGGCGCCCAGTTCATTCACGACGGTCTGCAGGTCGTAGTCGTGGATGTTGTAGCGCTCCTGCTCAAAGGCCCGGTTAGAGGGCGGACGGCGCGCACTGTCATTCAGGGTCAGGATGATGCCTGGGCCGGTCACTTCGGTCAGGCCCGCAAGCATCTTCGTCTTCTGTAGCTCGTCATTGAGCGTCTTCAGACGATCATTGCCGTGCGCCATCGTGTTCTCGAGTTGGGTCTGCTTCTCGCGGAGGTCGGAGATCTCCTTCTCGCGCTTGCGCACCGTCTCGGAAAGCGACGTCATGGCCAGGGGCGGCCCGCCCACTCGGCCCGTACCCGCCCCGGACTGGCGGATGCTCGACACCGTCTGCAGCGAGACGGTAACGAGCAAGCCCAGCACAAAGCAGAGCGACGTGACCTGCCACACCCAGGGTTGGTGGCGTATATTTGCAGTGAATACATTCATGAATCAGTGGGTTTAGAAACGTAGGGCGACCGAGCCGGTCACAGCGGCTTCGCCCCGGATGGCGAGCCGCGCTCAACGCAGGAGAGCCACTTGAGCGATTGCAGATTGACCACACTGAGCTTCTTGCCCAGTCGCGGCTCCTTGGCGTAGAGCCTCGCGAGCCGCGCCATCTTGTCCGGCAAGTTGGTCGCCTGCCCCAGACGGACCTCGAGGTCGTCCGAAGTAGTTAACCACACATCCACATTGCGATCAACGACGACGCTGCGAACTTGCACGGGGCTCAGGCGCCCCGAGCGGGCCAAGACGATCAGCGCGGCGTCCAAGGGCGAGCCGGCCACGCGTTTGCCGGCGGTGGGGTACCACTCCGCCTGAATGGTGACCATGGGAAGGCCGGTCCGTGGCCGGGCGGGCCGGACCGCGCAGCCGTTGGCGTCGATCTCCCAGGGACCAGCCGCGCCCTGCAGCACGGCGGCTGCCTTGCGGGCGGCGACCGTCACGGTGAGACCCTTGAGGCCCTTGGCTACCCATGCGCCCTGAACCCAGGTCTGCTTGCGCAGATCGGCCTCCAGGCGCCCGGACGGGAACGCGGGAAGGCTCGTGCCCGGCTGGACCGTGGCGGCCCTGCGCACCGCGGCCCTCTCCTCGGCGGTGGCGGCAGGATCAAGGCGAAAGGTGACGGTCTTGATATCGAGCATCGGCGACGAGTAGACGGCAGCCCCCAACTCAACGGCAAGGATAACCGCCAGCCATGCGGCGGCCACCGACGCGAAGGAACGCCGGGCTCGTCGGTTGTACCGCGCCACGGGAGGCGCCCAGCCGGCGCTACGGGACCTGTTGCTCATCTCCCGCCCTCCACTCTCGACCGAGTCGCCGGTTCATGCCGCCACGAACGCCCGGCCGATGGCGTCCACATCCCCGGCGCCCACGGTCAGGACGACGTCCCCGGCCCGTGTGAGCCGTCTCAGGTACCCCACGGCCTCCGCGTCGGTGTCGGCGTACAACACAGTCTTGTCCGGGTTCACAGCGCCGATCGCGGCCACGAGATGCGACCCGTGCACGCCCATCGTATCGGGCTCACGAGCCGCATAGATTCGATCAATGATCACCATGTCCGCCGCCGCCAACGCCTCTGCGAAGCCCTGCATGAAGTCGCGGGTGCGGCTATAGAGGTGCGGCTGAAACACGACGACGAGGCGGCGGCCGGGGCGCCTGGTACGCACTCCCCCGAGTAGCGCACTGATCTCAGTCGGGTGGTGGGCGTAATCGTCCCACACCTCAACGCCCGCCCTCTCGCCGACCAGCTCAAAGCGGCGGCCAACGCCCGCAAAGGTCGCGAGCGCCTGCGCCGCGACATCCACGTCGGCTCCGCAGGCCTCCGACACGGCCAGTGCGGCCAGCGCGTTGCGCACGTTGTACTCACCGGGCACACGGAGGGTCAACGGCACGTGGCGCAGATCGCCGGCGCCAACCCTCCGGATGACAGCCGCCGCGGTCCGCCCCTCCTGCTGGGAGGCGCCCACGGCGATCCAGCCGTCATCCAGCGCGGCAACCGAGCTGTAGGGCGTCTGCGACACGTCAGGACGGGTGGCCGCCACGCGGCGCGCCACTTCGACGGCGGAGGGATCATCGGCGCAGTAGATGAGCTTGCCGCCGCGTGAGATGCCTTCGCAGAAGCGCACAAAGCTCGCAAGCACCGCCTCAGCGGTCCCGTAGTGGTCGAGATGGTCGGCGTCGGCCGAAGTGAGGACTGCGACGTCGGGCCGAAGCGCGTGGAACGACGAGTAGGCCTCGCAGCTCTCGGTGACGAAGACGCCCGATGCGCCCAGGCGCACATTCCCGGCGATAGGCCGGTACTCGGCTCCGATCAAGCAGGTGGGATCGATGCCGGCAGCCGACAGCGCACAGGTCACCATGCCCGTGGTGGTACTCTTCCCGTGGGATCCGGCGACGGAGACGCGCGGGCCCGGGTGGTCGGCCATCAGGCGGCCAAGATACTCTGCCCTGCCGACGACCTCGACCCCGGCCATGCGCGCGGCATGCAGTTCGGGGTGCGCCTCCGGCACGGCGGCCGTGTAGATGAGAAGGTCCGGTCGAAAGCGCGACACATGGTCGGCGCCATGCCCCACGGCGATCTCGGCGCCTTCGTCTCGGAGCTTCGCCAGCAACGGGCTCTCGCTTCGGTCACACCCGGTCACACGCCATCCACGGCTCAGGGAAATGCGCGCCAGGGCGCTCACCCCTATGCCGCCAATGCCCATCAGGTGCACCGAACGCCTCTCCGTCACCGTCTACCTCCTCCTCGATGCCGTCTCCAGCAACAGCCGCGCCACTCGTTCAGCCGCATCAGGTGCCGCCATCGCCTGGGCGGCGTCGCCCAGCGCCCGCAGACGATCCGGCGCCGCCAGCAGACCCGAGACCTCCGCCACAAGGCGTTCGGCCGTAAGCTCGGCCTGTGGCAGCAGGATACCTGCACCGGCGGCCTCGGCTTCAAGGGCGTTGTGCCGCTGGTGGTCGGCATATGCACTGGGAAGGGGCGTCATGAGTGTCGGCACGCCGTGCACGTGGCACTCCGCCAGCGTCGACGCACCGCACCGACACAACGCCGCCGTGGCCGAGGCATAGGCCATCGAAAGGAGGTCGGCGTCCATGAAGGCATGGCACGCATAGCGATCGGGGCCGAGTGACCGGGCCACGCGCTGTGCGGCGTCAATGCCCGCCGCGCCTGTCTGGTGCAGCACCTGGACCGCCTCAGGCAGCAGTGGAGCCGCGGCGTAGACCACGGCGTTCACGCTCTGGGCGCCCTGGCTGCCGCCCATCACCAGCAGAACCGGCCGCGCGGGATCGAAACCCAGCGCCGAACGCGCCTCGGCGGCCCCATGGCGCGTGATGGCCGCTGATCGCAACGGTAATCCGGTAAGCGTGGCCTCGCCCGCGGGCCAGTGCGCCGCCCCCGCAGGCGTGGAGATGCAGACGCGGGCTCCAAAGCGCGCCAGCCACCTGTTGGTGCGCCCGGGCATGACGTTCTGTTCGTGGATCACGGCCGGTATGCCGAGGGCGCAGGCGGCCCGCACCGCCGAGGCGGCGGCGTATCCCCCGGTCCCCAGAATCGCGTCCGGCCCAAAGGAGCGAAGCAGCCGGATGGACTCCGCCAGCCCTCGGACCAGCGACAGCCCAACACCCACCATGGCAAGCGGTGTAGCCCGCTGTATTTTCCGGGCGGTGATACCCCGGTACGAGAGCCCTGACCGCTGGGCCAGGCCCTCCTCCATGCCGCCGCGGCTACCGATGTACAACAGCTCCGCCTGCGGCTCGAGGAGACGCAGTGCCTCGGCCACGGCGATCGCCGGGGCGGCGTGCCCCCCGCTACCGCCGCCGGTAAGCGCGATCTTCACGTCGCGGGGCCAGGCCTAGGCCACGGCGCCGCGACGCGCCGGCCTGCTCGACAGCCCATCGACGGCCACGGATTCCTGGTCCGGACGAGACTGCCCCAGCGAGAGCACGATGCCTACCGACATGAGACTGGCCACCATGGACGATCCGCCGTCCGAGATGAAGGGCAGCGGGACGCCGGTGGAGGGCAGGCAGTTGGTGACGACGGCGATGTTCAGCAGCACCTGCGCCGCGAGACCGAGGCATATCCCGCCGGCCGCAAGGCGCATGCGGCGGTCCGGAGCCCGCGAGGCGATCTGCAAGAGGCGCATAATGACGAACACGAGCCCGCCAATGACCAGCACAGAGCCAACAAGACCCAGTTCCTCGGCAACGGTGGCGAATACGTAGTCGCTGCCGGCGACCGGGAGTACCGATTTGCCCGCTCCCAGCCCGAAGCCGACACCGGCAACACCGCTCCTGGCGACGGCGACCAGACTGTGCACAATCTGGAACCCGGTCGTCCAGCGGTGGCCTTCGGGATCAAAGAAGGCCGGGATACGGCCGCTCCTGAAGTGAAGGAGCTTGATGGCAACCGCCAACCCGACCATGGCCAGCGCGGACCCCGTGACGAGATGCTTGATCCGCGCGCCGGCGAGAAAGAAGACCGCCAGGGCAATGGCGAGCAGCACCAGGCCCGTACCCATGTCGGGCTCGCGCTCCACCGCGAGGAAGCAGAACAGCGCGATGCCGGCGGGCCAGGCGAATGATCGGATGGACGCACGAAGGTCGATCCCCGGCCACGTGACGACGCGCGCGATCATCAGCGCCAAGGCGGGCTTCAGGAACTCGGACGGTTGGACCGTGATCGGCCCAACCTGAATCCAGCGCTTGATGCCCTCCGGCCCGGAAGCCACGCCCGGCACGAAGAGCGCGAGGCAAGCCAGCATCGAGGCGCAGAAGAAGGGCGTGCCAAGCGCATCAATGCGGCGAGCCGGTGTCAGCGCGATGCCGACCATCAGGACAAAGCCGATCGCCGCATACAGCATCTGCGATTGGAACGCACTGAAGTAGCGCAGGTACGATGCGTCGGCCGGCACACTCCCGCTGGTGGCGTCATACACCACAACGACGCCGAAGAGCACGACGAGCGACAACGGCGCAAGGACCCACAGGTCCAACGAGGGTCCGGCATAGGTTCTACGCACGGTCATGGCGTTGACCTCTCGGCGATCACACGGTGGGCGGCCTCACGGAACGCGCGACCGCGATGCTCGAAATCCTTGAACAGCCCAAAGCTTGCACAAGCAGGTGAGAGTAGCACAACGTCTCCGGGCGCCGCCACGGCTGTGGAGCCCGCCACGGCTTCGTCCATGGAACCAGCGTACGTTATCTTGTCGAAGCCCGCCCGTCTTGCGGCGTCGGCGATCTCGTCTGCCATGGCGCCCATGACGAAGAGGTGGCGCGCCTTGCGTGCGATCGCCTGGCCAAGCGGCTCGAAGTCGGTGGCGCCCTTGCCGGACCCCCCGGCAATCAGCACAACCGGCCGGCGCACAGAGTCCATCGACCGGACCGCGGCGTTGATGTTGGTACACATCGAGTTGTTGATGTAGGTCACGCCGCCGGCTTCGCCCACCATCTCCATCCGATGCACGACGCCCGCGAAGTCGCGAAGGCCCGCCTCGACCAGCCGGGGCTCGGCGCCGAAGGCCACCGCGGCGCCCGCCGCGGCCAGGGCGTTCTCGAGGTTGTGGCTGCCCTTGACGCGAAGCTCGTCCACCCGGCAGAGGGCCACTTCCTCGCCCTCCCAGCGAACGCAGAGCCTCTCGTCGTGGACGCAGGCATGGTAGGGTTTGCCGCAGTGCCGCTTGTCGAACCAAAGCGCCCGCCCCGGCACGGCGAGGCCGATCGCCCGAGTCGGCGCATTGATCACATTGACGACCGCGATGTCGTCCTCCCGCTGGCGCGCGAAGAGGCGCGCCTTGGTGGCGGCGTACTCGGCCATGCTGGAGTACCGGTCCATGTGGTCCCTGGAGACGTTGCACAGAATGCCCACCTTGGGCCGGAACTGGTCCACCCACTCCAGCTGGAAGGAGCTGACCTCCGCCACGATCACGTCATCGGGCCGCGCCTGGGCGGCTGCGGTCACCAGGGGCAGCTTGATGTTGTCCGCGCTGATGTTGCCGGCCGCGTAGGCGTTGCGCCCGGCGGCCCTGAGCGCGGCGGCGAGCATGAGCGTAACCGTCGTCTTTCCGTTCGTCCCGGTGACGGCCAGAATGTCGCACGGGGCGATGAGGTACGCGATCTCGATCTCGGAGAGAACGGGGATGCCTCGCCGCAACGCCTCAAGCAGCACGGGAGCGTCGCGGCGGACGCCGGGCGACGGCACCAGCAGGTCGATCCCGCTGAGGACGGCGTCAGTGTCGGCGGCGTATCGCACTTCGGCGCCGAGCGCCTCGATATCAGCCGCAGCGCCGCCGAGAGCCAGTCGCGTCTTGGCGTCGCATAGAACCGGGCGCGCGCCGTGCGCCATCAACGCCGGCGCCAGCGCCTGCCCGGTACGCTGCATGCCCAGGACGCCCACTGTGAGGCCCTGCAGGCCGGCCTTCTGCATTGTCACGCTCATCTGCCCGATCCCCCTGTCAGTAACTCAGAGCGCCAGCGAAAGCGCCACAGCCGCAACCGAGACCAGCACGAACCGCGCGACCACCTTCGTCTCCGGGACGCCGCACTCCTCGAAGTGGTGGTGCAGCGGCGAACGACGGAAGATTCGGTGCGCCCGGGCGTAATCGATCCCGTGGCGCACGCGCCGCCACTTGAACACGGCGACCTGGATGATCACCGAGGCGGTAACGGCCCAGAAGACCAGGCCACCCACCAGCAGCCTCGCATCGGCGCCGCCAAGGACGGCGCCCCCCGCCAGCGCCGCCCCGATGGCGAGGCTCCCGGTATCGCCCAGGAAGACCGAAGCCGGCGGCGCGTTGTGGTACAGGAAGCCCGCCAGGGCGCCGGCCAACGCGAACATGAAGGTCGAGACGTCGGAGCTCCCCCCAATCGCCAGACCGATCGCGAGGGGCAATGCCATGCCCGCCGCGAGTCCATCGGCTCCGTCGGCCAGGTTCACGGCGTTGTTGAACATCACCATGAGCACGAAAGTCCACACGTAGGCGAACCAACCCAGGTCGGTGCCGAACCGCCAGGTTCCGAGTTGGCCGGTATGCGCCGCCATGGCGATGAACGCCACGGTGGCGATGACCTGCAGCGCCAGCTTCTCCCGCGCCTTGAGGCCGAGGTTCTTGCCGCGGCGGATGCTCAGGAAGTCGTCCAGGAAGCCGATCAGCCCGAACGCCAGGGTCAGGCCCGCCAGTAACTGAGCCACCACGAAGCCGTTGATCAACGATACGGCGCCCAACCCCGACAGCAGGCCGAGCAGCACGATCGCGCCGCCCATGGTGGGCACGCCCTGTTTCGCCGCGTGCGCGGCCGGGGCGTCCTCGGAGACGTTCTGCCTCGAGCCCACGCGGGACAGCCAGGGCACCACGAGGTACCCGGCCGCCGCGGTGATGACAGCGACGCCGACGAAGACGTGCAAGGAGGTCACGGGTTGGCCTCCAGCCAGTCCTGAATCACCAGCCGGTCGTCGAAGGGGTGCTTCACTCCGTCGATCTCCTGGTAATCCTCGTGCCCTTTGCCGTAGACAGCCACCAGATCGCCGTCACGAGCCCCGGCAAGCGCCAACCCGATGGCGGCGCGGCGATCCGGCTCAACGAGGATCGGAGCGCCCGCCTCGCCGCGGCGCGCGAGGATGTCGGCGATGATCGCCTCCGGCTTCTCGGTGCGCGGGTTGTCGCTGGTGACCACCACCTGGTCCGCGATGCGCCGGGCGATCTCCAGCATGATCGGGCGTTTGGTCTTGTCTCGGTCGCCGCCGCAACCGAACACGGCGACGAGCCTGCCCGATGTCAGCGCCCTGGCCGACTGCAGGAACTGCTCGACGCTGCCCGGGCTGTGGGCGTAGTCGACAACCGCGTGCCAGGCCCGTCCGGTCGGCACGGTCTGGAACCGGCCCGGCACCGGACCCACGTGACGCAATGCCTCGGCGGCGGCCTCCAGGCTGACGCCGAGGGCCATCGCCGCCGCAACGGCGGCGGCGGCGTTGTGGACCTGGAAGCGGCCGGCCAGCGGGAGGGCGATGCGTTCACTGACAGCGCCGGAGGTCAAGGTCAGGTCGGTGATGGCGGGCCCAAGCCGCACATCGGTGATGCGCGGGTCGGCGTCCGTAGCCTCCCCGAACCTGATTACCCGGCCGACGCACAGCCGGGCGAGTTCGTCCGCCCTGGCGTCGTCGGCGTTGATCACGGAGACCGGCGGGCGCGATGCGTGCTTCGCGAGGTCGGAGAACAGCAGGGCCTTCGCGGCGAAGTACTCATCCATCGTATTATGAAAATCTAAATGGTCTTGTGATAGATTCGTGAATACGAGCACATCCCAGTCACAGCAGTCAACCCGATGCTTGCAGATGGAGTGAGACGAGACCTCCATGGCGACCGCCTGGCCTCCCGCATCCCGAATCTGGGCGAAGAGGCTCTGCAACTGGTCTGCCTCCGGCGTGGTGTGGGCCGACTCCAGAGGATCGCCGTTGAGATCGGCGCCCAGCGTGCCGATGGTGGCCGCGGACCGCCCCGCGGACCGCAGTATGGCCGCGAGCATGCGCACCGTAGAGGTCTTGCCCTTGGTGCCCGTGACGCCTGCCAACGCGAGGCCGCGGCTGGGGTAGCCGCAGAGCGCGGCAGAGACAACCGGCAGCTCCTTGCGTGTGTCCCGCACCCCCAGCACAGGCATCTGAGGCAGTTGGGCCGACATCCCAAGCCTGGCGACGAGGGCAACCGCCCCGCGGGCGGCGGCGTCGGCCGCGAACCGGTGACCGTCGAACCGATCACCCTCGATGCAGACGAACAGGTCTCCGGGCCGCGCCTCCCGCGAGTCGTGCACGGCGCGCCCCAACCGCAGGCGGCAGGCGCTGGCCGGGAAGGCCACGCCCAGGAGCGTTGCGACCTCCTCCAGCGTCATCACCGGCCTAACCTCAACCGGTTCGCGGCGGCCACCCGGACCCTCGCTTGAGCTTTCACGGCGGGTTCGGGAGCCGCGTCGGGGCGTACGCTCCACTGCCACAGCAGCTTCTGCGCGACCTGCCGGAAGACCGGCGCGGCCACCACCGACCCATAGTGCCGGCCCTTGGACGGCTTGTCCATGGTGACCATGG
The DNA here is from genome assembly GCA_026392115.1 of Armatimonadota bacterium. Lineage (GTDB taxonomy): Bacteria > Armatimonadota > Chthonomonadetes > Chthonomonadales > CAJBBX01 > CAJBBX01. Next base: position 22,371 of record JAPLCQ010000031.1, on the reverse strand, counting down.
TTACCAGCCGCGGGTTGCTCATGGGCGCAACCCCGATGAAGGAGCAGACATAGAACTCGTATCGTCTGGTGGCCGGGTTCACCTTCTGGGCCGTGGCCGTCTTGCCGCCCACGCGGTATCCCTCGACGCCGCCCGTCTTGCCCGTACCGGTATCAACGACGTTTTCGATATACTTACGCATAAGCGCCGCGGTCTCGGGCCGAACGATCTGATTGCCGGGCCGAACCGGAGCGGTCCAGAGGGTCTTGCCGTCCGGGCCCAGGTGCCGGTCTACAAGGCGCACCGGGCGGAGCTTGCCGTCCGTCAGCAGCGCGCAATAGACCCGCATGAGCGATAGCGGGCTCACTGAGATCGCCTGCCCAAAGGCGATGCGCGCCACGGTGCCGCGGTCCTTCGCCCTGATGACGTTGGCGTCCGGCCCGCCGAAGCTGAAGACGGCCCGCCGGTCGCCGGGCAGCCCGGAGCCGGTCTTCCCGAGGAAACCAAAATGGTCGAGGAACTGCAGCATACGTTCACGACCCATTAAATCGCCAACTTTTGCGAAATAACAATTGCAGGACTGAGCCAGCGCACCACGAAGGTCCAGGCGACCGTGGGCCGGCCCTTTGTTTCCCGTCCGCGGGCACCGGATGTGGCTCTTGCCGATGGCAATGGAGCCCGTACACGTGAGCGTGAAGCCGGGACCGATGACGCCCATGTCCAGCGCGGCGGCGGCCGTTGCCAGCTTCATGATCGAACCGGGTTCGAAGCGCTCCAGGGATCGGTTCCGCAGCATCTCGTAGAATAGCCTGTGCCCTTCGGGAGTGTCGGTGCGCAGCTTGCTCCGGTCCGTCGGATCCAGCGACGGAAGTGACCCCATCGCCAAAACGGACGACGTGGACGGATCCATCACGATGATCTGCGCGGCCTCGGCGCCGCATGCGGCAAGCCCCTCGCGAAGGCAGGCCATGGCCGTCTGCTGAGCGTCGGACCGGATGGTGAGTTGGATGGTCCGACCGTCGGCGGGCGGTTGATGGTCGCGGCCGGCCGATGGCCGCAGCACTTTGTCCTGTTGGTACTCAAGGCCGGACAGGCCGACGCCGCGGCCGCTGATGAGCCCCAGCACCGCCGTGAGGTCGGGCCCCGATGGGTAGCGGCGGACCTGGTTCCAACTCACCGAGATGCCGGCCAGCGGCGAATTGGCCTGGACGGTGCGCAGTTCGTCGCAGAGGCGCCTCGCGGCCACGGGCTCGAGCGGCACCTTGATGGGGCGCCAGTGGGCGTCGACGATCCTGCCGTCGGGCAGCTTCCGCTTGATGCGCTGAAGGTAGGGCATCACGTCGGCGGCAGGCGCACTGAGGCGCCCGGACAGCGCGTCGGCGGTGACCGCGGGGTTGGCGACCTTCATCGGGTCGGCGATCAGCTCGGGCTCCTCGCGCGTCTCCGCAAGCGCCACCCTATCTGCCGAGAGGATCGCGCCGCGCGAGGGCTTCGGGGGGCCGCCCTTCCCGAACATCTCAGCGCCGACACGTGTCCAGTGCTCGCGCCCGACGGTCTTCAGCAACGCGATTCGCGTAACCAGCATCAGGGCCAAGGCCACCGTCACCAGGAACGCGAGTGCAAACCGCGTCCGCTCGAGCTCGGACTGGGTAACCTGCGTCGTCTCGGTCGTCACCGCGACGGTCCTCTGCCTTCGACAATGTACGGACGCCCCTCATACGTCAGCAGTCCCGCGGAAGTCACATACTCGGCGACTCGCATCGGGTCGCGGAGGGGCTTCTGCGCCTCATAGGCTTGCCAGGCGCGCCGCTTCGACTGCGTGATCGCGTTGGTTGTCCTGGTGCGCGTGTGGCTTTAGCTGTGCGGACATACTGCCCTCCTAACCACGGTTCGTCTCAAACGGGCCAAGCCGCCACCTTCGCCGCCGCCCGAAGCACAGCGGACCGCGACAGGGGCGACCGTGCTATCTCGGCCGCCGACGGCTTCACCGCCCTGGGGGTCAGGCTCTCCAGCACGCGCTCGCGCCCGCACCGACACTCCAGAGCCCCGGGCTCACATTGGCACTTCCCACGCATTCGATCAATATATGTCTTTACTATCCTGGCCTCGCCGCTGTGGAACGCGATGAAGGCCATCCGCCCGCCCACCCGCAATCTGGCCAACGCCGCGGGCAGCATCCGCTCCAGCGAGGGCAACTCCGCATTCACCACCATGCGCAGGCTCATCATCGCCTGCGTCGCGGGGTGGGTCCGCGAGCGGCCCGCCGGCCGGGGCGCCGAGCCCGCAACGATCGCAGCGAACTGGGCCGCCGTCCGGATCGGCTCACGACCGCGCGCAGTCACCACGGCTCGCGCCACGCGGCCCGCGCCGGGCTGGTCGCCGAGGTCGCGCAGAACCCGGGCCAGCTCTGCTTCGTCTACATCGTTCAGGTACTCTTCCGCCGTCATGCCGGTGGAGCGGTCCATTCGCATGTCCAGCGACGTCTCGTCGCGGAACGACATGCCGCGCCCCGGGTCCAGCTGCACCGCGCAGAGGCCCAGATCGGCCAGCACCGCGTCGACGCGATCAATACCGAGGGCATCGAGATGCTCACTAAGGTCTGCATAATTGCCGTGGGCCGCCCGAACAGGCGCCCCTTCGCGGGCCACGCGCTCGGCGGCCTGGCGCAGGGATTCCGCGTCCCGGTCGATCAGCGCCACCATCCCCTCGGGTCCCACTTCCCGAGCCGCTCGGGCGGCGTGACCGCCCAGACCGGCGGTCAGGTCCACGTACGTCTCGCCCGGTCGCAGCCGCAGGAGGTCGAACGTCTCCTCCATGAGCACCGGGGCATGACGGTCGCAGGCCTCCATCTACGTGGCGCCTTCGCGATCAGCTGGCCCGGGCCCGAGCCGGGTAGCGGCCGCGAGCTGCGGCTCCAGCCCGCGCATCGTCTGCTCGAGGTACGCCGTGAACCGGGGCTGCGACCAGATCTCCACCCAGCCGCCCTGTGCGCTCACCGTGACCGGCCCCTTCTCGGCTATGCCCGCCCAGTCACGCAAGTGGCGGGGTACGGTGCAGCGACCGACGGTGTCAACGGTCACCTTCTGGGCGCCGGCGGTGAGCCTGCGGAAGAAGAGGTCCTCGACGGCGGGCACGTCCGGCGCGGCGCCGGAGCTGATGCGCTGCCAGACATCCTCGGGAGCGGCGATGAGGCAACCGTGGAGCCAGCGAGAGAAGACGAGCGTCGAGCCGAACGCATCCGTGACTGCATCTGGCCAGGCGATGCGCCCGGTCGGGTCAATGGTGAGCCAGTATTCGCCCTTGTGTTCCGTCACGGCGCCACACCCGCCTCCCGTGGAAGCGACGCTGGAGGTCGTCGCCCCCACGGGATTCCATCCTGACCCGTTAGAATCCGGTCGAGCCCAATGATACCGCCGCGCGAGGTGGGTGTCAACAGGCCGTCACGCTCGGCCCATGGGCGATTTTCGCGATTTTGGGGCGCGTCGCCGTCGACTGCGGGCGGCGGGCGACAACGCCGCTATGGAGGACCATTCTATGTCGTTGCTGACACGTCTCGGAGCCACGCTGGGCATCTGCGGGGCGCGGGTTCGGATCGATGTGGCGAGCGCGTCGCAGTACCGCGGCGGGGAGGTCTCGGGCACGGTGACGCTGGCTGGCGGGGCCGAGGCGCAGGCGGTGGAGAAGCTCACCGTCGACCTCAATGAGTTCTGGGTGACGGGCAGCGGCAAGAACCGCACACATCACGAACGCACCATCGAGCGGCGCGTGGCAGCCGAAGCCTTAGCGGCCGCGCCGGAGCAGGAGACCGTCCACGCGTTCACGGTCCGGCTGCCGCAAGCGGCGCGATGCTCGCGGCGGCGGGAGGGGTGGATACTCCGGGCCGAGGCGCATATCGCCATGGCCGTCGATGCTCGAGGCGCCGCCGAACTGAAGGTCGTGCCCCAGCCCGAAACCCTGGCACTTCAACGGGCCCTGCGTGATGTCCTGGGCTTCACGCCGGTCTCATGGCAGGGCGACGAGCCCGTGGTGCGCTACACCTTCGCCGCGCCGGAGTGGGCCAGGGGCCAGATCGACGGCGTCGTGCTGGCGCTCTTCTCGGACGGCTCGACCGTGACCGGCAATCTTGAACTGAACATGCAGGAGCACGGCGTCGGCGACATGTTCCGGGCCATGGTGGCCATGGACCGCAGGAGCGAGCCGCTGGCCATCCCCCGCGAGCAGCTCCTCACCAAGCGCGGTTTACCCGACCCGCAGGCGGCGGCGGGACACCTCTACAGGGCGCTGGCGGCGGCCGGGATCACCACCGCGCGGCCCGCGTAGGGATCAGGCGGCCGCGGGGAGTGCGGCCGCCTCGGCGGCGAGGAGAGCGTCGGCATAGATGTCCTCCACGCCCGAGCGGTAGACCCAAAGGGTGACGCTGGTGTAGCCCAGGGCGCCGGCGCCAGCCGCGGCCGCCACGACGGCGGGGGCCAGGAGCCGCGCAAGGCTGCGCCGCTCCTCAAGCGTCACGACCTGGCGCTGGCGCATGAGGTCGTCGACGAGGTCGGGCAGCACCGCCGTTCGGGCTCCGGCCTCGCGCCCGACGCGAAGCGCGGCCTCCAGCGCGGACTGCACGTCCGCAACCGAGAAGCGCTTTGCTTCATCGAGGACGACGGCCAGGGCGGCGTTGCGGAACCGGTACCGGCCGCCGGGAGCCAGGATCGCCGTGCCGCGGGCGGCGGAACCGACGGCGTCGGCCGCCTTCTGCGCCGCGTTCGCCGTGGCGTCGCGCACCCACTTCGCGATGCCGGCTGCCATCCGCAGGTCGGTCGCCACGGGCGCGACGACGAGATCGGCGCCTCGGGGCATCTGCCTCTCGCGGACGCCCACCTCGACCCACGCGCCGCCCAGCCTGGCGAGACCCGCCGAGCGGCTGTTCGAGCGCACGGTCGCCCACGCCATGGCGAACGCCGCAACGGGCGTCAGGAGCGTCGCCAGCCCGACCAAGACCCAACCCGGAATCGACTCCATCACAACACCTCCGCCTTACGCGCAGACGCCCCGCCGGACATATCCGGCCGGGCGCCGTCGCTCAACTCTACGTAAGAGGGGCCGGGCTCACTCCTGCGCACCGGCCCCTCGAGGCGCCACCGTCAGGCAGCCAGCTCCTCAGGCGGCTTCTGCTCGTCGCCGCTCTTGAACGTGGCGGCGAAGACCAGCATGATGACGCCGGCCGCGACGCACGGAATCCCCCAGACCATGGTCCAGTTGATCTTCTCGGCCACGGTGTAGGCGGCAACCAGCTTGCCGGCCACCTGAGCGCCGATCAGCATACCGACGCCCTGCGTCACCAGCACCAGGAAGCCCTGTGCCTGACCGCGGATCTTTGTCGACGCCACGTTGTCCACGTAAATCTGGCCCGTAACGAAGAAGAAGTCATAGCAGACGCCATGCAGCACGATCCCGCCGATCACGAGCGGAAGCATGCCGGTCGTGGCCGCACCGGCGAAGAGGCCGTAGCGAAGAACCCAGGCCGCCATCCCGACCAGAAGCATCCACTTTACGCCCAGCCGCGCAAAGCAGAGCGGCATGACGACCATGAAGAATATCTCGGACATCTGGCCGAACGACATATTGAAGGCCGGGTCCTTGAAGCCGATCTCCTTTACGAAGACGGGCGCGAACGCATAGTAGAAAGCCAACGGGATGCAGATGAGGAACGAGCTGGCCACGAAGACCGCGAACGCAGGCTTCTTCAACAGGGCCAGCGAGTCCAGTCCGGCGATATCGCGGAGGGTCGCCTTCTGGCCGGCAGACGGCGCGGGAGTATGCGGCAGGCTGAAGCTGTAGAGCCCGAGAAGCACGGCGGCGGCGCCGGCCACATGGAACTGGACCGGCGTGGAGTCGCCGTGAAGCATCTTGCTGACGACGATGTTGGCTACAATCCAGCCGATGGTCCCGAAGACGCGGACCATGGGGAACTGCTTCTCCGGGTTGTTCATGTGCGAGAAGGCCAGCGTGTTGGTGAGCCCCAGGGTCGGCATGAAGAAGAGCGTGTGCAGCAGCAAGCAGGCGAGGAACGCGGTCGGCCCGCTCTGTGCGGCCAACGGCGCCGCAAGCAGCGTCGCTCCGCCGAGCAACTGGAGGACGCCGAGGACCCGCTCCGTGGCAAAGAAGCGGTCCGCGACCATGCCTGTGAAGAAGGGCGAGATGATGGCCGCGATGGGGCAAAGCGAGTAGGCCCAGGCGATGCTGTCCTTCAGGCCGTTCTCGCCCATGTAGTTGCCGACGGTCACGTACCAGCCGCCCCACACAAAGAACTCCAGGAACATCATCACCGACAGGCGCGCCCCGATCGCGGCCTCCGGTTTCTTCACGCTGTCCGTCATAGGGTCGTACTCCTCTCGGTTCGGATACGGCGGTGTCGCCTAACCATGTATCATTCGACGGCGCGGCGTGAAATCCTCCATGGATTCCGATTCGGGCGCGGAGGCCCGAGCCACTGGAAGTCGGGGCTGAAGGGGCGACTCGGCGGGCGACTCATTGACTACCGGGCGCGTGCGTGTTACCATGACGGCTGTTGCAGCTGGAAATCTACTCTGAGAGGTGACCAACGTGCCCAGATCGCCGGCGCTTACCTTCTCGGCAGCGGCGGGGCTGGCCCTTGTGGCCTGCGGCGCGCTCTGCCAGGAGCCGCCCGCGCCCCTTACGCAGCCGGCTACGATCAACGGTCTGACCGGGCTAATCCGCGTCCCGACCGCCGAGATCCTGCCTGACGGACTCTACCACCTGGTCTGGACGCCGCCCTACGGTGGGCTGTCGAAGTCCATGGCCGGGCGCGTCAACTACTCCCTCGGCATGAGCGTCCTCCCGAGGACGGAGCTCTCGCTCAGCCTCAGCTCGCCGTCGCTCGCCACCGACCTGGCCCTCCACGGGAAGTACCAGATCAGGCCCGGCGGAGCGGGCAGGCCCGCCATCGCCATCGGCGTCGTCGATGCCGGTCGCAACTTCGAGAGCGAGAATACGGCCTACGCCGTGGCCACCTGGCGGGTCCTCAACGACCGCACGGCACTGACGCTGGGCGGCTCGGCAGGGGGCAACAAGGGCCTGCTTGCCGGCGCCCAGTGTTCGCTCTACCCGTGGCTGACGCTGCAGGCCGAGTTCGACGGCGATCGCGCCAACGCCGGCGTGGTGCTGCAGCATGGACGCACGTGGCTCCGCGCGGCCGACACGAACGCGGGCACGACGGTGACCGTGGGCTTTGCGGCCCCGCTCACCAGTCTGCCGATCCGCCGCCCGGCGACCGCGCCGACCGCATCGGCGGGCTCGGCCGATGCCGTGGCGCAGGCCGTGGCGGCGCTGGGCATGGAGGATGTCCGCACGGCAACCTCCGGCGGCACGCTGACGGTCGCCTACGAGAACCGCGTCTACACGCTGGACGAGGCCGACGGCATGCTGGCCGTCTTCGGCGCACTGGCCGGCAGCGCTCCGGCGGAAGCCACGACATGGCGGCTTGTGCCGCAGCGGCGCGGCATCGCGCTGGCCGAAGTCGCGACATCCCCGGCGGCCTACCGATCATTCGCTTCGGGCAGCATGTCCGCCGAGCAGTTCGCTGCCCAGTGCGACCGCGTCTTCCTGCCCGGCAAGTCCGCCGGCGTTGAGGGCGCGGCGCTGAACGCCCTGACCGGCCGCACGGACTTGGAGGTCGGGCCTGGGATCAAGACGCAGATCGGCACCGAGACCGGAGTGGCCAAGTTCGGGATTTCGGTTCGCCCCGAAGCCACCGTGCAGCTGGGCCGAGGCGCCGTCGCCAACGCCCGCATGAGCCTGCCCCTGGGCGGCGACCTCTATCGCTACGAATCCAAGAAGCTGCGCACGGACCGGGCCATCGTGGCCTACGCGTTCGCGCCGGCGGCCGGCTGGCTGGCGCAGATCTCGGCCGGCCGGTACCCGATGTCGTCCGACGGCGCCGTGCTGGAGCTTCTCCACGCCCCCACGTCGCGGCTCCTGCTGCGGGCCACCGGCGGTTTCGCGAACAACGACCTGCTGGAGAACCGGCCCTACGCGGTGGCCGAGGCCATCTACTCGCTGCCTGCTTGGAACGCCTACGTCCGGCTCCTGGGCGGCAGGTTCCTCTCGGCCGACTCCGGCGCGGGGATCGACCTGGTCCGCTTCTTCGGCCAGACCCAGGTGGCGCTGGCCCTGCGTTCCACGTCCCGGTCCGACACCATCGGCCTGCGCGTCTCGCTGCCGCTTGGCCCGAGGGTGCAGCCATCGAGGCCGTCGGCGCTTCGGGTGCGCACCCCGAGCTACCTGGACTACACGCTGCGGTCGGCCATGCAGTCGTCCAACTTCCTCTACCTGGCCGATGAGACCGCGCAGGAGCTCTCCATCGGACCGGACCTGATCGACGGCTTCACGAACCGCTACCGGTTGCTGCCTTCCGGTAACTGGTTCGGCGCCGGCTCGGAGGTGCTTCGATGAGCCGCACCTGGCGCATGACAACGGCATTGGCGTCGGCCGCCGCACTGGCCGCGCTCTGGGGTTGCGGCGGTGGCGGAGCCACCTCGGGTTCGCTGCAGGGCTTCGTCAAGGACGCCGCAGGCAGGCCGATCGCCGGTTGCGCGGTGACCGCCCTGGGAGCCACCGCCACGACCGACGGCGACGGCCTCTACCGGCTCAATGACCTGCCGGAGGCTTCCGCCGTTGTGACCTACCGGGCGGCGGGCTACACGCCCTCCGTGGCGCGGGTCCCGGTGGCTGTCGGCCAGACCAGCCAGTGGCACCCCACTCTGACCGCGGCGCGGCCGTCGTCAGCCGAGGCCGCCAAAGGCACAATCGGCGCGGTCCACAACCGCGGCGACGGCACAGGCGCCGGCATCAGCCTTTCAGCCTCCGCGCTGAAGACCACCGCCGCCACCGTCAACGTGAGCGTCACCGCCGTGATGCCGTCGGATGCCGGCTTCGCAACCTCCGCGCCCGGCTCGGCGGCAGGGCCAGCTCGAACGACACTGGGTCGAGCCTGCCTCAGCATCACCGATCCATCCGGCGCCGCCGTGGCGCTGGACGCAAGCAAGACACTGTCCGTGACCATCACCCTGGATGCCGCGGGCGCCGCGGGACTGACCAGCGCGGGCCTCTACCATCTCGACGCGGCAACGGGGGTCTGGAGCCTGGTCGGCGCCGCAAACCGGGCGCCGACGGGCTTCAGCTTCGAGGGTTCGGCGCCGGCCGCCACAGGCTGGTACGCCCTGGCCGTTCCGGCCGCCACTCCGCTGACCGTCCAGGCGCTCGTGGTGGAGGAACCCTCCAGCATGAAGCCGGTCATCGGCGCCACGGTACGGGCACGATCGGCCTCCGGCGCGGTGGACGTCTATGCGCCCACCGATGCGGCCGGACGGGCCGAGCTGGTAGTCCCCGGCGGCGACTACACGGTAACGGCCACCAAGTTGCCGCCACCGTATGTCTACGTGCAGAAGGGGCCGCTGAAGAAGACCACCGGGAGCGGCACGCTTCAGGTGACCTACTGGCTGCAGCCCCAGGGAGGCGCATCGGGCGGCAACTGAGCCTGGCGGCGCGTTGACGCACGAAGGGGACCGGCAAGACGGCTCGCCGGTCCCCTTCCCTTTTGTGTGCGGCCGCCGGCTACATGGCTACTTGCCGGCCTTCTTTGAGCGGAAGAGCTGCAGCCGCTGCCGCATGGTGGCCTTCACCTGCTCCGGAATCTCCTTGTTGGCCTCCGCGATGGGCATGGCCTTCTCCTGAAGCTCCAGGGCCTTGGCCACATTGCCGAGCTTGAAGTGCGAGTAGGCCAGCGCAGTCAGGATATTGGCATCCTTGAACTGGGTGATCTCGGCGGAGCGCTGCGAGAGGTCCAGGGCCAGCTTGAAGTCGGGCTTCTTGAGGATCGGGTTGTCGTCCACGATGGAACGGGCCATGAGCCAGAGCAGGCCCGACTGGTCCTTCAGCTCCCCGGTGAGCAGGACGCGGCCGTACTTGTAGGCCGCCGGCTCATCGGCGCGCATCAGGATGTCGAACCGCACCAGCACCATGCGCTTGGCCATCTCCTTGTCGGAGGCCATCCACTTGTCCAGGTCGGCCAGCCCCTCCTTGGGCTTCCCCGAGCGGACCAGGGTCATGATGCGGGCATAGCGGGCGTTGTCGGCCTTCTCCTTCGCCCGCTCCTTGGCGAACTGGGCCACATTCCACTTGCCGGCCTCGCTCTGCCGCAAGGACCAGTCGAGTCCGCCTCGGTGGTCGCCGATCCAGGCCAGGTTGCCGTCCTTGCCCACCAGGAACGCCATGGGCATATCCTGCTCATCGGCGGCCACGAGCCACGCCTTGGAGAGCGCGCCGCTGGTGTCCTGGCCAAAGGTCAGGCCGGCGGCCTTGGCCGCCGCGGCGGCCTTGCGGATGGGCTCGGCGCCGGTGGGATCCTGCACGGCCACCACGGCGAAGCGAACGTTCGGGTAGCGCTTCGTCATCTCGGCCAGGCCCTGAAGCACCTGCATATCCTGGTCGCCCGTGGCTGACCAGAAGACCAGTGCCGAGAGCGAGCCCTTGGCGAAAGCGTTCAGCGGCTTGCCGACGGTCCAGGACGCGCCCTTGATGGCCGGAGCGGGCGATCCGGCGTTCAGCAGCGGCCCGGCGATGGCCGAAGCCGCGGCGAGCGACAACAGAGAGCAGAGCGCGACAGCGCGCGGGAACCTCATCAGATGACCTCCAGAGAGTTGGAATCACGGGCGACGCAGGAGCCTCGACGGCCCGTGCCGGCACAATAGGGACAGGATACCCAGAGAGCGCAGGCGGTTGGCCCGCCTTGAGCAGGTTACGCGGCCAACCGAGTCGAATGTTACGGCAACCCGCGGCAATCGCCGCCAACAGGAGCGCACCATGCAGACCGGTCGTGAGGCCATCGACAGCCTGCTCCGGCATCGGCCGGCGGACCACGCACCTTGCCACGACTCCCCCTGGGGCGACACCATCACACGCTGGGTCTCCGAGGGAATGCCCACGGACGAGAACGGCAACGCCGTGGAGATCGTGGAGCACTTCGGCTTCGATATGGTCGGCTGCGGAGGATGGTTCGACTGGCAGCCCATGCAGGGCTTCAGCGAGGTGGTGGAGGAGACCGAGGCCTGGCGCGTCGTGCGCAACGGCGCGGGCGGCCTTCTCAAGTGGTGGAAGCATCAGAGCGGCACGCCGGAGCACATCGACTTCGACATGACCTGCCGCGAGGTGTGGGAGACCAAGTACCGTCCCCTGCTCATGAACCCGGACCGCTCGCGGCTGGGCGACCTCGACGCCGTCCGGAAGAATCTGGAGCACTGGCGCGCCAAGGGCCGCTGGTGCAGCTATGGGAACCAGTTTATCTGGGAGAACATGCGCGGCAGCCTGGGCGACACCATCATGTACACCGCCCTCGTCACCGACCCCGACTGGATTCACGACTACTGCCGCGTCTACACGGACCTCTACAAGTGGGCGTACAAGATTCTGATCGAGGAGGCGGGCAAGCCGGACGGCGTCTGGCTCTACGAGGACCTCGGGTACAAACAGGCGCTCTTCGCCAGCCCCAAAACGCTCTCCAAGCTCATCTTCCCCTACTACGCCGAGATGGTGGAGTTCTTCCACGGCTACGACCTGCCCGTGGTGCTCCACTCTTGCGGCTTCACCGAGCCTGCGGTCCCGCTGGTCGTGGAAGCCGGGTTCGACGCGCTGAACCCCATGGAGGTGAAGGCCGGGAACGACCTCTTCAGGCTGACCGAGAAGTACGGCGACCGGCTTGCCTGGGTGGGCGGGCTGGACGCGCGCATCTTGGAGAGCGGCGACCGCACGGTGATCCGCGAGGGGGTAACGGCCTTCGTGGAGGGCCTGAAGGAGCGCGGCGCGAGGTTCGTCTACGCATCGGACCACTCGCTCTCGACGAACATCGGCTACCAGGACTTCCTCTACAGCCTCGAAGTCTACCGTGAGCACATGACGCTGTAACCGCCTCAGCGGGCGCCGTTCAGACGCCCCTGAATGGCAGTGGGCGGGATGCCGGCCCGCGAGGCGGCGCTCTGCCAGCCATGCCCGGCGCGAACGTAGGCCCAGACCGTCTCGACGGGCTTGCCGGAGCGCCGGGCGATCTCCAGAATGGCGTGTACGGTGTCGCGGGTCAGGCCGGAGCCGCGCATGGCGGAGACAAGCCGGCCGGGAAAGCCGGACTCGGCGGCCATGCGCGTGACGAAGGCGCTCTCCGAAGCCGCATCGAGATCGGCCACCATGGTCAGCAGATCATCCGGCCCGCACGGCCCCATGACGACAATGTCCATGTCCGGCCCGGACCAGTCCACGCGCCAGTGCCCCGCGGCGATGCGCCTGGCACGGTGCTCGGGCGCGGCCATGGCGCGCGGAGGCACGGGAGTGGCCACCAAGGTCACCGCGGCCAGCCCGTTCGTGTAGCGCAGAATGGCGGCCCTGCGACCGTCCACGATGGCGACGGTGCCCTGCTCGAACTCAAAGCCCGGTGGAACATGGGCCGGCACTCGCACATGGAACGACGCCCGCCGCGACAGTTCATGCAGGTCGTTGGAGGCGCGGATGCCGATGACGCTCTCGAGCCTCGCACGCCGCGGCCGGGGGCAGGAGACCGCCGGAGCGCGACCGGGCGGTAGGATCGAGACCGAGGTGAACATCTCGGCGTGGACCGAGTTGCCCGCCGGGTCGAACTCCTCGCGGCGCAGTTCGGCGCCGGATGCCCGGTCGAGCCAGACCCGGATGGTGAGGCCCGTGCGGCTATAGGGATCCAGCGCCAGACGGAGGGACGTGCGGCCGGCCACGCGCTCGACGCCCTCCATCACGAGGTTGTAGCTGCGCTTGGCAAGGTTGAGCTTCCAAGACGCGGCGCTGTGGGATGGACGCCGCTGCAGGCTTCGCCGCACGAGCATGGAGCCGTTCTGGATATCGTAGGTGCGGAGGTAGACGCCGTCGTCGCAAGCGAAGCCGCCCTTCTCGGCGCGGGGCTTCAGCGTGGTCTGGAGGCTGCGACCGTCGGACGCCTGAGCCACGCGGCGCGTGAGCACGCGCAGTCCGCCCTCGGCATCGGTGGTGATGACGAGCTTCTCGCCGGTGAGGGCGACACTCCGAAGGCTGCGGGACAGCGCCTCCCAGGCCTCGGTGACCGTGGGTCCCGCGGCGCCGGAGGCCGTCGCGGGCGGCTGCAGCGCCGGACCGGCGAGCCCGAGAAGCGCCAGGGATATGGCGGCGGAGCGCCTCACGCGGGGCCTTGCCCTCGTGCTACGGCTGGGAGCCGAGCGTCTCGACCCGGGATGCAGGCACGGCCCAGGTGGAGACCGACTGCCGTTCCAGGCCGTTGTGCAGCGCCTCGACGTTCCAGTCAGCCACCGACTGGGCCTGGCCCGTCGGCTGCCGCATGGCGATGGCGTGGCGCCGGGCCGCCTGTTCCACCAGCGTGTTGCGTACGGAGAGGCCCAGCGCGGTGACCGCCAGCGCGGCGGCCAGGGCGGCCAGCCTGGCCTGCCGCACACGGTCGGACGAGGCGACCGCGAGCGCGGGCCAGACAGCGGGAGCGCGGCGCTCACGAGCGACACGGCTCAGGATCAGCGTCTCAAGGTCGGTCTGCGGCGCCCGGGTCCGCAGGGCCGAGACGGCTTCCTTGGTACAGGTAAGCGACTCGCACTCATCGGCGCACTCGGGGCAACAGGAGAGGTGGGACCGGATGGCGAGCATCTCGCGCCCCGTCACCTCGCGGTCAATGTAGGCTGAAAGAAGACCATGCACTCTGCGGCAGTTCAAGGCAGCGCTCCGATGGACCTGCGGGTGAACCCGGGGCCCAGGGCGGCCCGAAGCGCCTTGCGGCCGCGATGCAGCCTGCTGCGCACGGTACCGAGGGAACAGCCCATGGTCTCCGAAATCTCCTCATACGATAAGCCCTCGATATCGGCCAGGACCACAGCCTGCCTGAAATCGTGGGGGAGCGTGGAGAGAGCCCTCTGGAGTGGCTCGTCGATCTCTCGCTCCATGATCTGACCTTCCGGGTTCGCGCTCTCGTCCGGCAGTTCGAGATAGACCTGCGTTTCGACGCCGTTGCGCATGATCGGCTGGTCGAGCGACTGCAGCCGCGCCTTGGGCCGGCGCCGCACGCTGTCGATGAAGGCGTTCGAGATGATGCGGTAGAGCCAGTTCTCGAACGGCATCTCGCGATTGTAGCGATCAAAAAACCTGTACGCACGGATGAAGGCTTCCTGCGTCAGGTCCTCCGCGTCTGCATGGTTGCCGGCCAACCTGTAGGCGATGTTGTAGGCCTGGCGGTGGCACTTGCGCACCAACCCGTCGAACTCACGGACATCATTCCTGGCTTCACGTCTGAACGGCGTAGTCAGGTCCATGGCACCCATCCTCAGTCGGCTTGATCTCAGTTACGGCTGTGACGCCTCGCCGGGTTCCACGAGCGCCGGTATGGGCTCCTCCGGAGCGGGCGGGTTCCGCTCCAGACGGACGGGCGGCGACAGGTGGGCCAGCATCTCAGAGACGGTGACGAACCTGTAGCCCTGGCGTTTCAGCGCACGAATGATGCGTGGCAGCGCCGTAACCGTCTCCGGGTAGTCGTCATGCAAGAGGATGATGCTCCCGTTGCCGACCGACGCGAGCACGCGGTCGACGATCAGGTCGGAGGGGACCTCCACGAAGTCCTTGGCTGCCACGGTCCAGCCGACCAGATGGTAGCCAGCCTCCTCGGCGACGCGGGCCGCGGTGGCGTTGTACCGTGCGCCGGGCGGGCGCAGCAGATTCATCCGGCGGCCGCAAGCGGCTCTCACCGCCTCCTCGCAGCCGACCAACTGAGCGCGGATCCGGACCTCCGTGAGCGTGTCGAGGCGCTGGTGCGTCGCGGTATGGCTGCCCACCTCGTGCCCCTCGCCCACCATCCGGGCCACGACGCCCGGGTGCTCGCGGACGCGCTTGCCGACGACGAAGAAGGTGGCGCGAACACCCTCGGCGCGGAGGATGTCCAGGAACTGCCGGGCGATGGGCTCGTGGGGGCCGTCGTCGATCGTCAGCGCGATCTCGCGGCGAACGGGGTTGCCCTGCTCCAGGGCCTCATCGGCGGAGTCGCCGTGGCCGGAGCCGCGGTGGCCGGAGAGCGTGGGCCCCAGCCCGGAGCAGCCCGCTCCAACGCAACAGAGCAGGAGGACAACTATGGATCGACGCACCCACGGCGATCGGGTCCAGGGGACGGCGCGGGCGCGCACGATCCGGTAGCTGAGCAGCAAGGCCTTGGAATCTCCCCGGGCGGCGCCAGCGTGGCGTGGGGGCCGCCCCATCTTCTGACGGCTAATGTACCCGACGGCCCGGCGGCTCCCCGTCGGAGGCCCTTGACTCGGGCAGGCGGCGCGAATACACTGAACGGTCCGACAATCCGCATCTGCCGCCGCAGGTCCCCGCCGCGCCGGGATGGAGGGGGCGCACCCCAGACGCCGGTGATTCCAGGTTCGCCCGACAGGTTGTGTTTCGATCCCATGCCGCCGCCACCGTTCGTCCATTTGCATACGCATTCCGAGTACTCGCTTCTGGATGGAGCCGCCCGGCTGGGCGCCCTGGTGAAGCGGGCGGCCCAACTCGACATGCCGGCGCTGGCGCTGACCGACCACGGCGTCATGTATGGGGCGTTGGACTTCTACAAGGCCGCCAGGGGCGCGGGCATCAAGCCCATCGTCGGCGTGGAGGCCTACGTGGCGCCGGGGTCGCACAAGGACAAGACCCCGCGTCAGGGCCGCAACAGCTACCACATGGTGCTGCTGGCGGAGAACCTGACGGGCTACCGCAACCTGCTCAGCCTGGTCTCCACGGCGGCCGTCGACGGCTTCTACAGCAAGCCGCGCATCGACCGCGACCTCCTGGCGGAGCGGCACGAGGGCATCATCGCCCTGAGCGGGTGCCTGGCCGGCGATATCAGCGACGCCATCGTGGCGGACGACATGGCGCGCGCCCAGGAGGCCGCGGCCTTCTACCGCGACCTGCTCGGGCCGGATCGGTACTTCGTGGAGATCATGGCGCACGGCCTGCGCGACCAGGAGAAGGTGCGCGAACTGGCGCCCAAGCTGGCGCGGGAGATGGGCCTGCAGACGGTCGTCACCAACGACATCCACTACCTGAACGGCGACGACCACTACGCGCACGACGTGCTGCTCTGCGTGGGCACGGGCGCGAAGATGGACGACGCCAAGCGCCTGCGCTACGACTCCCAGCAGTTCTACATGAAGTCGGCCGCCGAGATGGCCGCAGCACTCCCTGAGCACCGAGAGGCCATGGAACGCACCGCGGCGATCGCCGACCGATGCAACCTGGACCTGACCTTCGGCCGCCTCTCCATGCCCGCGCCCGGGCTTCCCGACGCAGGGGCTTTCGCGGCTGGTGGGCGAGCCCACGCCCGAGTACCGCGAGCGCCTGGATTTCGAACTGGGCGTCATCAAGGAGATGGGCTACGCCGCGTACACCCTCATCGTGGCCGACTTCGCGCAGTTCGCCCGGGACCAGGAGATTCACTTCGGCGTGCGCGGCTCGGCGGCGGGCTCGCTGGTCAGCTTCGCGGCGGGCATCACCGATATCGACCCCATCGAGTACGGCCTCACGTTCGAGAGGTATCTGAACCCCGAGCGCGTCAGCATGCCCGATATCGACATGGACTTCGAGGACGCCCGGCGCTGCGAGGTGATGGAGTACGTCACCAAGAAGTACGGCGCCGACCGAGTGGCGCAAATCGTCACCTTCGGGACGCTGCAGGCCAAGGCCGTGATGAAGGACGCGGGCCGCGCCCTGGACATGCCCATCAGCGAAGTGAACAAGATCGTGGGCCTGGTGAAGGGCAACGCCAAGTCGGGCGGCATCGCGGGCGAGTTGGAGAGCAACGCCGAGTTCCGCGAGCTGTACGACCGCGACCGGCCGATCCGCCATCTCGTCGATACCTGCCTGCGCCTCGAGGGCATCGCGAGGCACTCCTCGGTACACGCGGCCGGCGTCGTCATCTCTGCGGACCCTCTGGTCGAGCACACGCCGCTCCAGAAGTCGACCGACGGCGGTCTGGTGACGCAGTACTCGGCGGGCACGCTGGAGGAGATCGGCCTCCTGAAGATGGACTTCCTGGGTCTCATCAACCTCACCATCCTCGGGCGGGCCGTAGCGAACATCCGCAAGTCCATGGGCGTTGCGCTGGACCCACGGACGCTGCCGCTGGACGACGAGGCGACCTACGCCCTGCTGGCGCGGGGCGACACCAAGGGCGTCTTCCAGTTGGAGAGCGCGGGCATGCGGCGGAACATCGCCGCGCTACGTCCCGGCTCGGTCCGCGACCTGGCCGCCATGGTGGCGCTCTACCGGCCCGGCCCCATGGAGCACATCCCCACGTTCGTCCGGGGCCGCCACGGCTCCGAGACGATCCGGTACCCCGACCCCTGTCTGGAGCCGATCCTGAAGGAGACCTACGGGGTCATCGTGTATCAGGACCAGGTCCTCCAGATCGCGCGGGTCTTCGCCGGCTTCAGCCTGGGCAAGGCCGATCTGCTGCGGCGCGCCATGGGCAAGAAGAAGGCGTCCGACATGGAGAAGTCCCACGCGGACTTCATCAAGGGCGCCCTGGAGCTTGGCCGGACCGAGGCGCAGGCCGAGCGCATCTTCAAGCTCATCGAGCCCTTCGCCGGATACGCCTTCAACAAGGCCCACGCCGTCTGCTATGCCATGGTCGCCTACCAGACCGCCTACCTGAAGGCCCACTACCCTATCGAGTACATGTGCGCCCTGCTCACCTGTTACCTTGAGAAGCCGGACAAGATGCGCAGCTGTCTGGCGGAGTGCTCGCGCATGGGCCTCACCATCCTGCCGCCGGACGTGAACCGCTCCGACGTTGAGTTCGCACGCGAGGGCGACGCCATCCGGTTCGGCCTGGCGGCCATCAAGAGCGTGGGCAAGACGGCCGTCGAGGCCATCATGGCGGCCCGCGCCGACGGCGGCGCCTTTCGCTCGCTGGCCGACTTCTGCGAGCGCACCACGGCGCGCAAGGGCATGACCAAGTCCTGCATCGACTCGCTGATCCAGTGCGGCGCGCTGGGATCGATCCACCCCGTGCGGCGCGCTCTGTCGCAGGGGCTGGACGACGCCATGCGGCTGGCCGCATCGAAGCAGAGGGCGCGGAACAGCGGTCAGGCGAGCCTCTTCGACGACGGCTCCGTGGACGAGACCGACGAGCCGTTGCCCGACATGTCCGACTACCCCGCCGACGTGCGGCTCCGGGCCGAGCGGGACCTGCTGGGATGCTACATATCGGGCCATCCGCTGGCCGACCACAAGGAGCGGCTGAGCCGGGCCGGCGCGGTCGCTACAGAGGACCTCTCGGAGCAGGAGAAGGACAGCGTGGTCACCATCGCCGGGGTGATCGCCGAGGTACGGGCGCGCGTCGACCGCAACAAGAACACCATGGCCCACGTCGTGGTCGAGGACCTGACCGGCGAGGTTCAGGTCACCGTCTTCGCCTCCACCTACAAGGAGTGCGGGGCCGTGCTCGTAAAGGACGCCGTGGTCCAGGTCATGGGCCGGGTCCAGTTCCGCGAGAGCATCGGAGCCGGGGAGGAAAACTCGTCGGAGCGCGAAGCCGAGATCGTGGCGGATATGGTGACGCTGCTTCCGAGCCGCTCGGCGACGAACAGCGGCCAGACGCTGAACGTGCGGATCAATCCCGAGCAGGCCGGTGTCCTGGGCTTCATGAGGACGACGCTGCTGCAGCACCCGGGGACCACCGGCGTCTGCGTCCATGTCGCCGACCCCGCGGGGCCGCGCCGAGTGATGGCCGGCTTCCGCGTGGAGGCCACCGACGACCTGCAGGTCACGCTGAAGGGCCTCATCGGACGGAGCGCGGTATGGGTCGACTAATGCGCTCTGTGTGGCTCGCCGCGGCGGCGGCGATTCTGGATATCGGCGCGCCTGCCGCTTCGGCCCAGGCGCTCTGCCCCGTCTCGCGGCTACCCCTGTCGCGGCCCGCGTCGAAGGCGTTCGCCACCGAGGTGTCCACCGACGCCGTGGCGCAGCCTGCCACCGGCACGGGCAACGCGGCCGCCTGGTACCTGCAGGCCGTCAACTCCTACCAGCGGCGGCGGCGCACCAAGGGAAGCGTGGCGGCGGGATACGAAGGGCTGAACCTGCCGCCGCTGAGCGCGGCCGAGATGTGCGACCTGACGCTCGGCTCGCGCCAGAGCCAAGCGGACTTCTATGTCGAGCGCGACGGTGCGCCGGCCCTCACCATTCTGACGGAGCCGGGCTCCGAGCCCCACCCCATGGCGCTGACCGCCGACACCATGCAGGTGGCCGCCCACGCGGAGCCGCTGCAGGCCTTCGCCATGGCCGCCGTCCGCGAGGCCGACCGGCGGCTGCACGCGGGACGGCGCGACAAGGCCATGGCCATCTGCGCCCGGATCGTCCGGCTGGGCGCCCATATGCGCCAGAGGCCGGGATCGCTGACGGACGTGGACGGCGGCATCCGCATCGAGCAGCTCGCGCTGGCCCAGATGGCGCTCTGCCGGGGCCCGCGTGACGTCGCCCGGTCGGTGGCGGCCCAGAACTACTCCCGGTCGCTGGAGCGGCTTCAGGCGCGCGTGCGGAGCGTCTACGCGGGTCTGGGCGACCTTGCCACATGCCGCAGGATTCTGCTTATGGGCACGGAGCGCCTGTGGCGCGTTCTGGCAGCCGCCGCCCTGACCCAGACGGCGCGGCTCCGCACCACAACGCCCGAGGTCCGCGAGAGCATCGTGTGGACGCTGCGCGACGTGGCCGAGGACCCCGACAGCCAGGTGAGCCGTGCGGCCGTCTTTCAGCTCGCGCGCCTTCGCCGCGCCACCCAGCGGCCCGCAGGCCAGGGCCGGGCCGTGCGGGGATGAGCCGCCTGCGGGCGGTCGCCGCAGCCCTCTCCGCGCTGGCCGCCACCGCGCCGGCCGGAGCGCAAGCGCCCGTCATCCCCGTGGTACCCGCCCCGCCCGAGGTCCGGGAGTTGCTGTCAGGCACGGTGGCCGCCTACCGCAAGCTCCGGTCCCTGCGCCAGGAGACCACCTACACCAAGACCTCCACCGTGGCGGCGGCGGCGGCCTCGCTGGTGAGCGCGCTCTTCGAGGCGCGGCGTCCGAACCGGATGGTGCTTGAGATACGCGCCCGAACTCCGGGCCTGCCGCAACCGGCTTTGACCCGGTTCGTCTGCGACGGGCGCACGTTCTACACTTACCAGCAGGTGGCCAACAACTTCACCGAGGCGCCCGCGCCGAAGGACTTCGAGGGCCTGCAGACGCTCTCCCCCAGCCTGGAGGTGGCGGCCTTCACGGGCTTGGACATCAGCCAGGCGCTGATGGAGGAGAGCAAGTCGATGAGACTGGAGGCCGACGAGACCTCCGACGGCGTCCTCTGCCACATGCTGGTGGCGGACATGAGCGACCCGGTCTACGTGTCGACCGCGCGCATCGCCATCGGCAAGGAGGATCGCCTCATCCGCCGCTTCGCCTTCGACGCCGTGGCCCGCCCCCAGCCGCCGCGGGAGAAGAAGCCGCCCGAGCCGGACCCCGACAACCCCGGCGAGTTCCTCATTGACGAGGACCCACTGCCTCCGCCCGACGTCCACTTCGCCTACGAGAACCGCGTGGAGGCCAATCCCAAGCTCCCCGACGCCCTGTTCCAGTGGGTGCAGCCCAAAGACGCCATGCGTTTCCACTCGCTGACGGACCTGATGAACACTCCGGAAGCGCGCAAGGCATCGACGCCGCGCAAGAAGCGGCGGCTGACCCTGTTCGACCAGCTCCACGGCGACCGCAAGCCCTGAGCCGGGGCGGCGAGCATAGGCGGGGCCGCAGGTGTGGCGCGGCCCCGCGGAGATGCAGGCCCTAGAAGTCGAACGACGTGAACTGGGGCAGGTAGTCCTTGGATGCCTCGAACATCTCCTTGACCATGGACTTGATCTCCGCCAGGGAGAGGACCGCCGAGGTCAGAGGGTCGAAGCAGATGCTGTGGAACACCGAGCGGGCATCGCCGGTGATCGCGCCGTGCACCGCCATCTCCTCGTTTTGCGCCGAGATCGAGATGAGCGCCGCGCACTGGGCCGGCAGGGCGCCCACGCGCATGGGATCGAGGCCGCGCTTACTGGCCATCACCGGGACCTCCACGCAGCAGCCCCGCGGCAGGTTGTCGATGAGCCCGTGGTTCAGGACGTTGCCGTTGAACTCGATGAGGGCGCCGTCGCCGCAGGTGGCGTTAATGATCGAGGCGGCGTACTCATGCCCGCGCTGCAGGTTGACGGGCTCGTTCCGCTCCATCTCGGCCTTGATGTCGGCCTGCCAGGTCCCCTCGCGGCGCAGGTACTCATCCATGATGTAGCCGTACTTGCCGGGGTTCCAGCCGGTGCCGTGGGTGCAGTACTTCTCGATGAGGTCGGGGCGCTTGCGGAACCAGGCGACGTACTCGGAGTTGTGGCCGCTGCTCTCGGTGACGTAGTAGCCCAGGTGGCGGAAGAGCTCGTTGCGGACCTGCTCCTCGTTGCTCACGTCCGGCCGCTCCACCGCCTCGCGGATCAGCGGGTAGGCGTCCTTGCCGTTCCACTTGAAGTCGAGGTAGAAGGCCTGGTGGTTGATGCCGCCGCAGAGGTAGGTGATCTCGTTGGTCGGCGCGCCGATCCAGTGGGCCAGCATGTGGGCCGTCCCCTGCACGCTGTGGCAGAGGCCGCTCAGGCGTATCTTGGTCTCCCCCAGCATGGCGCGGCAGAGCATGGCCATGGGGTTGGTGTAGTTGAGCAGGATGGCGTCCGGGCAGACCTCCTCCATGTCGCGGCAGATGGAGAGCATGACCGGGATGGTGCGGATGGCGCGGAAGGTGCCCGACGGGCCCCGCGTGTCGCCCACGTTGGTGTCGACGCCGTACTTCATGGGTATTTCGATGTCGTGCCGCCAAACGCTGACCGGCGCGGCCAGGATGGTGCAGAGCACGGCATCGGCGCCCTCGAGCGCGGCGCGGCGGTCCAGGTGCGCCTCGACCTTGGCGGGGTAGTTGCCCGCCTCGACGATGCGCGTCACGGCCGTCTTGGCGAACTCGAGGCGGTCGGGGTCGACGTCCATCAGGCTGATGGTCGAGTCGGCCAGGGCCGGGAAGGTCAGAATATCCCTGACGAGGCCGCGGGTAAAGCCGAGGCTGCCGGCTCCGATGAAGGCGATCTTGGGCATGGGCTTGCGCACTCCTGCGATTTGATCGGGCCGACCCGTCCGGGCTCCGGCCTCGCGGGCTTCATTGCGACGCCGGCGTGCCGATTTCCTGCCCGGGCGCCGGGCCATCGGGCAGTCGTTTCGAGCCCTCGGTCGCACGCTGCACCGCGCCAGCCCTGGTGGCTCGGGCCTC
>JAPLCQ010000142.1 GCA_026392115.1 Armatimonadota bacterium | reverse complement strand
TGAACCGGCCCGTCATGGAGCACATCGTCTACATGCTCCGCGACCACGGCATCGTCGATATCGTGGTCAACCTGCACTATCTGGGTGACCAGATCGAGGCCTACTTCGGCGACGGCAGCCGCTTCGGAGTGAACCTCCACTACCAGCGCGAGGAGCAGCTCTGGGGCGACGCTGGAAGCGTGAAGCGCGCCGAGGAAATCCTGAAGGACGATACCTTCATCGTGGTGGGCGGCGACGATCTTTCCGACATGGACATCGGCCGCCTGCTGAAGGCGCACAAGGACAAGAAGGCCCTGGCGACCATCGGGCTGAGCTTGGTCGACGACCCGTCCCAGTACGGCATCGTGCTGCTGAACGAGGAGGGGCGCGTTACCCGCTTCCTCGAGAAGCCCAAGGGTGAGGTCATCTTCTCCAATATGGCCAACACGGGCTTCTACGTCTTCGAGCCCGAGGTCTTCGACCTGATCCCGCGCGGCACCTTCTACCTTCTGGGACGCACCCTCTTCCCGCTCCTCCTGCAGCAGCAACGGCCCGTCTACGGTCACCTTACGGCCTCCTATTGGCGCGACGTCGGTGATCTCGCGGCCTATCGCAGCGCCCATCTGGACGCGCTGGCCGACCGCGTGCGCATCAAGTTTCCGGTGCCGCAGCAGCGCAAGTTCGTCTGGATCGGCGAGAACGTGGAGATCGACCCCACTGCCGAGATCGGCTACCCTGTGGTCATCGGCGACAACTGCAAGATCGGCGCAGGCGCCCGTGTGCTTGAGAACACCATCATCGGTGAGGGATGCGAGGTCGAGAGCGGAGCCGTGGTGAAGGAGTCCATCCTTTGGGACGGCGCCGTTGTGCTCGAAGGCACGTGGCTCGAGCGGTGCGTGGTCGGCAGCAACTGCCACGTGAGAACCAATGTGGCGGTATTCGACGGCCTGATCGTCAGCCCCCAGCGTCCTGCAGGGAGGTAGCCACATGACCCGCTGGAACCCCAACGCCTACGGTCGTCTGCCGCTCCGCGAACTGGTGGGCGATATGTCGCAACTTGCCGCGGCCCGGCCGGTGCGGCTGACCGACGGCGCCGACGACGGCGTCTCGGCTGTGGACTTCCACAATAGCTCGGGCTTGGAGTTCACCGTGCTCCCGAGCCGCGGCCTGGACATCTCGGCGGCCCGATTCTGCGGCATGTCGCTGGCATGGCGCTCGCCCATGGGCGAGCGCCACCCGGCCTACTTCGAGCCAACCGGGCTCGGCTGGCTGCGGACCTTCCCCGGCGGCCTACTAACCACCTGCGGATACACGTACATGGGGCCGCCCGTGCGCGACGGCGAGGCCGAATTGGGCCTGCATGGCCGCGCCAGCACGTTGCCGGCCGCGTCGGTCCATTGCTCCGCGGGCTGGGTGGGCGATGAGTACATCGTGTCGGTCTCCGGCAAGGTACGCGAGGCGGTCCTCTTCGGCGACTGCGTGGAGATGGAGCGCCGCATCTGGTGCCGCCTTGGGGAGCCCGCGATCCACATCGAGGACAAGGTCACCAACATCGGCTTCCAGCCTGCGCCCCTCATGCTCCTCTACCACATGAACTACGGCTTCCCCGTGGTGCAGCCCGGCTCACGTCTGGAGTTGCCCGCCGGCACGGTGCAGCCTCGCGACGCCGAGGCCGCCGACGGGTTTGATCGCTGGTCGGTGTTTGAGGAGCCGACGCCGGGCTTCCGCGAGAAGGTCTACTACCACCGGCCTGAGCCGGACGCGGACGGCATGGTCGAGGCGCGTCTGGTGAACCCGCAGGGCATCGGCGTGGCGATCTCCTATCCGCAGGCGGCATTGCCCTGCCTGACCGAGTGGAAGCAGATGGGCCAGGGAACCTACACCGTCGGGGTGGAGCCCGGCACGGCCTTCGTCAGCGGCCGCCCGGCCGAGCGCGCCGCAGGCAGGGTGCCCATGCTCGCGCCGTGCGAGTCGCGGAGCTTCTCGCTGACCGTCAGGGTGCTGGAAGGCTAGCCGAAGCGTCGGTGAGCGCGCGGCCCGTCAGCCTTGGCGGGCCGCCAACCCCCGTCCCACCTCGATCATCGCCTCTGCCGTAAGCCCGCACTCGGCGCGGAGCACGCTCTGGCTGCCATGCTCGACGAAGTGGTCCGGCAGGCCCACGTGATGCGTCCGCACCGCAGTCAGGCCCCGCTCGGACAGCAGCTCGAGCACGGCGGAGCCGAAGCCGCCCGTGCGGGCGTTCTCCTCCACCAGCGCCAGCCTGCCGGTTCGCTGCGCCGCGGCCACGATCGCTTCCTCATCGAGCGGCTTGGCGAACCGTGCATTCAGGATGCCGGCCGAGATGCCCTCCGCCCGCAAGGCAATGGCGGCTTCCAGGCACGGCCGCACCATGCTGCCGATGGCCACGAACGTTACGTCGTCGCCCGTCAGCAACTCCTCGGCCCTGCCCAGTTCAACGGGCTGTTCTGGCTTGCCCCAGTCGATGCCTGCCGCCGAGCCGCGCGGGTACCGGACGGCGATGGCCGAGGCCTTGGGGCCGCTGACGTGGGCATGGGCGAACCAGAGCATGGCCTTCAGTTCGTCGCCGTCCTTGGGCGCCATCACGACCATGTCCGGGATGCACCGCAGGTAGGTCAGGTCGAAGACGCCGTGGTGTGTTCCGCCGTCCTCGCCCACCAGTCCGGCACGGTCCAGGGCGAAGATGACGGGTAGCTCCTGGAGGGCCACGTCGTGTGCGATCATGTCGAAGGATCGCTGGAGGAACGTGCTGTAGATCGCGACAACGGGCTTGCACCCTCGTGCCGCCATGCCCGCGGCGAAGCAGACGGCGTGCTCCTCGGCGATGCCCACGTCGAAGCAGCGAGCGGGGAAGCGGTCGCTGAGACGCGTCAAGCCGGTTCCGTCCGGCATGGCGGCGGTGATGCCCACCACCGTCGGGTCGGCTTCGGCGATCTCGACCAGCGTGTCCCCGAAGACGGACGTGTAGGTGGCGCCGGAGTTGCCGTTCTCCGGCAGGCCGATCGACGGCTCGAAGGGGGTAACCGCGTGGTACCGCCGCGCATCGTCCTCGGCGGGGGTGTATCCGCGCCCTTTGGTGGTGATCAGGTGGACAAGCACGGGGCCCTTCATCCTGCGGACCTGGCTGAAGACATCCTTCAGCAACGGCAGGTCGTGGCCGTCGAGCGGGCCGATGTACTGGAACCCCATCATCTCGAAGACCACCCCGGTCTGCCGCGGCGCCACGAGGTTGGTGACACCGTGCTTCAGCAGGCCGCCAGCGGCGCGGGAGGCCATCTCGCCTGCCGGCAGCCGCATGAGGACGTCCTTGGTCTTCCGTTCGAGCCCCTGGTACCAGGGCGTCGTGCGCAGCTTGGCTAGATAGCGCGACAGGGCGCCCACGTTGGCCGCGATGGACATGGCGTTGTCGTTGAGCACCACCGTGATGCCCCGCCCGCTGTGCCCGGCGTTGTTGAGGCCCTCCCAGGCCAGCCCACCCGTGAGGCCCGCGTCGCCGATCACGGCCACGACGCTCTCGTCGCCGCCGATCACGTCGCGCGCTACGGCGAAACCGTAGGCCGCCGAGATGGACGTGCTGGCGTGGCCCGCTCCGTAGACGTCGTAGGGGCTCTCGTCGCGCCGCAGGAAGCCGCTGATGCCGCCGTACTGCCGCAGCGAAGGGAAGTGGGCCAGGCGTCCCGTCAGCATCTTGTGGGCGTAGCACTGATGCCCTACATCGAAGACAATCTTGTCGTGCGGCACGTTGTAGACGGCGTGGAGGGCCACGATCAGGTCCACTGCGCCGAGGTTCGATGCGAAGTGCCCGCCGGTCCTGGACAGGTTATCGACGATCGCCTGACGGAGTTCCTCGGCTACCTGCTTCAGTTCTTCGCTGCCGAGGCGCTTGAGGTCGTCTGGGCCGGAAATGCTGTCAAGCAGCTTCGGCATGCGTGGAGGTCCTTGCTGGATACATTGTGGCGGAGGCGCCCAGATGCAGAGGCGCCGCGCGGTGGGCCGGAGTTTACCTTGTGGCGGCTACGCTGTCAAAACGGCGGCCGCCGCGCCCGGCTCAGTTGCGGCCCGTGAGTTCCCGGGCGTAGCGGGTGTCGTAGCGTAGGATCTGCTCGGACGCCTCCGGCATGGCGTTCAGGCGGTCGATGCTGTCTTGCAGCATCTCGATCTCCTGGGCCAGCCGCTGGGCCGTATCCCGCGCCTCCAGCATGGCCTGCCTGCAGGAGGCTTCCTGCTGAATCACGGCGGCAATCACGAACGAGAGGTCGCTGGGGTTGTGGGGGAGGTCGTACTCGGGCAGGTCGATGCCCGCCCTGGAGACCAGCGACGCGAAGTAGTGGCCAAAGAGCCGCCGGGCGTCGGAGGCCAACGGACCCACGACATCGGTGTCCTGGGGCGTATCGCGGTAGAGACTGGTGGTGCCGATGAGGTAGTCGTCGGGGCCTGTCGCGTAGTCCAGGAGCCGGAACCTCTCGGTGCCCATGGCAAGCAGCGTGAGGGCCTCACCATCGTCATCGTGCTGGACGGCCCGAATGCGCGCCATGGTGCCGATCACCTCCGGCGTCGCGCCGCCGCCGACCTCCTGACCATCTCGGATGAGGGCCACTCCGAACCCAGTGCGCTCTTCGATGCAGCGGGACACCATGGCGAGGTAGCGCGGCTCGAACACCCGCAGGGGTAGCGCCATGCGGGGGAACAGCACCGTGCTCAGTGGAAAGATCGGGATCCCCTCCCGTACCATGGCTTCGCTCCGTGACGGCCGGGTTCCTGACACCGGGCGCTCGTGCCTAAGTTAGGCGCCGATGCGTTCGTTTCCTGCTTGTGTCTCCGTCAGGCCTCGAAGATGCCGGGGCAGGCCGCGCCGCACGCGTTGCACCTGCCTCGGGACAGCCCCGCCGTATCGGCACGGTAGCCGCGGCGTCGGATGAGGAGCGCGCCGCAACCCGCGCAGTGCGTGTCGGAGCCCTCCGTCAGCCGCGTGTTCCCGAGGTAGACGTGCCGCACTACGGCTTCGTGCGACAGCCGCCTTGCCCGAAGCAGCGTGCTGTTCGGCGTTGGCGGCGTATCCATGAAGCGGTACGCCGGGTGGAAGGCCGAGAAGTGGAGCGGAACATCCGGGCCCAGCCGCTCCGTAACCCAAGCGGTCAACGCCCGCAGTTCGGCGTCGCTGTCGTTCTGGCCGGGGATCAGCAGGGTCGTCACTTCGAGCCAGGTAGCCGACGCGTGGCGAATGAACAGCAGCGCATCGAGCACCGCGTCCAGCTTGCCGCCGCATGCGGCATAGAACCCTGGCGTGAAGCCCTTCAGGTCGACGTTCGCCGCGTCGATGCGGGGATAGAGCTCCTCGGCAGCCTGGTGCGTGATGTAACCGTTGGTCACCGCCACGGTGCGGACTCCGGCTGCCCGGCAGGCGTCGGCCACGTCTATGACGTACTCCAGGCTGATCGTGGGCTCGTTGTAGGTGAAGGCCACTCCGGCGCATCCGTACCTGCGGGCGGCTCGAGCCACCGCGGCGGGCGATGTCTCGTCGCCCAGGTCGCGCACCGAACCCTCGGCGCTGAGGCGCCAGTTCTGGCAGAAGCCGCAGGTCAGGTTGCAGCCGATGCCGCCTAACGAGAGCACGGAGGCGCCCGGCAGGAAGTGGTAGAGCGGCTTCTTCTCGATCGGGTCGACGGCGACGCCGCTGGTGCGGCCGTAGGTCTCGGCCACCAGGCGGCTGGCCACGTTGCGCCGGTTCAGGCAGGCCCCAACCTGGCCGTCACCCAGAACGCAACCTCGAGGGCAGAGCCTGCACCGCAGGCGGCCCGCCTCGACGGCGCTCCAGTGTCGCGCCGGATGTGTGCTGTAATGGTCTGTGGCTTCGGTCATATTGGGTTCTCCGGCGGCGTGCCCGGCGCGTACGCCCTCTGCAAGGCTTGTTCGTCCAGCCAACCGAGGATACTCCTATGCCGCATGTGCGTCAACCGGCCGTCGCCGGAAGCTTCTATCCCGCCGACCCCGTGGTACTGGCCCGGGCGGTGGACGGCTACATCGCGGGCGCGAAGCCGTGCCCGTGTACTTCCCTCCGCGCGCTCGTGATGCCCCACGCGGGCTACCTCTACTCGGGGCCCGTCGCGGGTTCGGCGATCCGCTGCCTGGCGCCGCAGGCGGGCAGCGTCCGTACCGTCGTCTTGATCGGCCCCGCACACCGGGTGTGGGTTGCCGGTGTGGCTGCCTCGTCGGCGTCGGCCTTCCGTACCCCGCTCGGCGATGTGTCGATCGATCCAGGGGTCACAGCGTCCTGCATGGGTGTGCCGGGCGTCGCCATCGTCGACGCGGCCCATGCCCGCGAGCACTGCCTGGAGGTCGAGCTGCCGTTCCTCCAGCGGGCGTTTCCGGGTTGCGCCGTCGTCCCGCTGCTCTGCGGACGGGGAAGTGACGACGTCGTGGAGGCTGTGCTGGAGGCGGTCTGGGATGCGCCCGGTGTCATTCCGGTGGTCAGCACCGACCTGAGCCACTACGAGCCCTACGCCGCGGCCCAACGGCTGGACGCTCAGACCGCCGCGGCCGTGCTGGCCCTCGAGCCCGAGCGC
Source organism: Armatimonadota bacterium (assembly GCA_026392115.1). Lineage (GTDB taxonomy): Bacteria > Armatimonadota > Chthonomonadetes > Chthonomonadales > CAJBBX01 > CAJBBX01. The sequence continues at coordinate 13,757 of JAPLCQ010000142.1, read as the reverse complement.
ATCGCCGACGAGCACGCCTGCGGCGCTCCAGCGCTTCGCGCCCTCTGCAGACTCGCAAAGCGGCGCGGCGGCATCGCCTCGGCGCTCGACCTGCGGAACTCCGGTGACACGGCAGGCGGCCGATCCGAAGTGGTGGGCTACGCCGCCTTCGGGTTCAGCGATGGCTGAGTCGACCGGGCGCAACGTCTCGGGTGTACTATGAAGGTGCGGCCCCGTTGCGGGCTGAAGGGAGTGGCATATGCAAGAAGAAGTCCGTTCGAAGGGCGCGCCGAGGTGGTTGCGGGCCTTGCGCATCGGTTTCCTGGCGCTGGTCGCCTTTGGCTTGCTGTTCGGCTACCAGGTCGTTCGCATCATCACGGACTACCAGTGGTTCGGCGAGGTAGGGTACCAGAACGTCTTCGGCGGCATACTTGGAGCCAAGCTGACGCTCTTCTTCGGCGTGAGCACCCTCTTCTTCCTGCTGGTCTACACCAACGTCTGGGCGGCCTTCGCGCTGAACGCCTCCGTGGCCAAGCCGCGCCTCTATGACGAGGAGCGCGAGCGCTTCGCTCAGATCATCCGGTCCGTGGGCCGCTGGGGAAGCCTCGGCATCGTGTTGCTCCTCTCACTCATGGTGGGCGGCAACGCCTCCACGCACTGGTCTGAGTATATGCTCTTCACCCACCCGGTGGCGTTCGGCCAGGTGGATCCGCAGCTGGGTAACGACGTGGGCTTCTACGTCTTCCGTCTCCCATTCCTGAACTACCTGCAGGGAACGCTGCTCTTCACGCTGGCGGCCGCGGCCATCGGCGCTGCGGCGATCCATTACGGCGAGCGTGCGGTGGACTTCGCCTCGGGCGCCACCGCCACGATAGCCCCCCATGTGCGGGCCCACGTGCTGGGTCTCCTTGGTGTTGTGGCCGTAGCGGCTGCCTGGGGACACCTGCTGGGGCGGTACGACCTGCTGCTCAGCGATAATGGCCAGTTCGTCGGCGCCGGCTACACGGACATCCATGCGCGGATGCCGGGCATGGTGATCCAGGCCTGCCTCATGCTGGTGGTCGCCGCACTGTGCTGGCTCAACACGCGGCTCTGGCGGCCCTTCCTCCCGCCCATCGCGGGGCTGGTTCTCTGGGGCGTTGGCTCGGCCCTGGCGCTGGGCGTTTACCCCGGCTTCGTGCAGCGCTTCCGAGTCGTGCCGAACCAGTACAACGCCGAGGAGCCCTACATCAAGCGCGATATCGAGGCCACGCGCCAGGCCTACGGACTGACCGCCGTGCGGACGGTGGCGCTTGACACGCCGGCTCCGCTCCTGCCGGCCGACCTGGCGGCGGAGCGCCTCACGACCTCGAACATCCGCCTGTGGGACTGGCCGCAGCTCGGCCGCGTCTACCAGGCCAAGCAGGCCCTGAAGACCTACTACCGCTTCGGGCTTCCCCCCGGCGTTCCTTCGAGCACCGGGCCGTACAACATCGACGTGGACAGGTACCTGATCAACGGCGAGGAGCGCCAGGTGATGCTCGCTCCACGCGAGATGTTCGTGCCCGGCCTGCCGCAGCAGGCGCAGACTTGGGTGAACCAGCGGCTCCAGTACACCCATGGCTATGGCGTCGTGATGAGCCCGGTAAACCGCGTGGACGCCGACGGCCTGCCCGAGTACTTTATGGAGCAGATTCCCGTTCGCTCGACCCGGCCCGAACTGAAGCTGGACCAGCCCGGCATCTACTACGGAGAGTTGCAGGACGAGTACGTCTTCGTCGGAACCAAGCAGAACGAACTCCACTACCCCGGTCCCGAGCGGAATGAAGAGACGCGCTACTCGGGCAAGGGCGGCGTGCGGGTGGGCGGCTTCATGGCCCGCACTGCCTGGTCCATGCGCCTGGGCGACTTCAACCTGATGCTCGCCCCCGACCTCACGTCCGAGAGCCGCGTGCTCATCCGCCGCAACATCCGTGAGCGGGCTCAGACCGTCGCGCCTTTCCTGAACTGGGACAATGATCCCTATCTCGTGGTGGCCGATGGCCGCCTCACCTGGATCATGGACGCCTACACGGTCTCCGACCGGTACCCCTACGCCCGGCCCTACGCCGTGGGCACCGGGTACGAGGGTGTGAGCCAGGAGTTCAACTACATCCGCAACTCGGTCAAGGCCACGATCGACGCCTACGACGGCACTCTGCGCTTCTACGTCTCCGACACTGCGGACCCCGTGCTGCGGGCGTGGTCGCGCATCTTCCCGGGCCTCATGAGGCCGCTGGACCAGATGCCGCAGTCGCTGCGGTCGCACATCCGCTACCCGGAGGATCTATTCCGGGTTCAACGTGACATATACACGATTTACCATATAACCAGCCCGAAGATTTACTACGGTAAAGAGGACCAGTGGGATGTGCCGTCCGATCCTACGGACGCCGGTGACGAGGGTAGCTCCGCCGGAGGTCGCATGGCGCCGTACTACGTCAATATGCGGCAGGCCGGGGAAAAGGGCGCCGAGTTCCTGCTGATGACGCCGTTCACGCCCAAGGCGGTGCAGAATCTGGCCGCATGGATGTGCGCCCGGTGCGACCCGGAGCACTACGGCGAGCTGGTCTGCTACCGGTTCCCAAAGGGCAGCAACGTGAACGGGCCGCAGCAGATCATGGCCCAGGTCAACTCCCAGCCCGAGATTAGCCGAACCGTCTCGCTCCTCGACCAGCGCGGATCGCGGGTCATCTGGGGCAACCTGCTCGTGATCCCGTTGGGCAAGGCGCTGGTCTACGCCATGCCGCTCTACGTCCAAGCCAGCGCCACCACCTCGGCCCAGATTCCAGAGATCAGCCAGGTGATCCTGGCGTCCGGTGACCGGGTGGTGATGCGGCCCACCCTTGACCAGGCCTTGCTGGCCATGGTGGAGGGTCGCGGAGCGGCGGTGGCGGACGGCGGCAAGGAGCCCGGCGCCGGCGCCAAGCCGGTGACGTCGCAACTGCCGATTCCCGTGACCGATGCCCTGACCCGCGCTCAGGCGGCGTTGCGACGGGCTCAGGAGAGCAAGAAGGGCTACGACGCCGCGCTGGAGGAGCTTTCACAAGCGCTGAAGGAGCTACAGGGCTCGCGGCCGGCTCCCCGTTAGGGCGTTGCCGACGACCGGATCAGATGCGCGCCGAAGAGGAACTGGGACACGCCGGGTTGGGCGGACGGCTCAGGGAAATCGCGCGCCCACCAGACGAAGGGCGATAGCGCATCGCAGACGGTACTGGACGCCAGGATGAGGTTGGGAAAGCGGGTGAGGAGGGCCCTGCAAAGGGCCCCCGCCGCCCGGAAGGCCTGATTGCCGCCGCGCTCCGGCCTGCCGTCGTTGGGCATCGCGTCGAGGCGGATCAGCATCAGCGCGTCTACCGGCGCCTCCGCCATGGCCCCCTCGGCCGCCGCCGCCAGGTGCGCCCGCCATTCGAGCGACGCCAGGCTTACGGCAGTCGGCTCCAGCGCCGTGTCTGCGTCGGGCCGTAGCACCAGTTGCCGCCGCCACCTTTCGGCGTCGCCGGGGGCTGTCACATCCAGGTCGAGCATCACGCGGCAGCCGGCCTGCTTGGCTCGGCGTGCGGCGGCCAGTGTTGCGTCGGGTGCGCCGGAGTAGGGCAGCGCGCCCACGAAGCGCACCAGCGTTGCCGATGCCGGCTCGGCGTCGGCCGGCGGCTGCCAGTCGGCGGCTTTGGCGATGGGCACCTCGACAACACGATCGATCTGCGTTACCCAACCCCTGCCGCCGCGCGTGGGCACAGGCGGGTGTCGGTCGTACATCAGGTCCCGGTACCGTTGCGCCGGACCCCGCCAGTCTCCCTTGTAGCAGTCGATGCGCCAGGTGATGGCGGGCATGTGATCACACTTGGCCCACGGCGCCGGCGCCTCGGTGGTTAGTTGCAGGTCGGCCTTGGAGTCCTGCGGTGTCACCGTGAGCGTTCGCCTCTCCCCGCCGTCGGGTGAGTAGGCGACGATGCCTCCCTTGGCTCCCTGCCAGACGAAGAACGGCGCCTGCCACTCGGCGGGGTACGGGAGCGTGCGGGCCTGCCGCAGCGCCTTTGGCCTGATCTCTTGGTCTCCCGCGGTCGGCAGCAGGAGGCGGCCCGCGGTGGCGTCCAGGTTGCGAATGCCGAACTGCAGCCCTCGCAGGCCCTCCTCGCGGGCATCGGCCCACATCTCGACCACGATCTCGTCCGTGTCGCTGTCTACGGAGACACTGAGGACGGCCGTGCGGGCCAGGTCCTTCAGCGTGAGCATGGCGGCGTTGGGGTTCTTACCGGTGCGCCACTCGGTGATGCGCAGGGCCGGCCACGAACCGTCGCCCGCCTGCAGCCGTGTCAGGGGCGTCCGGGGGCGGACGCCGTACATGGGCCGCTCGTCCGCTGCGATATTGCGAAGCTCCGCCAGCTCGGGCCCGAAGAAGGTGGCCTCCATGCGATTGGTGGCGACGTGCAGGCGTTCGCCCTCGATTCGGATGTCCGCCTCGCCCACATTGGCCGTTGTCAGGGCCAGGAGCGCGACAACCCAACGCCACCGCCTTTGACCGCCTCGTTGACCCAAGGTAGAATGCTCCCCGAACACCGTCACCTCCCGGAGGGGCCCTGAGAATGGCAACCACACCGTCCGATCCCGTCGCGCTCTGGCCGCGGGCCGTCAACCTCGTCAAGGACAAGACCACCAGCCGCTCGTTCTGGCAGGCGCTGGAAAAGACCGTGGCGTTGGCGGTGCTTGACGACGCCCTGATTGTGGGCCTCAATGCAAGATACGCGAATGAGGCGGGCGCGATCAACACTTCGCTGCACAAGACCGCCATCCTGCGCGCCCTGTCGGAGGTAAACGGCAGGCAACTGGGTTTCAGGCTCATCGAGGGCGATACGGATGCCGACTGGGCCATGACGCAGGATCGCGATGCTCGCGTCGCCGCCATGCGCGCCGCGACCTACACCCGCAAGGACCAGGCCGCCGCCGATGCCCAGGGCTGGGACGGTGCCTATGAGCAGGTGGCGCGCGCCTGGTCGGCCGCCACGCTCAGGGCGCTGCCGCAGACCAAGGCGCGCTATCTCAGCGATATGCTCTATGTGCTGATCGACGCCATCGACCAGTACTCGCCCGATACGGCCGACGAGGCCACGGAGCGCCACATCGCGCGAGTGATCGATCGCATCGCCACCAACTCCGAGGTCCCGGCGACGGTGGTGGCGCTGGAAGTGGAGCGCCTGCGGGCGTGGCGCGCCTCCACCCCGCAGGGCGGCCCTCAGTCGGAGTAGCCCAGCTTCCTCGGGTCAGCCTCACCCACGACGTAGAACGAGCCGGTGACCAGCACCAGGTCTCCGGCTCCCGCATCCCCGAGCGCCTGGCGCACGGCCTCCTCCACGGGCGTCACGGTCCGCACGTCGGCGCAGAACCGCCGGGCGGCCGCCGCTATAGGCTCCGCCGCCAGGGCGCGCCGCCAGCCTGCCTGCGTGGCGACGACGCGCGACGCCATGCCTGCCAGCGGCGCGAGGAAGGGAGCCGGATCGTGCCCGACCGACATTCCCACCACCAGTACCAGGCGCTTGAATGGCAACGCCCGGACGGACCGCGCCAGCGCGAGCGCCGAGACGCGGTTGTGCGCACCGTCAAGCACCAGCGTGGGGTCGCAACCGTGGATCTCCATGCGGCCGGGCAGCCGCGTGGCCCGCAGTCCTTCCGCCAGGGCGGCGGGCTCAACGTCGCGCCCGAGGTGCTCCAGTAGAATCTCGGAGGCCGCCGCCGCGCATGCCGCGTTGCGCGCCTGGTGCTCACCCAGCAGGCCGATCTCCACACCCGAGTAGCGGCGGCGCGGCGTGGTGATCCAGACCTTCGGTGACACGCCGCCGAACCAACCGCGCCTCGCCGAGGGCGCCTCGTCGCCCGTGCCCGGCGCCACCGCGACCACCGGGGCGCCCAACTCCCGAGCTCGCCGGCGGATGACGCGGAGTGCGGTCGGCCGTCCCGGCGAGGTCACCACCGGCGTGCCGGGCTTGATGATGCCGGCCTTCTCTCCGGCGATCTGCGCGATGGTGTTTCCCAGCACGTCGCAGTGGTCGTAGTCGATGGTCGTGATCACGCAGACGCGCGGCTGCAGCAGGTTGGTGGCGTCCAAGCGACCGCCCAGGCCCACCTCCACCACCGAGGCCTCGACCTCTGACCGGCGGAAGGCCTCGAAGGCCAGCGCCGTCTTCACCTCGAACTCGGTGCACGGGCCGTCCGGTCCATCGGCGAGACCTTCGGCGGCGGCGGCCACGCGGTCGAGGCATTGCGCGAAGAGGGGCCTCGGCGCCGGATCGCCGTTGATCAGGACGCGCTCGCGGATGTCGTACACGTAAGGCGAAAGGTACGCCCCGGCTCGGATGCCGTGCTGCTTCAGGATCGAGGCCATCATGGCTGTCACCGATCCCTTGCCCTTGGTGCCCGCCACATGGGCGGCGGGACAGCAACGCTCCGGATGGTCCAGGGCGTCGAGCAACGCGCCAAATCGGTCCAGCCCCAGGCGGATGCCCAGCGGCTGCAGGTTGTTCAGGTATGCCACCGCCTGCTCGAAATCCATGCGATTCCCGTCCCAGGTGTTGCCGCGGCCGCCCGCGCTGCGTCTATTGTACAGCAGTGGTTCCCGGCATGTAGATTCGGGGCGCGCGGTTGACTCCGGTCTACTCCAGACGCTATACTGCGCCGACATGGCAGGGGCCGATGGTCGTTGCTGCGTCATTCCGGTACGATCTTTCGCGAGTGTGCCGACACAACGCCACTGAAGGTAGGGTAGATGGTTTCATCCAAACTTCGCTGGGCGCTCCTGTGCGTCGCGGCTACTTACGGAGCGGCCATGCCCGCCATGGCCTCCAAGACGATTACAACCATGAGGGGCGATACGCTCCACGGCCTTGCGAGGAAGTACGGCGTCTGGCCGATCGACATCGCCAAGGCGAACAACCTCCCCGCTGGCTCGAACATCAAAGATGGCGTGCGCCTGACGATCCCCGATCCCCCGGCGGCTGTGCGGGTCCGCCCGACGCTGGACCGATTGTCGGTCGTCAATGGTGACCGCATCATGGTTCGCCTCGGACCCGGTTCCCAGTACCGGCGCGCCACGTTGCTCGATAGCGGCTCCGTCGTTCGCGTCACGGCCAAGCAGGGCGCCTGGTGCCAGGTCTCTGCGGGACCCGAGATCAAGGGCTGGATTCGCGGCGACCTGCTGGGCGCTCCCAGCGATTCGGATTTGGCAGCGGCCCGTGCCCGTGCGGCGGCCAGGTCGGGCGAGACGCGCCGTGTGGCGTCGGCCTCCGCAACCCACTTGAACCGCTCGCCCAAGCGCACTCATGTGGCTAAGTCACATGTGCGCAGCTATGCCGTCTCCATGAGGACGCCTGCGGTTCGCCGCACTCGCGACATTGTCCGCACGGCGCTGGCATACCGCGGCGCCCCTTACCGCTACGGCGGCGCCGGGCGGCGCGGATTCGACTGCTCGGGTTTCACCAGTCATGTTTACGCCGGAAAGGGCGTAGCTCTCCCGCACTCCTCGGCCGCGCAGTTCTCCAAGGGCAAGCGCGTCACCAAGGGCAGCCTGAAGCCGGGCGACCTGGTCTTCTTCGGTCGCGGGGGGCGCGGCATCCATCACGTGGGCATCTACATGGGCGGGGACCGATTTGTTCACGCTGCGAGGCCCGGCAAGGGCGTGCGCGTGGATAGCCTGAGCTCGTCGTACTACAGGGCGAACTTCAAGGGCGCCCGCAGAATCGCCCGCTAAGGTCTCAGAGGCGGCTTCTGCCGTTGACTTGCGTGGCGGGGAGGGGTTATACTCTCCGACGCTTGGCGCCATCGTCCAGAGGTCAGGACGGCGGGTTTTCAGCCCGTAGACCGGAGTTCGATTCTCCGTGGCGCTATATGCCGAGGTGGCGGAATTGGCAGACGCGCACGTTTGAGGGGCGTGTGCCCTTACAGGCATACGGGTTCAAGTCCCGTCCTCGGCACCAATTCGGAAGGCGGGCACGGCATCTGCCGGAGCCCGCCTTTTCCATGTCACGGGCGTGTGCCGGGTGTGGACTGCTAAACGGCTAACGATTTTTGCTCCCCGAGGGGCCGTTCGCATTGACTTGCCCGGCGGGGCGCAGGTAGACTTTTTGCTGGTTTCGGCGCGGGCGGCATCAGCCAACTTGAACGGTTACAAGCTTTCGAGCTTGTCTGTAATAGGAAGGAGCACTCCCACATGGCAGTGAAGGTAGGCATCAACGGGTTCGGGCGCATCGGTCGGCTCAGCCTCCGGGCGATCCTCGAGCGATACCCGAACGACATCGAGGTCGTGGCGCTCAACGATCTGACCGACGCCAAGACGAACGCGCACCTCTTCAAGTACGACACCAACTACGGCATCTACAAGGGCACCGTAGAGGTTGACGGCAACGACATCATCATCGATGGCAAGCGCATCGTCGTCTACAAAGAGCGCGACCCGGGCGCCATCGCGTGGCAGAACCAGGGCGTCGAGATCGTCCTCGAGAGCACCGGTCTCTTCACCGCCGCCGACAAGGCGAAGGCCCACCTGAACGCTCCGACCGTCAAGAAGGTCATCATCTCCGCTCCCGCGAAGGGTGAGGATGCCACCATCGTCCTCGGCGTCAACGATGAGGTCTACACCCCCGCGGCGAAGATTATCTCCAACGCCTCCTGCACCACCAACTGCCTGGCGCCCGTCGCCAAGACCATCAACGATACCTTCGGGATCGTGTGCGGCATGATGACCACCGTCCATGCCTACACGAACGATCAGAAGGTCGCCGACCAGGCCCACAGCGACCTCCGCCGCGCCCGCGCAGCCGCCGAGAGCATCATCCCGACCTCCACCGGGGCCGCCAAGGCCATCGGCGTCGTGGTGCCAGCCCTCAACGGCAAGTTGAACGGCATGGCCCTCCGCGTTCCGACCCCCACCGTCTCCCTGGTCGACCTCGTGCTGACCACCGAGAAGCCGGTGACCAAGGAGACCGTGAACGCGGCCCTGCGCGCATCGGCCGCCGGCCCCATGAAGGGCTATCTGGTGATTGAGGACGCTCCGCTGGTCTCCACCGACTTCGTGGGCAACCCGGCCTCGTCGATCGTCGATGCCTCCGAGACGATGGTCATGGGTGAGAACATGGTGAAGATTCTGGCCTGGTACGACAACGAGTTGGGCTATTCGTCCCGCGTTGCCGACCTGATCCTCTTCATGGTGGAGAAGGGCCTGTAGGTCCGGATGCGGGTTCGCCCTCCGGGCAGCGCCCGGCGGCCGATCATCGGCCAGGGCTTCAAGCAGGAGCACGGGGGGCACGTCGCGACGTGCCCCCCGTGCTGCATTGTCTGCCGTATCGCCGCATTTTTCGGCTGAAGGTGTAAGGAATAGGTAAGCGAGCGTGAAACTCAACAAGAAGACCATCGAGGACGTGGACATCCGTGGAAAGCGCGTGCTCGTCCGCGTCGACTTCAACGTGCCCCAGGAACCCGCCGATCCCAGCGTCATCACCGATGATCGGCGGATTCGCGAGGCGCTGCCCACGATCAGACGGCTCATGGCCGACGGCGGGCGCGTGGTCCTCATCTCGCACTTGGGCAAGCCCAAGGGCGGCCCCTCCGCCAAGTTGACCCTCGCCCCCGTTGCCAAGCTCCTCTCCGGGCTACTGGACGCACCGGTGGCTTTTGCGTCCGATTGCGTGGGCGGGCCCGCGGAGGCCGTCGTCGCCGGCCTTACCGACGGCTCGGTGGCCCTGCTTGAAAACCTCCGCTTCCACCCCGAGGAGGAGGCCAACGATCCGGCCTTCGCCAGGGCGCTGGCGGGCTTGGCCGACGTGTATGTCAACGATGCCTTCGGCACCGCCCATCGGGCCCACGCCTCCACGGAGGGCGTCACCCACTACCTTCCGGCCTATGCGGGCTTCCTGATGCGCAAGGAGATCGAGTACCTCAGCGGCGCGCTGGAGGACCCCAAGCGGCCCTTCGTAGCCGTGCTCGGCGGCGCCAAGGTGAAGTCCAAGATCCCGGTGATCCAGCAGCTGCTGGGCAAGGTGGACAAGCTCATCGCCGGCGGTGGTATGTCCTACACCTTCGCCAAGGCGGCCGGTTACGAGATCGGGAACTCCCTGTTGGACGAGTCCTCGCTGGAGTACTGCCGCAAGCTCCGCGCCGAGGTGGGCGACAAGCTGCTCCTTCCCACCGACGTGATCGTCGTGGACGGCAACCCGTTCGAGGCCGACCCGGCAACGCTGAACGCCAAGGCCGTGGCCGTCAGCGAGATCCCGGTAGGCTGGGAGGGCGCCGACATCGGCGAAGAGACCCGTGCCCGGTTCGCGGAGGCCATTCGCGGCGCCGGAACCGTGGTGTGGAACGGACCCATGGGCGTTTTTGAGTTCGAGCGCTTCGCCGCGGGCACCCGCGCCATGGCCGAGGCGATGGCCGAGTCCGGTGCGGTGACCATCGTGGGGGGCGGCGACTCGGCGGCTGCCGTGCAGCAGTTCGGCTACGCCGACAAGATGACGCATATCTCAACCGGCGGCGGCGCTTCGCTGGAGCTCCTTGAAGGCAAGGAGCTACCCGGCGTGGTGGCGTTGCTCGACAAGTAGGGCAAAGGCGTTCGCCCGGAAGGACGGCCGACGTGAAGCTAGGAGTGATGCTGGCCGGTCGCCGCGCGGAGGACATCTCCAAGCGGCTGTCGCAGGCCCGGGAGGCCGGCTTCTCCCTGTGCCAACTGAACCTCCAGCAAGAGGGTCTGTCGCGCGCCGATCTGGTGGAGATTGCGGATGCCTTGCTTGAGTACGGCATCCGTCCCGTCAGCATCGGTTGCTACGTCAACCCGCTGGCGCCGCGCCGCCCTTCCTACCTGGGAGTGACCCAGGCAGACCTTGAGACGGTGCTGCACGGGCTGGACATCCTGGGGGCCCGCCGTGTCGTGCTGCTCAGCGGTAGCCGCGGCGAGGCCTTCTACGATGCCGAGCCCGGGAATGAATCGGACGAGGCGCTGGCGGAGCTCTCGGCCTTCATCACGTCTATCGTGAAGGAGACCAAGGCGCGGAACTATGTTCTGGTTCTGGAGCCCTGGTACTGCCATGTGCTTAATTCCGTGGAGCGCATCCTCCAGTTCCACGACGGTCTGCATCCGGACGTGGCCCGGCACGTGCGCTATGTTCTGGACGCCGTGAACCTGCTGAGCCCGGAGCGTTACGACGAGCGCGACGCCCTGGTGGCCTCGGCGTGCCGCGCGCTGGGGCCCGGCGCCGGTGTGGTCCACCTGAAGGACGTTGTGATGCCGCCCGACGGCGAGCACGCCATGCCGCCGCCCGGCATGGGTCGCTTGGACTACGCCGCCTACGTCTCGGCTCTGCACGAGCACGCCGCCGACGAGGCGCCTGCTATCGTGCGGAACGTGCCCGCGCCGCAGATGGCGGAGGTCCGCGATATCCTTCTGCGCATGTCGGATCGATGGCGGCTCGCATAGAGCCCGAACCAAGCAACAAGCTAAGGAGAACTCATCTGTGAGCCGAAAACTGATCATCGCCGGCAACTGGAAGATGCACAACACCACGGCCCAGGCCCGCGCACTCATCACCGACCTGGCGCCGCTGGTGGCCGGAGCAGCCACCGTTGACGTGGTGGTCTGCCCCACCTACACCGCGCTGGCGACGGCATCCGACGCTCTACAGGGCACGGGCATCATGCTGGGCGCCCAGGATGTCTTCTGGAAGGACAAGGGCGCCTACACGAGCCGGATTTCGCCCTCCATGCTCCTCGACCTAGGTGTGACCTACGTCGTGATCGGCCACTCCGAGTGCCGAGGCCGATTCGGCGTGCCCGAGCCGGACTTCGATGAGGCGGCCCTGGCCCACTTCGGCGACAGCGATGCGACGGTAAACCGCAAGCTGAGGGCGGCTCTCGCGGCTGGCCTGAAGCCGATTGTCTGCGTGGGTGAGACGCTCTCCGAGCGGCGCCAGGGCGAGGCCGACGCCGTTGTGGCGTCCCAGGTCCGCGGCGCCCTTGTGGGCATCGATGCCGATGCGGTCCCCGGCCTGGTGCTGGCGTATGAGCCCGTGTGGGCCATCGGCACCGGCGAGGTCTGCGGCTCGGACGAGGCCGACCGCATCTGCGGCGTGGCCCGCGCCACCGTGGCCGAGCTCTACGGTTCCGAAGCGGCCGAGGCTGTCCGCGTGCAGTACGGCGGCAGCGTGAAGCCCGACAACGCGGCAGAGCTGCTCGGCAAGCCCAACATCGACGGCGCGCTGGTGGGCGGCGCCGCGCTGAAGGCTGCCGACTTCGCGGCCATCGTCAACGCGGGCGCCTAGGGCGCGGAGATCGGGGCGCCCGGCTCGCATGTCGGGCGCCCCATCGCGATGACACCCCTGATCGGCCTCAGCTCCGATGAACTCGCCTCCCTGGCCAAGGAGCTGGGGCAGCCGGCCTATCGTGGCAAGCAGATAGGCCGATGGCTTTACCACGCCCACGCCGCCACGTTCGACGAGATGTCCGACCTGCCGGCCGCCCTACGCGCTGCGCTCGCGGCCCGTTTCACCATAGGCGCCGGGCGCTGCGTCTCGGCCAGCCTCGCCACGGACGGCACCGAGAAGCTGGCGGTGCGGTTCGGCGAAGACGCCGTCGTGGAGTGCGTCCGGCTCCCGTACGAGGACCGCGTCTCGGTTTGCCTCTCCTGCCAGGAGGGCTGCGCCATGCGGTGCGCCTTCTGCGCGACGGGCCTCTCGGGCTTTCGGCGCAATCTGACCCGCAGTGAGATCCTGCAGCAGTTCCTGCTCCTCCAGGCCCGCGCACCGGAACGGCGCATCTCGCACGTCGTCTTCATGGGCATGGGCGAGCCGATGCACAACCTGGACGAAGTGCTGGGCGCGGCTCGGATTTTGGTGAGTGAAGTGGGCCTATCGGCGCGATCAATCACGGTATCAACGGTCGGCGTAGTCCCGGGCATCCTTCAACTGGCGGAGGCGGGCCTGCCCATCAGTCTGGCCGTCTCGTTGCACGCTCCGGACGACGGCGTGCGCGCGGGTCTGATCCCGGCGGCTCGCAAGTGGCCCATGTCCGAAGTCCTGGACGCCTGCGGCCGGTACCGCGCCCGGACGGGCCGAGACGTGACCTACGAGTACCTGCTGATCGCCGGCGTGAATGACGACCCTGACCAGGCTCAGCGGCTGGCGGACGCACTGCGCGGCGCGCCGGGCTCGGTGAACCTGATCCCGTACAACCCCGTGCCCGGAGCGCCCGCTTTCCACCGCCCCTCGGGGCAGTCGGTGCAGCGCTTCCGCGCCGTGCTTGAGGCCGCCGGCCGCCATGTGACGCAGCGGCAGGAGCGTGGCGGCACGGTGGACGCGGCCTGCGGGCAGCTTCGGCTCCGCGCCCTGGGCGAGAGCGCCGCCACGGACGGCGCCCGATGACGCAACGCGGGGTCGGGTGGGCTCTGGTGGCCGCGGCCATCGCCCTATCAGGCGGCTGCGGCGGGCGCAAGCCCCCGGCCGAGGGGCAGGGCGGCAAAAAGAAGGGCCCGCCGACGCTGCCGCAGTTCGTCACCTCATCGGGCATCGAGGTGCGGTGGCAGGAGCAGGACAAGGGTGGCCGGCTGCAGCCCATCCTTGAGGTGCAAGCCGAAACGGGCGACCTGAACGCGCAGACACAGTCGGGGCGGCTTCTGAAGACCCGCGGGCGCTTCTTCAACCAGGGCAAGCCTGCCGCGCGGTTCCTGGCGCCTGCCGTCGATGCCAAGAAGGATCGGCACGAGGTGCTGGCAAGCGGGGGCGTCACGCTCA
>JAPLCQ010000061.1 GCA_026392115.1 Armatimonadota bacterium | reverse complement strand
TGCAGGCGTTCCTTCAGCGCATCGTCAACGGCGGCGGGCGCGTGGACCGCGAGTACGGCCTCGGCCGCATGCGCACCGACCTGATGGTCGCCTGGAAGCGCCCCGCCGGCGAGCAGCGAGCAGTGATCGAGGCCAAGGTGGCCCGCCGAACCCGCGAGGCGAGTATCGCCGAAGGGCTCGTGCAGACCCGCGCCTACCTGGACCGCTGCGGCGCCGCCGAGGGCCACCTCATCCTCTTCGACGCCCGCCCCGACCAGACCTGGGAGGAGCGCATCTTCCGCGAGGAGCGCGACGGCATCACCATCTGGGGAATGTAGCGGGCCGGGCCGGTGAGGCGTATACTCGTCACCATGACGCAGCACGCCACACCCGGCCGGACGCAGGTCCGCCGAACGCTGATCAGGATCGCCAAGGCGCGGTGCCGCCCCGGCTCGGGCAGCGCGCCGGACTTCTTGCTCACGAGGACAACCAGTATGCGCTTCCCCGACCTATCGGGCGCCCTCGGTGACCTGCCCCATGCCGTCATCGGCGCCGCCGCGGCGCGCGCCTACATGCCCGAGCGCATGACCTCTGATCTCGAGCTGGCCATCGCCCTCGCCGACGCACGGAGCGCTCGTGAGCGCCTCCGCGCCGCGGGCCTGACCTACCTGGGCGAGCTCGCCATCGGCGGGAGCGGCTGGCGGACGTCGGCAGGCTTTCCCGTGGACGTGGTCGAGCTCTCAGCACTGTGGGCGGACGACGCCCTCGCCGAGGCCGGGCGCAACCGCGACATCAATGGTCAGCCCGTGCTGCCCCTCCCGTATCTGGTACTGATGAAGCTCGACGCCGGGCGGGCGCAGGATATCGCCGACATCTCACGCATGCTCGGCCAGGCGGATGACTGCGCTCTGGCAGCCGTGCGGCACGCCGTGTCGGATTATCATCCGGATGCGGCGGAGGATGTAGAGAGCCTGATCACGCTGGGCAAGCTGGAGATCGAGCGTCCGGCATAACGTAGCCCCATCCCTCCCCGCCGCCCAACGCCCGCTTGGTGAAGACCCTCCTGGCCAACGCGGCCGTAGCGAGGGCGTTCTGGAGCGTGGCGGGAACCCAGGCGGAGCGCGACGCCGCGCCGCGCTCCGCGGTTACGAGGCTAGCGCGACACAGTCAGCGTTCCGGCGCCGCTTGCCGGCAAGTACCATTGGTCGCCGGAGAAGGTGCACTGGAGGGTGTGATCGCCCTGTGCCATATCTGCTGGAACGGAATAGAGGACGCAGGCATAGCCGTCCGCCCCGGTGCCACCGGAGCCGACGACGGTCGTGTCTATCGAGAAGTCCATGCTCTTGCCGACGAGCCAAGTGTAGCCAGGCATGGACCGAGCCGCGGCTCGCAGGTACGTGGCGGCCCCTGCGGCGACAGGGCGCGAGAGGACCCATATGCTGGTGGCGCCGCGGCTGACGTCGAGCACCGCACTCCCACTGGAACCCAGGTAGGCGCCATCACCGGACCAACGTACCGTGATCGTGCGCTGACCCGGACCCCCGCCTTCGGGCACCCTGTAGGCGATGCCCGCCTGACCGCCCGCATCAGTGACCGCCGAACCGATGTCCGCTCCGTCAACGGCGAAGGCCAGAGCGCGACCGCCCAACCACGCTTTGTCAGAATTGCGGTAGAGGTAACCCTTGATGAAGACGTCCGCTGCGACCCGGCCCGAGCGGCCGGGTACGTACACCGCCGTGCCGTAGTCCGGCTTACCGACGGTTAGCGTTCCTAGCCCAGCAGCATCGCCGAAGGCGTTATCGCCTGCGAACGTACAGCCCAGGGCATGGGCGCCTTCCGGCATGTCAGTCGGTACCGCGAAGAGCACGCTCGCTCGGCCACCGGCGTCGGTGACGGCTGCGCCGACCGCCGTGCCGTCAACCGTGAACGCGAGGGCCTTTGCCGGAAGCCACTGGTAGTTCGGCAGGGACCGTGCGTACGCTTGCAGATACGTGGGAGCGCCGGTTACTGCCGCCCGCGACATGACCCAGATAGTCATCTTGCCCTTACTGACAGCAAGATCAGCCGCACCTGATGAGCTGGTGTACAGCGTGTCGCCTTGCCAACTTGCATAGACGAACCGGTGTCCTGGGCCGGCGCCTTCAGGGATGGTGTACGTAAGGCCGGCGTGTCCGGCCGCGTCCGTTCCGACTGACCCGACAGCGACACCATCCACGGCGAACGCCACCGCTCGGCCACGCAGCCAGCCTTTGTCTGTCAGCCGATAGAGGTAACCCCTCAGGGTGACATCCGCGCCGATCTGACCGGTACGCGCAGGAACATAGATGGCTGTGCCGGCTTGCTGGACGGCCAGGGCGCCCGATGCGCTCACGGCGCCGAACCCGGCATCGCCGGCGAAGTCTGCCGTCACGAGGCGACTGCCGACGCCGCCGTCCTCGGGACTGTGGTATGCAGCGGTGGCCAGCCCGCCGGCGTCGGTGGTGGCTGTGGCCGTGGTGGCTCCGATGGTGAAGGTGACCGCTTTGCCCCTGACCCCTGCGCCGCCGCTGCTGAGGCGGGCCGAAACATACACGGTCTCCCCGATGCGCCCGGAGGCGTCCGCAACCGCCAGTGTGGCCGCCGCGGCCGGGGCGAATGTGTTACGTGCCACAACAACGTTGGCGCCGTCGCCATACGCCATGAACGCGCCGTCAGGAGAGAACGCCAGGCACCGGACCAAGGTATCGAAGCCCTCGTCGAACGTCCTGATCAACTCGCCGTCCGAAACGCGCCAGAATCGCAGCGACGCCCCGGCGCCCCGCAGACCTGCGGCCGATGCCAGGAAGAGCCCGTCGGGTGTGAACGCGATACGGTTGATCGTGGAGGTGTTCCCGGTCAGAGCCCGCAGCAGGGCGCCATCGGATGCTCGCCATAGCTTGATGGTGATGTCGGCGCCCAGGACGTCGCGCGGCGCCGACGCCAGAATGGCTCCGTCAGGCGAGAATGCCAGCCCGGCCACCCACTTGGTGTGTGCGCTCAGAGTGTAGATCTCATTGAAGTCGGCGGTCTGCCACAGGCGCACCTGCCCAAGGTTCCCGGCGGCGAGCCCAGAACCGTCGGGGGCATATGCAATGCTCTCAACAATCGTTTGTGTCGGTGCGAGCGCCTTGACGAGGTTGCCGGTGGATGCTTGCCAGATTCGGACGGACCGTTGCTCCGGATCGAAGTACGAATCGGCGGCGCCGCCGGCAGCGACATAGGCGCCATCGGGGCTGAACGCTACCGAGTGCACGGTGCCGGTTGTACCCGCAAGGTTCCGAATCAGTGAGCCGTCCGCAACGCGCCAGAGCTTCACGCGATCAAGATCGGTCTGCACTGTTGTGCTGCCGGATACGAGCTGAGATCCGTCCGGTGAGAAAGCCAGCGACCACACATGCGACGAGGCGCCGTGTCGCTCCCGGATCAGGGCGCCGTCAGATGTACGGCGGAGCGCGATGTAGCCGTCCCCGGACCCGAGGGCCAGCATGGACCCGTCAGGCGAGAACGCCACGCAAAGCGCCCCGTATTGCTGAGGTTTGCTCCATACAACATCGGCGGGGCCTTGCCCGCACACGCCTGCCGCCACGCCCCCGAGGAACCAACCGAGCATGGCATAGCGCCATGCGGATGTTTCGAGTCTGCCCATGAGTCAGTCCTCCCATGGCGCCTGGCACCTGCGGACCTGGGCGCATCGGCGCTCTTGGTCCGCGGTTTCGGCGCTGCCATTCTGTGCGCCTGCAAATCCACCTACGCGAGGCCCGATATCTCCTTCACCAGAGCCGCACGCTCGCCGCCTGCCTGGGTCGTCGGGGCGTGCGAGATTTGATCGGGTGCATCATGGCGGTTGGACCACCCACGCGCAACCAGACCCTACGGCGGCGCACCCACCGTGGGCGGGCAATCGCCCGCAAGCCCGGCCTTCCGCGTTCGATTCAGCGTGAAGATCGCCACGCTCTCCAACATGACGAGATCGGTGCGAGCGATCGGGAGCTGATGCCACCCCCTGTCCTCGGCGTTGGGGACCGGGCGCAGGGCGAAGTCGACCGCCACGATCGCGCGGCCATCGCGCAGGTACTGGCGGCACGAGCCAACGTAGGTCCGCCCAACCAAGTGCGAGTGCCATGCGGCAGTATCGGCGACCTTTGGTCCAGTCAGGGTCCCGTCGGGAGTGGTGCCGAGTTGGGTGTGGTGCATCAGGTCGGCCAGCCGGTCCGCTTCCGCCGGCGTGTCGGCACTGACGGCGGAAACGCGCAACGTGGCGCCATCGCGTGACCTAACGGCCATGAGCCGGGCTTCCACCTGGGTTGTCACGCGAGTTCTGGCAACAAACCCTGGCAAGTCCGAGTCAGCGGGAAGGGCACGCGCATGCGGGGCGCTCTGGTCAGACGGCGCGGCGTGCGTCTGGGCTCGCAGCGGCCCCGGCCAGGCTATTGCGACAAGTGCAAGGCATAGAGCGGTCATACGGAGTGCCATGCCTCATTCCTTTGTAGGCAGGACCCTACTGAACCGATGGTGTGTACCGGCCCACATAGATCATGTGGATGTTGTTTGTAGCATCCGGCTGGGCTGGGGGACCGGCTGGTCTAGATAGCCCGACTATCCCTGGTCTGGACTGCCCGGCAACACCTGGCCTAGTCTGGCCCGGCTGATGACACATTACATACCCAGGCTTGGGGACGGCGCCCGAGGCGGTCCGACAGGCGATATTACCGGCGTCGCCACTGTCACCGAAGGTGATGCTCGTTATGTCGATGCGAACCGATGACTGGAAGCCCCTCGGCTGCCCCACCAGCCCTGGATACCTCACGACCTGGCCCAGAGCAGGCCGGTCGCCGGCCAGGAGACCAGACATGCACACCGCGAGCACAATGCGGGATGCTCGTTGCCCCATCGGGTCCCTCCTGCTTACATTACACAGCAAACAAATCAGCCTTGAAGCGACCTGCGCCGGTATGACAACCCAAGTATAAGTGCCTGTGCGGAACGTGTGAAGGGGGTGCGCGTATGGGGGGTCGTGTCAACTTGCGTGTAACTGGTTCCGTTCTCCTGCCCTTGTCCTGGGCGGGGCTTGCCCTTACGTTTCTCAGTTGTCCCGCCGGTCGGCCGCGCCTGAGCTTAGCTTGGAGCTCCACGCGGTCGACCCGGCCCTGTCCGGCTTCGTGAAGGCGCCCGGCGCCTCCAACGGCGTGCCGGCCTGCATCGGCAGCCTCAGCAACGCCGGCTCGGTCGATTGGCAGAATCTGCTGGGCGACAAGCATCCCTACCAGTCCTGCCCGCATACGGCCTCGGTGATCCACGGCGGCATGACCCACACGTCGTTCGGCTACGCCTCGGGCCTCACGCTGGCGGCCTACCGCGTGGGCCGGGGCCGCATCGTGCTCAACGGCCTGCTCCTTCGCGAGAACCTGTCGCCCCCGCACCCGGTGGCCGAGCGGCTACTGAGGAACCTGCTGAACTGGGCGGCAGAACCGACGCGGACCGGTGGGTAGGCCAATCAGCGATGAGGTCCGCCGCCGGTGGAGCCCTACGCCCGCTCCTTCGCCGCCGCATCCGGGCCCGCCGGGGGCTCGAAGCTCACGCCTGCGTAGATGTCGGCCAGCGGCACGGTGCAGCCGATGGAGGGGACCTCGGCTGAGGCGTCGAGGCCCTCGTAAGGCGTGTAGAGCCACGTGTCGCCCTCGCGCCGGCTGAAGACCTCGATAATGGGCGCCTCCTGGCTGACCAGGATGTAGTCGCGCAGCGAGGGGATGCGGCGGTAGTGGGCGAACTTCCGGCTGCGGTCGTACGCCTCGGTGCTGGGCGAGAGGACCTCCACCACCACGGTGGGGTTGAGCAGCGTGTCGCGCTGCTCGTCGAGGACCCGCGGTTCGCCGCAGACGATGGTGAGGTCGGGATAGGTGTACGCGCCGGTCTCGGCGTTGTGGACGCGCAGGTCGGCGCTGTACGGACGGCAGGGCTTGCCGCGCAGTCGGAGGCCCACCTCGGCCGTCAGCTGGGCGGTCAGAAGCGCATGCGCGACGCTGCCGCCCGACATGCCGTAGACGATCCCGTCGAGGTACTCGTGCCGAACGTCGGATGCCCGCTCAAAGGCCAGGTACTCGGCATCCGTCCAGCGTGGCTCGGTGGCTGCATGGGTCATCGGCTTCCTCCCTGGCCCCATGCTACCGGTGCGCGGGCTCCGTCGTCAAGGCGCCGTCAGTCGCCGTCGCCCAGCTCCTGTTCCACTCGGCGCAGGGCCTCGAGAACCCCGTCGCCGAAGCGCTCGAGCTTGGTCGGTCCAATGCCGCTGATGCCCGCCAACTCGGCGAGCCGCTTGGGATTGGCGGCGGCGACGGCGCGCAGCGTCCGGTCGGCGAAGACCACGAAGGCCGGGACTTCGGCCTCAGCGGCCACTCCCTTGCGCCAGTCGCGCAGGGCCTCGAAACGCTCCGTCTCGTAGGGGCCCGCCTCGCTCCAGGAGGGATCGAGCTCCTTCTCGCGGGCCGCGGCTCGGGAGGCGGTTCGCCCCCGTGATCGCTCGGGCTTGCCGGGCGGTTCGGGCTCCCCGCCGCCGTCGCACCGGTCGCAAGAGGCGCCGCAGGGCTCCATCGCCTGGCCGAAGTGGCGCGCCAGCATCGCGTGGCGGCATCGAGTGGTCGAGGCGTAGCTAACCACGCCGTCCAGCCGCAGTTCGGCGTGTTGGCGCCGCCGACGTATCAGGTTCTCGATGGTGATTTTGGCGGCAGGCGGCGCGGGCAGGAGCTCCACCACCAGGCTGCGGCCATAGTCGGCGTGGCGCACCAGCATGTCGCACGACTCCATGATGGAGATGGCCACGCGCGCGGCGGTGCCCTTCTCCTCGAGGAGCCCGGCGCCGAAGGCTGCTTCCGTCAGGTCATCGGCATCGATGGTGCGGCTCCCGGCGGTCAGCATGGCTCGCAGGGCACGGTAGGTAGCCTTCACGTCGTCCAGGTCCACGGCCTCGGAACGCATCCACCGGCTCAGCATCCCCTGATCCGAGGCGGTATGCAGCAACACGCAGCGTGAGGGCTTGCCGTCTCGCCCGGCGCGGCCGACCTCCTGCATGTAGTTCTCCACTGAGGTCGGGAGCATGTAGTGGGCCACCAGGCGCACGTCGGGCTTGTCGATCCCCATGCCGAAGGCGATGGTCGCCGCTACGATGCGGGTGCGGCCCTCCATGAAGCGCTCCTGCGTCAGCCTGCGCGAATCGGGGTTCAGGCCCGCGTGGTAGTGCTCGGCCACGATCCCGGCGCCGCGCAGGTTGTCGGCGAGCTCTTCGCACTTGGCCCGCGACGTGGCGTAGACGATGCCCGGCCCGGGCGTAGATCGGCAGATTCGCACCAGCGCCTTGGTCTTCTCCTTGTTGTCAGCGCATCGCAGGGCCTCGAGCCGCAGGTTGGGCCGGAAAAGCGGCGCCATGGTCACCTTCATGGTCCGACCGAACTGCGCCTGAATCTCGCGCTGCATCTCCGTGGTGGCGGTGGCGGTGACGGCCAGGAGGGGCGGACGCGACCCGGCCTCGGCCAGCCGCTCCAGCGCCCGGCGGATGAAGAGGTAGTCCGGCCGGAAGTCGTGCCCCCAGACCGAAACGCAATGGGCCTCGTCCACGACCACCAGCGAGAGGCCCGCCCTCTCCATGCGATCCAGGAAGCCCTGCTGGCGCAGCCGCTCCGGCGCGGCGTAGATGAGGCGAGTGCGGCCCCGCTCGATGTCGGCGAGCCGCTCATGTATCTCCTCCTGCGGCACGCTGCTGTTGATGATGGTGGCCTTGTCGCGGAGGGCCGGCGGCAGGTTGTCGAACTGGTCCTTCATCAGCGAGATGAGCGGAGAGACCACCAGCGTCGGGCCAGGAAGCAGAGCCGCGGGAAGCTGATAGCAGAGCGACTTGCCGCCGCCCGTGGGCAGCACGGCCAGCACGTCGGAGCCGGCCATCACCTGCTCGATGATGGGCTCCTGGTACGGCTTGAAGGAGTCGTAGCCGAACAACTCCCTCAGTGCCGCGGCGAGCCGCCCGCCGGCGGGCTCCGCGGCCGTCACAGGGCGCGTCCCGACGGTTCTGCGCCGGCACACTTGACCGATCTCGAGCCGTATGTTACGATATCCTGCATCCTATAGTCGTCCGTGCGCGTCTGCGCTCAGGGAGGGACCCGATGTTCACATCCAGGCGGCCGCTGTTGGCGGTGGCCGCGCTCCTGCTCTCAACGCTCTGGGGCTGCGGCGGAGGCGGCGGCAGCGCCGACAAGCTTGGCTTCGGCAGCCTCTCGGGTTCGGTCTTCATCCAGCGCGACGCTCTGGCGTCGGGCGCCGGCGCCGAGGCCATTCAAATATCCGTCGAAGGCGCCGCGCTGAGCGCGACGGCCGCGCCGGATGGCAGCTTCACCCTCGACGGCGTGCCTGAAGGGTACCAGACGGTGGTCGCCCGGACGACCAGTAAGGCCGCCTCGCTGGTAGCGCAGGTTCGGCGCGGGCGTCGGACCGACGTGGGCGACGTCATCCTGGCGGACGCCGGGCAGATCAGCGGGCTCGTGACCTCTTCGGCGGACAAGAGCCCCATTGCCGGCGCCCGAGTGATGGTGACGTCTGCGGTGATGAGCAATACGGCCGATGTCCTCCCTCTGCCCGTGCGCCACGCGCGCACCGATGCGGCAGGCAGCTACACCGTCCGCGGCCTGCTGCCGGGTAGCTACACCGCGACCATCGAGAAGCCGGGGTTTGTCGCCACATCGCTGTTGCTGGATGTGAGGCAGGGCGCCACGACTGCCGGAGACGCCGCAATGGACCCGGCGCCGACCGAGGCCGGCGGGAGCGTGGCGGGCGTCGTCACCGCGGTCAACGCCGCCGGTGAGAGCATCCCCGTGGCCGGAGCGCTCGTATGGCTCCACACCGGCGATGTGGTGATCCAGAACATGCCGCCCATCCGCGACGGCGTCGGATCGGCCGTCTGGCCGCCCCCGTTCTACGCCATCACCGACGACCAGGGCGCCTACCAGATTGCCAACGTCCCTGCCGGCGACGTCACCGTCACCGCCTCACGCTCCGGCTTCGAGCCCGCAACCGGCAAGGCGACCATCGTGGCGGGTAAGACCGCCTCCGTCGATCTCGTCCTCCGCCCGCACGCGCCGGGCGTCGGCAACATCGCCGGCGTCGTGACCGACAAAGCCACCGGCGCTGCCATCGCCGGAGCCACGGTCGCCGCTCGGTTCCAGGCGCCGCCTCCGCCGCCCTCTGACGGTTCTGGTGGCTCGACCGGCTCCTCCGGCGGCGGCTTCGTGCCCGGCGACATGGTCCTGGCGACCGAGACCGACGCCAACGGCAAGTACAGCCTGACCGTTCCCGCGGGCGAGCGCCTGCTGGCCGTCCACTCCAACGGCTACCGCATCGCGACCCAGACCGTGACCGTGACGGCCGGCGCCGATGTGCAGGCCGACGTGGCGCTGGAGCCGCTGCCGGCCGGGGAGCGGTTCACCGTTGGCGGCGTGGCCGTGGTGATGCGCGACGGCGCCGAGGTCCCCGCGTCGGGCGCCCATGTGGTGCTCTCCAGCGTGACCGACCCGACCATGGACGGCTCTGGCCGGCCGGTGGCGGCGTTCCACGTCCGCGCGGGAGCCGATGGCACGTTCCAACTGAAGGCGCCCGCCGGCGAGTACACAGTCTGCGCGGTCCTGCGCGACCTCTCCTCCGTTCCGGCGCCGCTGACGGTGAGCGGCGACACCCGCGTGAAGGTGGTGCTGGAGAAGATGATCGGCCTGTAAGCCGCCGAGCCGGGAAACGCAACGGCCCCTGCCTCCGGCGAACCGGATGCGGGGGCCGCGTTGCGTCCGGGGCCTGTTCGAGGGTCAGGCGTTCGGGTGGATCTGCGGGTTCTGGCGCTGGGCCTCCTCGATGACCGCGATCTGCCGCCGGACCTGCAGCGGCGTGATCTCCAGCGGGCATCCCTCCGTCAGCGTGCGGTGGAGCATGGTGTAGTATGCGTCCACCATGGCGTGGAAGGTGTCGAAGCCCTCGGGCGCCTGCCAGGTCTCGCGGTTCCACTCCAGCGGGTCCGCGCAGTAGCTGGGCGTGCCGTCGGGCTTGCAGAGGGGCTCGCGGACCAGCTCCACCTTGGGAGCCGCCTCCGGGTCGAACCACTCCCACTCCGCGGACGACATGCTCGCGCGGAGGCCGCCCTGGGTTCCGTAGACTTCGTAGGTCGGCCCGTCCAGGCGGCGGCAGTTGGTGATCTGAAGCCTGATGGTGGGCCGGCCGGGCCCGTGCAGGACCAGCATCGTGTGGTCGTCGGCGTCGCCCTTGCTCAGCACATGGCGCATGACGGCGAAGACCTGCGGCTCGGCCTCCGGGTCGAAGAGCTGCAGCGCCTGGTCCAGGGGGTGCGGGCCGGTGTTCAGCAGGTTGCCGCCCATCTCGGAGGTGAGCGTCTGCCAGTCGTAGCGGCGCTGGAAGCCGTCGTAGGCGATGTTGGCCTGCACCACCTCGCCGAGAACGCCGGACGCGATGACCTCCTGGATGCGCAGGAAGACCGGCGAGTAGCGCGACTGCTGGAAGATGGCCAGCAGCCTGCCGGAGGCCTGCGACGCGGCGATGAGGCGATCCACATCGGCCGCGCGCTGGGCCAGGGGCTTCTCACAGAGGGTATGGAAGCCCGCCTCCAGGCACTCCAGCGTGATGGGCGCATGGAGGCGGCTGGGCGTGGCGTTCACCACCAGGTCCAGTTCGCAGGCGGCCAGCATCTCCTGGTGCGTCGCGAACGTGGCGCAACCGTACTCGGCCTCGGCCCGCGCGCGGCGCTCGGGCAGCGGGTCCACCGCCGCCACGACGGCGAACCGATCGGGCGCCGTGGCCAGGTAGGCCCCATGAATGTCGCGGCCGCTACGGCCCTGGCCGATGATGCCGACTCGGATGATGGACATAGGTCAGGCTCCTGATGCGTAACAGCGGTGGGTCAGGCGATGAGTTGGCGGGCGTCAGCGGTACTGGCGTTTGGCGTCACTCCCCCAGCCACTCCTTCAGCTGCGCCACCGATGCCATGACGTTGGCGGGGCCGGCCACCTCCAGCGTCGTCGCGCCGTCGAAACCGATGGCCTTCAGGGCCTGAACCACGCCGTGTACGTCGACGACGCCAGCACCCACGGGGATGATCGACATGCCGGCGCCGAACACCGTGCCGCGCTGGGCCTCCATCTCGGCGGGCATGTCCTTCCAGTGGACGTGCTGGATGCGCGAGCCGAAGGCCTTCACGAACTCGACCGGGTCCGATCCGCCGAGCCAGCTGTTGCCGGTGTCGAGGCAGATGCCCACGCTCTTCTCGTGGCCGACTCTGTCCAGCAGGTCGCCCATGGTCGCCACGCTGTCGGTCACGATGCCGTGCGGCTCCAGGAGCAGCTGCACGCCGAGCTCCTCCGCCCACTCGATGGGGGCCTGCAGCTTCTCGGCCGTGGCGAAAAGCCTCTCGGCCGGGCTCAGGCCGTGGCCCCACGCCGTCTTCGGGTCGCCCTCGGTGGTGATCACGTGGTTGATGCCGAGGAGCGCGGCCAGCTTCACGGCCTTGATGATCTGGGCAGTGCCGTAGACGTCCGGCGAGGGCGGATCGAGCAGGTTCGCATGGGCGCACAGGGCGGTGAGCGTGACGCCCGTCCTCGCCGCCATGGACCGGATCCTGGCAGGATGGCTCTCCAGGCTCACGGAGGCCGCGAAGCCGTACTCGACGCCGAGCGTGGCGCCGTCGTGGTTGTCGGTCAGGTCCGCGTAGTCGATGCCCATCTCCCGGATGGCCTCGAACTGCCGCTCCATGCCGCAGAACGGCTCAACCAATGCAAAGCACCCGATCTTCATCGATTGTCCTCTTCGCTTAAGTTGCGCCGTGTTGGGTGTCGGCGCTCGCTACTTTGTGTCAGTCCAAACCGGTCGTTGCGGCTACCGAATGAAGCGGATCTGGCACCCGGCGGTCGAAGCAATGGCGTCGAACTCGTGGTGGTCGCTGGTATACAGAATCGCGCCCAACCGCCGCGCAAGTCCGAGACAGACAGCGTCGGCAAGGGAGACCCGGTTGGTGGCCTTCAGGAGCCCTATGTCCTCCCAGAACGGCTGGTCCATATCCTCGCGGAACGCAATGCCGAAGCCCGCGAGAACACGGACTGCACGCTGGGCCGTCGGTAGTCCTCGCTCGCGACAGATGCCGTAGAAGACCTCGCAGACGTTAAGCGAGTGCGTGTAGCATGCCCCTCGGTTCTCCCGCAGCAGGTGACGAACGACCTGCGCACCCGGTTCGCCCCTGAGGGTAGCCAGCATGGCGCAGGCATCCAGAACCACACTCATCGCGACGTGGCGGACCAGCGAGACTGGTGGCGGAGTTCCTCGCCCTCGATCTCAGCCTGTTTCTGCCGTGCCAGGTCATCCGCGGAGAACAGCACGTCGGCGAATGCGCCGATGCCGGCGTCTAGCGCGGCATCCAGCGCACCATCGCTGACAAGCACGGGCAGTACATTCCCCATGAGGCGACGTTTGGTGTAGTCCGCCAGAGGCAGGCCCGCTCGGGCTGCCTCACTGGCGAGCTGAGCTTCCTGCTCACGAGTCAGCTCAATGACTAAGCTCATTCAAACCGTCCTCCACGGCCGACGGCAAGAACCGGCCACCCCAAGGGGCCCAGGCGCTCGCTATGTTGGCACAATGCACCGAGTATACACGGTCTGTGCGCGCGCCACTCGTCCCGCCTCGCCGCTTCGTCCCGGCCTTGCCGAAGACGTCGCCGGTAGCCTAACGCAACGGCAGGTACACGACCCGCCCCGCCCACTCGTCGGTCTCACCTGCGCTCGCGATCAGGGCGAGATGCTCGATCAGTGTGGCCCTGGCTCCGTACTTGGGCGCCACGAAGACGCCCTGCATCGGCCCGTTGGCCACGGTACGAGCGTACGCTGCGGCCACCAGCGTTGCGGCGTCGTGGGTCACCACTGCGCGTTGCTGCTCCGCAGACCAAGCCAGAACCTCTGCGTCGGAGGCGCCCGAGAGGCCCACATCCTGGACACGCACGATGTCGGCGCCCGGCGTATGCCGTAGGACCCCTCGAACGAGGTGATTGTCCAGATCCTCATCCGCCAGTAACCGCGTCACGGCTTACTCGAGCCGCTTCCGTCGGGCCTTCAGCTTCGACAGGGCGCCGGCAGCGGGCAGGTTGGCCTCGATCTCTGCTCGGAGGCGGTCGGCTTCGTAGCGGCGCTCAGCGAGGTAGGCGTCAACCTCCACACGGTTGTGGAGGTAGTGCGCGATCACCGAGTAGACCTGCTCAAGGGGCACGGCGGGGTAGCTGGTGACGATCTCATCCGGCTCGCATCCGTCCAGGAAGGCGGCGACGATGCTGTCGAGCGTGACGCGGGTGGCGCCCACAAGCCAGACGCCCCTCTCGCCGGGGCGGAGCGGAACGGGTGGAGCGGCGATGGCCGACATCGTCATAGCGTGCCTCCTCACAGCGCATCCTGAGTATACACGGCCCTGTGGCGGGCGCCGGCTGACTGCGCCCGCCACTTGCCTCTTCCCGCTACTTCCCGGATTTCCCAAACACGTCCCGGATGGCCTCCAGATACTTCATGCCGTTCACCGTGTCCGGCTCCAGGTAGCTGCCCTCCGTCCACTCGTTCCAGCAGTTGATGTTCAGGATGCGCTGGGCGGGCGGGACGTCCAGCAGGCGCTCGCGGGTGATGGCCAGGGCCTCGCCGAAGCGCTCGGGGGTGTTGCCGCTGATCGTGTTGGTGAAGGGGTAGCCGGTGTTGCCGAACGGGTCGTCCTGGTGGGCGCGGGGGCTCGAGTCCCAGCCCATGCTGACGTTGGGGTAGTAGGGCACATCGTAGGTCTTGCGCGCCTCGTCCCAGTACTTCAGGTAGGCGTCGCGCACGTGGTTGAAGTCGGTCTGCTGGTCGGGCAGCGGGACGTGGTGGATCCAGACGTAGGAGGTGACGCTGTCGAAGCCCAGGTCTTTCACGAGCTGCTTGGGATCGGCCGGCATCGTCTCGGACGGGAGGACCGTCTGGCCCCAGACGACCGCGTTGAGGTGGAGGCCCGGCAGTCCCGCCGCCACCGCTCCGGCGCGGAAGGCATCCAGCGCCGCCCGAGTGGCGGGGACGCTGCCGAAGCTCTCGACGAGCTTGCCGAGGTCGTAGAACGAGAAGTAGGGCCGCCCCTCGATCTTCCAGTAGCTGGGATGCAGGAAGTAGTCGTGGATGACGTGCGTGGCGATCTCGCCGAACGTGCTCGGCGTCACCTTGCCGGGGTAGAGGAGCTTGTGCTCGGCGCCCAGGCGGTAGGGGTGGATGTCGATCCAGTCGTGGTTGGCCCACATGAGCGCGAACTTCAGGCGGCCGTTGTTGGCGGCCTTCAGGAAGCCGCGCTCGATGGGCCGCTCCAAGAACGGGCCGTCATCGTAGTAGTACCAGTCGTAGAGGAATGCGTCCACGCCGTGGTCGGCGGCCGCGTCGATCTTGCGGGCCATGGCCCCGGGGTCCGACTCGTCCTCATAGCCCCAGACCGGCACGTTCGGCTGCCGGTGGCCGGGGAAGCGGGGCTTGGCCGCCTTGACCAGCTCCCACTCCGACCAGTCGGGCCCCTTCAGCTTGCTGTTCCGGGCGTCGCCGGGGTGGTAGTTGCCGAAGTAGTAGCTGACGACCTGGAAGGTGCGCGGCGGGTTGGGTGGTGCGTCGTTCGCGCTGATCATGCGGTGGGCCTTTCGTTCGCCGGTGGTGTGACGAAATCGTAGCACACCGGGGGCAAGCAGGAGGAGAGGCGCCGGGAGCCGAACCATGGTGCAACGCAACAGGGGGCTCGCATGGCGCCACTTCTTCTCGTACTCGGCCTTCTCTCGAGCCTGGCCGCACCGGACGGCCACTGGCGGGCCGCCACCGCCGAGGGACGGCTCACGAGCCTCCGGTGCGACCCTTCCGGCAAAGGCCGGTTCGGCTCGGAGTCGCTCTGCTCGCCTCTGTCCGCCTCGGCCGAGGGCCGGGCCATCACCATCACCGAGGGCTGCCTGAGCCGCGAGCAGGACGGCAGAACCCTTCGGCTGGCCCTGCCCGGGCAGGGGCCCACCGTGCTGGCGTGGCCCATCGACCTGGGGCCTGACGGCTACTACGACCGCCTCACCGGGCGAAGCACAGGCGCCGACCGCCAGGACCATCCGGCGCTGCTTCGCTTCACCGCGCTCGGGTCGGGCCACACGCTGGTGATCGAGTCCTTCAAGCGCATGGCGCGCGTGCCGAGCCTGCCCTCGTTGCGCAACGACAAGGGCCGCAGCCTCCTCCTGCAGACCGCCGACGGGGCACAGGTGACTCTGGACGGCGGGCCGGGCTCCACCGCCACCTTCGCGTTCGAGCTGGGTCGGCTCGTCACGCGCTTCCACGCGACCGGGCGGGTGATCCGGTTCGGCTTCGCGCCGTCCGGCCCCGGCGTGGCGCTGGAGAAGGGGAGGCTGCCCTCCTTCGCCTTCGCCGACGACGTGCCGTTGACCAACGGCGCGGGCGGCAAGACGAGCCTGAACCGCCTGCTGAACGACTTCTACCTGCAGGCCGGCTACTGGTACCCCTCGGGCACCGGCCTCACCTGTTGGGGTGAGTGGGGCGCCCTGGGCCACTCGTACGTCGATGGTCCCTACCGGCAGGATGTCTTCAACCCGCTCTGCGGGCAGGTGGTGGGCGACGACGGCTACGGCCGCGACGGCCTGGCCTGGTCGTGGGGCGACCGGCGCGGCTGGCCCTTCCCCGGCGGCTACGACACGCGCCACCTCAACGTGAACGCGGTGCAGATCTGCGCCATCCGCCAGTACCTGCTCTGGACCGGCGAGAGAAGCCGCACGCGGGGCCGCGACTTTGGGCTGCGCGTGGCGGATGGGACGAAGACGCTGATCGCCCAGGAGGTCGCCGGCCAGCCCGTGCGCATCGCCGCGGGCCATCTCCTGTCGCAGCCCTTCACGGCGGCCGCATCCTTCGACCGGCTGTCGCTTCGCCTCCGCGCGCCCGCCGTGGATCCGGCGCTCGGCGAGGGGGCGCTCACCCAGCGTCCGGCGTTGACCCGCCGCGTCGAGCGATGGGACCCGCTGGCCGTGGCGTCGGCGCCGGGCAAGTGCGTGGCGCAGGTCGTC
Organism: Armatimonadota bacterium; assembly: GCA_026392115.1. GTDB lineage: Bacteria > Armatimonadota > Chthonomonadetes > Chthonomonadales > CAJBBX01 > CAJBBX01. The sequence goes on along the minus strand of JAPLCQ010000061.1, from coordinate 14,540 downwards.
CGGCCCGATGCGGCCTACAACACCGTGGGCGTCTCCACGCCCACCTGGTCGACGCGAGAGAGCGGCGGGCGCCTGCGCCTCTTCCGTTGGACCGGCGACTACGCCGCAAGCACGAGCGCCGCCCCGATTGCCGAGCTCCGCATCGCCGCCCTGCCCGACAACGCCGTGGCTTGGGCCCTCGCGCCCGAGATGCTGCCAGCCGGGACCGAGACGCTGCTCGTGCTGGACGAGCCGACCACCACCTCACCCGCGGACCCGCCGCGCACGGGCGTCTGGCACACCTCGGTGCGGGAGGGCGACCGCCTGCTGGGCCCCGCCTTCCGCGGCGGCGCGCCCTGGCCGGGGCAGGTCGTGATGGTCCACTTCGGCACGCGCTGGAAGCCCGAGGTGGCTCTGACGCTCCGGGACGCCGGCGGGAAGGCGGTCTGGTCGACGACGGCGCCGCGGGCCGTGCCGACCGGCGAGGCATGGTGGGCCGCGGAGCTGGGGCGGCGGCTACCCGCGGGCAGGTACACGCTCGAGGCGACGGGGGGCGATGCCGGCGTGGAGTGGCTCTCGTCGCTGGAGCCCGCGGCGCTGGGCGGCAAGGCGGCGCAGGACGGCCACACGTGGGACTGGCTGGAGCGCGCGCGACGCATGATGGCCTACCAGCTCGACACGCTCAATGGCCGATCCGAGGGCGTGCTGAAGTTCGACCGCAAGTGCGGCGACGGGGACCATCTGGGTCTGAACGGGCGGTCCATCGGCAACAACTACTACGATATCCTCCCCTTCGGCTACCTCGACGCCTACGCCGGGGCCTGGTTCTACCGGTCGCTGGAGGCCATGGCCGAACTGGAGCAGGCCTACGGCGACCCGCGCCGCGCCGCCGAGTGCCGCGCCCTGGCGCGCCGCGCCGCGCGCCGCTACAACGAGCTCTACTGGACCGCCAGGGGTCGGGGCGACGGCGCGGCTCGGTACGTCGGTTGCGTTGATGCCGATGGAGCCGTGCACGACCTCGGCTTCACGTTCGTCAACCTGCTGGCCGTCTCCTCGGGCCTGGCGCCGGCGGCTCGGTCTGAGGCCGTCCTCCGCTGGCTCGACACGGGCTCCACGCGCGACGCCCAGGGCAAGCTGACGCCCGGCGATGTCTACGCCTGGCGCTTCGGGCCGCGCTGCACGACCCTCGACAACCCGGACTGGTGGGCCGCCCGGCAGAACGCCTCGGCCTACCCGTGGGGCGACCAGATCCAGAACGGCGGCGCGGACCTCTACGAGAGCCACTACGATATCCTCGCGCGGCTGCGGACCCGCGGCGGCGACGACGGCTATCGTCGCCTGCTGGAGATGCTCCGGCGCTACGCCGAGCCGGACCGGCTCACCGGCGGCGGTCCCCTCGTCGACGGCCGCAGCGTGCAGGGCGGAGGCACGGCCGGCGGCGCCGGGGTGATGAGCTTCGAGTTCCCCGAGACCGCCATGCTCGCCGGGGTCGTGTTGCACGGCTTTCTGGGCGCCGAAGCGAACGCAGCGGGCCTGACGCTGCGCCCCAGGCTGCCGCGCTGCCAGGCCTGGGTGGAGGCCCGCGACATCCTCTACCGCGGCGCCCGGCTCACCATCCGCGCGACGCATACCCATGTGACGATAGGCGCCCGCTCCGGCGGCGCGTTCCGGTGGGGCGGCCGCACCGTGCGGGCGCCCTTCAACGCTGCGGCGCCCATCGGCCGGGACGGCACGGTGACGCTGCGGCCCCTGTAGGAGGAGAGAGATGCCCGGCGCGACACAGACCGACACGACGGACCGATGCGTGCTGCGGGGCCTGCCGAGGGTGGGCTTCTACGACGGCAACGGGGCGCCCGAGGACGACCTGTTGCCCTCGTGCGTCAAGTCGTTCCTGCGGTATCGGGGTGAGGATCTGGGCTTCCTGAGCCGTCCGTATGCGGCGGACCCCTGGCATGACCTCCACTGCTACCTGTTGGGCCTCTCGGGTTGCGCCTTCCGCCGCATCATGACGCCGGACGCCTGGGACATGGGCGACGGTTCTCCCTTCCGCATGACCGATGACCCCATCGAGCCCGCCCGCCGGGCCCTGGCCGGCGCGGGCTACGGCTGTAGCGTCGTGATGAAGCCCTCCTTCGCCGCTGACGCCGGCCTGCCCGCGCCGACTGAGGCGGTCGAGGAGGAGTGGCGGGCGCGGATCGTGGAGAGCATCCGCGAGATGGGGCGACCGGTCATCGCCGTGGGCGTCATCGGTCCGCCGGAGCCCTGCCTCGTCACCGGGTACGACGAGGGCGGCGAGGTCCTCATCGGTTGGAGCGCCTTCCAGACCGACCCCGAGTTCGCGGACGGGGTGGAGTACGAGCCCGACGGGACCTTCCGCAAGCGGGGCTGGTTCGCGGGGACCGAGGCGCTCATCCTCATCGGCGATCCGCAACCCCGGCCGGATGCGGTCGCGTTGCACCGCTCTGCGCTGGCCCTGGGCGTTCGCCTGCTGCGGGGCCCGTACGCCCGCGAGCGCCTCAGCGGGCAGGCCGCCTTCAGCGCGTGGGCGGAGCAGCTCCTGGACGATCGCAACTTCGAGGGCCTGCCCGCCGGGGAGCTCATGCGCCGGATGCAGGTCCACCACCAGCGCGGCGGCGACCTGGCCGAGGCGCGGGCCTTTGGCGCGCCCTTCCTCCGCTTCCTGGCCGAGGCGCACCCGGAGGCGCGAGCCGAGCTGCTGGCCGCCGAGGCCTGCTTCAACGACGAGCACGACCTGGTCTGGGCGATCTGGGAGTTTACCAGCGGGATGGTCGCCGAACAGGCGGGCGCCGAGAAGCTGGCCCGGCCCGACGTGCGAGGGCGCATCGTGCCGCTGATCCGGTTGGCGCGAACCCGCGACGCCGAGGCTGCCGACCACCTGGAGCGGGCCATCCGGCAGATGGACGAGGCGAGCTGGGCCGCCCGCCACGCGTCATTGGCGCCGAACCCGCCGGCCAGGGTGGTGCGCGAAGGGGGCTGGACGGAGATCGCCGGGCTACCCGACCTCGAGTGGGGCGCGAGCCGCAACTGCACCTTCATCGGCTCGGTAGAGGCCCTGACGTCGGTCACTGAGCGTCCGCTGCGATATATCGACATGATGGGCGCCACGGGCATTGCCTTCCGCCTCCGCTGGTCGAACCCCGACACGCTGGGCGGCTGGGACATGGCCTGCCCTTGCGGCGAGTTCATGGAGGAGTGGGACGACCTGCAGCGAGCCATGGGCATCGAGCTGGAGGCCGAGTTCCCCGGAGTGGGCGAGGACGCGGCCACAGACGCCAACGCCCAGCGCGTGGTCCGCCACATCGAGGCGGGCCAGCCGGTGATGGCCTGCGTGGATGGACCCGACATCGGGCTCATCGTGGGCTACGCCGACGGTGGCCGCACCATGCGGGTCCACCGGTACGGCACCGCCGGAGCGTACGACATTTCGGCGCAGGCCGCCTGCGGCGGGTTCCAGCTCCATTGGGCCGGGTTCACCCAGGCTCCGCCGCCCATCTCCGCCTTCGTCGGCGGCCTGCGCACAGCCGCCCGCAATTGGCGCCGCGGGAAGGCCCACGCGGGCTACGCGGTACACGGTCACGAGTGGTACTACGGCAAGAAGGCGTTCGAGGTCTGGATGGATGACCTCACCGTCCGCGACCATGCCTCCCTGTCCGAGGGTGACCTTGCCCGGCTCTACGGCATGAACCGGTGGGTCTGGATGTGCCTGATCGACGCCCGCCGTGCCGCGGTGACCTACCTGCGCGACCACGCGCACCTGCTCGGGGCCGAGGCCGCGGGCCGGGCGCTCGCCGCCGCCGCCGCCTACCAGCGCGAGGTGGACATCCTGTCCGGGGCCGCGGATCTGCCCTGCATGGAGCCCTGCAGCCAGCCGCCCTCGGCCTGGAGCCCGGAGCAACGCCGCCGGCAACGGGAACTGCTGCGGGAGGCGATGGAGATCGAGGCGGAGGCCATCCAGCAGATGGAGCAGGCCGTAGCGGCGCACGACGCCGTTCCGCCAGCCATGCGCGAGGGCGAGACCAGTCACTTCGCGCTACTGCGCGGTGTGCCGCGGGTGGGCTACGATGTCAACCTCTGCCCCTTCCCCTGCTCGCTCCACGCAGCCCTGCGCTACCTGGGCGACGAGACCTCCCTCGAGGCCATCACCGCCGTCACCGGTGCGGCATTCCGGCGCTTCTGGCAGCGCGACGACGGCGGCAACGTCGACCTGATGTACCTGGGCCACGAGCCCATCCGCCGGGCCGAGGCCCTGGCGCGGCGGGACCTGACCATCGTGCCGCCGGCCGACCGGGGCGCCATGGTCGCGGCGCTCAAGGAGAGCATCGGCCACGGACGGCCGCTCGTGGCGTTCGGCATCATCGGTCCGCCCGAAGCCGGGCTGGTGACCGGCTATGACCGGAGCGGCGACGTGCTCTACGGCTGGAGCTACTTCCAGGATCGGAGCAGTCCCGGTTACTACCAGCGCACCGAGTGGCACGAGCAGGCGGCGTGGGCCGGCGATGTGGGCTTCGTGATGATCGGCGACAAGCGCCGTTGGCCGGGACCGTCGGCCAGGTCCATCCTGCTCGACACGCTGAAGTGGGCGATCGACCTGGCGCGAACGCCGGTACGGCCCGAGCGCCCCGAGCACCTGAGCGGCCTGGCCGCCGCCGACGCCTGGGCCGATGCGCTGGAGGCGGACGCCGACTACCCGGCCGATGACGCGGAGGTGATGGAGCGCCGCGTGATGGTGCATGGCGACCAGTGCTGCATGCTGGAGGACCGGCGGCTGGGCGCGCGGTGGCTCCGCGAGATGGCCTCCGTCGCGCCCGAGGCGGCGTACCACCTGACTGCGGCCGCCGACCTGCTCGATCGTGCTGCCGGGGCCGGGGTATGGCCCTGGGGTAGCGACCGGTGCGATCACGCTCGGGAGGGCCTGGCCGATCCGGAGATGCGCCGCCAACTGGCCGCCGAGGTGCGCCAGGCCGCCCGCCACGAGGCCGAGGCTATCACACTCCTGGAGGCGGCGGTGAAGGCGCTGGAGGCGGGGTAGGGGGGGCTGATAGGGGCGCTGGCCACTCGGTGCGTTGCTACTGACCCGCGCAACCATCGTAGTGGCCGTCGATGGGCCGTGAGGATAGGGTGGCGCGTATACTGAAGCCGTCGGGTCCGAGTGCCTTGATGCGGCGCGTGGCTCGCCAACCGGGGGGAGGATCACAGGCAATGCGAATCCGTCAGGTTCATCTGCGCAACTTCAGAGGTTTCGCTGACACGCTGATTCCGCTGGTTGAGCAGGTCACCGTGGTCGCCGGCGAGAACGGGACCGGCAAAACAACCGTGCTTGAGGCGCTGGCGGTTGCCATGGGCGGCTGGCTCTCAGGACTGCCGACCGATGAGGCCCGCAACCTGAAACCGCAGGATGTGCGGCAGCTCGTTACGGGCGTTGCGCCCCACTATGGTCTGGCCGACCAGTACCCGGTCTCAGTGACGGCTATCGGCGACGTGTACGGCGAGACCAGTGTGCGATGGATCAGGACGCTGGACCGGCCCGGTGGCAGGACGACGACCAAGGACGCCACGCACGTTCGACGGCTGGCGGCTGGGGCCTCGGAGGCCGTTATGGAAGGGCGCGACATCACGTTGCCGGTGCTCTCCCACTATGGACCCGGAAGGCTCTGGCAGGAGCCCAACGACTGGTCCCAGTCGCGGCGCGGGCCCTACACTGCGCTGGTAGCTCCGCAGGATGCTGTCGACCAAGAACATGGGAACGATGCCGGCTACTTTGCCCGACGCCTCTCGGGCTATCGGTACAGCGTTGACCCTCGCTGCAGCGAGAAGGACCTGATGCGGTGGATCCGCCTCCAACGCTTGGTCGAGCTAGATGAGGGCGTCGAGTCGGCGTCCTTGCGTACGGTTCTCGTCGCGATTGAGCGGTGCCTCCCGGTTACGGGTCTCCACTACAGCGTCAGGCATGATATGCTGCTGGTTCGTGGCCCCAACGAGGACCTATTGCCGTTCCGGGCCCTGAGCGACGGCTATCGCAACGTCATAGCTATGGTCGGTGACATCGCCTTCAAATGCTCCGTGCTCAACCCGCACCTTGGGACCGATGCGCTCACCAAGACACCGGGTCTGGTCCTGATTGACGAGATCGACCTGCACCTGCACCCACAGTGGCAACGGCGGGTTGTGGAGGACCTGCGCGCGACCTTTCCAGCCGTCCAGTTCGTAGCCACAACGCACTCACCCTTCATCATCCAGTCGGTTCGGCCTGGCGAGCTCGTGTACCTCGGCAGCCCCCCGGAACGCGAATACGCCGACCAGAGCATTGAGGACATTGCCGAGTATGTGATGGGCGTGGCTGTGCCACAGAAGAGCGAGCGGTTCCGCCACATGCTCGAAGCCGCGGAGAAGTACATTCGCCTCCTCAACACGCCGACGGCAACGGGCGACGAGATTGAGGCGGCCAAGCTCGATCGTCAGGAAGCAAGCCTGCCGTTCAGTGATGACCCAGCCTACCAGGCTGTACTGCGGGTCGAGCGCGATCTCCGCAGGCACGGTGCAGGCCATGCGGCCGGTTGACCGAGGCGCCGCGCCGCGCGAGTACCCCGAGTACGAGGATGCTCTGCCCGACCTTCGCGATCGCCTGGGCAGGTACTGCAGCTACTGCGAGCGATGGATGCCGACGTCCCTGGCGGTAGAGCACATCCGATCCAAGGCGCATGTGCCGGAACTGAGGACGGAGTGGACCAATCTGCTGCTGGCGTGCGCCAACTGCAACTCCACCAAAGGTGAGAGTAACATCGACATCGACGAGTACCTTCTGCCTGATCGCGACAACCCTCTGATTGCCCTCCGGTACCGCAAGGATGGCGGTGTAGTGGTCGACCCAGCCGTAGGCCCTGCTGACCTGCAACGCGGCCAGGCGCTCGTCGACCTGGTGGGTCTGAACGCAACCCTCACAGTCCGTGACCTGCGAAGGCCTGATCGGATCGGCGCATGGGAGCAAGCCGAGCGCTACCTCGCCCGATTGTCGGCACCGGAGGCGCCGACATGCGCACGCGACGACATCGCGCTCATCGCAGCTCAACGCGGCATGTTCTCGATCTGGTGGACGGTCTTCGAAGGCGATGCAGACATGCGCCGCCGACTGCGCGAAGCCTTCAAGGGCACGTGCGCGGCGTGCTTCGACGAGGACGAAAACCCTATCGCTCGGCCACGGCCCTGATCGCCGGGCCGCCGAAGTGCGCCAGGCCGCCCGCCACGAGGCCGAGGCGATTGAGCGGCTCGAGGCCGCGGTGCGGGCGATGGAGGCAAGATGAGCCCGGAAAAGAAACGGCGCCCCTCCCATGCGGGAGGGGCGCTCAGTTGCATACAGAGACCTGCAGCACATGAATGTCCCATGCCTATTACGCAGAAGTCTGCGCCTGGGTTCACAGACTCCGGGGCCTTTTTGCGCCTGCTCGCCGTTGCGGCCGCGTTGATGGCCGGGAGCCCGGCCGGGGCCGCCCCAGGTGCTGCGCGTCTGACCGCCTCGGTACGCGTGCAGCATGGCGCACCGAGGCTCCTGGTGAACGGCAAGCCCACCGCTCCGCTCATCTTCTTCTTCAACCTGCAGGCCATGCCGGCCGTGAAGCAGAGCGAGCGATACCTGCGCGAGCAAGTGGCGCTGGCGAAGGCTGCCGGCGTCCACCTTTACTCTATCCCGCTCACATGGCCCCGGAAGGCTGACGGCGAGCCGGATACTGAGTGGGCCGACCGGCAGGTGGACCTCATCCTGGACCTGGACCCCGAGGCGAAGGTGATCCTGCGGCTCTTCCCCGGCATGCCCTGGACGTGGCACGAATGGCGCGACGTGCCGGAGGGAGACCAGGCGCTCTTCGCCGACGGCTCCCGTGCGCCTCTGTCGGCCGGCTCGCCCCGCTTCTGGGAGCCCACCGACCGGGCCATGGCGCGGATGATCCGCCACTACGAGGGCGCTCGGTACGGCGACCGGATTCTTGGCTACCACCTGGGCGGGCCCGACAGCGAGAACTTCGCCGTTCAGTACCGGGAGAAAGGCCCCGACCTTTCGCCCGCCAACCAGGCGCGATTCCGCCGCTGGCTGGCCGCCAAGTACCCATCCGACGGCGCCCTGGCGGAGGCCTGGGGTCGCCCGGCGACGTTTGCGTCCGCCGAGGTCCCGCGCCCGGAGCCGGGCCGCTTCCCCATGCACTCCGTGGGTTGGAAGGGGCCCGTAGAGGCCTTCTACGATCCCGTGCGGCAGCGCGACTGGATCGACTACTCGGACTACGGCGCCGACCTCGTGGCCCGGCGCATCCGGGACTGGGCAAGGGTCATCAAGCGCGAGACCGGCGGCCGAAAGCTCTCGGTCTTCTTCTATGGATATACCTTTGAGCTGCCCGGCAGCTTCTCGGGCCACGACGCGCTGCAGAAGGTGCTGGCCTGCCCCGACGTGGACGTGCTGGTGAGCCCCTACGCCTACGGCGACCGCGGGGCGGGCGGGGCGGGCGCCTTCATGGCCCCTGTCGACAGCGTGGCGGCCCACGGCAAGCTCTGGCTGAACGAGGACGACACGCGCACCCACGCCATGCGCCGCGAGGACCTGCCCAGTTGGTGGGGCACGCAGGATGCTTTCACCCGCGACGGGCGCGAGACGGTGGGCGTTCTGGGGCGGAACGTGGCCTCGGTCCTGGCCCATCGGGCGGGCACCTGGTGGATGGACCTGGGCGCGCTGGGCGCCTTCAACCACGCCGAGTCGTGGCGGATGCTGCAGGCGCGGGCGCCGCTTTTCACCGCCACGCGCGGCCGGTACCGACCCGACTGCGCTCTGATCCTCGACGAGCGCTCACGCCTGCTGGTGCGCGACGACTGGGACGTCAACTACTGGACGCTGCTCCACCTGCGCGACGAGATGGCGCGGGTCGGCGCCTCCGTGGGCCTCTACACGATGGACGACTACGCCGCCGGCCGCACGCCGCGCTGCAAGATGACGCTCTTCGCCAACGCCTTCGGCCTCGAAGGCGCACGCGCCGCGGCGGTGCGTCGGCGGCTCCAGCGGGACGGCGGCATGGCCGTGTGGCTCTTCGCGCCGGGCGCTGTTCGGCAAGGCGGCTTCACGGTGCGCGGCGCATGCGAGGTGACGGGCATGGACGTGGTCGACGCGCCGGGCCGCATGCGGTCGCGCGGCGAGGGAGGGCTGGTAGGCCTGACGTGGGGTCCTGACTACGAGGTGCGTCCGCGCCTGGCCGTGACCGATGCGGCAACCGATACGCTGGGGCGCTACGCCGACGGCCGGGTCTCCTGCGCCATGCGCCGCGACGGGAGCCTCCACATGGTCTTTATCGGCGACATGGGCGCGTCGTCTGAGATGCTCCGGCGGCTGGCGGGCATGGCCGGCGCGCACCTCTGGACCCGGGACGGCTCCGTCGTCCAGACCGACGGCGCGGTACTTGCCGTACACGCCGCCCGCGACGGCGACCTGACGGTGACGCTTCCGCCGGGCCTGTCCGCCGAGCCGCTGGACGGCATCGCCCTCCGCGCCGCCGGCCCCCGCGTGACCGCCGCCCTGCGGCAAGGCGATACCCTCTGGCTGCGGTTGGTGCGCCCACAGCGTTACCGTTAGGGTACTGCCGGGTACTGCCGTTGTGTTGGGGTGCCATGAGAATATGCAGGCGCTGCAAGGCCACCTGTGCGCAAGAACAGCAGACACATTTAGTGTCTAAGACCGTGTTTAGCGCTGAAAGCTGGAGACCTCTGCTATAGCCATCTCAACGTTGTACAACTCTGAATGCTCGATCGTATCGAAATGGGCGACCCTGCGGCGCACGATGTTGGCGGCCACGGCAAGCCTCTTCCACGGCCCAGACCTCTGAAGCTCCGGCACCGTGGAAAACAGGTGAGCGAGGTATCCCAACTGCGCGAGACTGGGGTTGTCCAGTACTCGTTGCTCATCCCATGCGTCGCTCGGCACCAGCAGCCGATGGGGCCAATTGGTACCTATCTTCTCGGCGAGGTACCCGCAGAGTAGGCGGCGTGCGTTATCCGCGACCGGCATTGTGCACGCGATGTGTGCCCGCCACATGCGGTGCTGAATACGGTCCCAGCGGCCTAAGGCAGCTAGCACCGCTGAATGGACCTCTGCACCGAAGTCGGGCGTCCAGTACATCTGACCAGTTGACCAGAGCGGGCGAAGCCGGGCGGGCGGTGGTAGCCCTGAGCCCGTTGCTTCGGCTATGAGGCACAAGTGCTCTGCAGCGTCCCAGTCGACCTTACCGAGAGTGTGGCCCGTCCAAGAGCATTCCTCGGCATACTGCCGCAACAGGCGCTGGACGTCTGGATCGGATAATGAGCCACTCAACGCCAACTGCACGGCTAGGTGTGGGTCGCCGCCCGCGAGGCTAACGGTTAGATTCTCTAGCCATAGGTCATGCAGCCTATTGGCACCCCCTTTCCGTACTTCCCGGCAGAGGGTGCGGATCTCGGGGCTCCCGTCGAGACCCCACCACCAGTGGACCGCTAACCGGAGTTCCGCCTCAGGCCCCAGACGTCCGGCATCGTCATAAGAAAGGATCAGGCACAATAGGGGCGGCGGCCGCTGGTCATCGTCGTCAGATGTTGGTTGTTCGTGTCCTCGTCGTGCGGCCGACCAGTCCAGGGCGAATGCCAGCCAATCTCCAGAGCATGCAGCGTCAGCCGCTCCTATGACAACGACGACATCACAATCCAATCGCTGCATCGCCAGATGCTCAGGCGTTCTTGTGACGTTGGGCGGGGTCCATACAACACCCGCAGCATTCCCTATGGCTGTTACCGGTGGCTCGGCGTGGTCCGGACCGTGAATGACCACCATATGCAGGCGACGTTCAGCCAGTTTGGGTTCCACAAGTTGCCAGACCTCCCAGGAGGGCAGCACCGATGGGTGGACGATGACCACGTCTCGGTTCCTGGCCGCCAGATCATCGGCCACCGTGTGACACAGCCGATGGGCTCCGATGGTACCGGCGGTGCCCAGCACTACTTCGGGCCCCGCGCCAGCGCTGCCCCCGCGACGACCGGGTCAATCACAAGCCCCTCGCTGGATTGTCTCGCGCAGGACAGCGCCAGCAGGTAATCGAGTAGCGAGTCGAGCTCGCTGTCGGTGAGTTCGACGCCCTGCTTGGCGAGATCAGGCTGCATCATGTCGCGAGGCACTGGCTCCGGGTACCACGCGGCCAGATAGCGGAGGATATTTGCCTCAGGTCCACCCTCGTCAATGCCCAGCGCGGCCCAGAAGCGCCGGTGCAGTTCGGTACTACTATCAGCCAGCTCGGAGCGCAGCTCAGTCGCGACCGGGCGTGGGTCTTCGCCGACAGGGCAACGGTCGAACAGCTCATCGAGTAGGATGGGCCAGCCACCGGTGGCAGTAGTCAGGGCACCGCTAACCGGACCTGCTCCGTAATTCTCGCCTATCTGCAACTGGACACGCATGCGTATGCCCTCGCTTTGCCATAGGCCTGGGTGCAGCAGCACATCGGCTCTCTGGACTGCCAGCTTGAGAGCTCTGTCGGTGAACATGGCACGAGCAGCGGTCGGTCCGAGTATGACGGCCACCGCAATCCGGTTACGACTGTCCCTCCGTTCGCGGCGGAATGTTGTCGCCGCAGCAATGAGATCATGGAGGTTCGGGTCCACTTCGTGGTGCACCGTCCCAATGTGCACTTGGGTGTACCGCTGACGGCGACCCATATAGTCGCGTAGCCAGGCACGCACAGGCGCCGCCCCCCGAATGGCGGGCGGCATTCTAACATATTCGGCAAGCCGACTTGTCACAGCGTCCCGTGGCAGCAACGCCTGCATCGCAGCCTCAAGCTGCCCAAGACCTAGCGCCTCAGAGGCGGCTACCACGCTGATCGTCGCAGGACCGGCGACCAGTTCAGCCTCCTGTCGCTGAGTCAAAGGGCTCCACACGAATCGTGATCCCTTTTCGATGGCTGTATGCAGATACTGATCCTCGCGTCGTATCGGTTCAGGCAGTTTCTCAATGCGTCTTAGTCGAGCATCAAGCATCGCACCGGTACCAACGAGTCGGACCAGGTTAGGGCTGCGCAACCGATAGCGACCGTCCTGGCCAACCACAAGCAGGCCCAGTCCCCGCATCTCTCGAAGGAGGGCTCGCATCTCGTCGTCAGGTACCTTGGCGAAACCATTCGGCCACCATTGAATCGCAAAATCGAGCAACTGGCTTGTGTCATACGACCTGCCCCAGCCATCGTGCTCCTGCAACTGGTCAGCGATCATGGCGCAGGCAATCAGCTCGTATCTGTCGTCAAGCTGGAGAGTCAGGTTGAAGCGATCTGCGATCGACTCCCGGACCTCTTGGCGCCGGTAGATGGCCTCAACGTCGGCCCGACGGACAACGCGTAAGGGCGAACGTACGGGCGCCCTCCTGTGCAGGTGCTCGTAGACGTGTTGGCAGAACAACTGGATCAGGCCAGCATGGTAGTTCGTGTAGGAGAGGATACTAAGGACTGTGCCTTCCTCGTCGAACCTGTACCCGAGAGCCGCAAGCGGCTCGCGGACCAACCTGGCTGCTGGCTCGGGCTCCAAAGGCCCGACCTCTACAGGCAGACTAGCCCCGAAATGCGCCAGAGGATGGTTCGGTGTGGCGGCGAACCGCTGTACGTCATGGGTACCTGCGAAGACCACCTTGAACCGGCGTCCGGTTTCACTCATCAGGTCCCGGATCATGGACACTTCATGGAAGTTCTGTTTGCGATCGGCCTCGAGGAAGTGATCCGCCTCGTCGAGCATGATCAGGACGCGGCGATCATGGTTGTGTGCGTCAACTCCCTTGGGATCCAGGGCTTTGCGGATCTGATCTGCGATGACACTTGGCCTGCCAGCGGTCCCTGCCCGTAGGATGCCGAGGGTAACCATGCCGTCATGAATCTTGGGCCAGACCGCATCTGCTCCCTCGCCGCTCTGAGGATCGCCTACGCTGCTGATGCTTCCCACCCACCCGTACTGCCCGGCGGTCGGGTCGTGATACAGCTGTTGCGTGCGCCGCAACAGGGCCGACTTGCCAAGCTGCCGTCCACCGTAGACGATGCAGCGCCCACCGTCGTCGCGCAACTGGCGTGCGTGTTCCTCGCGGCCGTAGAACATCTCAGGTGGAACATCGCCGAAGGCGAATGGGCGGTAGGGATTGGCCGGCGCGAAGGGCAGCGCGCAGTGCAGGAACGCCCGAAGTCGATCGGTGGGCAGTTGGCCCAAGTACAGCAGCAATGATTCGTCAAGGACAGCGACCGCGTGTGATCTCTCCTGAGCCACACGCCCAAGCTCAAAGCGCTCTGCAATGGTCAGTGGTGCCAGGTGGAACACCAGCAGGTCTGACGCACTTCGAGCACCATCGCGTACGCGTTGCGCCAGGGTTGGCCCAGACGGCATAGGCCACGTACACAGGACAGCATAGCGGCCACGCGCGTTGTAGCCGAAGTGAGGCACGCCCGGCACCCCGGGGCGTGGATCATCTGTGACCGATGCATGTAGCCAACCTTGCTCAGGTTCGCTACGGTGTACGTTGGCTTGCTCGGAACGGCCGGTTGTCACTCCGAGATATCTGCACACAGTGAGGATATGCCTACCCGCCATCTGTGCTGTGATTGCCGCCGGCCTCCGCAACCGGTTCCATGCATTCCAGGCACCGTCGGTCGCAGGGTCCTCTCCGCTCTGGCGCTGACCAATGACACTGGCAGAGGATAGTTTGTCATATGCCTCGAGGTAAGCTTTCAGATAGTCAACGTCTTCGGTACCGGCGAAGACGGCAGCGTCGAGTGGCACACCTTCACCGAGTACCTGGTCAATGTGCGCCAGGCACTCCTCAACCAGACGGGAGTCGCCGCCCGCCAGCCTGCGCTCAATGTAGCTGTGGGCATCCACAGACACGTCGCAGTCCGGTAACCTACGGAGACCCTCCCTCTGCGATTCCCAACGGGAACGCAGGTGTTGGAGGTGGCTGCTTCTGGCGTCGTTGACCTCACGAATGACGCTGTCAAGTCGCTCGAGTGACTGCCGCACCATGAGCATCTGATCGGTGTCCATCTGGGCAACAACAGCTTCGTGGTCTGCTCTTTGGACCTCGTCCACAACACCATCAACGACAGCTTGAGCGATGTGGCCGAGCGTATCGAGTTTGCGTGCCCTGAGCGTCGAGCGAGCACCCTCTAGTTCGCTTGCAGCACTTCGTCGTAGGTCATCGGCGGGTGTACCGCCCTCTACGACCTCGATGAGGTCGTCTATGAACCTGAAATCCTGAATGGCTCGCCAGCCGTCAAGGGCACACTGAGCGGTGCGCTCGCTCGCACAGGCATCACGCAGAGCCGTCGCCACATCCCTGGCGTTACGGAGGATCGGCAGTTCTCCGCGCTCCAGCACGACCTCGGCGGTGCGTGTCAACGATTCTGAGACACTTACTTTCTGACTGGTTGCTGGCTACGGCTGGTTGTTGTTGTGCTCCGGCGGGTTGATGTAGACGGCTGCTGGAAGCTCTGCCGGTCTGGGAATACCGCGAACGAACCGCTCGG
>JAPLCQ010000141.1 GCA_026392115.1 Armatimonadota bacterium | reverse complement strand
GGAGACAGCATGGCCGTCGGTCGCAACCACGTTGTTCCGCCTGCCGTGGACGCTCGGATAGGCCCCGGGCCACCAGGAGGTATCCCAGTACCAGGGGACCGCCCAGTCTGTACTGCGTACGCCGAACGGGCCGTCGAGCAGCACCGGCCCGGCTTCCACGAGCAGTGCCGTCTGGGCCGGGATCTCGAGGTTGTCCAACGAGAAGGGCCCCGGGGCAAAGTAGCCGTCAAACCGCACGTTCAATCCGTACCCCACCTGTACCGGGCCGGTACCGTAGGGGTCGCGGGCAGGCCCGATGGGGTGGGTTGGGCACGCCTCGAGCGGATCCTGGCCCAGGTACGGCTCCAGCAACGAGGCCCAGTGGGCGCGTTGCGACCGTGCGGGCGGGAGGCAGCCGTCATAGTCCTGCGCGTACTCCAGCAGCGCCGATCCGAGCCGCCGGGCGGAGCCGATGCAGACGATGCGCCCCGCGCCTTCGCGGCGGGCCTGCTCGAGGAAGGGCGCGGCGCCGGCCAGTATGCCGGCGGCGGCTACCGCAAGGAGCAATGAACGGCCGGGCCGTCGGCGTCGGATGCTCATCGCGCCGACCATTCGGCCACGGAGGCGCGACGGCGGGCCGTGTGGGGTAGACTATCGGCTGCGAACAACTCTATACGGCTCCTTACCTGAGACAGCCGGCGCCCAGTTGGGCTTAATGCGTGGCACTGCGCCCGCGCCAGCCGAGGTGAGAACAGACTAAGCCGCCGCCGGCCGCAAGGCCCGCGGTCTTCCCTGTCATCTCACACGGAACCTCGCTCTCGGGCGGCGGTTCCGTTTTTGCGTTAAGGGCGCCTGAGTTCGCAGAGGAGGTGATATCAGAAATGCGAAGCAAAGGTCCACGACCTGACAAGGTCGAAACCGTAGGCCGCATCAAGGAGCTTCTCGAGCAGAGCAAGGGCACCATCCTGACGGAGTACCGTGGCCTCACCGTAGCCGAGATCACCAAGATTCGAGGCAAGCTCCGCGAGATCGGCGGCGAGTACCACGTCGTCAAGAATACCCTCTACAAGATCGCGCTGGGCCCGGAGCTTACGCCCGAGGTGGCGGCGCTCCTGGAGGGCCCCACTGCGGTCGTCTTCGCGACCGACGACGCGACTGTGACCGCCAAGGCGCTGCTGGACGGCCTCAAGGAGATCAAGAAGCCCGAGGTCAAGGTCAAGGCCGCCGTTGTCGACGGTAGGGTTTACGACGCCGACCAGGTCGTCGCGCTCTCCAAGATTCCGCCGCGCCCGATCGTGCTGGGTCAGGTGGTTGGAACCCTGCAGGCGCCGCTTACCGGGCTCGCGGGGACGCTCAACGGCGTACTCAGCGAGTTCGCGCGAACACTGCAGGCGCTCACCGAGAAGATGGAGTCGGAAGCTGCCTGATCGGCGGCTCCCCACGCGGCGATCGACGCGGAACGCGCCGGTCTGAAGCCGCACGATTGTCACGAAAGTCTAAGGAGACATAAACAATGGCAGCAATTGAGGAGATCATCGCTTCTCTAGAGAAGCTGAGCGTGCTCGAACTCGTCGAGCTCACCAAGGCCATCCAGGACAAGTGGGGCGTCTCCGCGGCCCCCGTCGCCGTGGCCGCCGCCGCCGCGCCGGCCGAGGCGGCCGCCGAGGTCGAAGAGAAGACGTCGTTCGACGTCATCCTGAAGGGCGCCGGCGACAAGAAGATCCAGGTGATCAAGGTCGTCCGCGAACTGACCGCACTGGGCCTGAAGGAAGCGAAGGACCTGGTCGAGGGCGCCCCGCAGCCCGTGAAGCAGGGCCTGAACAAGGACGATGCCGAGGCGGCCAAGGCCAAGCTCGAGGCCGAGGGCGCGAGCGTCGAGATCGTCTAGTCATCCGTCTCGCCCGGTCCTCCGGGCGGCTCGGCGGGCCGCGAACGGCCGGTGGCGTCACGCTGCCGGCCGTTCGTGCGCGTGGCTCGTTCAGCTTGACTTCCGGCAAGCCGCGTGTTCTATACTAATGCATGTCCCCGAGCCCGAACGCGTTCGATGAGGTCGGTGCGTGACCCTGGAACAACGTCAGGGGCGCATCCTTCAGGTCATCGTTGATGACTATGTGGCTACCGCCGAGCCGGTCGGTTCCGAGTACCTTGCGCGGAACTACGACTTCGGCTGCCGCGGGGCCACGTTGCGCAACGACATGTCCGAGATGTCCACGCTGGGCTTCCTGGTACAGCCGCATACCTCGTCGGGCCGCATCCCCACGCCTCAGGGCTACCGTTACTATGTGAACCGGCTGATGACGGTGCCGGACCCGTCCGTCCAGTCTGCCTTCTATGGCGGCGTGCCGTGGAAGGACCGTCCCGATGTCGAGGACCTGGTGCAAGCCGCGTGCCGGCTGCTCTCCGAGCTCACACGCTACCCCTGCGTCGCTTCTCCGCCTGTGGCCCATTCCGCGCACCTGGTCCGCGTCTTTGTCGCTCCCGCCAGCACGCGCCACATCCTGGTGGTCCTGCTCTTTTCCACCGGGCAGGTCGAGCACCGTGTCGTCGAGTTCGACCCGGCTCCCTCCCCGACCGTGCTGGAGAGGGTAACGGGCTTCGTCGACGCCGAGTTGGCCGGAACGGACGTGGCGCACCTGGCCGTTGGCGTTTCGCTCCGCCCTTCTGGGCAGATGGAGGCATGGCGCAACCTCATCGATACGGTGGGTCGCGAGGTGCTTGCTTCGGCGCGCTCGATCTTCCACGGGCGCGTCTTCCTGGAAGGCACCGAGCACATGCTGCGCCAGCGCGAGTTCCGCGACGTGGCTGCCCTTGAGCGCCTTCTCCAGATCCTGGCTGAGCACGATCTGCTCAGCGAGGTCTTCAGCCGGTCCCTCACTGAAGAGGGCGTCATGGTCTCCATCGGGCCGGAGTCCGGGCATGAAGCCATGTCTTTCTGCAGCATTGTCTCAACCCCGTATATGATCGGTGATCAAGCCGGCGGCTTCATCGGCGTGCTAGGGCCGACGCGCATGCCCTATGGGGCCGTCGTTGCCCAGGTGTCGATGGTCGCCCGGGAGCTCTCCGTCGTCCTCACGCGCTCCAGCCTCTGCTGATCGGGCTCTTCGCACAGGGGCGGTATGCGGGCACGACGCCTCATTTCGGGGCCTCAATTGACCAATATCGTCTGAAAGGCGTTCCCCATATGAATCGACGTCAGCACAAACCTCGTCCCGAAGTCGCCGCAATGCCGCCGCCGGAGAGCCCACAGGAGGCCGCGGCGCCCGCGGAACAGCCCGAGGCCACTGCCGAGCCGACCGAGGGGCCGTGCGCCGAACTCGCCGCCAAGCTCGATGAGTGCGCCCGGGAACTGGATGAGGAGCGGAATGCAAGGCTTCGGGTTCTCGCCGATATGCAGAACTACCGCCGTCGAGCTGAAGAGCAGAAGCGCGACGCGGCGCAGTTCGCCATCAGCGATTTCGCGGAGGGGCTGCTTTCGGTGCTCGACAATTTCGATCGGGCTCTGGCTTCCGCCGAGAAGGCCCAGAGCTTCGAGGCCCTCATGGGTGGTGTGGCGCTAACCCAGAAGCAGCTGACGGACGTCCTGAAGCGAAACGGCCTGGAGCCCATCGAGGCCGCCGGGCAGGCGTTTGACCCGAACCTGCATGAGGCGATCCTCACCACTGAGGCTGACGATGTCCCCGAGAACACCGTCGTCGAGGACCTTCAGCGCGGCTACACGCTCCATGGGCGTGTGCTTCGCGCCTCCAAGGTCAAGGTGTCCGTGCAGCCGTGACCGGCCCCGAGCCCCGCTTCGGCACCGACGGCATCCGCGGCGTCGCCAACCGCGGCCTGACCGCGCATCTGGCCCTGAAGCTCGGGATCGCGGCCGCGCACGTCCTCAGTCGCCACGGTGTCGATCGCCACGTGGTGGTGGGCCGCGATACCCGCCTTTCCGGCGACATGCTGGAGGCGGCGCTCAACGCCGGGTTGGCGGCCACGGGTTCGCGTGTCACCAACGTGGGTGTCATGCCCACGCCGGCCGTATCGCGCATGGTGGTGCTGGCGGGGGCGGCGATGGGCGTGGTCATATCGGCCAGCCACAACCCGTTTGAGGACAACGGCATCAAGCTGCTGGGTCCCAATGGGCGCAAGCTCTCCGACGCCCTGGAGACCGAGATCGAGGCCGCGCTGGAGGTATGGGAGACGCTGCCTCGGCCCACAGGGGCCGAGATCGGTCGCATCGTCTCCTCCCGCGAACTGGTGGCCGAGTACGTCGCGCACCTGACCGCCTCGTCGGCGGTGACGCTCGACGGCATGTCCCTGGTCCTCGACTGCGCCAACGGAGCAACCTGGGCGATCGCGCCGAAGCTGTTCGCCAACCTCGGCGCCCGTGTGGATGTGATGCACGCCGCACCCGACGGCGCCAACATCAACCACGGATGCGGCTCCACCCACCCCGGTGAACTGGCCCAGCGCGTGCGCAAGGCGGGCGCCGATGCGGGCCTGGCGTTCGATGGCGACGGCGACCGCGTCATCATGGTCGATGCCGGCGGACGGGTCGTTGACGGCGACCGCATGATGCTCATCCTGGCCGAGGGCATGCGCCGCCGGGGCGAGCTGGCCCACGATACGGTCGTGGCGACAGTGATGAGCAATGCTGGCTTCGAGACCGCGCTCGAGTCCCGAGGCATGCGCCTGGTGCGGACAGACGTGGGCGACCGCTACGTTGCGGAGGCCATGGACTCCCTCGGCGCCGTGCTTGGCGGCGAGCAGTCGGGCCACGTCCTGATGCCGCGCTATACGCCGACAGGCGACGGCATGCTGACCGGACTTCGGGTGCTGGCCGAGTGCCGAGCCGCGGGCAAGCCCCTTTCGGCCCTGGCGGACGGGATGGAGACGCTGCCCCAGGTGTTGCGCAACGTACGCCTCCGCGACCGCGAGGCATGGCGGAGCGATCCTGCGGTGGCCGCGCTGATCAGCCGGGCGAAGGCCGAGGTCGGGCACCCCGAGTGGGTCTCCGTCCGTGCTTCCGGCACCGAACCGCTTGTGCGCGTCATGGTGCAGGACCGCGACGCCGCCCGTGTCGACCGGCTGGTGGCCGGGCTTGTGGACGCCCTCGAGGGGGCAGGGGAGTGACCACGGCCTCCCAGCCGTTTGTTGGGATCGATCTCGCTCCGCGGATGCGCGCCTGGGGCTTGGCGCTGAAGGCGCAAGGCCCGCGCGGCACCTGCTCGGTCTTCGCTGTTACGGCGGCCATCGAGTACGCCGTGGCCCGGCGCAACGCGGGCGGCGCGTCCCTCAGCGAGCAGTTCTTGAACTGGGCCTCCCACGAGGCTTCCGGCGAGGCCGGCGACGGCGGTTTCTTCAGCGACATCTGGGCGGGCTTCCTGGCGTACGGCGCGTGCGCCCAGTCGCTAGCGCCCTACTGCGAGACGTATGATGCGGCCTACCGGCCCGGCGTTGAGGCCCTCGAACAGGCCGCGGCTCTCAGGCGTCGGCCCTTCGCGTTCCACTGGATCAAGGAGTGGGATGTGGCGACCGGGCTCGCCGACGAGCATGTGGCGGCCGTTGAGGCCTGCTTGCGGGCGGGATGGCCGGTCTGCGCCGGTATGCGATGGCCGCGCGAGGCCGACTGGCGCGACCGGGTGCTGCGTGTGCCGGGTGACGCCGAGGTCTATGACGGCCACAGCGTGCTGGTGACGGGCATCGATACCGATCCGTTGGACCCGGCCGGCCGCCTCTGGTGGCTGAAGGACTCCGCCGCCGGCGGCTGCACCCGTGCCGTGCCGGTCTCTTATGCGCGGCGGTATGTGAACGACTTGGCGTGGGTAGAGCTGCCCTAGAGGCGGCTGGACCCGGGGGAGTTGGGTATGCGGCTGCGGCTTCTGCCATGTTTGGGTTTGATCGCGCTGGCAACCACCGGCGCCGGCGCGCAGGAGACGGCATCGGCGATCTGGGCCGGCGGCTCCAGAGTCGAGTTCGGAGCCATGGTTGATGCGCTCGCGAAGGCCGATGTGGTGATGATCGGCGAACTGCACGACCACGCGGCCGGGCATGAGCTAGAGGCGCGGCTCGTGGAGGCCATCCACAAGCGCGCGGGCCGCCTCACCCTTGCCATGGAGATGTTTGAGCGCGACACGCAACTGGTGCATGACGAGTACCTCGCTGGCCATCTGACCGGCACTTCGTTCGAGTCATCGTCGCGCCCCTGGCCCCGGTATGCCACCGACTACAAGCCAATGGTCGAGTACTGCAAGGCCAACGGCTTGCGTGTCGTGGCTTCCAACGTGCCGCGCCGGTACGTGAACCTGGTGAGCCGCAAGGGGCAGGAGGCGCTGAAGGCCCTGCCACGCGAGTCGCGCCGTCTGCTGCCGCGCTTGCCGCTGGCCATGGACCTGCCCGAGGGTTACGCCAAACAGCTGGACGAGCTGTTCGGCGGCTCGCACGGAGCCGCTCCCACGCCCGGTATGCCCTCTCCTGCCAATATGAAGGAGGCACAGGCGCTCTGGGATGTGGGAATGGCCGCATCCATCGTCTCGGCCAAGCGCGCTCTGGGGCGCGGCGTGGTCGTCCATGTGAACGGCGGCATGCACAGCGACAGCCGCTACGGCATTGTGGACCGCATCAAGCGCGTGGCTCCGCGGCTCAAGGTTGCGGTGGTCTCAATCCGTCCGGATGCGGCCTTCGAGATCTGGTCGACGGCGAACGCAGGCATCGCGGATTACCTGATTCTCACGGCCCCGCCTGCCCCGCGCTGACGCGCGCACGCCCCGTTGGTTGACTTCTGAGCGCGCCAACGCCCATAATAGGAATCGACGCGCGATTTTCGATCACCACGAGCGCCTACCGGCGCTGGACTATAAGGAGGACTACTCGAGCCATGCGCATCCCTCCAATGAACGGCGGCTGCGCTGCTTTGGCACGTCTGCGGTCTCTACGCAGCTGTCAGGAGTGGCGGCCACTTCTCACTTCGGTACTCACCATCCTGCTGGTTCTGGCCGCATCGGCCGCGCTGGCACAGGGCGGCGGGCACCCTACCCATCGTAGCGAAGCAGACCTGATCGTTCCGGCTCTCAGCAGCCAGAAGTTCATGGGTATTGCCGGTTCCCACCTCCTCATGGTCGGGCTGGTGGTCTGCGCCCTGGCGATGCTCTTCGGCCTGAAGGTCTCCAATGACCTGAAGAACGCGCCGGTCCATCGCTCCATGCTCGAGGTCAGCGAGCTGATCTACGAGACCTGCAAGACCTACCTGCTGACCCAGATCAAGTTCATCGGAATCCTCTGGGCCTTCATCGGTTCGGTCATCCTGGTCTACTTCGGCTTCCTACAGAAGTACTTCACCGGCAACCCGAACCACCAGCCGTATGAAGTCTTCGTCATTCTAGCCTTCTCGCTGGTCGGCATCATCGGCTCCACGGCCGTCGCCTGGTTTGGTATACGGGTCAACACCTACGCGAACTCCCGCACCTCGTTCGCGGCCCTGAACGGCAAGGCGTTCTCCGGCTATGCCATTCCGCTGAAGGCCGGCATGAGCATCGGCATGCTGCTGATCTCGGTCGAGTTGCTGATCATGCTCGCCATTCTGCTCTTCCTTCCGAGCAATCTGGCAGGCTCCTGCTTCATCGGCTTCGCGATCGGCGAGTCGCTGGGCGCCTCCGCCCTCCGCATCGCGGGCGGCATCTTCACCAAGATCGCCGACATCGGCTCCGACCTGATGAAGATCGTCTTCAAGATCAAGGAAGACGATGCCCGCAACCCCGGCGTCATCGCCGACTGTACCGGTGACAACGCCGGCGACTCGGTCGGACCCAGCGCCGACGGCTTCGAGACTTACGGCGTGACCGGCGTCGCGCTCATTTCGTTCATCCTGCTGGCCGTCAAGGAACCGTCGGTCCAGGTCCAGTTGCTTGTCTGGATCTTCGTCATGCGCATCGTGATGGTCGTGGCCAGCGGTCTGGCCTACTTCCTGAACGAGGCTGCCGCCAAGGCAAAGTACGGCGACTCCGACGGGTTCAATGCGGAGAAGCCGCTGACTTCGCTAGTCTGGATCACCTCGGCGATCTCCATCGCCCTGACCTTTGTGGTCTCCTTCTTGATGATCCCGAACATCGGCGACAACCCCACCCTCTGGTGGAAGCTCTCGGGCATCATCACGTGCGGCACGCTGGCCGGCGCGGTCATCCCTGAGCTCATCAAGATCTTCACGTCCACCGAATCGGCGCACGTCAAGGAAGTCGTGACCTCCTCCCGCGAGGGCGGTCCGTCGCTGAACATTCTGTCCGGCTTCATCGCGGGCAACTTCAGCGCGTTCTGGATGGGGATCATCACGATCACCCTCATGGGCACCGCTTACCTGATCAGCCTGCGCGGCCTCGGCGCGCTGATGCCGCTCGGCCCCCTCGGCCCCGACGGCAGGCCGCTGATTGATGTCTCGACGGTCTTCGCGTTCGGTCTCGTCGCGTTCGGCTTCCTGGGCATGGGCCCGGTCACCATCGCCGTCGACTCCTACGGTCCCGTCACCGACAACGCCCAGTCCGTCTATGAGCTCTCCACCATCGAAACCATCCCGGGGATCGAGGCTGAGCTCAAGAAGGACTTCGGCTTCGACGTCGACTTCGAGAAGGCCAAGTACAACCTCGAGGCAAACGACGGCGCTGGCAACACGTTCAAGGCCACCGCGAAACCGGTTCTGATCGGCACCGCGGTCGTCGGCGCGACGACCATGATCTTCTCGATCATCGTGGCTCTCACCGCCGGCCTGACGATCAACGTCGACAAGCTCTCGATCCTGAACCCGCTCTTCCTCTTCGGCCTGATCGCCGGCGGCGCTGTGATCTACTGGTTCACCGGCGCCTCCTGCCAGGCGGTGACTACCGGCGCCTACCGCGCCGTCGAGTTCATCAAGGCGAACATCAAGCTCGACGACGGCGCAGAGAAGGCGAGCGTCGAGGACTCCAAGAAGGTTGTTGAGATCTGCACCCAGTACGCGCAGAAGGGCATGTTCAACATCTTCTTGGTCGTCTTCTTCGGCACCCTGGCCTTCGCGTGCCTCGACTCGTTCTTCTTCATCGGCTACCTGATCGCCATCGCGCTCTTCGGCCTCTTCCAGGCGCTCTTCATGGCCAATGCCGGCGGCGCATGGGACAACGCCAAGAAGATCGTTGAGGTCGAGCTGAAGGAGAAGGGCTCCGAGCTGCACGCGGCGACCGTCGTGGGCGACACGGTGGGCGATCCGTTCAAGGATACGGCGGGTCCGTCGTTGCATGTGTTGATCAAGTTGCTCGCGACGATCACACTGGTGCTGGCGCCGCGATTCATTTTAATAGTGCGCAAGTTCGTTAGTTCAATAGTGCGATAGTTGATGCGCTCG
>JAPLCQ010000125.1 GCA_026392115.1 Armatimonadota bacterium | reverse complement strand
ATCAGGTCGCTGCCCCAGACGCGCACGCAGGCGGCCCGCCGGTGGGCCTCGCCGCCGGACACGCCGATGCCATCAACCTCCAGCCGCTCCTCAAAGCCTGCCGCCGATACCGTGACGGCTGTGACCGACGCCGGCGCGCTGCCCGGCGGGACCGTTGCGACGGTCACCTCGCGGCGCTCGCGAGCCTTCAGGGAGACGCGCACGGGCTCGCGGCCTTCGAGCTTCACGGTGGCCTCGGTGGGGCGCGAGCGGCCGTTGGTCAGCGTCAGCGTCAGGCGCGTCTCGGCGCCCTCCAGACCCGCCCACGCGGGGCGCTCGTTCACGCTCTCGCCGCCCACCACGACCCGACGCGACGACCAGGAGCGCAGTTCCGCCATGGCCTGGTCCAGCCTACACGACCGGAAGCGCTCGGGGTCCAACGCGGCGGCCACCTCGGCGTAGAGCGACGCGTGGCGGCTGTAACTGTGGAGGTCGCCCAGCACCAGGATGACGAAGGGCGGGCGCACGCGCGAGGCGATCCGCTCGATCCTCGCCACCAGCCGCTCGATGGCGGCGGCGCGCTGGACCGGGTCGGCGAAGGCGGCGGGCCAGGAAGCGCCGTTCAGGCCCTCCGTCTGCCAGTAGCCCAGTTCGTGGTGCACCACCGGGGCGCCATCGGGCAGCAGCCGCAGCCGGGCCGGGCTGGTGAACGTCGTCACGCCCAGCGGACGGGCGGCGCGGCTGTAGGCGGCCTGCACGACCGGGACGCCGCCGCCCCACAGGTCCAGGCACTCCACCCCGGCCTCGCGGGCCGCAGCTCCGGTGTGTCGGCCGAAGGAGGCCGGATCCGGCATCACATCGGGGTAGCAGTAGCCCGCGCCGGACGGGCCGGCGAAGAAGCCGTCGTTGGGCGTTGCGGAGGCATAAAAGTAGTCGAGCATGGCCGGGAAGAGGCGGGCCATGAGCGGGTTTACTCCCCAGTTCACCGCCGTCTTGCCCCGCGCCGGATCGAACCAGCTGCCGTAGAAGAAGGGCAGAGGCCCCTTCATCGTGTCGCCCTCGCTGGTCATGAAGCAGACCGAGACGCGCCGGGTCTCCGGCTCCACGTTCGCCGGCGAGAAGGTCACGCGCTGGCGCAGGGCGCCGACCCGCACCGGGACGCGACTGTGGAAGCTCCAGTTGTGGAACGCATGGAACGAGTAGTGCCCGTGGCGGCTCAGGAGCAGGCACCAGTAGTCCTCCGGGTCGCCGTAGCCGCAGATCTGGGCGGGCGGCTTGAGGGCCGCCAGGATGCGCTCGTAGAGTGCCGCGTGCTCGGCATCGCCGCCCACTTCGCCGCCGTAGCTCACCATCTTCTTGGCCTGCGAGCCGAGGTTGAAGACGAAGCCGCGATGCATCACCTGCCAGTCGAAGCCCGACATGGGGCCGCAGACGCCGGTGAGGATGCCGTCGGCCCTCCCGCCGTCCACCGAGTGCGCCAGGCGGCGGCTGCAGCGGGGCATTAGCTCGGCCAGCGCCCAGGCGCAGGCCTCGGCGCTCCGGGCGAAGCGGCCGCGCAGGTCGAGGCGCACGGCGCCGCAGTCGGGCAGGCGCCGCAGCACGTCCGCGCAAACCGGCAGCGCGCCAAGGACGCCGGCGGCGGTGATGGCCGCGTAGCGCGAGCCGTCGACGGCGGCATCGTAGAGAACCAGGCCCCGGAAGTCCCGACGGAAGCGCACTACCAGTTCCTCCAGCGAAGCCACGGGCTCCGTGCGAAGACCCGCCCGCTCGGCATAGATCCCCAGCCACTTCTGGTCAGCGGGCTCGCCGTGGTTCAGGTAGACCCGCGGCCCGCGCCGGTTGGCCAGCCCCTGCAGCGCCTCGGCGGCGCAGAGCTCCTACCACGCCATCCCGCGCACGTCCAGCACGGCGGCGGGCGGCGGGCCAGCTTCGGCCCCGGCGGCTGGAAGTGCGGCCAACCCGGCGGCCCCCACGATGAAGCTGCGCCGATCGGTCCTGGGCGGTTGGCTGGGCAAGGGCATCTCCGGTGAGCGTCGATGATCCCAGGTTCGCCGCAAGGCGCACCCAATCCTGCGCCCATCCTTGTGGCAAGCCTGCGGATCTCCACCGTCGCTCTCGATGAACGCCGATGCCGCGTGACCGCCCAAGCGTACCAGCCCCGTGGGCCGCGCCGCCAAATGGCCGGCAAACATGGCTACGGCCTGCAGAGGGAGGTCCTCCGCAGGCCGTAGCTTTGCGTCACCAGGTCGGATCGACGGCCTAGCCGCCGCCCGTACCGGTACCCAGCGGGCGCAGCCAGTAGAGTACGTCTACTACGCCCGTGCCAGGGGTGCTGCTGACGGTGCCTTCGTCGAAGTAGTTCGCCTTGCGTGCCCGAACGTTGTAGGGGCCCGGCGGGGGCGCGATCACTTCGCAGTTGCCGTCCGCGTCCGTCGTCATTCTGCCCTGCCAGGCGCCGCGCTCGCGGCGGACCGTGACCTGGGCCCCGACGACGCCCTGAAGCGGGCTGTCCGTCGGGTCGCGCACCACGCGCACACGCACGGTGATGCTGCTCGGCGGGAACACGGCGATCGCCCACCACGAGAAGTGCGACACCTCTGCGCGGTAGGTCGCAGGCGTCGTGCTGTCGTCGCGCACGGCGTCGCTATCGCTCTTCCAGAGGCCCGTCGTGGTGTCCAGGTACCAGAGCGGTATGGTCGCCACGGCCGGGTCGTTGCCTGCGGTCACCGGGAAGCGAAGCACGGCGGTTCCTGCGAGCTTCGCCGGCTGGCCGGCGCCGTCCTCCAGGGTCACGTTGATGGCTCCGTACGTAATGAGCGGAACCTTGTCGCCGGCGGCGCGGGTGCTGACACCCACATACTGAGCCGGGAAGCTGTCGAGGTACCCGGCATCGCCCGGTACCGAGGTGGTAATCTTCACGCGGGCAGACGCCAACGGCGCTCCGGCGGCCGATACAACGCCGCCGGCCGGAAGCGCCACCCCACCATTGGTGCCGTCCGCCCGATCATCAACGATCGTGGTGGCGGCCGTAGGATCGATGCTGGTCGACCGTCAGACCGGCAGCAGGGTTACGTTCTGCTCGGTGTTCGCACGATCAGTCACCGGCACCACCGACACGCACTCGTTGTAGCCCGACCCCGCGAAGGTCACCACCATGCTGCTGTTAGCGGCCACCATGCGGAGTTCGTACCGGCCCGACGGGTCCGTCGTGGCCGTAGCCGCGCCGGCCGTCACCGTGGCGCCCTTAACGGGCGCCCCGGCTGGGTCCGACACCTGCCCCACGAGCCGCAGGCCGGTGCTTGAGCCCCCGCCTCCGCAGCCAGTGAGGCCCATCGCAGCGGCGACTGCCAGCGCCGCACATGCCCGAAGGCGGAATTGCTTGGTCATGCGTCGTCTCCTTAGGGCGTCACGGTCAGCGTATCAGTGTCCGTGTCGCCCGCGTAGCTGGCGTCACCGGCGAACGTCGCAAGGATCGTATGCGGGCCTGCCGCCACCGTCGCGGTGTAGAGGTAGCTGGCCACTCCACTCGAGTTGGTGGTCGCGTTCCCGACCCACGTCCCGCCAATCGAGAACGAGATGGACTTGTCGGCCAGCCAGACATTGGCCGAGTCCCGTAGATAGCCGCGCAGGTAGACCTGTGCGAGCCGAACCACCGATGCGGCGCTGGTGTACAGGATCGTGCTTTCCTTGCCGACGGCCATTGTCGAACTGCCGTTGCTGGAAGCGTACGCGTCGTCACCAGCGAACTCGGCGACGACCGTATGGCTACCGACAGTGGCTCCAACCAGCGAGTAGTCGTAGGTCGCCCAGCCGACCGTAGCGCCGGGTGCAGCAGTCGTGCCGGATCCGACAACGGTGCCGTCCACCTTGAAGCTGATCGTCTTGCCGGACAGCGGAACGCCGCTCGTGCGAAGCAGTGCGCTCAGCACCGACGAGCCGCCCCGGTTGCCTGACCGAGCCGTGGCGAACACCGTCGTCGTGTACTTATTCACAGTCAGCGTCGATGAGCCGTCGCTGCCCGCATAGGCCAGTTCGCCGGCGTAGACGGCCTGCAGTGTGTGCGCACCCGAGGTCACCCCAGCTAACGCCATGGTGTAGCTGGCCCAGCCGTCAGCGCCGGTGGTACCGGAGCCAACGATGCTTCCGTCAACCTTGAAGGTAATCGTCTTGCCGGAGATCGCAGCGCCGCCAGGGATCAGGAGCAACTTGGCACTGAGCACCGCACTCGTACCATAGTAGGCGGCCGCAGACGACACGGTGACCATGGTGTTGTGCTGGATCACTGCCATCGTGCCCTCATGATAGCTGGCAGTGTAGGTAGTATCGCCGGCGAAGTCCGCCCGGACGGGGTACGAGCCATGGGGCCTTACACCCAGCGACAGAAGGTAGGAGGCCCATCCATCGGCGCCGGTGGTGCCGGTGCCGACCTCGGTGCCGCTCACCTTGAATGTGATCGTCTTGCCCGCGAGCGCCACCAGAGCCGATGTCCGCAGCAGGCCCCGAAGCGTCGAGGTTGTGCCTGCCACTCCGGTGCTGGCCGTGACGAACGTGGTAGTCGCGATCGTGTTGACGGTGAGGGTGGCGGTGTCACTGCAACCCAGGTAGTTGCCCTCGGCAGCATACTCAGCGAGGATGGTTCGGGCGCCCGCCGAGCCAGATACTGCATAGCTCAGACTGGCTACACCTGTTGCGGCGGTAACGGCAGTACCGACCGCCGTGCCGTCGATCTTGAAGGCGAGTACCTTGCCGCCGAGAGCGCCGGAGATGTTGTCAGTAAGCGTGGCCTGTAGCGCCACGGTGGCGCCAAGCGACGCCGTCTTGTCCGCCGTCACCAGTGTGGTGGCGCGGAGGGCCGGCAGAACCGTCCAGCTGGCTTCTCCGAAGCTGGCGCCATAGGTTGTGTCACCCGCAAAGTCCGCCCGGATGGTGTATGTACCGGCGGCGTCGGTGATGGCGTAGCTGTAACTGGCCCAGCCGTCACCGCCGGTGGTGGCAGAGCCGACGGTCGTTGCTCCAACCTTGAACGACACGCTCTTGCCCGAGAGCGCAGTCAACGCAGCGGAGGTACGCAGCAACGCCGTCAGCGGACTCGTCGTGCCGGTCCTAGCGCTGATGGCAGTCGCGAACGTGGTGGTGGCGATCTTGTTGACCGTTAGGGTTGCGGTATCGCTGCAACCCAGGTAGTTGCCCTCGGCAGCATACTCGGCAAGGATGGTTCGGGAGCCTGACGAGCCTGATACCGCATAGCTCAGGCTGGCGCCGCCCGTGGCGGCGGTTACGGAACTGCCGACCGCCGTGCCGTCGACCTTGAAGGCGACAACCTTGCCTCCGAGAGCGCCGGAGATGTTGTCAGTCAGCGTAGCCTGAAGCACCACGCTGCTGTTGAGCGAGGCCGTCTTGTCCGCCGTCACCAGCGTGGTGGCGCGGAGGGCCGGCAGAACGGTCCAACTCGCTTCGCCGTAGCTGGAGCCATAGGTGGCGTCGCCGGCAAAGTCCGCCCGGATGGTGTAGCTTCCGGCGGCGTCGGTGATGGCATAGCTGTAGCTGGCCCAGCCATCGGCGCCGGTGGTGGCAGAGCCGACGGTCGTCGCTCCAACCTTGAACGACACGCTCTTGCCCGAAAGCGGGGTCGAGCCTGCCACGGTGCGCAGCAACGCCCTGAGCGGTGTTGTGGTACCGGTTCTGGCGCTGTTGGCAGTTGCGAAGGTCGAAGTCGCGATATGGTTCACCGTCAGGGTAGCGGTATCGCTGCTCGCGGCGTTGAGACCCTCAGCCGCGAACTCCGCGAGGATGGTCCGGCTACCAGGCAGTGCGGTCACTGCGTAGTCACACTGGGCCACGCCGGTCGCGCCGGTCACACCGCTACCAACAGACGTGCCGTCGATTTTGAACGCGATCGTCTTGCCGGCCAGAGGAGCGGCCAGATAGTCGGACAGCGTCGCCTGCAGCGTTACCGTGGCGCCGTAGGTCGCCGTCTTGTCATCCGCCACGAGCGTCGTTGCATGGCTTGTCACAATAGTCAGGGTGGCCGCGCCGGATGCAGCGATGTAGGACTCATCACCGTTGAACAGCACAGTGTACGGGTGTGCCCCGAGTGTGGCCCCGACCGGAACGGAGTAGCTCAGATCGACACGGCCACTCGCAGCCGTGGTACCGCTGCCGACCGAGGTCCCGTCCAACGTGAACCGGAGCGTCTTACCGGCTACGCCGGCGGCGTTGTGCCAGAAATAGCCGGTCAGCGACACAGATACGCCCCGGGTGGCAGACCGGTTTACACCACTCACACTGGGTGCCAGGTTCGGCGGGCTGACCTTCATGACGAAGCCGTCGGAGAGGCCGCCGCCCGACGCCGCCTGCACAGTCCAGAGCGGGGTCGCCGGCAAGAAGGCGCTACCGGTGGTCCAGCCTGCTACATAGACCGTGTCGCCGCCCGTGCTCTCGCCGAGCGCTACGGCGCTATCATCGCCCAGGCCGCCCAGGTAGGTGCCGAAGAGCAGTGCCCGACCGGTCCCGCCGATCTTGGCCAGGAAAGCATCCTGGGTTCCAGAGATCGTTGATCGGATCGCGTTCGAACTCACGGGCAGGTTGGTCGAAGTCGTGTCGCCCGCCACGTAGACGCTGTCGTTCCTATCAACGCCCAGGGCATTGATCTGGTCGGCGCCCGAACCGCCAAGGTAAGTGCACCAGACCAGGGTCTCACCGTCGGAGGCCAGCCTCGCGACCAGGCCGTCGCTGTCGCCGCCGCCGGTGGTGGACTGCAGCGCGCCGGACGTCACCGCCAGGTTCGTGCTCTCAGTGGTGCCTGCGACGACGTAGTCGCCGTTGGCCGTCTGCTTAACGGCGTTCAGGGTGTCGTGGCCGTTGCCGCCGAGGTAGGTCGAGAAGATGAGGGTGGAACCTAGTGCCGAGAACTTCGTGACGAAGCCATCGAAGCTGCCGCCCAGAGTGGTCTGAAGCGCCCCGATCGACCTTGGGAAGGTGGTATGGTTGGTCCGGCCGACCACGGTGGCCTGCTCGGATGCATCAACAGCGACGCCGAAAGCCTGCGTCGACCGCGAGACGT
The DNA here is from genome assembly GCA_026392115.1 of Armatimonadota bacterium. Taxonomy (GTDB): domain Bacteria; phylum Armatimonadota; class Chthonomonadetes; order Chthonomonadales; family CAJBBX01; genus CAJBBX01. The sequence goes on along the minus strand of JAPLCQ010000125.1, from coordinate 112,107 downwards.
TGGGCGCTGTGTCCGTGCCGCGCAGGTAGGTCGAATAGCTGGCGGCCGTCAGCGTCCCATTGAGCTTGGTCAGGAACGCAGCGGCTGCCGCGGTTCCCAGGGTGCTCTGGTAGGCGCCGACCGCCGGGAAGTTCGAGGACTGGGTGTAGCCAGTGACATACACCGATCCGTTCTGAAGCGCCAGAGCCTTCGGACTGTCGTAGTTGGCGCCGCCCAGGTAGGTTGACCCTACCAGGCCTGTCCCCGTGGAGTTCAGCGTGGCCACGAACCCGTCGGCGCCGCCGCCCCCATTGGTGGACTGGAAGCAGCCGGGGGTTACCGGCCAATCCGCGGAGTCGGTGTCGCCGCACAAAGTGACCATGTCCGAGGCCACAGCGATGGAAGAGGGCTGATCGGTCCCAGCGCCGCCGAGAAGCGTGCTGTACTCGACCGTGGAGCCGTTCGAGCGGACCTTGGTCACGAAGACATCGAAGAGACCGCCGTTATAGGAGCGATCGACCGCGCCATCCGTCGTCAGGAACACCGAGGAGGCGGTGCCGCCGACCAGGTATAGGAAACCATCCGAGTTGTTGGTGAGGCCCTGGATGTAGTCCTCGTCGGTGCCTCCGAAGAAGCCGGACCAGTCGAGGATCGGGTCGATCACCAGCGTCCGGGACCGGTCGTAAGAGCCCAGTTCGAACGACGCGACCGGCACGCCGGCGGACGAGGCCACACGGTAGGTGGCCGTCACCGGCACGCGCCGCGAGCCCACCATCTGGTAGGCGACGGGCTTCGTCTTTACGAGGTTGCCTGCGCCGACGGAGAGGCTCAGGTCGCCGCGGCTGTTGACCTTGGCGCCGGAGATGCCGTCAAACGCCAACCGAATCTTGTTCGGATCGGCGCCGGGGGCAACCACGTAGTCCGCCTGAACGCGGCGGCCTTTGCCGTAGTAGACCACGTCGATGCCGGGATAGGCCGACTTCACGTGGACCTTACCGTACGTTGCCAGGCCCGTCCGCCAGGCCGACCGGTCGTTGCCGATCAGCAGGTTGAGCTTGCCGGGCAGCAACTGCTCGGCGGCCAACGTTGCGCGGGCGTTGGCTCCGACGAGGCGCTCGCGGACGTTGCGGGACTGGCTCTTGGACGCCACGCGCAACGTCACCGAGCCCTTGTCGACGCGAACGCCGTAGCCCAGACCGCGGGCCATGTAGCCGCTCTTCGGAGCGGGGGCAAACTGGAGGGGCAGATTGACGCTCCGGCCTGGCGTTCCCGGCGCGGCCACACATGGTGAACCTGCCAGAACACCGCTCAGCGCGGCGCACACTCCGAGGCACGCCCGCAAAGCTCCTGTTGTTCTCCACTGAAATGCCATGGAACTGGCTTACTCCTTTCCCGAACGATGCACCATCGCCCGGTACCGCGCCGAGGCTTACCTATTCGGCGAACGCCTGCAGGGCGTGCCGCTACGGATGGCGGCAACAACGACCCAACGCCTGAACGAGAGAGAGTTCACAACCAGCCAGAGCCACGGCGCTTCGTCGCCCGATCGATCCCTGGCCATCCACCATGGGCGCACCTGTGCTGGAGCCACTAAGCCGCCTATGGACCACCTATTCTACATCCTGCCCCCGCCGGTGTCCAGTGGTCCGGGGGGCTTCACGCGCCCTATTTTCGCAATCCGCGCAGGTCAGGGTGGCGCCGGACCGGGCCGGCGCGTCGCCTGCCTCGGGCATCCCGTGCCATCCGCGGTGACGGCCATCTCCCAGACCCTCAGTCCGAACCGGCTCAGGTAGACCGGAATGCTCTTGTAGAGCGGGTTGATCTCCTCGATCCGGCGGATCATGGCGCGCTTCTCCAGCGATGAGCCGCCGGCAAGGAGCGTCACCGAACCGCCATCGCCCCCGGCGCCGTTCACCTTCCATCCAACAGCGCCGAAGGAGCGCGCGATGTCGATGACGCGCAGGGCGTCGGCGCCCACCAGTTCGCCGTGCAGCCGGGCCTGGGCCTCCGTGTTGTCGATCATGGCTCGCCCGAGCGCCTCGAAGTCGCCGCAGCAGAGGGCATCCTTCGACCGGGGCGCGGTCCGTCGCAGGTCCTCGAGCTTGGCGCAGTCGGCCCCGGAGTTCCGCAGCTCCCGGATCACCTGAGAGTGGACAGCCGACGAGGAGTGTGACTTGCCCAGGTAGACCAGGACGAGACGGCGCTCCAGCTCCCACCAGATCGCGTTGGGCGCCTGCACGGGCGAGACGGCGGCGTGCGGGTACCGATGCATCTCGATGTAGTTGATGCCCCCGTAGGCGGAGCAGAGCTGATCCTGGATGCCGCACTGCTGGCCCAGCATTTCGGTCTCCACGGAGTGAGCCGTACAGGCCACCTCGTGGGCTGTGAGGCGGTCGGGCGTCAGCCGGTCCAGCGCGCCGATGAGCGCCACGGTCACGGCCGCGGAGGTGCCGGTGGAGGCTCCGGCCGGAGCCTCGCTGAAGACGGTGATGCCGAGGGCCACGTCCTCCGGCACCCCCATGCGCCGGATGGCGGCCTCCAGCAGCGGGTGGCGGTCCCAGCCCAGGGCCTCGGGCGTCACCACATAGCGCTCGCCGTAGTTCTCGGCGCAGAGCACCACGCGGTCGGGCTGCGCCTCCCGGGGCCAGACCTCGACCTGCACCTCGGCGTAGGGGTAGACGCCGATGTTGAAGATGCAGCCCCGCTCAGCGAACCAGGTATCCGTCCAGCCGCCGTTGTCGCAGATGCGTATGGGCGCGACGGCTGTGATGCGACGGATGGGTAGAGCGAGCGGCGGGTTGGTCACGAGGCTACTTCGCCCCGCGCCTCTTGAGGACGGCCGTCACGGTTCCGCCCAGAATGCGCAGGTCTGTCCAGAAGCTCAACGTCCGCAGGTACTCGGCGTCGTAGGCCACCTTGGCATCGGTGGCCAGGTCATCGCGACCCGAAATCTGCGCCAGGCCGGTGATGCCGGGACGAAGTGCGTGAACGCCCTTCTCCTCGCGTAGTTCGTTCACGTCGGTCTGCGTCTGCAGGGCGGGTCTGGGTCCGATGAAGCTCATCTCCCCGAGCAACACATTCCAGAGCTGGGGCAGCTCGTCCACGCTGGTGCTGCGGAGCTTGGCGCCGATGCCGGTGACGCAAGATGCGCAGTGCGCCTGCATCTCCTCGGTGCTTACCTCGACTGTCCCGACCTTCATGGTGCGGAACTTGGCCATCCGGAAGAGCCGGCGTCCGCGCCCCACCCGAAGCTGCCAGAAGAGCGCCGGGCCTCGATCATAGCGCTTGATGGCCCAGGCGAGCAGAAGCAACGGCGCCGCCAGCACCACAAGCAAGACCGAGGAGTAGACGATATCGAGTGCCCGCTTGAACGTGTAATACGACAGCATTGAATAAGCACACCAGGTGGAGAGGCTCTCATGCAGAGTCGGGCTACACGAGCCCACGTTACCGGTCTGCGATGTGTCACTCATTCTGGCACCTCCTGTACCCCAGCCGCAAGGGCGCGGCTGCGCAGATCAGCGCAGGTCACAAACTCAGCTCCCCAGTCGCGCAGGACGCCAACCAGCCGCCCCAGCTTGGCCTGCGTTCCCGCCCGGCCATACCCGAACCGATCTTCTGAAGAGATCATAGACTCGGGCAGGCGGTGCACCGATCTCTGGTGCGTAGTGGTGCGTGAAACAGGCGATGTTCATCGAATCTGCAATATCCATACTATGTCAGACTTGCGGCATCATTTTTCGGATTGTGACGGGCAGTCACTTCCCAGCCGCCACTAGCCTCGGCTACGCTCGCGCGGGCAACCGCGTTGTGTGAGATAGCGCACCCAAAGAGCATGGGAGACCGGCGCGGCGCCTCGAGTCGCAGAACGGGGTTGGCGGACCTGACCCCGAACTCCTCGGGGTACCAGCCCTACCACTCGGGCGCCTCCTGCCCACGGACCACAGTGTAACCGAGACTCCCGAGTGACGCAATTGAGAGTGGAGGATTCGCTCCGCTGATGCGCCGTTGGGCGTTGCCGGTCGCCTCCAGCCCCAGATCCGGGTGAAAGTAGACGTGGCTCGCGGCAGCTGACATCGGCTCCTGGCCCAGTGGCTCGTCCACGACGAGCCAGAGCGCGCCGGGCCACCAGACGATGGTGCGCCGATGGACCGCCTGGGGACGGAGGCGGCAGTAGCCATCGTGCAAAGCCCGGAGCAGCACGCGCTCGTCGCCGACCTCCCGTGCCAGAACCCTGGGGCCTGGCTCGACGTGCCACACGAAAGCTGCGCCGCATCTCCGACTGGCCTTCACCGACCACGTGCACCGTGGTCTGCGCGCGGGTCGACCTGCACTACGTCTTCCGCGAATATCCCCGCCTAGCCGACGCTCTGCTCAGTAGTGCATCGTGGCAGCCAGGATCGGTGCCGCGCTGAATGGCCGCGACCTCGCGCCGAGGCAGGCCCATGTCGCGCCCCACCAGTGTGTTCGTGCCCATCGTGACCGCCACGGGCCGTTCCGTGTTCGCCCGCATGGTCAGGCGGGAGAACACGAGGTAGGTCGGCTCTTCGTAGATGCCGCCACAGTCGGTCACCACCAGCCGATGCGCGAAGTCAGGGCTCAAACGGGCCACACTGGGGGCCGCATTCCCACATGCAAGGCCCTTGGCAGTATTAGGGCGGGCAGGTCCCTACACCTGGCCCGCGACGCATCAACCGCAATCTACTTTCCCGAATGATACAGTACAACCTCATTGAGGTGGCGCACCATATCCGCATTCACTCGGTCGCCATCGAAGCAACGAATGAACAACTCACCGGCACGCCCGGCCATTTCGGATCGGCGCTCCGGGTTCGCGGCCATATGCGAGAGAATCGTGGCTAGCGCCTCTGGATCCCCGGTCGGGTAGGAAACGCCACAGCCATGTTCCTCGAGCAGGTCGTGCAGCACCCCGGTCTCTGGACTGGCCACAACTGGCAGTGAATAAGCTAGGTACTCGATCGCCTTGTTGTTCACGGTGGCAATGAAGTCGCGCCGGTTCGGCATCGGATCAAGCCCAACATCGGTGCGTTTGAGCAAGGCGACCAGTTCCGCGCGTCCTACCCACCCTGGTAGAATCACGTTCTGCAGGCCGCGACAGGCGCGGCGCGTCTCCTCCAACCGGTCACCAGATCCACACAACACGAAGCGGACAGGTAGCCCAGCACTCAAGAGGAGCCGAGCCGCCGCCACGATACATTCCATGTCCAGAGTGTGGCTGAGGGTGCCCACCATGGAGACGGTCAGGAGTCCTGCCTCGACCGGCACCCCATGTGCATCCCACCACCTGCCGGCTGCGCTCAAGGCGGCAATAGAGACCGCCGTCCGTTGGTACGCCAGCGGAAAGGCTCGATCTAGGCTTGTCCGAGCCCTGCCGGCACGCTGCAGACCCCAGTCCACATACTGATCAGTTATCCCGATAATCGCCGATGCCCGTTGGCAGGCCGTAGCGGCCTGCTTCGCCATAGGTTTTATGGCCATACGGGCGAACGGCGCAAGAACCCTGGGCACATGGTCAAGGAATATATCCGGATGCATATCGCGCATGTCCAGAACCACGGGCACACCCGCCTCGAGTCCATACGTTACCGCGGCTACACACAACTCGATGACCGGAAGGGCACACACAATGATGTCTGGACGCTCGCAGGCGCACCGGGCGCGACTTAGAAACTTCCTCGCCAACTGCCGATTTTCAAGCCACCGCGACATCGATATATTGCGCCCATATCCACATGCATGCAATAATTCCAGTTTCCAACCGTCGGATACATCAAGCGTAGTGTCACGCGAGTACAAGTGCCGCTTGCTGTGATGCACGAAAGTCGAACACCACCAAGTAACTGAATGGCCATCCTCAGAGAGGGCCCGAGCGAGGCTACCCGTCCGGCGCAGTCGCTGATCACCTGCCTCAACAGGTAACGGCTCACTCGTCTTTACCAACCAGACCCACATCGCTTTACTACCAAGCCTTTCTACGAACCGACACCGAGACCAAGGCGATCGTATGTTAGTAGCCGCCTGGCGCCTTGACCGACGCAGAACAGAGCATCAAAAATACTTAGCCCCGGCACAAACGGAAATCCGGCACACTCGTACCCAACGGGTACGTACTCCCGCACCACCAGGCGTATGCCGGCGGTCTGGAACTTGCCCGGATCTTGATAGTTCGTCCCACCAGGTCCGGATAGGTAGCTGTCGGCACCTAACGCCTCGCAGATGCCGATCAGTCGATCGTCCCCCGTCGCGACCACAGGTAAGTCACTCGATAGTCTGAAAGCGCACGTGATACCCAGATACCGAGCGACCACCTCAACCAACCGACCATTGAACGCAGAGACCGACTCCCCAGGGGCGTCGTACACAGGCCCTACCACGCCACTTACCTCGCGCCAGAATGGTGCCGAACGATATGTCGAATGTAGAATTCCGAGATGGCTCTGGGTCCACTTCGGGTCTGCAAACTGAACGCTCGATATCGGGTCTCCGAGGACAGAGCGTGTAGGAACCGACAACCACCGTGTCCCAGACGCCGCACGTAGGCGCGATCTGTACACGTAGCTCTGGCCGCCGGGCATCTGGGCGTCATCGAGCAGGACGAACACGTCACAATGGGCCATCTTGGCGAAGTAGCCGCACCATGGGGCGTAGTTGGGCTGATGAATTGCAGCGATCACTGACTCCGCCATCTGCTACAACCGGACCCTGGACACATCGAAGGCTTCCGCAAAGTCGGCCTTGACCTGAACGCCGCGGAGGCGTGCTAGGCCCGTCAGGAAGTCTGCGCTGAAATACGGGCGCCGTAGCTCGATCTGTGAGCGGTACGCCTGCAGCGCTCGCCACTTCTTCTCGAGATGGTGTGCGTCAATCGTCACAAATCCATTTGCGCAGAAGGTAATGTGATTCCATGGCAACTCGTATCCCCAGTACGTCATATCCTTGAACGCACGCGCACCCTCCGCGTGGATCACCTGGTGGTCTTGGTGCAGGTCGCTACCGGAAGGACCAAGCACTGCCGTCGGATCAATAGACCGGCGAAGTGCAATCATGTCATCAAGCACTTCTTGTCGGTAATCCGACAGCCTACGTACGGGATAGTCATATATGGTTCTATGCTCCGACGACACCCCCATAATGTCCATTGAGTCGAGGAACTCATCACGGAGCATGGTTGGCTCCGCTCCGACAGGAAGTGAGCTCTCTGCAGTAGAGAAAGCAGCAACATATACTTCGACACCCTCCTCGATGAACCGAGCAATCGCGCCACCACAACCCAGTTCCGCATCATCTGTATGCGGGGCCAACACCAACAGTCGCCTGCCAAGCATCGCACATCCTTCAGTTCTATTTCCTGAGTATTTCATCGTATAGGGTCAGTAATTTACCGGCCTCATTCTGCCAGTTGAACTGGCTTACGACGGCATCGCGTCCGTTTGCGCCAGAACTCGCCGCCAACTGGCGATCATCCATCAAGCGGCGAATGCCGGCGGCCACAGACGCCGGTTGCTCTGGGTCAACCCCAACCCCGACGTGCCATACATCACCCACCTCGGCATGGCTCGGCACTGTGCTGTAAACAATCGGAAGGCCAAGTGCCATGCACTCCAGCATCTTGGTGGAAACACCGAAGAGGTTGTTGCCAACAGGCGGATCCGGCACTACGGCGATGCTGGCGGCGCACTGAATGGTGATAGCCACTGAACGTTCGACGACGCCATGGAGTCTGACGAGTACACCCAGGTCTAGGTCGCCAACCAGTCGCAACACAGTCTCACCAAACCCGCGTGAAACGAAGCCGCCCACCAAATCGAGCGGAACGGGAGTGCCTTGGTCGCGCAACACTCCAATCGCTCTAATGAGGCACTCAATACCCCGGTTCGGCCCCAGCGTGCCCGCGTACACGCACCTCTGCTGTTTGCGTTGCACGCGCCTACCGACCTCGAGCAGCGACAGGTCAGGGAAGTTCCCAACCGACTGAACTCGTGGGTGCAGAGGCAGGTACCGAGCCGCGAGACGTTCCGACGCCGGAACTACCGCTGCACACCGCGTCAACATCCGGCGCTCCGTGTAGTCCCATAGGGCGCTTGCGGTCGCCCGGAAAGGCCGCGGCAACCACTGCCGTTCCAGCAGAACATGCTGGTAAGATTCATGAACGTCCCATACTACAGGCGATGATCCAGCTACCAATACCACTGGAAGAAGCAGCTCTGGCTCGTGTACGTGGTAGAGCACAGGCCGAAGCGCGACCGCAGAACGGGCCAGGCTGTGAGCGCGCGCAAGACGCGCAAGCCTTCCGTCGGGCGCCGGCCACGAGTGCACCACAACACCGTTCTGCCGGTAGTCCTCGAAGCGCGCACCGCGCGCAACAAGATGCACTTCGTAGCCGGCATTTGCCAGAGTGGTGCAAGCACGATGGAACACGCGTCCATCATCAACGCTGTGCCCTGAGCAAATATGGCAGACTATCATCCGGTTCACTGGAGGGTCCTCCGCTGCACATTTATTGGCATGTGGACCTGCAGCTGGAGTACGCCCCCGACGCGTACAAGCATCTGGTTAACATCGCACCCGCCTCCATCATCTAGCCGGGGTTATCAGTAAGTCCCACTACCGACATTGCACTGACGACGACCTCCCAGAGAGCAGCTGATCGTAGATCGCCTTGAGCAATGACTCCTCACGAGTCCACGTCAACTCATGCGCAGCCACATTACATGCTTCCGAATATCGTGCATAAGCAACTTTATCAGTCAGCAGACCAGCCAATGCCCGCTCAAGACCAACTTGGTCTCCAGGGGCGACGAGCACGCCAACGCCATACCGCTGAAGCAAGCTACGCGCTTCGGGTAAGTCTGCAGATACAATCGGCACTCCGGCATGAATATATTCGAACAGCTTATTCGGCAGCGACAGCCGATAACTGTTGCATATTACTTGAGGAAACGACAATCCAATCGTTGCGTCTCGCGTCCACATCGGCAATTGTTCGGGCGACACATATGGATGCGTCATAACGGATGCGCCCACGCCGAGACGGTTGGCCGCGATGGCGATGCCATCAGTATCGGGGCCATCCCCAAGCAGTACCAGGACCGCGCCGAAACGGGCCAACGCCGGCATGGCAGCCACCAAGTGCTCAACCCCGTTCCCGCGGCTCACCACGCCTTGGTATAGCAGGATGGGCACATTGGCGGCCAAACCGAGCGCTGTCCGCAACGGCCCGCGGAGAGGTGCACTTAGGTCCGGATCGAATCGTGGTATATTGCGAATCACCGAGGGCTGTGCAATGCCCAAGTCATGCTGCATCACATCTGCAATAGATTTGCACACGGTAACCGTATGATCGGCCTGCCGAACGAGAGGGCCCTCCAGTGCCTTGGCGACCAAGCGAACAGCACGCGATCGGAACAGATCACCGGCCGGATCAGACCACAACTCGTGGGCATCGTAGACCAACGGGCATCGCGCCAACCGTGCCACTGACAATCCAATCGGTAGTGCGTTCAGATCGTGCGCATGCACAATTGACGGGCGCAACTGAACTGCCGAGGCAACCATCCTGATCGACGCTTCAGCGTACTTCAACGCGCGCAGGGGTAGCGCTCGCCCCCAACTGCGCGACCTAAGCGCAAAGCGTAGAATGCGCACCCTACCCCATGTCTCATGGACTGGCAGACCTGGCGCATGCAAGGCAAAGACCCACGCCCCCCCTAGGACGGTGGCGCCGAGATCTGCGGCCCGAAGCACACGCCGATCTCCCACGGCATCATTTAAGACGATATTCACCGCCGTACCGCCCATACCGTTTTGCATCAATGCACTCCAAATGGACATCACGCGCCGGCCTTACGCAGCCAACGAAGAAACAAACCGGGATCCCAGACGGTCGACAGTCGCCTAGGTCATCGCCCGCTATCTCCATTCTGCGTCGGATCCCGCAATCCCACGAAGAGCGTACACAATCAACCACACCATAAGAAGATACGCCAAGCACATTGCGGTACTATAAAGCCCTACGCATACCAGTGGCGTGGCGTTCATTACACGAGCCAGCACAAACACCATCGCGATCAAACATCCCCTGGCCACATCAAACACTAAGTGCAACCCTTGCCTCTCTGTCACCACAAGAACATTCGATAACGGAGACACACACAACGCTAAGAGCATGTACGGGCACAAGACCCTTACGTAAACACCTGCGGCAACCCACTGAGTTCCGAAGAGAAGCCCAAACAGGCCAGGGCCGACGATGAACACGGATCCCAGTGCGGGCCCGACGATGCAGAACAACAGACGCACTGTCTTGCGCAAGTAACCGCGCAAGGCACTCGGATCTTCCCTGGCCAACTGACCTAGCCGCGCTCTGGACACCTGGGCTACTGAACTGGTCACCAATCCAAGCGGCACCACGATAACCTTGTACGCTAAGCTAAACAGTCCAGCATCCCTTGCCCCATACATCGACGCGAACCACATCAGTGGTATAGCCACAACTATATTGCCTATGAGAGTCGACGGCATATACAGCAGCGGAAACCGATAGTACCTCCTAGCGAGACTGCCTACCAGGGCCGCGTCCACACGCAGCCTCCATGCGTGATCGTGGCGCCAAAAGTGCCATGTCAGTGCAGAGCACTGCCAAACCGACCCTGCAACATCGCCGACCACTAGGCCGACTGCCCCTGCGCCAAGGGCACCGCATACCAGTTGCACTGTGTTATAGACTATATTCTGACAGATTACAGTCTTAGAAGATAAGCCAAATAACCTGTTGCGCAGAGCCCAGGCCGACAACGACATTGACCATCCCTTTAGCAATACTGCTATGCAGACAACCGCAGGGATAGGAGTCAGTGCCGTAGCATGGAGTGCGGCGAACAGGCGAGACCCGCTAGTGAACAGCACGATGGCACAAAATACAGTTGACATAGCTGTGGCTGCGAAGCATAGAGTGACGACACCTCTCGCGCTCCGGTCGGACTTCTCGATGAGAATTGCCTGATCATAAGCGCCCGTCAACACAGCTGTAGCAACCGATATCATAGAGTTGTAGACACCAAACACGCCATAGGCCGCAGGCCCGTAAAGCCGCGTAAACACCGGACTCAACGCCACCGAGATCGCCTGAACGACCGCAGTGCCACCAGAGAGCACCGCTATCCCACGCAGAGCATCGCTCTGCAATATGCGGGCGCGAATCCTATGGATCACACATAATACCGGCCTAAGTACCACGGCCACCATTCCCAGCGCCAACTCAGCGCCGAACTACACTTGGGTCGGCCACGGACTGGTCCCGTACCCCTGGGATGCCTAGCGAGCACCTGAGACTGCCTGCAACACCAGCGACGACAGCACCTCGGCATTCCTCTCAGCGCACTCCATATGTGCAGCCGCCGCGGCCGCTGACTTGAGGGCTCGCACTGCCTCGGGTGTCAGCGTAGCCAATGCCTCGACCATGCTTCTCACGTTGAACCCTGCTGACACGATGCCGCATCGATGCTTCGTAACGAGACGCGCGATATCTGGGCTTGGCCATGTAGCCACGGCCAGACATGCGTGCATGTATTCATATATTTTATTAGGCATACAGTATCGATGGTTGATTGACAACGGTGGATGTAGGAAGACGCCGACGTCGTACTGGTTCACCGTCCGAACGATCTCATTGACTGGCACTGGCGCAAGCATCCTCACCCTATTATTGCCGACACACATGGTTTGTAGTCTATTATAGTATGCGTTATCGTTATTAACTAAATACAGGTCTAGTGTAAATCGGTCGTCGAGTCTATGAATAAGATCGAATAGGTGCTCAAGCTGCCTGCCCGGTGCAGCTACACCGTGATGCACCAAGCGGATACTTCGTCTCACTACGGCGCACGGGGATAGATGAGATCTGTATGGGGCATTGGTCACCACGCCACAGTTGACGCCAAAGCGTGATGTATACAGATTCGCTATCGACTCGCTTACCGTCACCATAGCATCAACTTGAGGCAGGTACTTGCGGCTCAAAGCCGAATTATACGGGGACCAAACGAGACGCTCCACCAGGGACGGCACTCCCTGGCTCGGCGCGTACTCGTGCGCATCTAGGATCACAGGCGCACTACAATCGTGCGCGACTCGCACTGCGAACGGCAGAGCGTAGACGTCGTTCGCTATCACAACATCATAGTGTAGCGCCCGCACCATGGCCAAGCAACCGGTCCACGCCGGGTCCGACCAGTAGGCTGCGTCCACCTGCTTACTTATGACGCGCCATAGGTCGCATACCCGACGATGGACTGCTCCCGGGCTACGGGGCGCACAAGGGAGGACCCATGACTCAACGTCAGCAAGCTGTGCCGACCCAAGTCCAACCGAGATCACATCGCATGTGGGCCGCAGAAAGGCGATCTGCCGCAGGACGCGAGAGTCATCGTGCACCGCCGTAAAGACCACAACGAGGACACGGGGTCTCACGACGATCTACCTTCCCGCACGGCACCAGTCATCACGAGACGAGGCGCCCGACCGAGCCAGAACCAGCATTCACAACGTGGCACTACCACCCCTCGGCAAGGCCCCGGCCTCGAAGTCCGTTGCGACACGGATGGTGACATCGTGTGGCGGGCCACAGTCCCGCGCGACCAGAGAGACGGCCAAGCCGACGCCAAGGGCCAGTCCCTCATCACGCAGAAAGCTGTTAGAGAACAGCGACTCCATGCAATAGAACGCGCATAAAGCCACGACGAAGTGCCACTCCGACGAGGCATAGGCTCTGGACTTCGCCACCAAGACGGAAAAGCTCGCCAGAAAAGGCGCCATACACACCAGCAACCCACATATACCATGTTCGTAGTACAATTCCACTAATATATTGTGCGGATAATCAAAGCGCGACCCACCCATTGCAATCGCAAAACTACCAATCCCTGAGCCGAAAAGGGTCAAGGGAGTTTCTCGCCACTTTGCTACATATGGCATCCGATTGCTGGGGCTTGCGAACTCGGCTTCGATCCGGTTGAGCCCGCGGGATTTCGGCAGCAGTTGCCATCCGCCAGCCACCATTGCGGCGATAACCACAACTGTGACCGCCGTTTTTGCCAGATTCCTTGAAGACACAAATACATACGCGATCATAGCAGCTGCTAGGGATAACAATGGTCCGCGGCTACCCGTGGCGATTGCATAGGCCACACACACAAGACATATTGTTCCTGATAGCGCCCTCATTCTAACGGATATACCGTCAGACAGGGCATAAATTGCCATATTGATGCCAAAGAGGCACATCAGCAGCGATGCGCCGATTGTGGTGCCCGCGGTTCCGAGATTAAGCCGTGAAGTTTCCCAAGATGAATCTGTCGGCAATCCATGCATTAGCGCAACCATACCGATGTACAGCAGACCCACAATACCCAAAACGGATCGAAGACGGCGAAGACCAGAGATGTCCGCAATGACGAAGCTGAAGAGCACTACCGGTACTACTCTGCCTGCTATGTCCGCTAGCCGTTGCGCCCGAAGTTCGGATGATGCAAGTAACACCTGCACAGCCACGTACGCCAGAGGGACAAGCCACCATGCCAATCGCCGGAGCACTCGCCGGGCCAGGCGCCGATCTCGCCTAGCAAGATCGTAGACGGCGACAATCCATACAAGCCAGACAACACCGAGTCCGAACACCGCAACCGCAACGCGGATCGAAGCGAGAAGTAGGTTGCCTAGAGGGGATCCAGCGTCAAAGCCGAGGAACTGCTGACCGCAGACCCGGTACAATAGCGCAGCAACAAGCAAGAGGCGCACAGTCTGACGACTGCGCCCTGACATCCTGTCAGTTAGTGGTGGCATATCAGTACTCTTCCCAGCAAGGTTGCAGCACGCACTCCATCAGAAGGAGCCCAGAGGAAGCTGTCACGCCAAGCACCTACCGCCGCCGACCTCTGCACCCGATCGCGCAGTATGCAAGTCGGATAACCATCCCAGAGGGGCTACTGCGGGCATCTCGCGCCACAGCCGACCCGGCTCACGCCGAGTGAGCCCCATGCGCGGCGATGCAACCGACAAGGCCCGCGTAAACCGCATGATGATACTCTCTCATATCCCCAGCGAACGATGTATTGTGCCACAAAGCCACCAATTCACCGTTATACTTGGTCGTTTGGTTTACTATAGAACGACAGCACTCGATAGCAGATGCTACATCGAGCTTCATATACTCACGCAACGTACAGTCCATAAGCGTTAGCGAATGGCCGGTTATCATAGTAGCCACTCTCCGTAACGGGCAGAAAAGGCGTATGGGCCGGCACACACCCAATCGGAAGCCTACGAGATCAGCATAGCCCAAGGTGTAATCATCAGTAATCTTCGCTTCCTCCAGTACGATCAACGCTTCCGGCTCTATCCATCGAAGGTAGTGAAACCTGGACTTCGTCACAACATCAGGGCAAAGCAGGCGCAGATGCTCCATCTCCTCAGATGCCCGTTGCGGAGAACAGGCAGCACCGTATGTGAGATGCAAACCAACGGATTCACCGTAGCGGCGGGCCTCACGCAAGAGCTCTACCACGCAGGCCTCATCAAGCGAATACCTGTGGTCATCATCAATAACCACACTAGCTAGCACGAAATGAATCGCTGACACAGGTGTATCTATCGCGAGCATGGCCTCGTGCCTGCGCATTAAGTAACACGTATCATACGGATCACGACAGAGCCCAAGCACTGCACCTGTGGCACCAAGCACCTGGCGAGCTGTTGAATGCCCATTCGCCCATGCCCGGAGCAGGCTCGCAACGTCACGCCATCGCCGGTACCGACGAGGCACATCCAGATCATGAGTGAACACCACCGAGAACCGGTTCGAGCTTCCTGGGATCTCCATGCCCAGGTCCCTCAGCCAGGAACGGAGCAGGCATGAGTACTCGTGAACAATCGGACGCATCAGGAAGCCCGCTCGGTACGCCAGTGAGGATCTACCGGGAAAGCGGCCGAACTGGTCCCGCTCTGCTGGCTTCACCCACTCCTCATACCTGGTAACCATGAAGTATGTAGACGCAATAATATCCGCCCATACGATAAGGCGGCTTCCATCGGCTGTTACACAGGGCGTCCCGTAGATGATGGGCGTCCCCATATACTCCTGGACCGGCTCTGATGGCAATGACTCTAGCGTGCCATAGGTTGAGTTGAACATGCCACTGGGAACGATACACAAACGAGATGCGAGCCCAGCTACCGAGCTGGGCTCTGCATATGCAATCATATCACGGAGCGATGCCACGTCACAGTGATCGCCAAGCAATACCTCCAACGCATAGCGGATGCACTCGTCGTACATATGTCCCCCAAGCACTGGAGCCTATCCGTCAACCAAGGCGGCGAGCGTACTGAAGGCGCCCCGCTGGATAGAGGACCCCGACCTGGCAGCACGAAGTAGAGCATGCAGCGGAGCGACGCAACCTATGCCTACTGGCCATGTGACGCTGCCCGAACAGCCCGCGCAACCTTCTGCTGCTGCTCCTCGGTCATCTCCGGGAACATGGGCAGGCTGAGTACCTCATCCGCTGCCGCCTCGGCGTACCCAAATGCACCGCGCTCGTAGCCACGATCCGCATGGACCTCTTGCAGGTGCAGCGGCACAGGATAGTAGACGAACGAACTGACGCCCGCTTCGGCGAGCGTGGCCTGAATGGCCTTGCGATCCTTGACACGCACGGTGTACTGATGGTAGACCGCCCGAACGTCGGCGATCTCGGACGGAAGCGGCAGGTTGGGCGTGCCGGCCAGCAGCTCGTTGTAACGGACAGCGTGGCGACGGCGCGCCTCGGTCCACTCCTCCAGGTACCGGAATTTCACCCGGAGGATGGCGCCCTGCAGCTCGTCAAGCCGGCTGTTGAGGCCGATCTCCTCGTGGTGGTATTTCACTCTCCCACCGTGCCGGCGCAGCATCTCCACACGGCCGTACAGCTCCTCGTCATTGGTAACCACCATGCCGCCGTCGCCGAAGCAACCCAGGTTCTTGCTGGGGAAGAAGCTGAGACATCCGATATCACCGAACGAGCCCACCTTCCTGCCGTGGTAGGTGGCGCCGATGGCCTGCGCGCAATCCTCCACGACCCGCAAGCCATGCTTCCGCGCGATGGCCATGATGGGGTCCATGTCGCAGGGCTGGCCGTAGAGGTGTACCGGCAGGATCACCCGGGTCCGCGGGGTGATGGCCGCCTCGATGAGCGACGGGTCCATGTTGAAGGTGGCGGGGTCGATGTCCACAAAGACCGGAGTGGCGCCGACGATGCCGATGGCCTCGGTGGTGGCCACGAAGGTGAAGGGTGACGTAATCACCTCGTCGCCGGGGCCGATGCGGAGGGCGCGCAGGGCCAGGTGGAGGCCATCGGTGCAGTTGCCCACACCCACGCCGCGTTTGCAGTCGCAGTAGGCGGCGAGGTCGGCCTCCAAGGCCTTGACGTTGGGACCCAGGATGTACTGGGCGTTGGCGGCGGCCTCCTGCATGGCCGCGTCGATCTCGGCCTTGTGGAGTTGATACTGGAGCTTCAGGTCGACCAGAGGGATCATGGGATCGGTTCCACCCTTTCGCCAGTCATTCTATACCGAAGCCCGCACTCGGCGCAAGTCGACTGGTCCTGCCGTAACGCGAGCTTGACACCGCAGCGGCAGGCCCAGCCCCGCACACGGGCCGGATTGCCGTAGACCATGGCGTAGGCAGGCACATCGCGCGTGACCACCGCGCCGGCGCCGACGAAGGCGTGTTCGCCGATGGTGACGCCGCAGACCACCGTGGCATTGGCGCCGATGGAGGCGCCCCGGCGCACCAGAGTGGCGTGGTAATCGTCGGCCGTGTTACGCGGGTAGGCCGACCGAGGCGTCAGCACGTTGGTGAAGACCATGCCGGGTCCGCAGAAGACGTCGTCTTCCAGGATCACGCCGGTGTAGACCGAGACGTTGTTCTGGATCTTCACGTTAGCGCCGATGCGCACGCCGGGCGAGATCACCACGTTCTGGCCGATGCGGCATGCGGGGCCGATGACGCAGTTCTTCATCACATGGCAGAAGTGCCAGATCTGGGTCCCGTCGCCGATCTCGCAGGGCGCGTCCACGTAGGACGACGGATGGACGAAGTAAGGACGCCCATCGCCGCCGGGCTCAGGCGCAACCATCGAATGCCTCTACGGGCAGGGCCACAGGTTCGCCGTTCATCACCAGTGACCGCTCGGCCGCTTGCAGTACCTTGAGAGCGCGCAGGCCCGACTGCCCGTCGGTGAGGGGTGGCGTCCGAGTACGGCATGCCTCAAGGAACGCCCGGCACTCGAGCCGCAGGGGTTCGTCCGACGCATAGGGCACCTGCTCTCCGGCTCCCTTGACGGGCTCCGGGAACCCATTGCGCATCTCGACACGCTGATCGTACAGGGTAAGGGCCTTTGCCACATCATCAAAGACCGCCATCTTGCGGCTACCCACCACGACCAGGCGCTGCTCCTTGAACGGGTGGAGCCAGGAGACATGGATGTGGGCGCGGACGCCGTTGTCGAATAGGAGGCAGGTTACAGTGACGTCGGCGATGTTCGGCTGAACGTAAGTCCCGCCGCAGGCCACCACTTGGAAGGGCATGGCGCCCATGAGCCGGAGGATCACCGCCACGTCGTGCGGGGCGAAACTCCAGAGGGCATTCTCCTCGCGGCGCACCTTGCCCAGGCTGAGGCGGTGGGAATAGACATACTGGACCTTGCCAAGCTCCCCGGACTGGACCAGCTCGTTCAGCTTTACGATACCGGGGTGGTACTCCAAGACGTGGCCCACCATGAGGATGCGGCCGAGCGCCTCTGCTTCCCGAACCAGCTCAGAGCCGTGTTCAGAGGTGAGAGCCATGGGCTTCTCGACGAAGACGTCTTTCCCGGCGCGGAGGGCGCGGAGCACCAAGTCGTGGTGCGTCTCAGCCGGAGTGGCAATGACGACGGCGGGAACGTCGCTGGCCAGCACCTCGGCAAAATCCGGGATGACCCGCACATCGGGGACCAAGATCCCGGCAGCGGCCTGCCCCACAGCAGTGCTCTCACAGACGGCAGAGAGGGCGCTCAGCTGTGAGAAGTTGCGCACCAGGTTCTTGCCCCAGTAGCCACAACCGATCACGGCGACCGACGGTGAGGAAGTCGACATTGCTAAGCAGCCTCCATGTCAGAACAGGTGGTAACCACCCAAGCACGAGCGCCGAGCCGCTAACGAGCCGTTACCAACCGGCGCCAGGCACGGCGCCAGGCTTCCACGAGACTCGACGCCCTGAGAGTAAAGTATGGCATAAGCCCCAGCGAAGGCGCACGCGATGACCTGTCGTCGGGGCGATCAGGAAGGAAATCGCCACGCCGGTGTGCAAGCTAATATGAACGTCAGCGTAGGCAGCCAGGCGGTCCTTTGCAGCGTCCATGCCGGCCATCGCGGCCGATCCGCGCCATCGATGACAGAAGGAGAACGAGGTATGCAGCATCAACGACGCCGACTACTGCTAGCCGGAGCGGCGCTGTCGCTGGTGATCGCAGCAGGAGGTAGCGCTTGCGGGGCCACGGACGGCGCCTCGGCCTCGGCCACTGTGACCGGGCTCACCGGCCTCATCCGGATCCCGACCGCCCACCTGCTGCCAAGCGACCTGTGGCGCTTGCAGTACACGCCGCCGATGGCGTACCCGGATGACAGCGTTGGCGCAACATGCGCCAGCACGGTGTCATTTAGCCTGCTGCCAAGGACCGAGTTCTCCTGCTCGATGGGGACCCATGGTCAGGCCATGGACCTGACCTTCCACGCGAAGGTCCAGTTCCTGGCGCCGGCGCCTGGGCGCGTGGGCTATGCCATGGGCATTGCCGACGCAGGGCGGACCCATGGGAAGCAGGGCGGTACACGGTTCGCCGTGGCCACGCTGCCCCTGGCTCAGGGGCGCCTCCTGGTCACCGGAGGGCTGGCCAACGGCACCACCCAGGGCATCGTGGGCGGCGCAAGCTACCGCTTGAGCCCGACAGTCGACCTTCAGACGGAGTTCGACACCCGGCGAGTGAACACGGGGATCGTGCTGCGCGCGGGGGACTGGGGCCTGTTTCGGCTGGCGGACACCAGCGGAGGGCTCATGGCTACCACAGCCGTGCAGTTGCCCTTAGAGTACCCGGCGGCGCTGCATGCTGACGCAGTCGCGGGCGCACGAGCAAGCGTGGCGGCAGGGGGCTCGGCCACGACCGGTGCACAGGCAGCGCTGGTGGCCGAAGGCTTCGAGGATGTTCGCGTTCGGCTCGTTGAAACACCCGGCGGCAGGGCTATTGTGGTTTCTTATGAGAACCGACGCTATACGCTGAACCAGAAGGACGGCGCCGACGTGGGGCTGGCGATTCTGGCCAGGTACGCACCGGGCGACGTCCGAGCGGCGGCGGTTGAGCTGACCCAACGGGGGTTGGTGGTGGCGCGTGCGCAACGAGCCGGGGCCGAGACCAGCATCGAGACACTGCCCGGCAGGCTGGAGGGCACAGAATCTGAGGGCACGGCCCTGACTAACCCGTCGGTAGGACATGCAGACCTTGCGATCGGCGTCGGGCTACGGACCCAGGTCGGCTCCGACTACGGCGCGTTCCGGGCAGGGGCGCTGGCACTGCCGGAGGGGACGGTGACCCTGGGTCGGGGCCTGGCGGCGAACCTTCGGCTCTCCTACCCGACAGTCGGCGACCTGGTGAACGATGAACCGAACCGGTTCAAGACCGACCGGGCGGTCCTACTCTACGCTTTCGCGCCGGCCAAGGGTTGGCTGGCCCAAGTCAGCGCGGGCAGATACCCCACCCAGAGCGACGGAGCCGTGCTGGAGGTCGCCAGACCCGTGAGCGCAAGCGGCCTCGTACGCATCG
This sequence comes from Armatimonadota bacterium, assembly GCA_026392115.1. Taxonomy (GTDB): domain Bacteria; phylum Armatimonadota; class Chthonomonadetes; order Chthonomonadales; family CAJBBX01; genus CAJBBX01. Next base: position 92,224 of record JAPLCQ010000125.1, on the reverse strand, counting down.
TGGGCGGCCGAGCCGAGAACGACCGGCTGCAAACCCGGGCCTATCTGCTAGGCGAGTACTGGCACTGGCTACCGGGATCGCCCGTGCAGGTGCGGCTCGTGGGCGGCAGGTTTTTGACGAACGATAAGGGCTGGGGGATCGACGTGATCCGCCACTGGGGGGATGTACGGGTCGGCATGGGGTACCGGGACACGTCCAGATCCAGCGTGGCCCGGATCTCGGTGAGCCTGCCGCTGGGTCCGAGACGGCAGCCACAGCGGCCCAGCGCCCTGCGCGTTCGGTTGGCTGATACCTTCGACCATGCCGTGCGCAGCATCGTGGGCGAGGAAAAGAACTACCTCTACCTGCTGGACCAGACGGCAGGCGAACTACAGATCGGGCAGGACCTGGTCACCACCTTCTTCGACCGGGGACGGTTGCTGCCGGGGTCAGGGCTGTGGGGAAAGTAGAAGCAGTCGAAAGTCTAAAGGGGAAAGTTGAGGGCCGGATTGGACACGGTCGGACGATCACGCTGTTTGAGCGGCTGGGTAGCGTGTCTGGCCGGACGGGCTTCCTAGCCTGCCCGGCCGAGATCTAGATTGGGTCCCTCGAGGGTTGACTACTTCGCTGGGCTGAGGGCGGCCTTCATCGCCGCGGCGATGGTGACCTCCAGCTTCTCGATGGTCAGGGATTCTGTTGTGGCCAGAACCTTGCCGGATGAGCCGTCGACCAGAAGCGAGAAGGGTATGGAACCTACGGCGAGCATCTGGGGCAGATCGCCTGCCCAGCTCTTTCCGTCGCAACCCTGAGGCCAGACCATCTTGTGCTCCGTCGTGAATGCCGTGAGCTTGGCGGCGGTTGCGGCATCGTCCAAGCAGATGCTCAGCACCTCGAGACCGCGCGCGTGGCAGGCCTGGTACGCCTTGGAGATCGCGGGCAGCCGGCTGACAGGTGGGCCGGCCCCCATCATCCAAAAGTCGAGCAGGAGTAGCTTCCCCTTGTAGCCGGCAGGGAATGCCACTGGCTTGCCGTCGGTGAGGTGCACGGCGAACGCCGGCATGACCCTACCCACGCCGAGGTTGGGCGGCGGCAAAACCTCCTTGACGCTGGCCTTCGAGGCCACGATCGTGAATGTCGCGCCGGAAGACGCCATGCCCGTAATCTCGTAGGTCACGCCCTTGATGCTGAAGGGCTTTGACGCGTCGTAGGCCTCGCCACGAACGTCGTAGACGCCATTGCCGTTGACATCGAGGAGGAGAAGACCCCTGGCGAAATTGCCGGCCGTGGGTCTATCGAGTAGCGCCGCCCCAAAGGTCGTTCCGCCCAGTACGATGTCGCCGCGGTAGCCGTAATCGACATCGCACAGGAGAGCAACTGAGGACTCGGGCTGATCAGAGTCCTTTGGGTCAAGCATCAGAAGACCAAGGTCGACCGGGCGCTTCACGCCGCCAAACACAGCAGTGATGGTAGTCGATCCGCGATACATCGTTAGCGCAGCGCCGCTCTGCGCGCGATAGGCGACTGGGTTCCAGGTCGGCGCCGCATCATCAGCCAAGTCGCCGTTGCCATTGCTGTCCACCAGCAACGCGCGCCTGCCTTCAGCGCTGTGGCCGAGCACCACGGCACGGCGGTCACCTGCAACACCCAGACTGAGAGCGCCGGCGCGTTCGGCGGTGACTCCCCGCGGTATCTTGCCCGCCGTCCCAGGCGCACCGGTTCGGAGGTCGACTCGGAGCTGGACCGACCCACCACCCGATGCACCGGACGAAGTCCACTCGAGCGGAGACGCTCCAACCCAGGCCGCCATGATCAGCGAGGCCAGGGCCAAAGGAAGTGGTCGCACATTGGTTAAGTACCGTATTGGGCGCATTGGACTATCTCCGCAGATTGAAGTGGGCCGGAGATGCAAGAGCCCCGGCCCGAACAAGAGCGCAGTATAGGGGCCCGTCACGAAGGACGCTCCCCCTCCGCCAGCCGTGAGCGCACTCGCAACGGACTTTGTCGCCGACGGAACGTGACTCCGATGCCGCGGCGAACGCAGACCAAAGGCTCAAGAGCCAGCGCCGTCACGGGTACGCATACAGCGATCCATGCCGCGAGCAGGGCCAGAACACCCGTTGTCCTGGCCCCGCTCGCCGTGCAGCATCACCTCCATACGCAACGAACGTCCCACAGGTGAGCCAGAAGCCTGAGACGCTGCAAGGGTTACTGCACGGTCAGCGTGCTCGTCCCAGTACTCGGTGCGTAGTTCGCATCACCATTATACGACACGGCCACCGTGTGTGGCCCAGTGGTAAGCGTGCCCGGAACCATGTAGTTGATCAGGGCATAGTATCCTGGTGACCAGCTTGTGTATGTCTGGGTCGTTGCAGACCCAATACTCACCCCATCAATCGTGTAGTACAGGATCACACCAGCAGGCAGACTTATACCCGTGGTGGCATCACGAACCGTCGCGTTCAGGGTAGCAGTACTGCCAACTGGTACCGTACGACTGGCCACATATACTGCCGTCGGCATCTTCAGAACCACGGCAAGTGATGCTGTGGCAGAACTAGCGCCATTGTTGGCGTCGCCATCGAATCTGACCGTAATCGGATGGCCACCAACCGCCGCGGCGGCCGGAACCAGATAGGAGAACGTCGCCACGCCGGATACGTTCGTCAGACCTGTGCCCACGCTACTTCCGTCGACGCTAAAGGCGAGCGTCTTGCCTTGCAGCCACCCAGCAGCACGGCGCAGACTGCCTGACAGGACGGCCGACCTGTCTCGGTACCCCGTCACATTCGCCGCGGTCGTGGTGGTTGACGCCGTGGTCACTGACAAGGTGCCTGTGCCGGAGCATGCCCGATACAGACCGTCGCCGGCAAATGCCGCGGCGACAGTATGCTGACCGAGTGCCAGAGCGTCAGGGACCTGGTAGCTTATCAGCGCGTAGTTCGTTGCGGGCCAACTTGGGTATATCCGGGTGACCGCCGACCCCAAGCCGGTACCGTCCAATGCGATGGTAACGGTCAGGCCGGCGACGCTCGCACCCGAGGAGTCATTCAGCACAGCGGCGATCACGGACACCGTTGCGCCATAGCTCCCGGAGCGACCAGGCACACTCATCCTCGTCACCGTCCGCCGATCCGTATACGTCACCGTCTGGGTCGCCGTCGTCAGGCCGGCTACGTCTACGGCCCAGCATACGTAGGTGTGGGCGTACAGGTCCACCGCTATGGGGGTGCCGGGATAGGTCTGGGTGGCGCCGCCGTTGTCGGTGTAGTAGATGGCCGCCACGCCGGAGCCGGTGGCGTTGTCGGTGGCTGCCAGGGTGAGGGTGGACGTGCCCTTGGTGACGGTTAGCGTCGGGGCGACCTTGTCGATCCAGATGTCGACGGAGTTGGCCGATTCGACGTTGCCCGCCAGGTCGGTGGCGTAGTAGGTGAGGATGTTCTTACGGCTGGAGCTCACGGTGAGGGTCGTGGGGCTGGAGACGACCGTGGGCGCGGAGCCGTTGAGCGAGTAGGTGATGCCGGAGAGGCCGGAGCCACCGGAGTTGTCGGACGCCGTGAGGGTGACCGACACGTTGGTGGTGTGCCAACCGGCGGTGACCGGGGTGTTCGACGAGGTGGGAGCCGAACCGTCGATGTTGAGGTTCAGCCTCTGCGCGTAGCCGACGCCGCCCAGCGGGGTGGTGTCGGTGGCGTAGTAGTCCAGGGTGTGGACGCCGTCGACCGAGAAGGTCACGGTGGCGGTCGCGCCGACGACCTGGACATAGGCTCCGCTATCGACGCTGTAGTAGATGCTGTCGATGGGGTTCGCGCTCTGGGTGACGGCCGTTAGGGTCACCGTGACCGGGCCCTTGCTGAAGCCGCTTGCGCCGGCAGCCGGGTTGGCCACGGCGGTTACGAGCGGGTAGGCCTCGCGGCTGGGCGTGGTCACCGTGATCGGCGAAGTGACCCCGGAGTTACCCTTGCCGTTGCAGGCCTGAATGCGGAACTGGTACGTGGTGAGCTCCGACACGGTGGTGTCGGCGTACGACGCCGGCATGACGCCCGCAACGTCGGGGTTCACGAAGCCGACGAGGCCCCAGGTGGCGCCGCTGTCGGCGGACCGCTCGATGCGGACGGCCGTGGCCTTCTGGTTCGCCGCCTCGGTCGGGTTGGTCCAGGTGAGGGTGACGCGCAGCGGACCCCGGGCGGCGGAGCCGGCGAGACCCGTGCGATCCTCGGGAAGGACCGTGGCGGTGTTGACGCGCATGACCAGCGGGCGCATCATGTCGTTCTCTTCATGGCCCAGCAGGTGGCAGTGCCAGACGTACTCCCAACCGAAGTTGATGAGGTCGTTGGTCACGGTGATCAGGTTGCCGTTGGCCGGGTTGACGACCTCGACGGGGCCCGGGGGCTGGGTGGGATCGACGCGGCGGATGCTGTCGGGAAGCCCGAACGGCAGGTCCTGGTGCTTGGCGCGCACCGCGACGATGATGTCCTCCAGCGGGTTCATCCGGATGGTCTCTTTCCAGCCCAGCTCCTCGGGATCGGTCGGGCGAATGATGCCGTCCCAACCCACGCGGTTGATGATCTGGAGGTTGACGAGGTGGAAGTGAACGGCGTGGGTGTCGACGCCGTTATGGGTGATCTTCCAGACCTGGGTTCCGCCGTCCGGGATGGTCTCCGTGATCGGATCGATGTAGCCCAGCGGAATGGTCGTCTGGATGTTGAAGTTCGTGAGCGGCAGCTCGACGCCCAGCGTGGCGTTCATGCGGCCGTACTTGGTCTCGAACAGCTCCTGGATGGTCTTCGGGAGCATGGGCTGGGTGGTGGTGTTGGTGGTGGTGATCACCGCCGTGGCCGCCACCTGCGGTGCGCCGCCCGTGAAGACGACGGTGGGGCAGGTCGTGTAGCCGGCACCGGGGTTGTCGAGCACCAGAGTCGCCACGCGCTTGCGGGTGCCGGTGCCGGACATCGTTGCGTGGGCCGTGGCCTGAATCGAGACACCGGGTCCGCCGCCCACGATGGTGACGGTGGGAGTGGACGAGTAGGCGAGGCCGGCGTACTTCAGAGTGATCCCCGTGAGGGTCTGCGGACCGTCGGTGGAGAAGGTGATGTAGTTATCCTGAATCTTGCTGTAGGTCTCAGGATAGGTGGTGTTGTAGACAGGTCCGTAGCCGGGCTCCGGGATGATCGGTGCATCCTGCGTGGCGCGGTAGGCCGCGGGCAGGCCGATGGCCGGGTCGGCGAGGGCCGCCAGGGTCGTGTCGTGGTTCGGGTAGGTCGCCGAGTCCGGGGGCAGGCCCAGGCTGCCGGCGGCGGCCACGTCGAACATCATGATGGTTCGCGTGTTGGGGCCGTATCCCTCGACGATGGCGGGGGGACCGCCGGCGGGCCGCTGGTCCTCGAGGCCGGTGTAGAGGTCGAGGCGCGGGTCGCCTGCGGGCACGGGGGCGCCGCAGTCGTTGTAGAGGATCAGCTTGGAGCCGGCGGGAACGCCGGAGAAGTCGACGACGACGTCGGCGCGCTCGGCAGGCCCGAGGAAGACGTTCTTCTGATCGACGTTGAGGACAACGATGTTGCCCTTATCCTGCACCCATCCGATGGGCATGTTCGGCATGTCGACGGGTCCGGGGATGAAGCCGCCCTCGGTGCCGATCATGATCATGTTCGGACCGCGCAGGGAGGGATCAGCGATGCCCTCGGGGCGCGAGTCGATGGGCCATCCGGCCGGCAGCGATGCCGCGTTCGCAACGCCGTTCGGAACCAGGCGGACCTCGGTCGGATGGGCCGGGTCCACGTAGTAGAGCTGCAGGTTCAGCAGGCGGTCGTTACAGCCGTTCAGGATGCGGAAGCGGTAGCGGCGCTGCTCCACCGTGAGCTTCGGGTAGGCGGTGCCGTTGACCAGCATGGTGTCCATGAAGGACTCGGGCACGGCCGAGATCTCCGGCAGCGGCCCGAGGAGCGTGGAGACGTCCATGGGCGGCCAGAACCAGGGGCCATAGTGCCAGCGGCCCATGGGGTTCCAGCCGTCCGGTGCGGTCGGGTCCTGGATCGGCACGTAGACGTGCGGGAACCAGAGGCTACCCAGGCCGCCCCACTTGGCGGTGTTCCAGGTCGGATCGGTGTCGGCCAGCGTGACGGGATCCGGCACGAAGGTCTTGTCCTGTACGATGAGCGGGATACCGTAGGTGTAGACGCCCATGTCCTTGCCGGGGAGAATCCCGGCGTTGATCATCCGCTCTTCCTCTTCGTCAACGATGAGGTAGCCTGCCGCCTCGCCCGCGTAGGCGTTCAGGCGGGTCATACCCAGCGTGTGGTCGTGATACCACATGAGCCTGGCGCTCTGCTGGTTGGTGTAGTAGTAGGTGCCTTCGTGCGCGGGCGGCATCGGCATGTCCGGCACGTCGCGCTTGGTCTCGCCGGTTGCGTAGGAGCTGGTTGAGCCGGCGGGACTGAACCACTGGTGCGGGATACCGTCGGAGATCCACGGCGTGGCGCCGCCATGCAGGTGGATGGAGATGCGGTTCTGCGGGTAGAGCTCGGTCCCGCCGTTCGGGCCCGTTCCCGCGCCCATGAAGGTGGTATCGACGGGCAGGAAGAGATCGCCTCCGGGCCCGGCGGGCAGGTCGTTGCTGAACTTGATGCGGACCGGGCGGTTGCGCCGGGCGATGATCAGCGGACCCAGGTACTGGTGCACCGAGGGATTGGTCTTGTCATAGTAGCCGCGTATTCGGGTGCCGGGGCCGTACAGCGCATCGCCGACCAATCGGCCGATGGGACCGGGAAGGTCCGAGTGCATCTGGGTGTAGAAGTCCTGGCAACCCAGCTCGTAGTAGTCGTCGTTCGGGAACTTCGGGTTGGGGACCTTGCTCGCGACGGGGATGTACTGCCCCAGGTTGTTCGCGTTCGCGGCGCCGACGCCCGGAAGCGTATCGACGAACTTGCGGAGCTGCGGGCTGTTCGTGAAGTTCGCGTAGCTCATGTCCACCGTGGGCGGACCCCACGCCTGCCAGCCGGGCATCTCCTTGCGGGTGCCGTGCTTGATGGGCGCGACCTTGCCGGCCTTCACGGCCTTGAGGTAGAGCTTGCGCTGCGACCGGTCATAGGCCCGGGCCGCGGCCATTTCGCGCACGCGGCGAACGCGGGCGCTGTCCTGGTCGCGAAGGGCCAGCGTACCGATCGAGTACGCCTCCTGCAGCGCGCGGCCTTTGGCCTGCAGCTTGGCCTTGGCCTCGGCGCTGATTTGCGGCGCTCCCTTGCCCGCGGAGCCGCCGCCGCTTGGGACGGGCGGACTCGCACCGGCAGCGAGCAGGGCGCAGGCGGCGGCCAGCATTGCCGCCGGCCATGCCACCATGCCTAGCTTCGACTTCTTCATAGGAATACCATTCCCCCTGGCCCGCTTCACAGAAGAGGGCGAGATCGCCATGCGCCTGCGTTCGCAGGCATGCATGGCCACTTCCCACGGCGTCCCGGACGCGGGCGCTCGACGCCGAGCGCGGGGCCGGAACCAATATGCAACAGGGTTCGGTGCGAGGCCCCATCTCCGGCCACGGAATCTTGTTGCTAAGGCGCCCTGAGCGGAGCATGATGTGGAAGGGGTTGAAGCGGAGGGGAGCCCGGCGCACCCGGATGGCCCGAGCGCACCCGGCGAAGCAGCACAGGGACGGCACGCGGGGGCTGCCGCGGCACAACCGGCGGCGCAGTCGTCCGGCCCATGGCGCATGCCGACGCGAACCCATGTAGGAACAACCCGCATATTGGCCGCGCCGCTGGTCCCTGAGTGGACCAGCGGTGAGCATCTAGGCTATGCTTGGGTACGCATGGCTATGGGCGCGCCGGCACGCGGTGTTTGATCGACCGTGACCGGCGAACCCAATGTATGAGGCGTACCCATCCGACTTTGTGATTCTCGCTGATACCCACCGACGGGTCTGTAGGGATTGCACGCATATCGATCACACTGATTGCGACCGGCCGGACCGGCTGCCAACTCTGGGGCTGTGCCGCCGCTCAGGAGTGAAGAAGCATGCTGAAGGTACTGGTCGCCGACGATCACGAGGTGGTGCGTGACGGCGTTCGTCACGTCCTGTCCCGCGAGCTCGGCGCCGTCCATACCGCGGAAGCGGCCACAGCCGACGAGGCCCTGGCCCTGCTTCGGGCCGAGTCCTTCGATCTGGTGATCCTGGACATCGGATTGCCCGGACGGAGCGGCCTCGACTTGCTGGCCGATATCCGGGCGGCGCGCCTGCGCGTTCTGGTACTGGTCTTCAGCGCCTTCCCGGAGGAGCAGCTGGCGCACCGCGCGCTGAAGGCAGGCGCCTCGGGATACGTGGCAAAGGGCACCCACAGCGCCGAGCTTCTCGAAGCCGTCCGCTCCCTGCTGAACAACGGCAGGCACTTCGGCCCGGCCGTAAGCGCCATGGCAGACGACATCAAGGCCGGCGAGAACCCTAGGCTGCCCCACGAGACGCTGTCGGCCCGCGAGTACGAGGTGATGGTACTCCTGGCATCGGGCCGGACGCTGAGCGACATCAGCCGCGAGCTCTCGATCAGCGTCAAAACGGTCGGCACCTACCATACGCGGATCATGGACAAGATGGGCCTCGGCAACAATGCCTCGCTGATCGCCTATGCGATCCGGCATGGGCTCTGCTGAGCATGGCGCCGAACAGCAGCGCAGATCAGCACGAAGCCGGAGCGCGGCCATCGGATGCGCTCTTGCGGGCGAAGCTCCGCGTTCTGGAGTTCGCCGCGACCCATTCGCTGGAGGAGGCGATTGTGGTCGCCATCGACGAGGCGGAGGCGCTCACGGGCAGCGGCATCGGCTTCTTCCACTTCGTCGATGACGGCGAGCAGAGCCTGACGCTGCAGGCGTGGTCCACGCAGACCGCCGGAGGTATGTGCAAGACGCCGAACGCGGGCGCCCACTTGCCGACATCGGACGCCGGCGTATGGGGTGACGCGCTGACGGTTCGCGAGCCGGTGATCCACAACGACTATGCGGGGCTGCCCCATCGCAAGGGACTGCCCGAGTGGCATACGCCGGTTGTGCGCGAGTTGGTGGCGCCGGTCCTGCGCTCGGGCAGAGTCGTGGCGCTGATGGGTGTCGGGAACAAGCCCACCGATTACGCGGCGGTCGATGTCGACGCCGTCGTGTGCCTGGCGAACCTCGCATCGGACGTGTTCCAGACGCGGCGCGACGCCGACCGGATTCGAGAGAGCGAGGATCGGCTTCGCGGCACGTTCGAGCAGGCGGCGGTCGGGATGGCGGAGGTATCGCTCGATCGCCGGTGGCTCCGCGTCAATCAGCGGCTCTGCGACATCCTCGGCTACAGCCGGGCGGAGCTCAAGGAGCGCACGGTCGAGGATCTCTGTCACCCGGAAGACCGGGGAGCCGACAGCCGCCTCCTGAGTCGTCTGCTCGCAGATGAGGTCCAGACCTACAGCATCGAGCAGCGCTACGTGCGACCGGACCAGTCGATCGTCTGGGCCAACCGCACCACGTCGCTGGTCCGCTCTCCTGAGGGCAAACCGCGGTACTTCGTGTTCGTGGTGGAGGACATCTCCGCCAGGAAACAGGCGGAGGACGAGGCGAGGCGGCTCAACGCCGAGTTGGACCGGCGGAACTGCGAACTGGCGCAGGTCATCCACGTGGCCTCGCACGACCTGCGGTCCCCGCTCATGAACGTGCAGGGGTTCAGCCACGAGCTTCAGATGTCGGTGGACGATCTCTCGTCCGCGCTGACCTACGAGGGATATCGACTGACCGGCAAGGACCGGATATCGCAGATCGTCCTGAACGACATCCCGGAATCGCTGCGCCATGTGCAGAGCAGCGTAGCGGCCATGGACCGCCTCATTCGCGGCCTGCTGACCATCTCCCGCCTGGGGCGCGCCGCCATGCAACTGGAGCCGCTGGACGTGGCCGGCATCGCCGTCGAGGTCGCCGAGGGGTTCGAGAGCCAGGCCCGCAAGCTGGGGGCGGCCATCCACGTTCAAGACCTCCCGCCGTGCGTCGGCGACGCCTCCATGATTCGCCAGGTCTTCGTCCATCTGATGGACAACGCCCTGAAGTACCTCGACCCCGCGCGTCCGGGAGTGATCGTCGTCTCCGGCGAGGTCGTCGACGGCGAGGCCGTCTACACCGTCGAGGACAACGGCATCGGCATCGCCGCCGAGCACCAGGACCGGGTGTTCGAGTTGTACCATCGCCTGAACCCGCGCGCCGACGAGGGTGAGGGACTGGGCCTGAGCATCACACGGACGATTATCGGCCGCCATCAGGGACGTGCGTGGATCACTTCGCGAGTGGGCCGGGGCACCCGGTTATCCGTGTCGGTGCCGATCTCTTGAGCGCAAGACGCGCGAATACCATGCCTGTAAGTGAGGCGCCGATATGGTAGACACCGACGTTACCATACTGATAGCCGAGGATGATGACGGCCAGGCAGACCTGATCGACCGCAACCTCCGCCGCACCGGGCTGACCAACAGGTTCATCCGGTTCCATGACGGACAGGAGATTCTTGACTTCATGCTGGGGGATGGCGACGGCGCCCACCGGGAACCCGACCAACGCTACCTGCTGCTGCTGGATATACGTATGCCCAAGATCGACGGCATCGAGGTGCTGCGCCGGCTCAAGGCCGCGCCCGAGGCGCGGAAGATGCCGGTCATCGTGGTGACGACCTCAGACGACCCGCAGGACGTGGCGCAGTGCCGCGAACTGGGATGCAGCCACTACATCACGAAGCCGGTTGAGTACCACGGCTTTGTCCACGCGATCCGGCAGCTCGGCCTGCTCCTTTCGGCGGTCGATGTGCCCAGGATCGCCGCCCCCCGCGGCGGCACGGTCCTTCAGGGACGCGCTTAGCATGCCCGGAACCCAGGGCGGCGGCGGCGAAACGATGCCCGGCGGGAAGCCGCCGCATGCGCCGTACCGCCAGGCGCTCATCGTCGAAGACGATCCCGTCACCATCCATCTGATCGAGCGGCTGATGGCGCGGAACGGATGGGAAGTCCATACCGCGTCGTCCGGAGAGGAAGCGCTCCGCCGCGCGCGGTCGCTTCCGGACGCCCTCCTCCTGCTTGACTACTCGTTGCCCGACATGACCGCCGAAGACTTGATGGCGGGCCTTGGGCCCGTGGGTTCGCGGCGCCCGTTCGTGGTGATCACCGGCCAGGGCAGCGAAGAGGTGGCCGTCGCCATGATGAAGCTGGGCGCGCGGGACTACCTCACCAAGGGCGCCCGCCTGCTCGACCAGCTGCCCGCCGTGGTGGAGCGCATCTACGGCGAGATGAAGCTCGACCAACTCAAGCGCGCCCATCGCGCCAGTCAGGCGGGGACGTTCGTCTGGGACACCCGCACCGGCCAGTTCACGTGCACCGCTGAGTTCGAATCCGTCTATGGTGTGCAGCCGGGCGGCCTCCCTGCCGACGTCGAGGGCTTCAGAGACCGAATCCACCCCGACGATGTCGAGGCGCTGGAGCGGCACCTGCTGGTTGCGCTCGCCGAGGGGCACTGCCGGCCGACGGAGTTTCGGATCGTCTGGCCCGACGGCAGCGTGCACTGGATCGCGGGCTGGGCGGACGTGCTGTGCGACACCGAGGGCAAGGCGGTGCAGATGGTCGGCCTCAACATGGACGTCTGCGACAGGAAGCGAACCGAGGTGGCGCTGGCCCAGGCGAACGACGAGCTACAGATCGCGGCCGAGCGGCTCAGGACGGCCCACGCGGAGCTGCAGGCAACCAATGAGGGCCTGGAGCGCCGCGTGGCAGAGCGGACGGCACAGTTGCGAGCCCTGGCGGCCGAGCTGACCCACTCCGAGGAGCGCGAGTGCCTTCGAATATCGACGATCCTGCACGACGACCTGCAGCAGTTCCTGTTCGCCGCCAGGCTTCGGTTGGACGCCCCCGAGTGCCCGGATTCCGAGAACCCGCTTCAGGCCAGCCTCTGGGCGGTGGACAGGCTGCTGGAGCAGTGCATACGGGTCACTCGCGACCTTAGCCACGAGCTCAGCCCGCCGGTTCTGGCCGAGGACGGCCTGGGCGCCGCGCTGGAGTGGTTGAGCCACTGGATGCGTGAGAACCACAGGCTGGAGGTTCGGCTTCGACTGGACGCCTCGGCCGACACGCTGGAGCCCGACGTGCGGGCGCTGATCTTCCGATCCGTCCGCGAGCTGCTCCTGAACGTGGTGAAGCACGCCAACGTCAAGAGGGCGTACGTCCGAACGAGGAGAGCGGCGGGCGACATGCTCGAGGTGGTGGTCTCCGACAGCGGAGCGGGTTTCAACCCGGACGGTGAACAGGCGGGCCGGGATCCAAGATTCGGCACCGGCCTGTTCAGCATTCGGGGCCGGCTGAACATGGTCGGTGGCCGCCTGGAGGTCACGAGCACGCCGGGGCGCGGCAGCCGGTTCCTGCTCTACGCGCCGCTGGCCCGTCCGCCGCACGATCCGGCGGCGGACGGCTGACGGCCTACCCCTCGGCGGCCTCCTGGGCTCCCCGAAGCCTCTTCAGGCCGAAGTTCCACTTCCATACCTCGTAGATGGCCGGGTAGACCACGAGTTCGAGGAGGAACGAGGTGAGGATGCCGCCGATCACGGGCGCGGCGATCCGCTTCATCACGTCGGCGCCGCTCCCGGTGGACCACATGACCGGCAGGAGGCCGACGAAGCAGGAGATCATGGTCATGAACTTGGGCCTGAGCCTCTTCACGGCCCCTTCCACGATCACCGTATGGAGCTCCGCCAGTGACCGAAGCCGCCCCGCCGCCTGCGCGCGTTCATACGCCAGATCGAGATAGAGCAGCATGAAGACGCCGGTCTCCGCGTCGATCCCCAGCAGGGCGATGAGGCCGACCCAGACGCCGACGCTCATGTTGTATCCGAGCAGGTAGAGCATCCACATGGCGCCGATGGCGGAGAACGGCACGGCGAGCATGACGATCAGCGTCTTGGTCACGGACCGCGTGCTCAGGAAGATCAGCAGGAAGATAAGCAGGCAGGTGAACGGCACGACGACGGAGAGGCGCGCGGCCACACGCTGCATGGCCTCGAACTGGCCGCTCCAGGAGATCGAGTAGCCGGGCGGCAGCTTAACCGAGGAGCACACCAGCTTGTCCGCCTCCGTCACGTAGCTGCTCGGGTCCCTGCCCGCCACGTCCACATAGACGTAGCCCGTGAGCATGCCGTCCTCGTCCCGGATCATCGTAGGTCCGCTGGCCACCTTGATGTCCGCCAACTGGCCGATGGGAACCTGCTTCCGGCCGTCGCCCGTCGCGACCAGCACACGGGCCAACGCGCCGATGTCGGACCTGAAGTCGCGCATGTACCGGACGTTGACCGGATACCTCTCGCGTCCCTCGACCGTGGTCGTCACGTTCTCGCCGCCGATGGCGTTCTGGACCGAAGCCTGCGCCTCCTCCACGGTGAGGCCGTACCGGGCAAGGTCGTCACGACGCCAGACGAAGTCCAGATAGTAACCGGACCCGGGCCGCTCGGCGAAGACGCTTCGGCAGCCGCGAACGGGGCCGAGCAGGCGCTCCAACTGGGCGCCGATCCGGTCGATGCCCGCGGTGTCCGGCCCCTTCACCTTGAGCCCGACCGGCGTTCGGATGCCGGTGGAGAGCATGTCGATCCGCCCCTTGATCGGCATGGTCCAGGCGTTGGAGAGGCCCGGAAGCTGCAGGGCCTCGTTCATCTCGGTGACGAGCTGCTCCTGCGGGATGTTGTCCGGCGTGAGGTGGCGCAGGAGGGGCTTGAGCCACTCCGGCGCCCATGCCGAGTACCACGTCGGAACCTTCCGCCACTCGGACATGGGCTTGAGGGTGATGACGGTCTCCAGCATCGAGAGCGGCGCCGGGTCGGTGGCCGTATCGGCGCGACCGGCCTTCCCCATGACGCGCTCGACCTCCGGGAAGCGCCGGATGATCCGGTCCGTCACCTGCAGCACCCTCTGGGCCTCAGGCAGCGAGATGCCGGGCATGGTGGAGGGCATGTACATGAGAGTGCCCTCGTCCAGCGGCGGCATGAACTCCGAGCCCAGCTTGTTCCAGATCGGCGCCGTCACCGCCATGGCTGCGATGGCCGATGCGAAGACGAGCCACTTCCACCGGAGCGACCAGTGGACGACGGGCTCGTACAGGCGCATCAGGAACCGGCTGATCGGGTGGTCTTCTTCCCTGCGCACCTGCCCCACCAGCACCGCGTTGGCGGTCCAACAGAGCCACCGCGGACGGAAGATGAAGGGCGTCATACGCATGAACGAGAGGCGGATGGCCGGGTCCAGCGTGATCGCCAGAATGGCGGCTATGACCATCGAAAGCGTCTTGGTATAAGCCAACGGCTTGAAGAGCCGCCCCTCCTGCGCCTCCAGCGTCAGGACGGGCAGGAACGCCACGCCGATCACCAGCAGGGCGTAGAAGCTGGGGCCGGCCACCTCCTTCACCGCCTCGATGATGACGTCGCGGGCCGTGCCCACGCGGCCTTCGCGCTGCCAGCGTTCGAGCTTCTTGTGCGTCTGCTCCACGACGACGGTGGCCGCATCCTCCAGCGCGCTCACGGCGATGGCCAGACCGCCCAGCGACATGATGTTCGCGCTGAGGCCCATGAGCCGGAACGGGATGAACGAGATCAGCAGCGCGATGGGGATGGTGATGACCGGAATGATGGCGCTTGGGAAGTGCCAGAGGAAGAGGAAGACGATCAGGATCACAATGAACGCCGTCTCGACCAGAGTGGACTTCAGGTTGTCCACCGCCTTCTCGATCAGCTCCGACCTGTCATAGACGGGTACCACGCTGACGCCGGCGGGGAGGCCCGGCGAGACCTCGGCGATCTTGGCCTTCACCCGCTTGATCACGTCGAGGGCGTTCTGGCCCTGGCGCATCACGACGATGCCGGATACCGCCTCGCCGTTGCCGTCCAGGTCGGAGACCCCGCGGCGCAGGTCGGGACCGATGACGACCTGGCCCACATCGCGGATGCGAACGGCCGGCCCTTCGTCTCCGGCGACCAGCACCGTGTTCTCGATGTCCTTCGTTGATCGGGCATAGCCCCGGCCGCGCACCATGTACTCGGTGCCGCCGAACTCCAGCAAGCGGCCGCCCGCCTCGCTGTTCGAGCCTCGCACCGCCTCGACGACGCGGCTGATCGGGATGCCGTACGCCTGCAGGCGCGCGGGATCCACATTCACCTGGTACTGCTTGCCGAACCCTCCGATGGGCGCCACTTCCGACACACCGGGCACCGACTTGATGTGGTAGCGGAGGTACCAGTCCTGCACCGACCTCAGGTCGGCGAGGCTGTGCTTGCCGGTCGTGTCCACAAGGGCGTACTGGTAGACCCAGCCAAGGCCGGTGGCATCGGGGCCCAGTTCCGTGCGAACGTCCGGCGGAAGCTTGGGCTGCACCGCGGAGAGGTACTCGAGCACGCGCGAGCGAGCCCAGTACATGTCGGTGCCTTCCTCGAAGATCACGTAGACGTAGGAGTAGCCGAAGTCCGACAGGCCGCGGACCGTCTTGACGTGGGGGCCGCCGAGCATGGCGGTCACGATCGGGTACGTGACCTGATCCTCGACGACGTCCGGGCTGCGATCCCACTTGGAGTAGATGATGACCTGCGTCTCGCTCAGGTCCGGGATGGCGTCCAGAGGCATCGTCTTGAGGCACCACCAGCCGGCGACCGAGGCGGCAGCGGTGAGCAGGAAGATCAGGAACCGGTTGTTCGCGCTGAAGTCGACGATCTTGTTGATCATTTCGGCGTCAACCTCGCGCGGACTTGGCGGTGTACTTCGAGGGCTCCTTCATGAACTGCTCCTCGCAGCGCTTGGAGCAGAAGTAGTAGGTGACGCCGGCATGCACAACGTGCCCGGCCGCGGTGTCAGGGTCAACCGTCATGCCGCAGACGGGGTCCGTCAACTTCCCCGCGGCTTTGGGCGCGGGAGCGCCGGCGCCGGTTCCTGCTGAAGCATCCTTCATGCGGCTCTCGGAGTCGAGGAGGAAATTGCCGGCGGTTACGATCCTGTCGCCCGGCTTGAGACCCTTGTTGATGGCGATGCGGTCCGCCATGCGCCAACCGGTCTCGACGGTCCGCGCCTCAAAGTAGCCGCCGCCGCGCGCGACGAAGACGCGCTGGTGCAGGCCGGAGTCCACCACGGCGTCCACTGGGACCGTGATGGCCTTCGGCAGCCTGATCATGCACTCCACATCGACCAGGGCGCCGGGCCTCAAGGATAGGTCATGGTTCGAGACGTCCAGTCGAATGCGAATCGCCCGGCTCGCCGTATCGAGTTGCGGAAGCGCGCTGGTGGAAGCGGCCTTGTAGACGCGGCCCTGGTAGCGGATCGTGGCCTGGATCTGGCGGCCGATGAACCACGGCTCGTTCTCGAAGACATCCGCCAGCACCCACATCTGGCTCACGTCGGCGATCTTGAAGAAGTCGGCCCCACGGTCGAACTTTTGGTCCGGGTAGATTGAGCGCTCCAGCACGAGGCCGGTGACGGGCGATCGGATTTCAATGTCGCGCGTCAGCTTGGGGGTCTTGGCCATGTTCTTGATCTGGGCCCGGCTCATCCCGAGCGCCTCCAGCTGGTCGGTGGCGTACTCGACGCGGGCCTTCTGGTTCTCCGCGTTCGGACCGACGTAGGCCATGGGCAGGCCCGCCGGGTCCCGTGCGCCGAGGGCCAGCAGGTAGGTCTGCTGCGCCGGCAGGAACTCGCGGCTGTAGTAGGTGGCCAGGACCTGGTCCTTGGTCACCATCGTGCCCGACGTGATGGATTTCAGCTCGCGAACAAGGCCGGTGGTGCCCGCGACCAGGCGGACGACCCGAGACTCGTCGACAGCAACCCTGCCCGGGAGCCGGACCAGCCTGGGAGCCGAGCCGACCTCGACACGGCCGATCTTCACGCCGATCATCTGCTGCTTCTCGGGGCTCACATAGAGCGCCCCGCTCACGGGAGACATCACGGACGTCTGCCGGTGTGCGGCGGGTTTGCCCGAGCCGTCGCTGTAGACGGGCTCAAGGCGCATACCGCAACAAGGGGCGTCGCCCGGTCGCGAGGAGCGGTACTGGGGGTGCATGGGGCATGTGTAGTAGAGGAGCTTGCGCTCGCCGCCGGCTGTCGTGCCGGCCCCCTTCGCGCCGGAGTACCGGCTTCCTGCCACAAACGCCGCGGACATCAGCGCGAGGCCCACCACTATCACCGCAAAGGCTCTCATGCCGGGTCTACCCTCCAGTTCAAACGCACTACGGCGCGCCCGATGGCGCAGTATGCGCCAGCCGCGCGACCCTGTCTGTCAGCAAAACGCCGACGCTTGGCTGACAGTTGGATCGTAGTGGAAAGCCTAAAGGGGAAAGTCGAAAGACAGCCGCGTCTACAGGCGGAACAGGCGCCCTTGCGCCCGCACCCAGTGTCCAGCCTCGGTCCAGGCGAGCCCGTCGGGGGCGACGAGCAGGTCGGCGAGGTCCCGCCATGGCAGTTCGGCATCGGCGGGGAGCGCGTCGGGCGGGGCCTGCCGCGCGGGGCCGGAGGTGACGATCTCGGCCTGGAGGGCGTGGTCACAGCCCTCGACGGGGTAGATCACGGCCTCGGCGGCCGCGTTGGTGGTCAGGGCGCGGATGCGACGCATGAACTCGCCTGCTCTCACCCGGGCGGCGGGATCCGGGCTGCGCAGGGCGGCCAGTTCGGATCGACGGTGGAGCGTTCCGCCCTCGGGCTGGGCGGTTCGCGGCAGGACGCCACGCAGCAACAGCGGAAGGGCCTCGCGAAAGAGCTCAAGCTCGGCGGCCAGTTCCCGCTGGTAGAGCCCATGGGCCGTGTCGTCGGGCCGCACCTCGACCGGGCGCTGCATGGCGATGTCCCCCGTGTCGAGCCCCTCGTCCATCCAGTGGAGCGTGGCGCCGTAGGGCGTGCCGTCGAGGATTGCCCAACTGGGCGTGTGCCAACCCCGGTTGTAGGGCAGGAGCGCCGGGTGGAGGTTCAGGAACCCGGTCCGCGCGATGGCCAGGGCGGCAGGCGGGACGATGTACGGGAAATGCACGCCGACGATCCAGTCAGGCGCCAGGTCGCACAGCATCGCGAGGCCAGCCTCGGTTCGGAAGGCCTGCCCGCGCAGCCGCGGCACATCCGGAACGAGCCGCCGCATCTCGTCGGAGCAGTCGGCGGCGGCGCCTTCCGCCACGAGCAATGCGGCGGGCTTCCCGCCGGCATCCAGCATGGCCCGGAGGCAATCGAGGCCCAGCCGCCGGTTGGCCGCATAGACGATGATGGGCTCACGCACAGCCGGCGCTCCTCACGACGGTCGCTCCTGGCCCGTGAACTCCGGCATCGTGGCGCTCCCCACCGCGCTGATCCCCTCGCGGCGGACCACGGTGGCCAGGGTGCGGAAGAGAATCAGGGCGTCGAGGCCGTGGGTCCAGTGGTCGACGTACCAGGTATCCATGGCGAGCCGCTGGGGCCAGTCGACCGCGTTCCGGCCGTGGACCTGCGCCCATCCGGTGATACCGGGGCGCACCTCGTGGCGGCGGGACTGCTCGGGACTGTAGAGAGGCAGGTACTTCATCAGCAGCGGGCGCGGACCCACGAGGCTCATGTCGCCGCGCAGCACGTTCCATAGCTCCGGCAACTCATCGAGGCTCAGGGCGCGGAGGCGCCGACCGAAGGCCGTCAGGCGCTGGTCGTCGGGCAACAGGGCGCCGTCGGGGCCGCGGGAGTCGGTCATGGTTCGGAACTTGGCCATGCCGAAAGGCCTGCCGCCCAGGCCGGGCCGCTGCTGCCGGAAGAGCACGGGCGAACCCAGCTTGGCCCGCACCAACAGCGCGACGATCGCCATGGGCGCGCTCAGGACGACCAGCGCGATGCCGGAGGCGAGGATATCCGCAACCCGCTTCAGGCCGGGCGAGCGCCAAACGCGCGTTGCCGGCTGTGCGCCGAAGGCTGTGGTGTCCATAGGCGACATTGTACCGGTCCGCCCCAGCGGGCGGCTACTTGCCGATCCGTATGAGATCAAGACCGGCCGCCCGAACCACGCCCATGGGCAGGCAGTTGCGGCCGTCGACGACCACACTGCCCCTCATGGCGGCGGCCACGGCGCGCCAGTCCAGCGCCACGTACTCGGGCCAATCCGTGCAGACGACGAGGGCGTCGGCGCCGCGGGCTGCCGACTCGGCGTCGGGCGTCAGCGTCACGTCCAGCGCCGGGTAGTCGCGCCGGAACGAGTCCGCCGCCACGGGATCATGCGCGCGCACGAAGGCGCCGCACTCCAGCAGCATGGGCACGAGGTCGGCCGCCGGGGCCTGGCGCACGTCGTCGGTTCCCGCCTTGAAGGCGAGGCCCAGCAGGCCCACCTCGCGGCCCCGCAAGCCCTTGAGCGCGCGCTGTAGCTTCTGCACGACCTGCGCCCGCTGGCGGCGGTTGACGGCCGTGGAGGCCTCCAGCAGGGGCATGGTGTACTCGTGGTCGGCGCCCATGGCGATGAGGGCCTGCGTGTCCTTGGGGAAGCAGCTTCCGCCCCAGCCCAGCCCGGCCTGCAGGAACCCGCGCCCGATGCGTGAGTCGAGGCCCATCCCCTCGGCCACCTGGGAGACATCGGCGCCGACCCGCTCGCATAGGCCCGCGATCTCGTTGATGAAAGATATCTTGGTGGCCAGGAAGGCGTTGGAGGCGTACTTCGTCATCTCGGCGCTGGCCGTGGAGGTGGCGAGCATGGCGGGCAGCGCGAAGCCGACGGGGCGCGGGCAGATGGGCGGCGGCGCGAACGACTGGGCGAGCACCTCCTGATACAGCTCGCGGGCGGTCTCCAGGGCGTGGGGCGACTCCGAGCCGACGAGGATGCGGTCGGGATAGAACATATCCGCCAGAGCCTTGCCCTCGCGCAGGAACTCGGGGTTGGAGGCGAAACTGATGTCGCAGGCGACGCCCCGCGATGCCAGCACGCGGGCCACGGCCGCCTGGACGCGATGGTTCGTGCCCACGGGTACGGTGCTCTTGACGACGATGACGAGTTGCGCTCCCACGGCGAGGTCGCGCGCCACATCCTCCGCGGCGGCCTCGACCCAGCCGGTGTCGGCCTGGCCGTGCCTGCCGGGAGGCGTTCCCACGGCGATGAGCGCCACCCGAGCGCCGGGAAGAACCTCGGCGAGGTTGGTGGTGCAGGTCATCCGCGAGGCGACCTGCGGCATGGCCAGCAGCTCGGCGAGGCCCGGTTCGTGGATCGGCACGCCGCCGGAGCGGAGCAACTCCACGCGTGCCGGGTCCTTCTCAACGATGCCCACGTCGTGACCGAGATAGGCGAACGCCGCCCCGCAGTTGAGTCCAACGTAACCGGCGCCGATGACAACGATCCTCATGAGATGCTCCTTCCGGCATCAGCCCCGTCTGCCGCATGGGCTGCATTCGGCGAGGCCGGGCACGCGGCGGCCCACCGAATCTCCTCGAGCTGGTAGCCGATCCGCTCGCATTCGGGCGCCAGGTCCGCAATGCTCGATCCCTCCGGCACCACCCCCACCACCGCGCCGCCCGACCCGGGGAACGAGGCGGAGAAGCCAAGCTGCCGGGCCGCGGCCACCATGGCCAGGTTGCGGTCGCCGATGGCGGCGTCGCCATAGACCGAGCGTCGGATGTCGAAGCCCGCGCTCATGAGACGGCCCATGTCGGTGTAACGGCCGGCATTCAACGCCGCCAAGCCCTGGTCGGTGAGCTGGGCGAGAGCCTGCATGGCGTCGATCACCTGCTGGTCGCCGCGCAGGAAGCGGGTGCGGACGTCGCTGTGGATACGCCCGGAGTCGCTGGGGTGGCTGTCCCACGCGAGGTACATCAGCGGCAGGAGCGACGGGTCCAGCGGCGTGTACTCGCCATGGCCGCGCCGGTCCATCAGGGCGCGGTCGAAATCCATATGGACGCAGCCGCCGTACGTCTGCACCACGCGGTCCTGCAGGCCGGCCGCGATGGCGAGCTCCTGCATCTCCACATCCAGCACCAGGTTCGGACGCTGGGTGCGGGGCAGCACCTCCTCGGGCACCGCGTAGAAGCGCATGAGGGCATTGACGGCGGCCGTGACGATGGCGCTGGAGCCCGCAAGACCCACCTGTCGCGGGATGTCGGTGTCGTAGGCGATGGTGAAGCAGCGGTCCGGCAGGACATGGCCGCGA
The DNA here is from genome assembly GCA_026392115.1 of Armatimonadota bacterium. GTDB lineage: Bacteria > Armatimonadota > Chthonomonadetes > Chthonomonadales > CAJBBX01 > CAJBBX01. The sequence continues at coordinate 71,118 of JAPLCQ010000125.1, read as the reverse complement.
GCGGCGCAGTGCTGCGAGAAGCGCTTGCACGCCGCGAAGATGAGCCGCATGCCGCCGTAGTAGCCGTTCTGGATGGCGGTCTCGCGCAGGGCTTCCAGCGATGCGAACTCGGCCGGATCGTGCACCGGGTGCGGCAAGATGCGCAACGTGGGGCTCTCCCAGAGCGTCACCGACGCATGGAAGTTGGCGATCGTCGCGGCGATCGTCTTGCCGAAGAAGCCGTCTGACGGGTTGCCGATGATGCCGACGCGCGCATCGGCCCGTGTGCGGATGATCAAGGTGGGCCCTCCACGAGGTTCGCCTCCCCGCCAACCGACGCGGAGACGCAAGGAATTCTAGCATGCCTCCGCAACGCCCCCGGCTCCGGCCCCGACCCCGGGGCATGTACCGCTTCGCCTTTATTCGTTATACTTTCAACTTTAGACTTTCAACTGACAAGCCACCTGCTCCACGCGCCAGAAGTCGGCGTTGGGCGGCACGTTGTCCGACATGCCGAGGATGAAGCCCCGGCATCCGCGCAGGGGCAGGATCACCTCATCCATGTACCGTAAGAAGTCGTCGCGGGTTCCGCCCTCCTCGCAGACGAGGACCGATGGGATGCCGCCCTGAAGCACGACCTTGCCGTCCAGCATGGCCAACGCCTCGGACAGCGACACGTCGGCCATGGGCGCGGTGACGATAGCCTCCACCACGTCGAGCCCGCAGCCGGGCACGAGGGGCAACAGGGCCTGCGTCTGGCCGCACCAGTGCCCCTCGAAGAGCTTGCCCGCCTCGTGGATGATAGGCGCCGCGGCCTGGTAGAAGGGCACGGCGTAGCGCCGGAAGAGGCGCGGCGAGAGGGTGCGGCCGTCCATGTTGTCGCCCGTGTGCAGGATGTCGGCCGGGCCCTGCGCGGCGACGCGGATGCCCGCAACGAAGCTCTCGGTGTAGGCCTCCAGCAGGCGCTCCACGTCGCGCGGGTGGTCCTGCAGCAGGTAGAAGGCCGTGGCGTAGCCCGCGTCGGTCTTGGCGAACTGGAGGAAGGGCACGAGGAAGATGCCGGTGAGGACCACGCCGTCATCGCCGGTTTCGGCGAGCGCCTGGTGCACCGGCTCGAAGTCGGGCTCGTAGCGGGTCGCCTCAGCGATGTATGTGAGAACGCGCAGGTCATCGGGCCCCTTGGCGAAGTGCTCCGCCAGGAAGCGCGACCGGTATGCTCCTTCCGTCGGCAGGTAGACTTCGCGGATCGTGCCGACCGGCGTCTGGAACTCATGCACGGACGTGTCGTCGCACTGGCTCCAACTCTCCACCACCGAGGCATCGCGCACGGTCCGGAGCCCGCCTGACCGGTTCCAGAGCGTGGCGCCGATAGCCCGGACGATGTCATTCCGCGACAACCCGTCGTACTGCTTCGGCACCGTGCCCTCGGCGCGGTTGACGGCCAGCCAATAGTCGAAGTTGGGCGCCCAGACCAGGGCATCGACGGCCTCGTTGCGGAGGGCTGCCAGGTAGCGTTGGCGCTTGGTCATGCTCGGGGACCTCCATGGGCCGCTCCCCACCCCGCCGCCATGGCCGCACCTAAGGCGGCTTCCTCGGACTGAGGGGGGAGGGCGACGGGCAGGGCGAACTGCTCGGATAGGATCTGGGCGAGGAGCGGGTTTCGGCGGAACCCGTTGCCCGCGCCGATGAGGCTCACGGGCGGATGGCCCACGAGGCGCGTGATGGCACTTGAGCCGTCGTGCAGCGAGGCGGCCATGCCCTCGAGTACCGCTCGTGCGAGGTGACCGGCGGTCAGGTTAGCCTCGCTCAGGCCGGTCAGGCTGCCACGGTGCGACGGGGCGGAGCGCGTACCCGCGAAGCGCGAGTCGCACAGCAATCCGCCTGCGCCAGGCGGCGCCTGTGCGGCTAGCTCCGCCATGCGGGCGTAGACCTGCTCCTTGGCGACCGGAACGCCGAAGCCCTCCAGCAAGCTCCGGAAAAGCCCGTGGAGCGCGGCATAGGAGCGGCCTCCGCTCACCTCTGCGTAGACGACCAGCACGCCCGCGCCGGGATAGGGCCGTATCTCCAGCTCCGGCGGCAGGTCGGCCTCGGGCGGGGGCGGCTCCGCGCTCCAGCGGGCCACCTGCGCGCCCGTGCCGACGTTCACCAGTTCCGATCCATTGGCCGACGGAACGCTGCCCAGAAAGCCCGCCTGGTTGTCGCCCAGGCCCACGAAGAGCGGCAGGCCCGAGGGCAATCCGGTGCGGCGGGCCCACTCGACGGTCAGCGATCCCAGCGGCTCCCCCGCCTCGCGCAACGGCGGCAGAAGGCCCTCGGACAGCCCCAGCGCCTCCAGCAGCGGCGCCGACCAAGCTCGGCGGCGCACATCCAGCAGGCCCGAGCTCGCGGCCATGGTGGGGTCGGTCACCGGTTCGCCGCCCGTGAGCAGGGCGCCCAGGTAGTCAGTGATGAAGCAGGCCCGAGCGCAGCCTGGCAGGCTCCCACGCCGCACCAGCCAGTGGAGCGTGAGGCCCAGATATCCCGACGCCAGGCGGCAACCGGTGACGCGCCAGGCCTCGGGTCCCACCCGTGCGTCGGCGCTCTCCAGCCACGTGCCGCCGCCGGGCGCGGGCTCGCCGCCGCGGCCGTCCTGCCAGTTGATGAATGGGGTCAGCGGCCGGAGGTCGGCGTCCACGAGAAGGCCGCCATGCTGCTGCCCCGTGAAGGCCAGGCCCACCACTTCGCCGGCGCGCGCACCCAGCCGACCCACGCACCGGCGCAGTGCCGAGGCAGCCGCCTCCGCCATGGCGTCCGGGTCGAACTCGCGCCGCCCGACCGCAAGCGGTCCCGGGTCGGCCGAAGGCGTGTCGGCATGGCCAAGCGCGACCACCTCGCCTGTTTCGTTCTCCAGCGCCAGTGCGCAGGTCTTGGTGGTTCCGATATCGATGCCGAGGGTCAGGGGCATGGCCGGCTCCTCAGAGCTTCACGCGGATGCGGCCGTAGCGCATGGATGGCAACGCGCCGCCCAGGTCGCCGATCAGGTCGATCACGTCGGACGGCTTCCCGCCGGCCCGCTCCGTGGCCGTCATCAAGCTGGTGAAGGGCTTGCCGAACGGCACGCGCAACGTGGCGGTCACCTTGCCAGCTCCGTCGAGCGCCAGGATGCGGTTCTCCGAGACCGAGCCGCCCATGTAGGCCAGCACGGTGAGCCGGCCGCCGGGCAGGGCGTGGAAACGGCCGTAGCCGGGCACTTCGGCCGACGCGCCCTCGCCGCCCTTGGCCAGCGTGGAGCGGACGACCACCTTGCCTCGTACCACCACGCCGTACTCCAGCGACGTGGTAAGCGGCGTGCCGGGGAAGAAGCGGTCGCGCATGGCCGCATGCCAGACGCTCCGCTCCAGCCAGAGCAGGTGGGCGCGGCCGCGCGGGTCGATCCACATGTCCAGGTTGGTGATCTGCCCGCAGGTGGCCTCGCGGCTGGCCACCTCCACCGGGACGCCGAAGCCCTGCTTGCCGAGGTCAGGTGTCCACGCATAGAAGAGGCGGCGGAACTCGTAGTCCCACTCATTGCCCGTCAACTGGCGCTTGAACTCGCGCCATGCGCGGACGGGCTCGATGATGTCGCTGACCCCCATGAAGTACGCCGCCCGGTTCCGCAGGGCCAGCACGGGGTAGCAGAGGCGGATCGGCTCCGGCTTCTCGTACTCGACGCCCATGGGGAACGCCAGCTTGCCCGCCGCCACCCACCGCCGCGACCGGTCGCGGAGGCTCCACCACTGGCCCTCGTGCCCCTCCACGTTCATCAGCAGCAGGTCGCCCGCGGCGCCGTCGGCGGCCAGGCCCCGGTAGCTGTGCTCGGTGAAGGCGGGCTTGCCTGACCAGACCGGATCGGAGGGCTTCGGCGCGACTACGGGGCCGGTGAGGTCGAAGTCCAGCACCTGCGGCCTCGACGGCCCGTTGTACGTGCCCACAGGCGTGAGCGTGGGGTTCACCGAGAGCGCCAGCTGGCCAGGTAGCGGCGCCGACAGCGGGCAGGGCTCGCGCGTGCGGTCGGCCTCGTCCGAGGCCACGGTCGCCCAGCCGCCGGGACCGCGCTTCCAGAGCGTCCATCGGCAGTTGTTCAGGATCTTGGCGCCGGGGATTGTCTCCAGCCCGCTCACGTAGACGTCGCCGCCCACTCGCATGACGCAGGTGGAGCCGTAGCACCACATGGGACCGGCGCCGTTGCCCGCCGGCGCGTAGGTGTAGACGGTCTCCTCGGCTTCGACCTGCGCGGACCGACCCGCGGGCAGAACGCCCAAGAACAGCACTCCGACGGCGAGCATGGTGAGCATGGCGGCGCCTCCCGGCCACCCGATGCCCCGAGCGGCCCCTCTTCGTGACATACTGGCACATCAGCCGGAGCGGGGGGAAGCATGACGCGAAGATCAAGTACGGGGCGCGCGGGTTGGGCGGGTTTGGCTCTGCTGGCGGCGGTTCTGGTCGCACCTGGAGCCGCGGCGCCGCGTCCCGCCGACCGGTCCATCGTCGTCGAAAAGGGCATCCTCCGCTGGGCCGATACCCAACGCGAGGTGGCCCTCTTCGGCGTGAACTACTACGCCCCCTTCTGCATGGACTACACGGCGCTGGGCACGCTGGGTGCAGACCGCGACGCCACGATCCGCCACGACGTGGCGCAGTTCGTGCGGCTGGGGCTCGACCTGGTGCGCCTCCACACCTTCGACCGGGAGATCAGCGACGGCGCGGGCAACCTCATCGACAACGAGCACATGCGCCTGCTGGACCTCCTGCTATCCGAGTGCAAGCGCAACGGCATCTACGCCGTACTGACGCCCATCGCCTGGTGGCCCGCCGGAAGGCCCACGCAAGGCTTCTCGGACCGCTTCACCATGCCGCAGATGATCACCGACCCCGTCGCCTGGGCGGCCCAGCGTCGCTACCTGGACCAGTTCCTGCGCCATCGAAACCGATACACCGGCCTAACCTACGGAGCCGACCCCATCGTGGCGGCCATCGAGCTCATCAACGAGCCGATCCCGCCGACCGGTACGACCGACGCGCAGGTAACCGCCCACATCGACGCCCTGACAGACGCCGTACGCGGGGCGGGCTGCGCGAAGCCGGTCTTCTACAACGGCTGGGGCAACCGCCTCGCGGCCGTGGCGCGATCCAAGGCCGACGGCTGCACGTTCGGCTGGTACCCCACGGGCCTGGTCGCGGGCAAGGAGCTGCGGGCCGACTTCCTGCCCCGCGTGGCCGACTTCGCCGAGATGCGGAGCCCCGACCTGCGCGGCAAGGCGATCGGCGTCTACGAGTTCGACGCGGCCGACGTGGCGGAGCCGTACATGTACCCGGCCATGGCGCGGGCGTTCCGGGCAGGCGGCGCGCAGTTCGCGGCGCAGTTCCAGTACGACGCCACGCCGCTGGCGCCGACCAATGTGAACTGGCAGACGCACTACCTGAACCTCCTCTGCACTCCTCGCAAGGCGGTCAGCTTCATGATCGCCGCTGACGCCTTCCGTTCACTGCCCCGCCTCCACCCGATGCGCGCGCACCCGGCCAGCGCCCGATTCGGCGAGTACCGCGTGAGCCACGCCCAGGGCCTAAGCGAGCGCGTCTCCGCCACAACGTTCCTCTACTCGAACAACACGGCCACGCGGCCGCCAAAGCCGGACCTGCTCACCCGCGTTGCGGGCTGCGGCTCGTCGCCCGTGGCGGCGTACGAGGGCTCGGGCGCCTACTTCCTGGACCGCTTGCAGCCGGGGCTCTGGCGGCTGGATGTGACGCCCGACGTGGTCTGGGTCGATGACCCATTCGGCGCCACCGGTCTGGGACGCGAGGTCGCCCGGCTTCTGCACCGGGATCGACGCCTCAGCCTGAAGCTCCCAGACCTCGGCGGCGACTTCCAGGCCATGCGGGACGGCGCCAACCGATGGACTTCCTGCCGCAACGGCAGCGTCACGGTGCGCCCCGGCGTCACCTACCTGCGGCGCAAGGGCCTCGCCGCCGCACCGCGGTCCGGCGGACCCGCCCCGCTCTGGATGCCCGCCGAGGTCGCCGGCCTCGCCGCCCGGGTCCGCCATGCCGCGCCACGCTTCTGGCCCGCCGGCAAGGACCTACCAGTGCGCTGCTCGGTGGCGCCGCCATCGGGCGCAACCTCCACTCCGCCGGTCTGGCTGGAGTGGCGCCTCCATGGCTCGACCGACTGGGCGCAGCGCACTATGCGCCAGGCCGCGGCATTCGAGGTCTCGGCCGTACTGCCTGGCGCGGGCCCCGCCGCGGGTGAGCTCCAATACCGCGTGCGAGTGGGCAACGGACCGTCGGCGCCGGTCTTCCCCGGCGGAGAGCCCGCCACGGGTCCCGAGTTGCCCGCGGCCACGCTGTGGGAGCAGAAGGCCGGCATCGCCGCGCCCGCCATGGCGATCTCCGGCGCGCCGGGCCAGACCGCGGGGGCGGAGGTCGGCTCGTCGCCGTACGGTCCCTCGCTGCGCATGTCGGCCACCGGTTTCGGCGATCCGCCCAGCTGCGCGGCGGTGCGGCTGCCGGCCGTGGGTGCGCCTGCGGGTTCGGGCGCTGCGGTCGTACTGCGAGCGCGTGCGCTGCGTCCCGAGACCACCAGTGTGGAGATTGGTCTTGTTCAGCGCGACGGCCACGCCTTCGGAGGCGAGCTCCACCTGACGACCGACTGGTCCGAGGTGCGACTGCCCCTGGCCTCCATGCGGTCGCTCTGGGGCGAGTGGCAGGGCCGGCCGGACCCGACGCAGGTGCGTGAGATCAGCTTCATCTTCGGCTCCTGGCTCTACGGCTCCGACGGAAAGCGGCCACACGGCCTGGAGGTGCAGCGCGTACGCCTGGAACCGGAGCCGCGGGCCTGGCGTGTGGCCCTCACGCCCGTCGACGCTCCCATACCCCTGATCATGGGCGACATGGTCCCGGTCATGCAGGGCGGCACGAGCGCCCGCGCGCACACCGTGGGCGGCAGCCGCGGCCCTGCGCTCCGGGTGGAAACAGCCGGGTTCGGGGTTGCGCCGGATTCGGCAAGCTTCCGCATCGACCTTGCGGACGCGCTGGCCCCCTGGCGCGGCGCCCTGGCCCGGCGGACGGGCCTGCGTATCCGAGCGAAATCCACCGAGGCGTCCACCACGGCTGTCGAGTTGGTGGCGCTGGAGGTCGACGGGACGCCCTGGGGCGCCAACGTGCCCCTGACGACCGAGTGGCGCGACGTCACGCTCCGATGGGAGGATCTGCGCTTCTTCCCGCACTGGGCGCATCCCACCGGGCGGGGCGGCCCGAAGGACCGGCTCCGCCCCGAGCGCCTGGCGGCCCTCAACTTCTGCTTCGGCTCATGGCTCTACCCGAAGGACTTCGACCAGAGGCACGGGTTCGACATCGAGGGCGTCTGGCTCGACGCGCCGTAGGGGCCGGTCTCAGACCCGCCCCGGTCTCAGACCCGCGCCAGCCTGCCGCCCCTACTGCTGGAAGCTGTAGGTGTTGGCCCGGAGGAGGTAGCCCACCGCCGGCCATGCGCAGCCCATCACGTAGTCGCCCACGATGAGGCCCAGGAAGAACCAGAGCGACTGGCGATAGAGCTTCATGCCTCCGTAGCGCAGGATGCTCACCTTGCAGACCCAGGCGATGATGAGCGGCAGCCAGATCGTATTCATGGAGTAGCTGCCGGAGACCGCCAGCCCCAGCGGGTGGATGGGCCACCAGGCGAAGCGCATGCGGATCGCCTGCAGCGCCAGCGTGCCCGCCAGACCGAGGCCCACGGCCAGCATGGCCGGGATGTCGGTGTACTTGGGGCTCGCCATCCAGCCCGTGAGGCGACTGAAGGCCTCGTTGCCGAACCAGTAGAGGTGCGGGGCCATACGCGCCTCCACACCGTAGCGGTAGCCCATGTGGTAGAGCGCCCAGTAACCGCTGAGCAGACCCACCAGCGTGGCCAGCCCGATGGCGGCGGCGATGTGGCGCGACGAGATGCCCTTGCGCTCGCCCATTTTGAAGGCCTCAAGCTGGTAGGGCATGGCCATGCTCCGGTAGGCCCGGTTGAACCAGTAGAACCAGGTGAGGAGCGTCAGTTGCTGCCCGCCGAAGGCCCGGGTGCCGAACGCCGCGGTCAGGATGTAGTCCGGCCCGCCGTTGTGCAGGTCGTGCGCCGGCGGTCCCAGCTCGGCCCGCATGCGGGTGCAGGCCGTGGCGATGGCGAAGTAGATGAGGAACGAAGCCAGCGCGGTCCAGATGGAGAGCCCGGCCTTCACGAAGAAGCCCACCAGGACGAGGAAGCCCAGCGCCGCCCCGATGAGCGCCGCGCGGTAGGAGATAGGGTGCTCGTCCTCGTCCGGCGGGGCCGGGCGCCGCGCCTCGCGGAGCACCTGCGCCAGATGCCCCCGCAACCCCCAGAGCGCGATGGCCGCGATCCCCACGTAGCCGCCGAAGCACTGCTCGTTGATGTAGGGGAAGCTCTGGCTGTAGTCGGACCAGCCCGCGAAGCTGCTGAAAATCCGCTCGGCCTTCCAGACGAAGTAGAAGAACCAGCAGGAGAAGAGCAGGTCGGCAGGCAGCAGGAAACCCAGGCCGATGGCGAAGGGGTAGAACGAGACCGGCGTCCAACCGATGTTGTTCCAGGGCTTGGCCGTGAAGTAGGGCGCCATGTCGACGATCTTCACGGGGATCGACGGCACGCTGGGCGCGAGGACGTTCACACCGTTGAGCAGGCTAATCCCGGCCGCCGCCAGCAGGCCCGCCCACATGAGGCGCCGACCGTAGAAGGGCGTCACGGGATCCGTCATGTCCATCGGGAGCTGAATGATGGGGTAGCTCAGCTTCTCATGCCGCGTCCACTGCCGCCTCCAGATCACGTTGAGGCAGAACATGGTGGCGAAGAGCGCCAGGATGAAGAGTCCCCAGGCGGTCAGCGGAGGCAGCCATGCGCGCAGGTGCGCCCAGGTGTAGGGATTGGCGTTGCCCTGGTACCAGTCCTTCAGCGCCTCCTTGTCCGTCACGTGGAACCAGGAGGGCATGTGCTGCATGTAGAGCGAGCTCCAGCCGTTCTGCGCGTTGGCGTGCTGGGTGGAGTGGCCCATCATGGGGAGCAGCACATCCAGGAAGTCCACGCTGGGGATGCAGCTGCCGATGGTGAGCATGATGTAGACGATGAGCAGTTCGCCCTGGCTGAAGGCCCACCGCGGACGCAACCGCGTCGCCAGCCCGTTCAGGGCCGTCAGCGCCACCAGCAGGCAGATCACGTTGGCGAAGAGCGAGAAGGTGGTGGGATAGGGGCCCGACGTGCCGCCCGTCCCCGAGCCCTGGTTCGTGGTCATCTCCATATGCACGAGCCAGAAGGCGTTCAGCGGCAGCAGCAGCAGGCCCAGCCCCACGGCGCGCCACGGGAAGCGCGGCCTTGGACGGTGCGAACTGGTTGGCTCTGGTGCGGGCGCGGCACTCGACCGGGGCAAGCGTCTCTCCCTGGGCAGCATGGGGTTGCCCTATGTTCGACGCCGACGCGGCGGATTCCGTACCGGTCGGCCCTTCCGGCGACTATCATGATGAAGGCCCGCGCGCCACGGCGTCGGCGGCCCGTTGCATGCATCGCCAAGGAGCCTGCACATGACCCGTATCGCCGCATGGGCGTTGGCCTTTGCCTGCGCCGCCGCCGCCGGAGCGCCCAAGCCGTCGGCGCCCCGACCCGCGTGGAAGTCCCTGCCGTTGGCGCGGCCCATGGGTGAGAAGCAGACCCAGGGCTGCTACACCGTGGCCAAGCCGGCGGGCGCAGGGTGGAAGCGGCCGAAGTTCGTCTACAACGCGCGCGCCGCCACGTGCCGCAAGCTGGCCAAGGTCATCGTGCTCATCTATAACCCGCGCCTGCCGAACCACGGGAACAAGACGCTCACCGAGTTCTTCAGGTGGAACGACCCGGTGGAGTACTCGCACATCCTGGCCGACGTGGTGCGGCAGGCGAGCTGGGGCCACATCAACTACGAGATCGTCGACGTCATCGAGACCGCCCGATTCCCCAAGCGCCTCGACGGCACCCGATACGACGAGGAGGCCTACATGGAGGCCAAGAGGACCAACAACTGGTTCCCCATCACCTCCTCCTACCGGGGCTTTTTCGAGGAGAACGGCCTGCTGCAGAGATGCAAGCGCGAGGGGATCACCGAGCTCTGGGTCTGGGGGGCGCCCGGGATGCACTTCGACGAGTTCGCCATGTACATCCCCAACCGGTACGCGCGCTTCGGCCCCACGGACAACCCGTGGCTCTACCGCCCGTACGACATTCCGCCGGAGATCGGCCACACCATGTGGGTCATGGGCTTCAACTACGAGGTGGGCCCCGACAATATGGTCCACAGCTACGCGCACCGGATCGAGAGCATGGCCGCCCTGGCCATGGCCGACGGCATCTGGGACCCCAAGACGCTGCGCGACCCCTGGAACGCCTTCTCGTGGCTGGAGATGGACACGCCGGGGACGCCATCCATGGTGGGCAACTGCCACGTCCCGCCCAATGGCCAGAGCGGATACGACTACAACAATAAGCGCCGCACGCTCTCCTGGGCGGACGGCTGGCGCAACTACCCCGACGTTCGGGCGAATCCGCGCGAGATCGGCGCCGCCGAGTGGGGCAACAGCCACTTCGGCTACATGAAGTGGCTCCTGGAGCGCGTGCCCAAGTTCCCCGGCGCCACACGGTACGGCTACAACAACTGGTGGGTCTACATCGCCGATACCGACGAGGAACTGCCGGAGATCAAGATGCCCGACCCGACCCGGTTCGTGCTGCCCTCGGGCCTTCCGAAGCCAGCGGCCAGATGACCATGGGCAACCTACCGCGCGCCGCCATTCTGATCGCCGCCGCCGCCGTCGGGTTCCTTCCGAGGCCTGCCGGCGGCGAAACCGGCGAGGAGCGCCTCTTCCTCGACGACGTGCAGCGGCGGGCGGTAAGCTACTTCTGGGAACGCGCCGACCCGGTTACGGGCCTCGTGACCGACCGGGCGTCCAACTCCGGCGCGGACACCTACGACGTCGCCTCCATGGCGGCGACCGGCTACGGGCTCTCGGCCCTTGCCATCGGCGTCGAGCGCAAGTGGCTCAAGCGGGACGAGGCCATCGCCCGGGCGACGAGGACGCTGCGCTTCGTGCTGACCATGCCGCACCACCACGGATTCCTCTACCACTTCGTCAACAAGCGAACCGGCGGGCGCGTCTGGCAGTCCGAAGTATCGACGATCGACACCGCGCTCTTCGCCCTGGGCGCCATCACGGCCGGCCGCGCCTTCGGCGGCGACGTTCGCACGCTCTCCGAGCGGTTGGCCGACCGCATGGACTGGCGGTGGGCGCTCACCAACGGCGGCGCCAAGCCCGGCAAACTCGCGCTGACGCATGGCTGGCGGCCCGAGACGGGCTTTATCGCGTCCGACTGGGGCAGCTTCTGCGAGTCGACCTTCCTGCTGCTTTTGGCGCTCGGCTCCAAGCAGGACCTGCCGGCCGAGGTCTGGACGCGCCTTGAGCGCCCCCGCTACCGCTACCGCGGACACGAGACGCTGGCGGGCGGGCCCATCTTCTGGCACCAGATGACGCAGGGCTACTACGACCTTCGAAACCGCCGCGACCGGCTCGGCTACGACTACTGGGTCGCGTCCGAGCAGGCCACGGACATCCATCGCACCTTCTGCGCCGACAACGCGGCGAAGCGCAAGACCTACGCCGCGGGCTATTGGGGCCTCAACGCCGGCGACGCTTCCGGCAGCCGTTACGAGGCCTTCGGCGTGCCGGGCCCCGAGGACGGCACCGTCTCCCCCACCGGCGTGCTGGCGGCCATTCTCTACCGCCCCAAGGAGGCGTTGGCCACGGCGATGCGCATGCGGAAGGAGCTCGCCAACCGCGCCTGGGGCAGGTACGGCTTCTGCAACCAGTTCAACCTGGAGCCCGAGTGGTTCGGCCCGGATGTCATCGGGATCGACCTCGGCATGGCCCTGCTCAGCATTGAGAACCACCGCACAGGGTTGGTCTGGAAACTAACTGCGGCACTTCCAGCCACCGTGCGAGCGTACAGTAAGGTGGGACTAAGCAGGACCAGCGAAGCGGGCATCCGGCCGTTGTGGCGCAGCCGCTCCGGTGCGGGCGCGGTTCCCTGGCGCCTGCAACCTCCCGGAGCGCTGGTCTACGCGGCAGCAAGGCGGCCGGGAGCCCGGTCAGTCTGCTGCGCAACGGATGGGCTCAGCCGATGCGCCGGGCAGAAAGATCTGGCGATGCTCCATGGTCGACCGCGGAACCGTGCTGGCCTGTTACCAGGACAGGCCGGTCGCCGGAACGGTCCTACGTAGACTTCGACGACTGGGGCGCTGGCGTTCCGCCGCCGTCTACGGTCGTGCGGACGGACGCGTCACTATCGACAACGCACCCGTCCATCCCCTTCTCGCCGGCCTGCTGGGCGCCGCACTCGGATGGGCCCTGACCCGCCTCCTTCCACTGGACCTTGTCCCCCACCCGTTGCATGTGATGCTCGAGGTCGCATGCGCCTGTCTGGTCACCTCGATCCTGCTGGTGGCGAATCGAGGTGTCGACAGGGGAACGATGACCATCTACAGCCGGCTGGTGGTTGCCGATGAGACGCTGATCATCGTCCAGACGCGACTTCGGACGCTGGAGACGACCTTGCGGATCACGGCCAGTGTCGCCGGCGACCCGCCACTGACGTTCGCCTTCCCTCCCGGCCAGACGGCGCCGGTCCATGCCGAAGTGCAGGACGTCCGGCTACCCCCGATGCCGGTCGCTGCCATGCGCGAAGCCGCGGAGAAGCTTGCTCGCTCCCTGCGACCATTGGCCCCGCGTCCGTCGCGGCCCCGTCCGCTGCACCAGCGACTGAAAGATGGCGAGCGGCGCATCGTGGGGGTCAGGCAGATCCTGGCGCAGATGGCCAGGCTCGGGCTCGAATCCTCCATGGCAGCGGAGTGGCTACTGGACAACGCCCACGTCATCGCGGAGCCGATCCGCGAGTTCCGCCACAACCTGCCACGGAGCTTCTGCCGGCAGCTACCGGTCATCCCCAACGGCCGCTGGGCGGGCCTGCCCAGGGTCTACGGCATCGCCTCGGAGATCGTGTCCGATACCGACGCGCGGCTGGACCAGGCGTGCATCCAGGAGTTCGTGGCCTCGTTCCAGACGGTGACGCCGCTGGCCATGGGCGAGATATGGGCCCTGCCGCAGATGCTGCGCCTCTGCCTGGTGGAGACCATCGGCCACCTGGCCGCACAGGTGGAGCGCCGCGAGTTGGAGCGCGTGCTGGCCGACTTCTGGGCCAACCGCCTGCTGACGGCAGCCAGGCGCGAGCCCGGCAAGGTCCCGCAGTTTATGTACGAGTTGAGCCGCAGGCACCCTGAACCCACCGCGCACCTGGCCCACCAGCTGGTCGACTACCTCTTCGACGAGGAGACGGCGCTGGCTCCCGCACGGGCCTGGCTCAACGAAGCGCTGGCCGATCCGTTGCCCGCTGCGCAGCAGCAGGAGAGCGTGATCCAGGCTGCCGAGCAGGTGGCCCTGGCCAACGCCATCGGCAGCCTGCGCCTCCTTGCCCACGTGCGGTGGGAGGAGACGCTTGAGGCCCTCAGCGCCACCGAGGCGATCCTCCGCAGCGATCCCGCCGGCGCCTACCCCGCCATGGAGTTCGCCACTCGCGACCGCTACCGCCACGAGGTCGAGGCGCTGGCCCGTGGCGCACGAACTCAGGAGACAACCGTAGCCTCGGCCGCGGTCGCGCTGGCCGTCGAAGGCGCGGCGCCGCCGGCCGACCATGTGGGCTACTACCTGATCGACGACGGACGCGAGGCCCTTGAGGCGCGGCTGCAGTGCCGCCCCGGAGCGATGCGCTGCGCGCGCCGGTGGACCGAGCGGCATGCGGCTGTGGTCTACTTGAGCGGCGTCGCGCTCGGTTCCGCCGCCGTTCTGGCGGCCCTCGCGGAGTGGTGCCACGCTCTGGGCGTGGGCGCCGCGGCCACAGCCGCCATCGCGCTCCTCGGCATCGGTCCTGCCAGTGAATTGGCGGTGCAGGCCCTAAACCTCCTGGTCATGCGCATGATGCCCCCGAGGTTCGTGCCCAAGATGGACTACCGCGAGGGCATCCCCAAGGACTGCCGTACGCTGGTGGTCATCCCGATGATGCTGCTCACTCCGGAGAGCATCCTTGCCGAGGTGGAGCATCTGCGCGCCCGGTTCCTGGCCAACACCGACAACAACCTCCTCTATGCCCTGCTGAGCGACTACTCCGACGCGCCACGGCAGAGCATGCCGGAGGACGCCGAGCTACTCGACGTCGCGGCCGACGCGATCCGGCAAATGGATGCCGAGCATGGGCCGGGCCGCTTCTTCCTATTCCACCGGGAGCGCCTCCTCAACGACAGCGAAGGGCGGTGGATCGGCTGGGAGCGCAAGCGCGGCAAGCTGGAGGAATTGAACCGATACCTGTGCGGTGAGCCCGTAGAGGCCGGCCTGCTCCGCGTTGGCGGAGCCGAGGACCTGCGTGGCATCCGGTTCGTCATCACGCTCGACTCCGACACAGAACTCCCGCACGACGCGGCGAGGCGCCTGGTCGGCGCCATGGCGCACCCGCTGAACCGACCGCACCTATCCGAGGACGGCAGGTCGATGGTCCGTGGATGCACCATCATCCAGCCCAGGGTAACCACCAGCCTGCCCAGCGCCACCGCAACCCGCTTCTCCATGGCATTCTCCGATCCCACCGGCATGGACCCCTATACCAAGGCCGTGTCGGACGTGTTCCAGGATCTGGCAGGCGAAGGCAGCTACCACGGCAAGGGCATTTACGACCTGCGCGCCTTCCACACCCTCCTCTCCGGGCGGCTCCCGGAGAACCACATCCTGAGCCACGACCTGCTGGAGGGCGCCCATGTGGGTGTGCGGCTGGCCAGCGATATCCAGTTGCTGGACCAGTTCCCAGCCGACTTCGAGGCCTACCGCCGCCGCCTGCATCGCTGGACGCGCGGCGACTGGCAGATCACCGACTGGATCTGGCCCATGGCCCCGACCCACGGCGGGCGCCGCGAACGTAATAGGCTCTCGCCCCTGAGCCGGTTGAAGATCGCCGACAATCTGCGACGGAGCCTCATGGCGCCGACCGCCATGGCGCTGCTGACCGCGGGATGGCTCATCCCTGGCGCGGAGTCCAGCGCATCGGCCCTGGTCTGGTCGGTTCTGGGCCTGCCTCCCCTGCTCGCCCTGGTGGGACGCCTCACCGGTCTGGGCCCGCCCTGCTCGGCCAGGAGGCGCGAACTGCTTCGCGGCGCCGCCCGTGCCCTGGTGGAGGCGGCCCTGCTGCCCCACATAGCCGTTACGGCCCTCGACGCCATGGTCCGGGCCGAGTGGCGGCGCAGGGCGTCACACGCGCTGCTGCTGGAGTGGGAGACCGCACAGCAGGCCCAGCGCAAGTCACGGTCGGCATCCAGCCAGACGCTGCACCGCATGGTCTGGGCCACCGGCCTGAGCGCCGCCACGACCTGGGCCATGGCCTCGACGGGGTCGGTCGCCCTCACCAACGCCGCTCCGTTCCTGACCCTCTGGGCCATCGGCCCATGGCTCGCCGACTGGTTGGGCCGACCGGACAAGCCGCACCTACAACGGCCACTAACAGGGCCGGAACGCCACATGCTGCGGACGCTTGCCCACGACACATGGCGTTACTTCGCGGACTTCACCGGGGCGGCAACCAACTGGCTGCCGCCGGATAACGTGCAGGAGACACCGTCGCAGCAGGTCGCCGAGCGCACCTCGCCCACGAACGTCGGTCTCGGACTGCTGGCCAACTTTGCCGCCCATGACTTCGGGTTCATCACACCCGAGGAGGCCGTCGACCGCACAGCCGCCACGCTGTCCACGCTGGGCAAGCTGGAACTGCACGAGGGGCACCTGCTGAACTGGTACGACACGCGCACGCTGGCGCCGCTACGTCCCCGGTATGTGTCCATGGTGGACAGCGGCAACCTGCTGGCCGCGCTCTGGGCCACCACGCAGGCTCTGGAGGAGCTTGTCCAGGGACCGATCCTGGGGGTAGGAGCGCTGGCGGCCGTACGCGAGGCGCTCGCCATGCCCCGGAGCGGCCAGCCTGCGCCTCACCCGGGCGACCTGAGCGACCTTTGCCGCGCGCTCCGATCGGCGGCCAAGGCCGATCCTGCCATGCAGGTCTGGGAGGTCGTAATCGACCGGTTCCTGCCCTGGGTCGCGCCGCTCGAGGCTCCCCCGTCCGGCGGACTTCTGGCTCTGGGATCGGAGGCCCATGAGTGGCGACGGCAGGCGCTCGCGTCGCCCCCCACGCTCCGGGACCTGGCCGAAGGCCGTGTGCCGGGGCTGGCCGTCCTCGTTGCCACCGGCCGTCGAGCCGAGCAATCCGCCATGCCGCCTGACTTGCGGCAGTGGCAGGACGAGCTGGCGGACGCCACCGACCGTGCCCAGGCCGCGGCCCACGATCTGGTAGCCCGAGCCCGAGCCGCCATCGCGACCGCCGAGGCGCTGGCCGACGGCATGGACATGCGCTTCCTCTACGACCCCGAGCGCCGCCTCTTCCGGACCGGCTACAACGTCAGCGAGCGGCGGATGGACCCTGGCTACTACGACCTGCTGGCGAGCGAGGCTCGCCTGGGCAGCTTCGTGGCCATCGCGCGCGGTGATGCGCCCACCGAGCACTGGTGGGCGCTGGGCCGGCCGCAGGCGCTCTGCGCGGGCCGGAGCGCACTGCAGTCCTGGAACGGCAGCATGTTCGAGTACCTCATGCCGCTCGTACTCACCAGGTCCTACACCAACTCGCTGTTGGACAAAGGCTGCCGCGACGCGGTAGAGTGCCAGATCGCCTATGGGCGCGCCCGGCGCCTGCCCTGGGGCATCTCCGAGGCCGCCTTCAGCGCCATCGATGCCAACCAGATGTACCAGTACCGGGCCTTCGGCATACCCGGGCTGGGACTGAAGCGCGGGCTGGAGGCCGATCTGGTGGTTGCCCCTTACGCCTCCGCCCTGGCGCTCATGGTAAACGCACCCGCGGCAGCCAGGAACCTGCGGGAGATGGCATCCATGCCCCGCCACCCGATGCGCGGAGACTACGGGTTCCGGGAGTCGCTGGACTTCACGCGTGAGCAGGAGCCCGGCGCCGGTTGGGGCGTGGTGGTCCACACCTACATGGCGCACCACCAGGGGATGATCCTCACCGCACTGGACAACGCCCTCAACGACGGCATCCTGCAGACCCGGTTCCACCGCGATCCCCGCGTCCGAGCCACGGAACACCTGCTGTTCGAGCGCATCGCCGTCGCACGGGCCACGGCTCCGAGCCCCGGGGCCGCCCCGGTCGCCGCGCCGCTGGATCCTCCAACCCCGGCGCCGGTATTCGGGCAGGCCGGCACGCCGGACACCCCCATCCCGCGCACCAACCTGCTCTCCAACGGAAGCTACAGCGTCATGGTCACCAATGCGGGCGGTGGCTGGAGCCGGCGGCATGACCTGGAGATCACACGGTGGCGCGCCGACACCACACGCGATGCGCTGGGCGCCTTCATCTACCTGCGCGACCTGGACAGCTGCGAGGTCTGGTCGTCCGCCCATCAGCCCGTACAGACCCAGCCCGACCGCTACGCCGTCACGTTCGCCATCGACAAGGCCGAGTTCCGCCGACGCGACGCGGGCATCGAGACCATCACCGAGATCGTGGTCTCCCCTGAACACGACGTCGAGGTGCGCCGCGTGACGCTGCTCAACCGCACCTTCCGCCGACGGCGCATTGAGCTCACCAGCTACGCCGAGTTGGCCATGGCCCCGCACAACGCGGACCGGGCGCACCCGGCCTTCAGCAAGATGTTCATCGAGACCGAGGCCCTCACCGACCATCGCGCCCTGCTGGCCCGACGCCGGCCCCGCTCTGCCGGGGAGGAGCCATGCTGGGCCCTGCACGTCCTGGCGGCTGGACCCGCATTCGATCCCGGTATGCGCTTCGAGACGGACCGTGCGCTATTCGTGGGCCGCGGTCGGTCTCCCTCCGCGCCGGCGGCCATGGAGGGCGACCTTTCCGGGTGCGCCGGCGCAGTCATGGACCCCATCTTCAGCCTTCGGGCCGTGGTTGAGCTGGAGCCCGGCCAGCGCGTCGAGGCCGCCTTCATCACCGGCTCAGTCTCATCGCGTGAGGAGGCGTTGGAGCTAGTCGCGAAGTACAGCGACATCGGCGCCGCCCACCGTGCGCAGACGATGGCGTGGACCCATGCGCAGCTCGAGATGCGACGCCTGCGCATCCACCCGGAGGACGCGCACCGGTTCCAGCAGCTTGCCGCCTACGTCCTCTACCCCAATGTGCTTCTGCGTCCCTCGCAGGCGCACCTGGCCCGGAACCTGCTGGGCCAATCCAGGCTCTGGCCCTACGGCATCTCCGGCGACCTGCCCATCGTGGTTGCCACCATCAGCCAGATCGCTGACCTACAGCTGGTCCGCGAGGCGATCATTGCCCACTCTTACTGGGCCGCTCGAGGGCTCAAGACCGACCTTGTGATCCTGAATGAGGAGCCGTCGACCTACGACCAGACGGCCCAGGAGGCCCTGCGAAGGATGATCGACGCCCTCTCGCAGGACCCGACAGAGGGCCCGGGAGGCATCTTCCTGCGCCAGGCCGACGCCATGGCGCCCGAGGATCGGTCGCTGCTCCTCACCTCCGCCCGGGCAGTGCTGGTGGCCGCGCGAGGTCCGCTCTCCCAGCAGCTTGGGGCGCCACGGCCGCCCGGGGCCACGCCGCCGCCGTTCGAGCCCACAGCCTCCGAGCCGGAGGCCCGCGAATTGCCGTTGCAACCCGTGGCGCTCTCGCAGTTCAACGGTGTGGGCGGCTTCGCCGACGGGGGCCGCGAATACGTCATCTGCCTGAAGGATGGAGTCGTCACGCCCCACCCGTGGATCAACGTGATGGCCAATCCCACCTTCGGCACGCTGGCCTCGGAGTGCGGGTCCGGCTACACGTGGCAGGGCAACAGCCAGCAGAACCGCATCACGCCCTGGTCGAACGACCCGGTGACGGACCCATCCGGCGAGGGGCTCTACCTGCGCGACGAAGCCACCGGAGCGTTCTGGACGCCCACGGCCCTGCCGGCACGCGAGGAGGGCGAGTACCGGGCGCGCCACGGCCAGGGCTACTCGGTCTTCGAGCACAACAGCCACGGGCTAGAACAAGAGATGACGGTCTTTGTGCCGGTCGACGCTCATGGCGGCGCCCCTGTGCGGGTGCAGCGCCTGCGGCTTCGCAACCGGTCCGGCCGCGCGCGCGCCCTCACGGCCACCTTCTGCTGCCAGCTCGTGCTGGGTGCCGAGCGCGAGGAGACGCAGCTGCACCTATCCACACAGTGGGACGCCACCGCCGAGATGCTGCTTGCCCGCAATCCGTACCACCCGGACTTCGGCGCTTGCGTCGCTTTCGTGGCGGGCAGCCTGCCCGTGGGGTCCTACACGGGCGACAGGGCCGACTTCCTGGGCCGCAACGGCTCGCCTGCTCGCCCGGCCGCGATGCGACGAGCGAGACTGGCAGGCCGCGTGGGATCCGGCCTCGACGCCTGCGCCGGCGTCCAGGTACGGGTCGACATCGAGCCTGACGAGACGGTGGACGTGGTCTTCCTGCTGGGCCAGGCGCCCGACGTTGAGCAGGCTCGCGCGCTGGCTCGGCGATTTCGGGCATCCGGAGCCGTAGATGCCGCGCTCCAGGCCACGAAGAACTGGTGGGACGATGCCCTGGGCGCCGTGCAAGTCGAAACGCCCGACCCGGCCACCGACATGCTACTGAACCGGTGGCTCGTCTACCAGGCCCTCAGTTGCCGCCTCTGGGGACGGTCGGCGTTCTACCAGTCCGGAGGCGCCTTCGGCTTCCGAGATCAGCTGCAGGATGCCCTTGCCCTCCTCTACACGAACCCCGGCCTCACACGCTCGCATATCCTGCGCGCGGCGGCGAGGCAGTTCGTGGAAGGCGACGTGCAGCACTGGTGGCACGAGCCCTCCGGAGCCGGCGTCCGGACCCGCATGACGGACGACCTGCTCTGGCTACCCTATGTCACCGCCCAGTATGTCCGGGTCACCGGCGACACGGCCATACTCGACGAGGTCGTTCCCTTCCTTGAGGCCGACGCGTTGCCTGCGTCCGAGCCGGAGGCCTACGGCGTTTCGCGCGTTTCGGCCGCAACCGCCGGCCTGCTGGACCATTGCGGCCGGGCGGTCGCCAGGGGCTGGACGGCCGGGGCCCACGGGCTCCCCCTCATGGGCGGCGGCGACTGGAACGACGGGCTCAACCGCATCGGAGTCGGCGGGAAGGGCGAGAGCGTCTGGCTCGCGTGGTTCCTCGTGCGTGTCCTCACCGACTACGCCGAGTTGCTGGAGCTTGCCGGACGCACGGCGGAGGCGGCCGATCACCGAGCCGGGGCGACCAACCTGATCGGTGCAATCGACAAGCAGGCATGGGACGGCCGGTGGTACCTGCGCGCCTTCTTCGACGATGGCACACCCGTGGGTTCGGCCCGCTGCGCCGAAGGGCAGATCGACTCCATCGCCCAGTCGTGGAGCGTACTCTCCGGGGCGCCAGTCACCCCACACACCCGCGAGGCGGTCCAGGCCGTGGGCCAGCGGCTCGTCTGGAACAGGGAGCGGATGGTTCTGCTCTTTGCGCCGGCCTTCGACAAGATCGAACACGACCCCGGCTACATCAAGGGCTACCTGCCGGGCATCCGCGAGAACGGCGGCCAATACACCCACGGGGTGCTCTGGTATGCTCAGGCCTTGGCGCAACTGGGCGACGGCGCCGAGGCGGTGCGCATCCTACAGATGCTGAGCCCCATAGCCCACTCCGCAACGCCGGAGGAGGTCGCCACCTACCGCGTCGAGCCCTACGTCGTGGCAGCCGACATCTATGCGGCCGCCGGGCGTGTCGGCCAGGGCGGATGGACATGGTACACCGGCGCGGCCGGCGTGATGTACCGCATCTGGATCGAGGACGTGCTGGGCTTCCGGCTTCGCGGCAACGTACTCGCCCTTGACCCCACGGTGCCGGAGGCCTGGCCCGGCTTCACTCTCACGTTTCGCCAGGGCGGCGCCACCTACCGGATTGAGGCGCTGAACCCCGAAGGTGTGAGCCACGGAGTGCGAAGCGTCGAGGTCGACGGCCAGCCCGCGCCCGGCCTGTCGGTCACACTGGCATCGGACGGGCTGGCCCATACCGTTCGCGTGGTGATGGGCCGGCCGATCTGACGGCATACTTCGATCCGGCGCCCCCCCGGAAGCCTAAGCCTCCGGGGGGCGCTGGCGCGTCTGCGGTCGGGCGCCGTGTCTACGGCGCGACGGTCAGCGTGCCTGTGCCGCCGCCCGCGTTGTAGTCGGCGTCCGCCGCGAACGTCACGGTGAACGGGAACGCGCCGGCGGAGGCCGGTGTGACCGATACCGTGGCCTTGCCGGAGGCGTCGGTGGCGATCGTGCCGTCCAGCGAGACGCCGGCGCACACGAACCGGAGGAACTTCCCGCTGACCGGCGTCAGCGTTCCGTTCTTCTGGTACCAGTAGAAGTAGGCGATCAGCGTGCCCGCCGCACCCACCTTGCCCGATCGGTTGATCGTGTAGACGTAGGCGTTCCGCTTGGCCGCCACGGTGAGGTTGGCCGTGCCGGTGGACGCGGCATACGCGGCGTCGCCCAGGAAGCGGGCGTTGATGACGTACGTGCCCGCCGTCGCAGGAGCCGTGACGGTGAGGCTCGCCTTGCCGGTGGCTTCGGTGACCGCCGATGCCGGGGTCCATGAGCCGCCGTTGAACTGGTACTCGAGCTGCTTGCCCGCCACGCCGGTCTTGTCCTGCAACTGCAGGTAGGCCGACAGGCTCACCGCGTCGCCGGGGCCGGCCGTGCGGTCCATGACGGCGGTGGTGGTGGCCAGGAGCGATGTGGTGGTCAGCGTGCCGGAGCCGGAGCCGGCCAGGTAGGTTCCCGCGGCCTCGAACCGGCACGCCAGCGTGTGGACGCCCGCGGCCGGCGCCGTGATGGTGAGGGTGGCGTAGCCCGCGGCGTTCGTGAGCACCTCCGAGTTGGCCCAGGCGCCGGAGTCGATGCTGAACTGGAGCCGTTGCCCGGCGATGCCCGCGCCCGCGGCATCGGTGAGCCTGCCGCGGAGGGAGATGCGCGTGAGCTCCGTGACGTTGAGGTTATCCACCGCGACCGTTGTGGGATCGCCGGTCGAGACGGCGAACTTCATCAGGAAGGCGTCCCTGCTGCCCGCGTTCACGGTCTGGTAGGCGCCGGGAGTGACCGGGAAGGTCGGTGTAGGAGACAGTGGCCGGATAAGCCCCTTCCCCGCCTTGTCGTCGATCACGGGTGGGTCCTTGTCCGTCGCGCCGGTCACGTAGACCGCGCCGCCGTTGAACGCCACACCATACGCCGCATCGTCGTTGGGGCCGCCCACGTAGGTGCTGTAGGTCAGCGCCGAGCCGTTGGGACTCAGGACGGAGAGGAAGCCGTCTCCGTTGCCGGGGCGCGTGGCGAGGAACGCGTCGGGAGTAACGGGAAAGCCGTTACCGGCGTTGCCCACCACATAGGCCGACCCATCAGGCCCGAGCGCCACCGACTCGCCGGTCTCATTGCCGTTGCCTGAGCCGAGGTAGGTGCTGTAGACGAGGGCCGAGCCGGCGGCGTTGAGCTTGGTCACCACGCAACCGTTCGAGGCCGCGGGCATATAGGCGCCGGGCGTGGTGGGATAGTCGCCGGCTTCGCACGCACCGGTGATGACGGCGCATCCAGCCGAATCGACCGCCACGGCGTAGGGCTCCTCGTAGCCGATGCCGCCCAGGTAGGTTTCGTAGACCAGCGCGGTGCCCGAGGCGTTCAGCTTGGCGACGAACCCGTCCCAGTCCCCGCCAAGGCTCGGCTGAAAGCAGCCGGGCGTCGTCGGGAGGTTGACTGCATCGGTGATGCCCACCACGTAGGCGCAACCGGCGCCGTCGATCGCCAGGTCGGCCATGCTGTCGGAGGCGTCCGCGCCCAGGTAGGTGCTGTACACCAGGGCCGTGCCCGCGGGGTTCAGCTTGGTGACGCACCCGACGACGTTGGTGAGGACGGCCTTGCTGGGAATGGAGCCCGGCGTGACCGGGAAGTCGGTCGAGAGCGTCCATGAAGCGACGTAGGCGCACCCGGCGGCGTCCACGGCGAGGCCGGTTGGCCCATCGACGCTCGTTCCGCCCAGTAACGTGCCGTAGAGGAGCGCCGAACCCGTCGCGTTGAGCTTCATCACGAAGCCGTCCTGGTTGCTGCGAACCTTGTCGTACGCGTCGGCGCTGGTCGGCAGATCGTCGCTGTAGGTAGTGCCCGTCACGAAGGCGCAACCCGCCGCGTCGACCGCCACGTCCGATGCGTAGTCCGAGTCGGCGCCGCCGATGTAGGTGCTGTAGACCAGGGCCGACCCATCGGCGTTGAACTTCGCCAGGAAGCCGTCGTAGTTCTGAGCCGCGTCCGGCGTCGCCTTCAGGGCGCCGGGGGTGGTCGGGAAGTCGAGACACTGGGTGCCGCCGTAGACATAGGCGCAACCCGCCGCGTCGACGGCAACGTCGTATCCGCTGTCTCTGGTCGTGCCCCCGATCAGCGTGCTGTAGGTGAGCGTCGGGTCGACCACCAGCGGCCGGCTCGCGTCGTAGCGGGCGATCTGGAACGCGACGGTGTTGCGCTCCAGCAGGAAGGAGCAGGCGACCTGCTTGCGCACGCCGTTGAGGGTCTGGTAGGCGTAGGGGCGGTTCAGGCTCACGTCGCCGCAATCGGTCGAAGCGATGAGCTTCCCGCCGACGGTGCGAAGCGACTTCGCGCCGGAGACCGACATGCGGATTCTGGACGCGTCGGCGCCGGGCTTCACGACGAAGTCATACTCCAGCGTGCGCGACTTGCCGGCGCCGTAGGTGACCAGGTCCACGCCGGGATAGACGCCGGCGACCTTGACGCGCGAGTAGGTGGGCACGTTGGTGCGCCACTTCCTGGGATCGTTGCCGATGAGGTAGTTGACGATGCCGGGCTGCTTGTCCAGGCCAGAAGCGACGGCCCGCGGGTTGGAGCCCTGCAGCTTGAGGCGGAGCGCCGAGGCCTTGCGGCCGTTGCTGAGCGAGAGGACCATCTCGCGGCTCGTCAGGAAGAGCGCGCCGCCTCCGCCTCGTGCGACGAACCGCACCTCCTTCGGGTAGCGCCCCGTGTTCCTCTCGAACGTCAGGGGCGGGTTCGGCGCGGTCGGCGCACGATGGACAGCGGGCGGGGCCGCGCCGGCCGTCGCGGCCAGCGCGAGCAGGGCCGCCGGGCACGCGAAAGCGCGCCGGCGCAGGAGCGTTTGGTGGATCATGCACATCCCTTCCGTGGACGGAATCATGGCGCGCCCCCCCGTTGGGGCATCGCCCGTTTGGCAGCTCGGCGGTAGACGACCTCCTGGAAACGGACGGGCCACCGGTCCCGCGGTGCGCCCGCCATGCGTAGGATATTATGTTTCGAAGCAGAGCGCAAGCCTGTATCCGTACGCTTTGCTAAGATCGTGGGAGCCATCCCGGGCGCCGCCGACAGCCTCCGACCCGGCCGACCCGTCAGACGGAGAGCCCACCGCGGAAGGGCCCTGACGTGCCGAAGGGGCCGGGCACGGATGCCTCGACCCCTTCGCGATGCGCTTGGTACGACGGTGGACGTTACCTGGCCGCGGCGAACCGCTTGGCGACCTCATCCCAGTTGACCACGTTCCACCAGGCCGTCAGGTAGTCGGGTCGGCGGTTCTGGTACTTCAGGTAGTAGGCGTGCTCCCAGACGTCGATGGTGAGGATGGGCGTCAGGCCGTCCGTGATGGGCGAGTCCTGGTTGGCGGTGCTGAGGATCGCCAGGTTCTTCTTGTCGTCCAGCACTACCCAGGCCCAGCCGCTGCCGAAGCGCGTGGCGCCGCTGGCGTTCACCTGCTTGGAGAGCTCGGCAACGCTGCCGAAGGCGCCCTTGATGGCCTCGAGCAGCTCGCCCGCGGGGGCCGCCGGGCCGCCGGGCCGCATCAACTCCCAGAAGAGGGTGTGGTTGAAGTGGCCGCCGCCGTTGTTGCGAATCTTGGTGCGGATCGCCTCGGGCGCCTGCCCCAACCCCTTCAGCAGCTCTTCGATGCTCTTGGCCTGGAGGTCGGGATAGTCCTTGAGGGCGTCGTTCAGGTTGTTGACGTAGGCCGCGTGATGCTTGTCGTGGTGAATCTCCATGGTCTTGGCATCGATGTGCGGCTCGAGCGCGTCGAAAGCGTAGGGCAACGCGGGCAGTGTGAAGGTGGCCATCTCATGATCTCCTTGGTGCGTCTTTCGCGGTCGTCTTCATGCCCGCGGCGCTCGTTCGGCGCTCCGTCGGGCGGCTGTCTGATTCTACGCACGGGAGGGGCGGCGATATCCCGTTGGCACGCCGGTTTTTAGCGTGGCTACATACCTGCGCGACGGGCCTCCCCGGAGCCGCCGGCGGCGTCAGAGGTAGAATGTTGCCCATGATGCCCCTGATGGGCTGCAAGGAGTTCCGGCCATGCCGATCTTTGAGTATGACTGCAAGCAGTGCGGCCGCAGGTACAGCGCGCTGGTGGGTGTGATCGCCAATCCGAAGCCGGCCGCGTGCCCGCGATGCGGCAGCCAGGAGGCCGAGAAGCGCGTCTCCCGCTTCGCGCGGCTCCGTTCCGAGGATGAGACCATGGAGAGCCTCTGCGACGAAGCCTCCTACGGCGATCTGGAGAACGACCCGAAGGCCATCAAGAAGTGGGTCAAGGACATGAGCGCCGCCATGGACGAGGATATGGGCGGCGACCTGGAGCAGGCCTTCGAAGAGGAGATGGAGAAGGGCGACGATGCCGGGGCGGACGGCGGCGGCGGCGGCTCCGAGCCGGAGCTCTAGCCCATGACCCAGGGCGCGCCCGAAAGCCCGTTGTCCAACGCCGGAGTGCAGAAGGCCGCCGAGGGCGTGCTCTCCGGCGAGCAGAAACAGGGCTGCGCGGCGCGCATGCTTCCGTTCCTCGGCCCGGCCTTCGTGGCCTGCGTGGCCTACGTGGACCCCGGCAACTTCGCCACCAACATCCAGGCCGGCGCCCGGTTCGGTTACATGCTCATATGGGTCATCGTGGCCAGCAACCTGATGGCCATGCTGATCCAGACCCTCTCGGCCAAGCTGGGCATCGCCACGGGCTCCAACCTGGCGGAGGTGTGCCGCGACCGTCTGCCGCGCTGGATGGTCTGGATGATGTGGGTGCTGGCCGAGCTGGTCGCCATGGCCACCGACCTGGCCGAGTTCCTGGGCGCGGCCGTGGGTCTGCAGCTGCTGTTCCACATTCCGCTGCTCTGGGGCGGCATCATCACGGCCTGCGCCACGTTCGTGATCCTGGGCCTCGAGCACCGCGGCTTCCGGCCGCTCGAGGCGGTCATCGCCGTCATGGTGGGCGTCATCGCCGTCTGCTATGTGGCGGAGACGCTGCTGGGCCGGCCCGACTGGGGCGCCATCGGCCGGGCCACCGTGCTGCCCCGCTTCGAGGGCCCCGAGAGCGTGGTGCTGGCGTCGGGCATCCTGGGCGCCACCGTCATGCCGCACGTCATCTTCCTCCACTCGGCGCTGACCCAGGGGCGCATCGTCACGCGGCATCCCGACCTTCTCAAGCGGCTGGTGCGCTTCGAGATCGCGGACATCGTCCTGGCCATGGGGCTGGCTGGCTTCGTGAACGCGGCCATGCTGATCATGGCGGCCTCTACCTTCCACGCCCAGGGCGACACCGGCGTCGCCACCATAGAGGAGGCGCACAGGACCCTGACGCCGCTGCTGGGCTCGCTCTCCAGCGCGTTCTTCGGCGTCTCGTTGCTGGCGGCGGGGCTTTCGTCGTCGGCCGTGGGCACCATGGCGGGACAGGTGATCATGCAGGGCTTCCTGCAGCACAAGATTCCGCTCTGGATCCGGCGCGGCGTCACCATGGCGCCCTCCATCGTGGTCGTCGCCGTCGGGCTGGAGCCGACGCAGGTGCTGATCGCCAGCCAGGTGATGCTCAGCTTCGGCGTGCCCTTTGCCCTGGCGCCGCTGGTGCTCTTCACGTCCGACCGGTCGCTCATGGGCGTGCTGGTGAACGGCAAGGCCACCACGGTGGCGGCATGGGCGGTGACCTCGGTGATCATATCGCTGAACCTGTACATCATATACAGGGCCATCACGGGAGGGTAGCCATGCCCGGACGAGAAGCCTGCATCGTTCGCAGAATCCTGGCGCCGCTGGACGGGTCGCGGCTGGCCGAGGCCGTGCTGCCGTCGCTCATCGCGCTGGCCACTCGGTTCGGCGCCGAGGTGGCCCTGCTGCACGTCCTGGAGGAGCGCCCCCCGGCGACCATCCACGGCGAGGCGCACCTGGCGGACCTGCAGGCCGCCGAGGAGTACCTGCGCCGGGCGGCAGCCAGGCTGGCCGAGGCCGGCGTCCATGTGGAGCTGCACGCCCACGAGACCCGCGAGGGCAGCGTGGCCGGCAGCATCGTGGAGCATGCCCGCGAGATGGCGCCCGACCTGGTGGTCCTCTGCGCCCACGGCAGCGGCGGCCTGCGCGACCTGTTCATCGGCCGCATCGCCCAGCAGGTGCTGCAGCGCGGCGGCTGGCCGATCCTCATGCTCCAACCCGCGACCGATGGCTCCCCCGCGCCCTTCGAGCCCTCCGATATCCTGGCGCCCGTGGACGGCGAGCACGACCAGAGCGTGGCGCTACGCCTGGCGTCGGCGCTGGCCTGCGCGTTCGGGGCGACGCTCCACCTGGCGCTGGCCGTGCCCACGCCGGACACGCTGGCCGACGCGCGCCGACGCACCGGGATCACGCTGCCGCGGACCATGCGAGCGATCCTGGACCTGGCGCAAGAGGGCGCGGCCCGCGACCTGGCCGCCATGGCGACGCCCTGCGCCCAACGCGGCGCCACCGTGCGCACGACCGTGCTGCGCGGCGAGACGGTGGCCGCGCTGACGGCCTACGCCGACAAGATCGAGGCGGGGCTGGTGGTTCTGGCAACCCACGGCAGCACCGGCATCGAGGCCATCGTGGAGGCCAGCGTGGCCCCGCGCATGGCGGCGAAGCTGGGCCGACCCATCCTCTTCGTGAAGGAGATCTGACACACATGCTGCCCACGCCCACGGCTCCCCCTCCACGCGCCGCCACCGTGCGGATGGCGTATGCGCCGGGCCTCTGGGTGGCCGACGGCGGCGACGCCCGGCGGGCCGAGCCCGGCTCCGACGCGCCGGGACTGGAGATTCGCTGGGGCTCCGTGCGCTATCCCCTGCCCGGTCAGGACCGCACCGCGTGGCTCTCCGCCATGGAGGCCATGCGGCGAATGGCGCGCAGCCAACCGCTGACCGACATCGCGGTGACCTACACCGGCACGCGAGCATGGGTGCGTCTGCAGCCCGACGCCGCCCGCAAGCTGGCCCTGAAGCCGGGCGAGGCGGTCACGCTGACAGCGGACGTGACGCCGCTGGCCGGCAACGGGCGCCTCTGCCTTGCCTTCGACTACCTCGACGGGCGGAGCGGGGCGTGGGTGGGCTGGTCGACGGTTCGGGCCTCCGCGCAGGCGGGCGCACCGGGCAAGCGGAGCCGGGTGCGGCTGGCGACAGCCGTGCCGGAGCTCCCCGCCGGGGCCTTCGCCGTACCCATCGTCGGCCAGGACGGCACCTTCGAGGCGGCGCCCGGACGGTGGACGCTCCACTCCGTGGAGATGGAGACGCCCGGACCGGCAGGGCGCGTCAGGGCGCCGGCCGGCGCCGGATCGCGCGCCGCCAAGCTGGATCGGAGCATCTACGGCCGCCGCGACCTCGACTGGGGCGCGGGCAACCTCACCTGCGCCTTCGCCTTCCTCTACGACGCCGCGCTCTGCGACCCCGAGAGCGGCAAGCTCACCGCGGACGCGTGGCTGGACGACCTGGAGCGGCGCGTCGGGCATGTCGACTCGCTGGTGCTGTGGCACGCCTACCCGCGCATCGGGGTGGACGACCGCAACCAGTTCGACTTCTACCGCGACCTCCCCGGCGGCTTGCGGGGGCTGCGCGAACTCACCCGACGGATGCGCGCACGCGGCACGCGATGCTTCATCGACTACAACCCCTGGGACACGGGCACACGCCGCGAGACAGTCGCCGACACCGAGGCGCTGGCCGGACTGGTGCATGAGATCGAGGCCGACGGCATCTTCCTCGACACCATGGTGGCCGCGCCGACCGGCCTGCGGGCCGCCATCGACGCCGGGAGGCCCGGGGTCATCTTCGAGCCCGAGGGGGCGCCGCCGCTCGAGCAGACCAGCCTCTGCAGCTCCAGCTGGGCGCAGTGGGGCCCCGTCTACGATGAGCCGTCGGTCCTCCTGCTCAAGTGGGTGGAGCCGCGCCACATGCAGCACCGCATCCAGCGCTGGTCGCGGACCCACCAGTCCGAGATCGACGAGGCGTGGCTCAACGGCTCGGGCATGATGGTCTGGGAGAACGTCTTCGGCAGTTGGGTCCCGTGGAACGCCGAGGACTGCGCGGTCTGGAAGCGCGCATCGGGCATTCTGCGCGCCTTCGCGCCGGAGCTGGCCTCCGACCGCTGGGAGCCCGCCGTGCCCACGCTACGGGCAGGGGCCTTCGCATCGCGGTGGCGGTCCGACGGTCTGGAACTGACCCTGATTCTGGACCGGAGCGGGGCTGGCGGGCCGCTGGTCCGGACATCGGTCCGGAGGGCCGGGGCCCAGGCGTGGGACCTCTGGACGGGCCGCGAACTGGCCATCGGTCCCGACGGCGGCATCCGCGTCGAGCCGAACAGGTACGCCGCCATCGCCGTGGCATGGACCCGCGCCTCCAAGGAGCGCGTGCGCCGCCTGGCCGCGGACGCTCCCCCGTCCGACGCCCCCACCGCGACTGAGCCCGAGGACGCGCTGCTCCGGCGGCTGGCCGGAGCCATGGCGCCTCGGCCGCCGCAGGTTTGCGAGCCGCTGCCCGCCGGTGCGCCCCTGCCCGATGGCATGGTTCGCGTCGATGCCGGTCGAGCCCGCATGCGGTTGCGGCACGAGAGGCGCGAGTGCGGCTGCTACGCCGACCCGGGCATGCCGGCCGAGCGTCTGGCGGGCTTCCTCGTGGGCCTGCCGTTCAACGAAACGGTGACGCACGACTTCACGGTGGAAGTGCCCGCCTTCGCCGTCGACGAGGCCCTCGTCACGAACGGCCAGTACGCCGCATTCATCAAGGCTACAGGCTACCGGCCGGCCTGCGCCGACAACTTCCTGCGCCACTGGGGCGGCGACACCTTCCCGGCGGGCGCCGAGGATTTGCCGGTGGTCTACGTTGATCTGAACGACGCCCGGGCCTATGCGCGGTGGGCGGGCAAGCGGCTCCCCACCGAGGCCGAGTGGCAGCGCGCGGCGCAGGGCGAAACCGGGCGCGCGTGGCCCTGGGGCGATGCGTTCGACGCCACGCGGTGCGCGGGCCCACATCCGGAGCCGGTGCGGACGCATCCCGACGGACGCAGCGTCTGGGGCTGCTACGACATGGCCGGCAACGTATGGCAACTGACGGAGAGCGAACGGAGCGACGGCCACACGCGCTCCTGCATCCTCCGGGGCGGGTCCGGCTTCGACGCGCCGGGCTCGGGCTGGTACGTGCACGGCGGCCCGCAGCGGCTCGATTCGCACACGCGCTTCCTGCTCATGCACCCCGGGTTGGACCGATCCGCCACGATCGGGTTCCGTTGCGTCCGGGCTCTGGCGCCGGTAGCCGTCGCGCCGTGAGGCTCTCCCTACCGGGCCTCTTCAGGAAGCGTGCGGCAGCCGGGCGGGACGCCGCGCCCGAGGTCGGCCCGTTCCGCGAGGGCGACCTCTACCTGACCCTGGAGCGACGCATGGAGGGCGATCCGGAGCGCGGCTGGTACCCCTGCTATCGGTTCTCCATGCTCCACGCCGCCAATGGCGCGCTCATGGGCCGGATCGACCTGCGGGTGGGCGACGCGCCGGTGATCGAGCGGTACTCGGGCCACATCGGGTACCACGTCTACCCGGCCTACCGCGGCAAGCGGCGCGCGGAGCGCGCGGCGCGGCTGCTGCTGCCGCTTGCGCGGAACCTGGGGTTTCACGCGCTCTGGATCACGTGCAACCCGGACAACGCCGCCTCGCGCATCACGTGCGAGCGGCTGGGGGCCGTCTACGTGGAGACCGTGGACCTGCCGCCGGGCAATGATATGTATATCCGGGGCGAACGCCGCAAGATGCGCTACAGGCTGGACCTGTAGCGCACCCCGGCACGGCGCGGCTACTTCTTCAGGTACTTCTCCACCCAATCGGCAAGGGTCGCGGCCTCGGCTTCGATGCCGGGCCAGCCGTGCGCCTTGCCCGGACGCACCTGGAGGTCCGCCGGGACGCCCATCTCCCTGAACTTCGCCATGATCAGCTTGCTCTGCTGGATCGGCACGAGCGGGTCGGCGTCGCCATGGATGATCAGCGTGGGCGGCGTCTCCTTGCTGACGCCGTAGATGGGCGAGATCTCCCGGGCGATCTCGACCTTGCGCTCCGGGGTTGTCTTCTCATCCACGCCGAAGGCCGGCCAGAAGCTCTTCAGCAACGGGTTGTCGATGGCGCGCTGGCCCTCCTTGTAGTAGTTCAGGAAGTCGCAGGGCGGGAAGAAGCAGGCCACGGCCTGCACCCGGCTGGAGGCGCGGTCGACGGGGTCCTTGGCGTCGGCGGGTCCCGGTCCCCCGCAGCAGCCCATCATCAGCGAGAGATGCCCGCCTGCGCTACCGCCGCAAGCCGCCAGTCTGTTGGGGTCGACGCCCCAGTCGGCCGCCCGGCTGCGGATGAAGCGCACGGCGCGGCTCACGTCGGCCACCGCCTCGGCCACCGTGAAGCGCGGAGCGGAGCCGTGGCAGACCTGGAACATGGTCATGCCGCGGCCGGTGAACGCCCTGGCAAGGTCCGGATTGATGCTGTCGTGGCTGCTCACCCAGCCGCCGGAGACCATCCAGACGATGCCGATGCCGTTGGGCTTCTCCGGCTTGAAGACATCCATGGTGAGGGCCATGCCGAGCTTGTGGCCGTAGACCACGTCGGTGATGCGGGTCTGGTCGGCGAAGGAGGAGAGCGTGGCGGTGAGCAGCGCCGCTACGACGACGAGGCGGGCAAAGAGACGGGTCATGTGTCGGTTGGCTCCCATGGCCGCGTGGCGGCTAGTCGCAGATGAAGGGCACGCAGAGCCGGAGCACGGTTCCGCGCCCCTCTTCGCTGCGCCCCTCAAGCCGCCCCTTGTGCGCCCGGGCGGCGTTATAGACAATGCGTGTGCCCAGCCCCGTGCCGGTCTTCTTGGTGCTGGTCGGGTCGCCGCGAAGGATGCGCTCCAGCACGTGCGGCGGCATTCCCCTGCCCGTGTCGGTGACCTCGATCACCAGACCGCGGCCGCACGGGAACGAGCCGTCGTCGGCGCAGCGCACGTCCACGGTGACGGAGCCTCCGGAGGGCGTCTCCGGGATGGCGTTGTTGACCAGGTTGTAGATGGCGCTCCGCATAAAGAAGCGATCCACGCGGCAGTGGCCGGTTGTGTCGACGCGGGCGTGCAGCGCGACCCCGCCCGCCCGGGCCAGCGGCTCCAGTTCGCGGAGCTGATCGGCCACCAGCGCGGCCAGGTCCGTCAACTCCAGGCTGGGTTCGGTGGAGATGCCCTTCATGACGTCGGAGATGCGCTTGGTGTGCTCCTGGACGATCTGCACCTGATCCAGAACGATGGCCAGGTGCTCGGAGTAGTCGCGCCGCACGTGGCGTGCGGCGTGGTTGACGCGGTCGCGCACATCCTCTGGCGCCTCGGCCAGCGCAGCGTCGAGATCGGCGAACATGGCGTCGAGGTCGGGCTTCAGCATGACCGCGGCCATGTAGATGGGGGCGACCTTGTTCTTGATGTCGTGGCTCAGGTCGCCCACGGCGGTGGCGATGCGGGCCTGCTCCGCCCTGCGGTGGAGGTCCGCGTTCAAGATCGCCGTGGCCGCGATGGCCGCGACAATCTCGAGCACGGCGAGATCTGTGTCATCGAAGCCGCCCGAGCGCTTGTTCAGGAGCTGCATGACGCCCACTGGCGTGCCAGCCTGGTGCACCAGCGGCACGGTCACCATGTTGCGCGTGGTGAAGCCGACGGCCTCGCCGATGTCGGCGCGGTGGGCGGGCTGGTCGGCCGGCGCGTTTTCGATGACGGCGGCCCCATTGCGGAAGACCTTCCCGGCGATGCCGTCGGAGGCGCCGAAGGAGTGGCCCAGCAGTTCGCGGGAGCTTGCCGGACCCACCACATGGCGGAAGACGAGCCGGTCATCGGCCTCGCGGTAGAGCAGGATGGAGCCGGCCGACGCCTCCACCACGCCCATGGAGACGTCCAGAATGTCGCGCAGGCGGTCATCGACGTCCAGTTGGGCGGCGAGCAACCGGGTGATATGGTGGACGGCCTCGATCTGGCGATCCCGGGTCGAGAGGTCGTTCGTGGGCCGGCTTGGACCCTGGCTGGTCATGGCGACGAGGCCCTCCTGGCGAGTGACGGCGCGGAATGCGCTAAGATACAGTATAGCAGTCGCTGAGACGGGCGCGCCCGCTCGCAAGGCGGCGACCGCCTCTCCCGTGGGACACGCGATTGATCCGCATTCACGCCTTCGCCAAGGTCAACTACACGCTGGACGTGCTGAGTCCGCGGCCGGACGGCTACCACAACCTGGCCACGGTGATGCAGAGCATCTCGCTCAGCGATACGCTGGAGGCGGAACGCACGCGCGCCGGGATCACGCTGACCTGCGACGCACCCGGCGTGCCCCGAGACGACCGGAATCTGGCGGTGGCAGCCGTTCGGGCGCTCTTGGCGCACCATGGCCGCTCCGAAGGCATCGCGCTCCGCCTGCGGAAGCGCATCCCCGCCGAGGCAGGACTGGGAGGCGGAAGCTCCGACGCGGCGGCGGCGCTCAGGGCCGCGGACGCCCTGCTCGAACTGCAAACGCCCGCTGGCGATCTGGCCCGGGTGGCCGCCGGGATCGGCTCCGACGTCCCGTTCTTCCTCACCGGTGGCGCCGCGGCGGTCCGGGGCCGCGGCGAACAGGTGCAGCCGCTGCCGGACGGGCCGGAGTTCCACTTCGTCATCGTCAAGCCCCCGGTAGGCGTCTCCACCCGGAAGGCCTATGCCGCGCTGGACGCCATGCCGGAGCGCCGTTCGGCCCGCGGCACCCGGCGGATGGAGGAGGCGCTGGCGAAAGGCGACCCTGCCGAGGTGGCGCGCCGGATGACCAACGACTTCGAGGAGGCCGTTTTCGCCCAGTCGCCGGAGGTGGCCGCGGCGTATGACAGCCTCCTCATGGGCCGTGCCTCGCGCGCGCTGCTCTGCGGGAGCGGCGCCTGCGTGCTCGGGGTGGCCGCCTCCGCCGAGGACTCCGAGGCGATCGGCGCGCGCCTGCGGCTGGCCGGCATGCAGGTCCATCTCTGCAAGACACTGACACGGGAGCAAGCCATGGTGATCGAGCGTGAGTAGCTGCCCCGCCATCGTACTGGCCGGAGGCCCGGCGCACCCGGAGATCGCGGCGGCGGCGGGTGTGACCCATCGCGCCGATATCCCCTACAACGGCCGCCGCATGGCGGACTTCGTGGTGGATGCGCTGGCGGCGTCGCCTGCCGTGGACGGGGTCGCCGTGGTGGGCCCACTGCCGCCGGACGGGCGCTACACCGTGGCGGGTGACCGGGGCGGCTTCGTGCCGAACATCTACTCGGGGCTGGAGGTCACGCGCGCCGACGCGCCCTTCGTGCTGCTCGCCACCTGCGACATCCCCTTCCTCACCGCCGAATCCGTCACCGACTTCGTTGAGGCCGCTCTGCCGTTGGATGCCGACCTGGTCTGGCCCGTGGTGACCGTCGAGGCCTGCTACACGCGCTATCCGGGCATCAAGCGCACCGCGCTGACGCTGCAGGAAGGCAACTACACCGGCGGCAACCTGATGCTGCTCAAGCCCTCGTTCCTGCGATCTAACGAGCCGCGCATCGCCCAGGCCTTTGCGGCGCGCAAGAGCCCGCTGAAGCTCGGCGCCATGTTGGGGCCGGGCACGCTCATGCGGGTGCTCCTCACCCTGGCGCTCAAGCGGCCTTTCGCCGACATCCCATCGCTGGAACAGGCCGTCTCGCGGCTCATCGGCGGCAAGGCACGCGCCGTGGTGAGCGGCTACCCCGAACTGGCAACCGACATCGACCGCGCCGGCGATCTGGCCGCGCTTCAGGCAAACGGAGGAGGCTGACATGGTGATGGCAGCGGTGGTCGCGGCCATGGCGCTGGCGGCTGTGCCGGCGAACGGCAAGCCCGAGGCCAGACGCCCGGAAGTGTGGATGAACATGGTGCGGCTGGAGCCCTTGGGCCGCCCCGGCGCCCGATGGGACTTCGTGAAGCGCCGACTGACCGTGCTTGAGTTTGCCATCAACGCGGTGGCGTTTCTGACGCCCGAGGAGGATCTCCGGGGCATCGTGGAGCAGTGCAACCGCAACGGCATCAAGATAGCGCTTGAGTGCGGCTACTTCGACTGGAAGAGCCACACGGCCGACTTCACCGCGCCCAGCCCCAAGGGCATCACCGACACGGTCCGCACATCGATGACCGCCGGCGTGGGCGAAGAGACCGCGCGGTCCGAGATCGCGAAGATCCAGAACCTCGTCCGCCTGGGCGCGAAGATCGCCTACCTGAACCTGGATGGACCCGTGCGCCGAATGTTCTGGCCCGGTTCCGACGTTGGGCGGGGCGACATCCCCGGCCTCGCTTCGGTGGACCAGTGCGTCACGGAGCTCGTGGCCTACATGCGCACCGTGGCCAAGGAGTTCCCGGGCATCCAGTTCTACGTGCTTACGAACTTCCCAAACTGGGGCTGGCGCGGCGAGCCATCCTACTGGGGCGGCATGTTCTATGGCGACTACTACGACGTGCTGCGGAAGACGCTGGACGGATGCCGCGCCGCCCGCGTCGCACTGCGCGGCATCACGGCCGACAACCCGTACGAGTACACCGTCGGGATGCAGCCGCACAAGGCCTGGGGCGTCATGAAGGGCGAGGCCCAACCGACCAAGCAGGTGGACCCGGCAAAGGTGGACTGGATGCGCCGGCTTCTGGAGCTGGAGAAGACCGTGAAGTCGAGGGGCCTGCGGTTCAACCTGATCATGAACTCGCAGGGCGGCGGAGATGCCTCGGAGGAGGCCTTCCAGCGAACCACGCTGAAGGACCTGGAGACCTACCTCGCCGCGGGCGGCAAAGCCGACGGCCTCATCTTCCAGACATGGTACAAGTTCCCCAGCAAGGCCGAGCCGGAGGACGAGCCCTACACCATGACCAACCTGCTGAAGACGGCCATCCAGCGGCTGGAGGGCGGGCCCGCCCGTTAGCGGAGGCTACCCACCAGGCTGCTTACGCCGAGGATCGCCAGCACGGCCGCCGAGATAGGCAGCAGGAGGCGCATGCGGCCGGGCGAGAGCCCGTGCAACCCGCCGATGGCCGCGATGGTGAGGGCGTTGCCGAGCGTCAGCACAGCGTAGAAGGCCGCCACCAGCGCCACCGCGGCGGCCGGCTCGGTCGGCCATCGACGGAGCGCCTCCGGCCCGAGCACGAGGCTCCAGCCCAGGTACGGGCCGGGGTTCAGCACGTTCACGAGCACGGCCTGCGCCAGGCTTCGCGGGGCGGCGCCCGGAGCCTCGGAGGCCGCGCCGGCTGCCGCGGACCCGGCTCCGCGCAGCGTCACGACGGCAAGGACGAGCAGCGCCACCCCGCCCGCCGCCTGCAGGCCGCGCTGCATCGCCTCCGAGACATGCCGCAGCACAGTCAACACGGCGAGGGCAATGAAGCCGTCGCTCAACAGCGGCGCCAGACATGCGGGAAGCGTCCGCCTCCACCCCACCTGAGCCACGCGCGAGAGGAAGTAGGCCTGCATGGGCCCCGGCTGCACCACGCACGCGAAGCCGAAGCCGAGACCCAGCAGCAGACTGCGAACCATAGAGCCCTGCGTCGTCCTTTCGCCGCGCCGGTATGGGAAGGCCCGCCTCAAGGATCGAGGCGGGCCTGATGGACCAGCGGCCGGCGAAGTCTACCTCGGCGCGCCGGGCGGCGGGAAGCCCCCCGACGTCGGGCTGTTGCCCATGCCCATGCCGCCCAATGAGGAAACGGGCGCGCCCGCCGGGGCCATGCCGCCGCCGGAACCCACGCCGGGCCGGCCCTGACCCGACGCGTTGGGCGACACCATGCCGCCGGACGGCGTAACGACGCCACCCGACGATGCCATGGGTACGCCCGTGGTGTTGACGGCCCGCGGGCCGCCGCCCGGCGACATCTTGTAGGGCGCCGGACGGGCCGCCTTGTATCCGAAACCGACCACCACCGCGAGCACCGCCACCAGGGCGATGACGATGATCACGGGGCTGACCTCTGTCTTCATGGGTTGCTCTCTTCGGGTGGTCGATGGCCTAGGGGTAGGAGCCCACGTTGCCGCCGCAGGTCACATCAACGCCCTCGTGGAAGGGCAGAATGTCGTGCCAGTTGCCGCCCCAGCGGGCCGCGAGTCCTGCGCCGGCCTGGTAGCCGCCGTACCAGACGTTCCAGCAGCGATAGCCGGGCAGCTTCGGGAAGTCGCCGGCGCCGGGATCGGTGCGGAACGGCTTGGCGTGGCCGTCGGCATAGACGAAGTTCGTCATCACGTTGTGGCGGGCAGCCACCTCGTTGGCTCCGTCGCCCACCGCGCACCAGTCCCACTGGCCGTTGTTGCAGTTGTCGCGCTCGTAGAGGCGGACGGTGAGGGCCGGGAACTGCGCCGCCGACACCTTGACGCGGTAGTGCCTGCCGTAGTCGCCGCCCTCCCACCAGTTCCAGCCGAAGTGGCAGGGCATCGTGTACGACCGCTGGATGCCCTTGCCGAACGTCGTGTCGAGCGTGGGCGTGAACTGGTCGCTGGGACAGGTGATGATCCCATAGTTCTTCATGTAGGGCTGTGCGAGGCGATCCCAGGTCCAGTTGTTGTTCATCAGACCCGCGCCGCCGGTGGGCACGCCCATGTGCGGCGGGAGGAAGGCCTCGTCGTAGTCCTGTTCGTACATCATCAGCGCCGTGCCCATCTGCTTCAGGTTGGAGACGCAGGTGATGGCCCGCGCCTTCTCCCGCGCCTGGGCGAAAACGGGGAAGAGGATCGCCGCCAGAATGGCGATGATCGCGATGACGACCAGCAGCTCGATGAGGGTAAAGCCCTTGCAGCGTTGCATGCGGATGGCTTCCTTTCTTCTCGGCGGCGCCGAACGCCGCTCTCGGTTGCCCGCCATGATAACACCGCCGGCCAACTTTGGCAAGTGCAACCGTCCGCCCGGGTCGTCGCGCGCCTCACCGCACGTCGAGGAAGCTGCCTTGCTGGAGTTGGGCGAAGGCCTGGCGGAGCTCATGATCGGTGTTCATGACGATGGGGCCGCGCCACGCCACCGGCTCACGCAGGGGACGGCCCGAGACGAGCAGGAAGCGCGCTCCGGCCTCGCCGGCCTCCACCACGACCCCATCGCCGCCGTCGAAGAGCACGAGCGTCCGATTGCCGGCGACGGGCGACGAGGAGGCGGCGAACCGGGCCGAGCCGTCGAACACGTAGGCGAATGCGTTCGCCGCGTCATCCACCGGCAACGCCTTGCGGGCGCCCGCCGGAACGGTTATGTCCAGATACGTCGGATTGGCGGCGATGCCCTCCACCGGCCCCGTCACACCCCATAGCTCACCGCATACCACCCGCGCGACCACGCCGTCGCCCTCCGACGCCTCGGGTATCTCGCGCGACTGGATGTCCTGGTAGCGGGGCGCGCACATCTTGGCGGCGGCCGGCAGATTGGCCCAGAGCTGGAAGCCGTACATCCGGCCCTGGGCGTCGCCCCGGGGCAT
Source organism: Armatimonadota bacterium (assembly GCA_026392115.1). GTDB lineage: Bacteria > Armatimonadota > Chthonomonadetes > Chthonomonadales > CAJBBX01 > CAJBBX01. Next base: position 32,236 of record JAPLCQ010000125.1, on the reverse strand, counting down.
CTCCTGATGCATGATGCCGCGACCGGCGGTCATCCACTGCACGTCGCCGGGCCCGATCTCGCCCGCGTTGCCGATGCTGTCGGCGTGGGCCACCGAACCGGCAAGGACGTAGGTGATCGTCTCGATCCCCCGGTGCGGGTGCCATGGGAATCCGGCGGAGTAGTCCTCGCCGCGGTCGCCGCGGAAGTCGTCCAGGAGCAGGAACGGATCGGTCTCCTCCGTATCGCCGAACCCGAATGCCCGGCGCAGGTGCACTCCGGCTCCTTCCAACGTAGGAACTGACTGTGCGGTACGGCGAACTGGGCGGATCGTCACGGCTTTCTCCCTACCACCGGATGCGCTCGGCGCGATTTGGTCTATGCTTACTACGATGGGTGCGGCGGCCCGGTTAGCCGGGGCGGTCGACCCGAGGCGTCCCGCCTGAGGCGGGGCCGGAGTCTGCGGGATCGGCGCTGCCGGTCTCCGCCGGAGAGCTGCTATGGCGTTCAGGTTCATCGGGTTGTCGGCGACTGCGCTCGCCGCGATCGTTGCTGCCTCTGCCGGCGGCAACCGCGGTGACGACAACCCGCCGAAGGTCGGCTTCCAGCGGGACGAGTCCGTTTTCGTCTCCACCAACCAGACGCTCACGCCTGCCGGAACGGTGATCCGCACCGAGGGCTCGCGGCCGAAGGACCTGGCCGCGGCGCCGGACGGCAGCTGCGTGGCGGCCCTGGCCACCAACCGCATTCTGTTCTACGCTCCCGACGGAAAGCAGATCGAGCAGGTGGGCTTCGGAGCAGGGCCGTTGGGGCTCGCCTGGGCCCCTGACAGCCAGACCGTCTACGCCTCCGCAAGCGACGGCAAGGTCGTCAAGCTGGTGCGATCGGACGACAACTGGATCGTCAGCGCGCGCATCGCCGTAGCCGAGGGCAAGCAACCGCCCCAACCCGCTGGGCTTGCCGTTTCGCCGGACGGCGCGATCCTCTACGTCGCCCTCGGCATGCGAAACGCCGTGGCTGTGGTAGACCTCCGTTCGCTCACCGTGACGACCACCATTCCGGTCGGCGCCTGCCCTTACCACGTCGCCCTCTCGCGAGACGGGCACACGCTCCTCGTGGCCAACCGCGGCGGCAGGCCCGCACGGCCCGACAGCCGCGGCTCGGCCCTCACGGCCGGCACGGCGATAGCCATCGACAAGCGCACGGACGCCGCCAGACGGGGCACCGTTACGATCATCGACACGGCGAAGCCGGCCGTGCTGCAGCACCTTGACGTGGGCAGGCAGCCCGCGGGCATGGCAATTTCGCCCGACGGTCGCACCGCGTGGGTGACCAACTCGGACAGCGACGACCTGAGCGTCATCGACCTCGGCCGGCTGAGGGTCGTCCGCACCCTCTCGCTGCGCCCCGCCGATGACCCCGGCTTCGGCCAGATGCCCACCGGCGTGGCCCTGAGCGGCGACGGCGGACGGCTGTACGTCGCCTGCGGCGGCGCGAACGCCGTGGCCGTGGTCGACGCCACCGACACCACGCGCGTGCTGGGATGGGCGCCCTCAGCCTGGTACCCCATCGACATCGCCCTCTGCCGCGGCCAGGTGGTGGTGGCCTGCTCCAAGGGCGTGGGTAGCCGCCCCATCGCGAAGACCAACCGGTTCGGCGTGCATGACAACGTGGGCGTCGTTCAGTTCATCAAGGAGACGGACCTACGCTCCCTTGAGGCCGACACCCAGCGTGTGGCGTTGAACAACCGTTGGGGCTCTGAGCCCGCGCCGCGCCGGGGCGTCGACCCGAAGCCTGTGCCGGAGCGCGTGGGAGAGCCATCGGTCTTCAAGCATGTGGTTTACATCATCAAAGAGAACCACACCTACGACACCACCTTGGGCGACATGAAGGAGGGCAACGGCGACCCCGCCCTCACGATCTTCGGTGAAAACGTCACGCCGAACCAGCATGCCATCGCCCGGCAGTTCGTGCTGCTTGACAACACCTACACCAGCGGAACCAACTCGGCCGACGGCCACCAGTGGGTCTCCTCGTCCGTGGCCAACGGCTACATGGAGCAGAACTACCAGTCCTACGCCCGCGGCTACCCATACGACGGCGGCGATGCCCTGGCCTACTCGCCGGCGGGCTTCCTCTGGAACGCCGCGGCCGCCCGGGGCCTCAGCGTTCGCGTCTATGGCGAGTTCGTGAACAAGCCCAAGGTTCTGGCGCCGGACGGCAAGAAGAAGCCCACCTGGACCGACCTCTGGCGCGACTACCAGTCGGGCGCGAACCAGTACACCATCAAGGCCGAGACCGACAACGCGGCCCTGCGGCGCTTCCTGCATCCGCGCTTCATCGGCTTCCCGCAGATCGTCTCCGACCAGTGGCGCGCCGACCAGTATCTGGCCGATCTGGCGCAGTTCGAGCGGACCGGGAAGATGCCGGCCCTCTCCGTCATGCTCCTGCCCAACGACCACACGTCGGGCACCTCGCCTGGCATGCCAACGCCGCGGGCTGCAGTGGCCGACAACGACCTCGCGCTGGGCCGCATCGTCGAGGCTATCTCCCGATCGCGGTTCTGGAAGGAGACGCTCATCCTCGTCATGGAGGATGACTCGCAGCTCGGCGTCGACCATGTGGACGGCCACCGCACGCTGGCCTACTGCGTATCGCCCTACACCCGGCGTGGCGCGGTCGTCAGTGAGCCCTACACGCATACGTCCATCGCGCGGACCATCGGCCTCGTCCTGGGCATCCCGCCAATGAACCGGTTCGACCGAACGGCCCGGCCGATGTCCGCGTGCTTCACGGAAACCGCCGACCCGGCTCCCTACACGCATCTGGCCGCCCGCGTGAAGCTGGACGAACTGAACCCCGCCGCAACGGCGCTCCGCGGCGCCGCCCGCCGGTTCGCCTTGGCGTCGGCGCGGCAGAACTTCAGAGCCGTGGACCGCGCCGATCCCGCTGTGGTCGCCCGCGCCGTATGGCTCTCCCGGAAGCCCGGCGTTCCCTTCCCGTGGGATCACTACCATGCCGTCGAGGATGACGACTGATGCCCACGCTGAGCCGCAAAGAGGCGCTGGGGGCCGGCGCACTGGCCTTGGGCGCTGCAACAGGAGCCCTTGGCGCGCCTGAGACGGCCACCGTGCGCGTGGGCGTGGTGGGAGTGGGCGGACGCGGCTCCGGCCTGCTGGGGATGATGCTCCAGATGCCCGACGTCGCCGTTCCGGCCCTTTGCGACATCGACCGACCGAGGCTGGATGCCGCGCAGGCCATGGTGGCGGCCTCCGGCAGGCCCAGGCCCATCGGCTACTCCAGCGGCGACGAGGCGTACCGACAGATGATGGAGCGCGACGACCTGGACGCGGTCGTCATCGCCACGCCCTGGAACTGGCACACTCCCATGGCCGTCCGCGCCATGGAGCGAGGCATCTACGCGGCGGTTGAAGTTCCCTGCGCGCTCTCGGTGGCCGAGTGCTGGGAGCTCGTCGACACGTCGGAGAAGACCGGCGTGCCCTGCATGATGCTGGAGAACTGGAGCTTCCGGCGCGACAACCTCGCCGTCCTGCAGATGATCCGCAAGGGGTTGCTGGGTGAGATGGTCCACTGCCACTGCGCCCATTCGCACGACTGCATCGACCACTGGTTCTTCGACCCGCAGGGCGTGGACCGCTGGCCCGCGCGCTTCCTGGTGGAGCACAACCGCGACCAGTACCCGACCCACAGCCTCGGCCCGGTACTGAGCTGGATGGACATCAACTGCGGCGACGTCTTCGGGAACGCTGGGCGTCTACGACGAAGACCAGAGGTCGGTCTACATCACGGGCCGCAGCCCCGCCTACCACCAGTGGGAGCCGTTCGAGCCCTACCAGACCGAGTTCGACCATCCCTGGTGGCACTCCGGCGGCGACTCGGCGGCGGCGCACGGCGGCACGGACCCGCTGGAGCTACGCCTCTTCCTGAACTCCGTCAAGACACGAACGCAGACGCCCATCGACGTCTACGACTCCGTTACCATGAGCGCGCTGGTGGACCTCTCCGGCGAGTCCATCGGTCGGAAGAGCGCCCCGGTGAAGTGGCCCGACTTCACGCGGGGCAAGTGGAAGCAACGCAAGCCCACCTTCGGCGTAGTCTGAGGACGGTGGCTTGCTTGGAGGCCCGCCCTAGTGGCTTGGGCCTCCGTGCCCGAGTCCGCAGGCGCAGCGGCGCACGCCGGGGGCTCCTTCCGCTTCGCGTCAGGATGACGGCAAAGGCTTGACGTTGTTGACCGTGTTGACCGGACTGACGGCGTCTGCCGTCGCCCTGAACGCAGTGAAGGGCCCCGACTCCATCGCTGCGGTGGCTTGCGTGGATGGCCTGCGCGTCACAAGAGTCGGGGTGCTTCGCTTCGCTCAGCGCGACCGTCAAGGGCGGCGCACACATGCCAGGGCGGACTCGGGCACGGAGGCCCGAGCCACCAGAGACCGGGGCAGTGGGGTTTGGACGGTCGAGACAACGGCCCCGGAGCGGCGTGCCCCGGGGCCGTTGTCTCGCGTCAGCCGGACTTCTCTACGGCACTACGTTGAAGGTCGTGTTGGCCGATGTGGCTGCGTACCATGCGTCGCCGGCGAAGGCTGCGTTGGCCGTGTGGGCGCCGGTGGCCTCGCCCGCCGGGATGGACCAGTTGACCGTGGCCCAGCCGTCGGCCGCGACGTTGGCCGAGCCGATGGTCGAGCCGCCCACCTTGAACGTGATCGACTTGCCGGGCTGGATCACGTAGTCCGGCAGGCTTCGCACGTAGGCCTTGAGCGGGTGGACCGTGCCCCGTTTGCCGGAGCGGACGTAGGGCCAGATGTAGAGGTTGCCCTGAACCACGCCCAGCTTGCCGGTGTTGGACGAGGCCGGGTAGCCCGCGTTGCCGGCCCAGCTTGAGCCGACCACGCGGTTGCCCGCGCCCGTGCCCTCGGGGACCGTATAGCCGAACGAGATGTAGCCGCTGGAGTTGGTGGCCTGCGAGCCCAGCGACGTGCCGTCAACAGTCATGGTGAGCGTCTTGCCGGGCAGGATGACGTTGGCCGTGGTGTAGAGGTAGGCCTTCAGGACCGTGTAGGTCTTGATCTTCACGTTCGTCCGGTCGACCACGTAGACCTTGGTGGCCACGGTGGTCGACGTGAGGACGGCGCTGCCGGAGCACGGCAGGAAGGCCGCGTCACCGGCAAAGGAGCCGCCCAACGTGCGGGTCGCCGCCCCGGCCGTGATGGTCCAGAGCAGGGCGGCTTCGCCGTCCACGCTGGTGACGGCGGAGCCCACGGACGTACCGGCCACCGAGAAGGCCACCGTGCGTCCCGCCAGCTTGGCGCTGTCGGATGTGCGGCGAAGGTAGGCCTTCAGGGCCACCGCGGTGGTGATGACGCCTGATCGATCCGGCAGGTAGAGCGCCGAGGCCGACTTGGCAACCGTCAGTACGGCGGCGGCGTCGACCGGGGCCAGCGTCCCGTCGCCCGCGAACGCGGCGGTCATCGGATGCACGCCGACCGACGCATCGGTGGGGATGGCATAGGAGAGCGTCGCGATGCCGGATGCATCCGTCACGGCCGTGGAGGCCGAGGCGCCGTCAACCGCGAAGGCGATCGTCTTGCCCGCGATGGCCGAGCCGGGCGTCGTCTGGGTCAGCGTCGCGGTGAGGGAGACGGGGCCGCCGACCAAGCCCGACTTGCCGGGCATGGTCAGCGTTGTCGAGACCAGCGACGATCTGAAGTCGGCTCCGGCGGCGTTCGGGCCCACGGTGACGACCAGCGCTGCCGGCGTCAGCGTGTAGCCCGGCTTGGCTGCCGTCAGGGTGTAGCCCGCGGCGTTGAGGCCGGCGATCTGGTACGCGCCGGTGGCGCCGGAGGTGGCCGATGCCACTGGCTGCAGGACATCGTGCGTGAGGGTCAGGCCCCAGGCATTGAGCGTTCCGGAATCGCCGGCGGCCGTATCCTTCACGATCAGCTTCCACGTACCCGCCATGGGCTTGCCCAGCAGGACGCTGAGGCTCTGCGCCGGGACCGTCAGGTCGGGATAGCTGGTCACGATGTCGTTGGCGCTGCTGCCGGTGTGGTTATGGAGCATGACCTCGGTGCCGTCGGGGTGCCGGAGCGTTACGCCGAGGTCGCCGATCCATGTATGGGTTATGTTGACGCCCACCTTGATGCCGGTGATGACGCCGGTGTCGGAGACCACGATCGGCGCCTCGATCCCAACGGCGTTGTTGTCCGGTATGGAAGCGCCGGGCGACGACCCGTACTGGCTGTCGGTGGCTTTCGGCGTGCTCGCCGTGACCGTTGCCCCGACGACGGGGCCACCCACCTGCATGACGCTGCCCGAGATGGTGTATCCCGGAACCGTCAGCGTTGCCTCTGCCGATCGCGGATTGCAGGTGGCCGATCCTCCGAACCGCGCCACGGCGGGGTACGCGCCCACTACGAGGCCGGCCGGCAGCGTATAGGCGACAGAGGCGGCGCCGTCGGCGCCCGTGTTAGCCGTGCCCGCGCTCACTCCATTCACGGAGAACACAATGGGCAGGCCTGAGAGCGGCGTATGGCCCGAGCGTGTGCGCAATACGGATCGCAGGGTCACGACATCGCCCGAATTGCCCGTCACGTTGCCCAGGCTCAGGTCGGTTGCGGCGCCGAGCGCCGCGAAGTCGACGCCGCTCTGGTCCTCCGGCACGGTGACGCCGCGGCTGGCAGGCGTGAACGCGAAGCCGGGAGATGCAGCCGACAGGGTGAACGTTCCGGCCATGACCTTCATCAGATACGCGCCGGAGGCGTCGGTGATGACGCTGGTCTCGGCCGCGCTGCTCATCGCCTCCAGCGTCAGGGACCAGCTGTTCAGCGTGCCGACGTCGTTCGCGGCCATGTCGGCGACCCGCAGCGTCCAGGTTCCCGCGGCGGCCTTGTCGCGGAGGATATCGAGGCTCGCCGCCGGTGCAGTCAGATCAGGGTAGCTCGTGACCAGGTCACTGGCGCTTCCGCCGGACTGGTCGTGCAGCAGGACCGCCGTGCCGTCAGGGTGGACCAGCTCCACGCGGAGGTCACCCCGGTAGGTGTGCGTGATATCGACGCCCACACGAACGGAGCCGATCTGCCCGCCCGACGGGACCGTGATGGTGGACGAGATGCCCGTCGGGTCATTGTCCGGGATCATCGTACCGGGCGCGGCGTTGTACGTCGTTGAAGCCATGCCCGGCCCAACGGCGTGGACCGCCGCGCCGACCAGCGGGTCGCCCGCCTCGGTCACATGGCCGCTGATGCCGTAGCCGTCGATGGTCAGGTCGGCGGAGTTGGTCGATGGGCCGATGTCGTAGTTGCCCGCGAAGGTGGCCGTGATGGTTCGGACACCCATGGCGGCGGAGCCCGGGATCGCATAGCCCACCGCGGCGACGCCGCCGGCGTCCGTGTTACTCAGACCGACCGCCACGCCGGACAGCCGGAACACCACATCGACGCCGGCGACCGGGTCGTGCGAGGCGGCCTGGGTCAGCGTCGCGCTGAGCGTGACGCTATCGCCCGCGTGACCGGCGACGGGCGCCGCGGCCATGCTCGACGCCGTCTCGGCCACGAGGATTCCGCGGTCAATGAAGATGTTGCGGATGGCCCGGCGGTCCGCATCGGCATAGAGGGCCTTGTTGGCGGCCAGAATCGCCTCGGCGGCGTCGGCGAAGGTGCAGTACGGGGAGAGGCTGAAATGGCTCTCGAGGATGATCGTGTCCGCGCGAACGCCGCCGACGAGTCCTCGAACCTGCCACAAACAGGCCGACCAGATCTCCCCATCGTCGTGCACCTCGCCCACCCAGTCCTCGGGGAAGTGCTTGGAGCTGTCCAGACGCCGCAAGTAGGGCGGCACACTGGAGCTGTAGTAGGTGGCATCCCATTCGCCCACGTAGATGTCCCACGCAGAACCCATGGGTCCGACGCCGGCGAACTGAGAGCCCGCCCAGTAGTCCCCGAAGCCCTCGCCCACGGCGCCGCCTTGCGCCGAGCTGCCGAACCCGGGCGTCTGGTTGTCCTGGATGGCATGCCCGCACTCGTGCCATATCACGTCGGCGTCCTGGGCGTCGTTCACGCCTCCCGTACCGAACGTGAGATCACCGGTCGACGGATCGTACCAGGCGTTGTCCTCGGTGGTGCCGTCGACATCGACGCCGGTCTGGCGGTTCTGGATATTGGTGAAGCCGAGGCTCTGCGTGTACCGGGCCACGCGGTCGACGTGGTAGTAGGCCATCGTCTCGTCGAAGCCGGTCTGCGAGCGGGTGTAGTTGAACGCCAGGCCCGCCGAGTATGCGCGGGTTATGGAACTGGACGGAGCGGTGGTGCAGTAAGCGCCGGTCAGCCTGCCGGAGCCGTCGAGGCCCCTCAGCGTGACGGACGCGCGGGCCCCGCTCAGCGTGGGGCTGTCGGCATTGCCGATGTCGGTCAACGTCGGGTCGCCTGTCACGACGACAGGGTTGGGCAGGTAGACCATGCCCGTGCCGTCGGCGAAGCGCGCGATGTTCTTGACTGACAGGATCGCCAGGTCGGACGTGCGGACCATCACCTCCCAGGCGCCTGCCGGGGTGATGGTGCCGAAGGTGACGCGGAAGACATGCTCGGCGCGCCCCTTCTGGACCCAAACACCCTCCGCGGCTACGGGAGCCTGGCGCGGGGGAGACTGGGCGGCCACGGCGGTTACGGCGGCGGCAATGGCCCTGTCGGACTTGCCCGCGGGGCCGAACCGCTGCTCAGCCGCGATGGGCAGCAGGTCCAGCGTCACGAGTGTGATCCGGAGCGCCTTGTCGGTATGGACGGCAAGGCCGCCGCCGAAGACGGTCAGGCCGCCCAACACCTGCTTGTAGGTGACATGGAAGCCGCCGAGGCTCTCCACCTGGCGATCCGGGGCCAGCTCCGCCATCCCCGTGCTCAGACCGAGCGCCTTGCGGTTGGCGTAGAGAAAGGCCCGCGCCGCCGCGGGTGCGCTTTGCGTGGCCAGCGGCGCGATGCTGCCGCGCACCCGGCGGATGCGGCCCGTGTCGCGGTCACGCTCGACCGTGGCGCCGGCCACGACGCCCTGCTCGGGCGGCGTGAACGGGAGTTGCCTCACGTTGTTGGGCTGCACCGGCGCGCCTCCGCCGGGCGACGGCGGCCCGGCCTTCTGTGCCGTTACGGGTTGAGCCAGGACCAGCAGGGCGAGAGACGCCGCCGCGACCGGCCACGGGAGAACACTATGCCTGCGGCCCGGCGACCCGGGCGACTTGCCAATGGCTCGCATGATGGAATCCACTCCTCCTCCGCGTCGGCCTGCCGGCGGCCGAGCCTACTTCGACACCACGCCCAACAGGTCGGTGAGCGCCTGCTGGTTGCGTCCAGACGCGAACGGCCTCGCCGGATCGCCCTCGTCCTTGCCGCCGCGCTGGGGGTTCATGCTCTGCAGCGCCTCCCGCTGGGCGGGACTGAGGGTCTTCTGCAAGGCGATGAGCTTCTCGGTGCCGGCGGAGCCCTCCAGGCTTCCGGCGTTCTGGACCTCGGTCAGGATCGGAAGCATGGCCTTCTTCTGCTCGGGACTCAGTCCCTGACCCTGCAGCTTCTCAATGGCGCCGATGCTGCGCACCAGCTTGGCGAGCGCCGCGCCGGGCGTGGGCGGCGGTCCGGCAGGCACCGGGGCGCCGGCATCGGCGTTGCTGGGCATGGCCATGGCGCTGTCCATGGGGCCGGCCGTGCGCGCGCCGCCGCCGCCCTTCTGCCCGGCGGCAGTGATATCGAGGTTCTTGGCGCCGGGCGCCGTTTCGGCCATGTACCGGCCATAGTAGCCGCCGGCGCCGCCGATCACCAGGCAGAGAATGGCCGTTACGGCCACGGGCGACAGGGTCGGGTCTTTGATTGCCATCACGTTCCTCCGATCTTTCCGAGCCGCGAACCGCGACTCACTTCAGCGGTATACCGCACGCCGCCACTCTTTGGCGGCTTCCTCCTGTAGCAGCGCGCTGATCGCCCGCTGCGCCAGCCTCTCACGAGCATTCCAGCCCGATGCGGCCTGGAACAGCTTGCCCCAGTTGGCTGCGGGACCGGGGTTGCAGAGCTGCACGAAGCTGCAGCCCGTGTCGTGCCAGGCGCGCACGTTCGGCTCGAAGGAGATGGCGCACTCCGGCGAAGGGTTCGCGCACTCCAGGTCCGAGTTCGCCAACGGGCCCAGCTCTCGGGCTCGGGCGAAGTAGCGCTCGTCGAACGCCTCCAGCCCCACGGCGGCGCCGGGAACGATGCCCAGTTCCCAGCCCGGATGCCCGAAGTCGCAGAGCGGGTAGAGCGGCTGGGCCAGGATGTAGTTGTATATCCGGTCGCGCAGGTCCGGGCGGCCAGCGGCGGGTGCGTCAAGCGCATCGCGGATGGCGCCGCAGATGAGAGCGGCGTAGCGGGCGTTGTTCGTATGCAGCCACCGGCGTTCGGTCTGGCTCAGACCATCGGTGGGGTCCAGCTTCACGCCGTCGCGAGCGGCGGCACGGACCGCGGCGGGGTTGAAGTCGAGCATCAGGTCGCTGCGCGCCACGCCGCCGTTCACCGAGGCGTACCCTTGCGCCATCCAGTCGGTGATGCGCGGCCAGTAGATCGGCTCGTCATCGGTGACGATGGCCTGCAGCAGATCGCCGCCCGGCTCGGCGCGGACCTGGTTCACCACGGCCACGGCCGCCTTCAGGCAACGCACCTTGAAGGCGTTCAGGCGGTCGTTGTTCATGGTGAGCCACGGCGTGTTGGACCAGAGGTTGGGGGTGGTAAGGCCGTAGTGCGGGCTGTAGGAGCCCGGAGACTCGGCTTCCATGAACTCGCGGAGGCCCGGGTCGTCGTACGTGTCGTGGCGGCTGTAGGCGATCTGCTGGTACTGGATGTCGCCGAAACGCCCTCCCAGGCCGTCGGGCGCGCGGAGCGGCGTGTCGGCCCACCAGCTGGAGAGCTGCAGCACCCAGGGGGTCCGCGTTCGCGAGGCCATGGCGGAGTAGGCCCGTATCCTGGCGGCCACGGCGTCGGGATCGGGGTTGGCGTATCCGACGATGGCCAGCAATCCCGGCTGCAGGAAGCTCGATGCGCCTCGGGCGGCATCGGCCCAGGCCCGCAGGGCGGCGGCGGGCTCCGGCTGGGTGTAGGGCGGACGGATCTCGATGCGCGGCGCCACCAACATGGGCTTCAGCAGGCCGCGCGAACCGGCCAGCGCCACCGGGTCGTTGTACGTCCGCACGCGGGTGATGGCCAGCCCCTGGCCGCCGGTGTCGACGAACTCCAGTTCGGCGGTGCGGGCGGGACCTGACGGCGCTTGCACCGCGTAGGCCACGGCCCCGGCGCCGTCACACCGGTACCGCCTATGGTGGAGGCGGCGGCCGTCGAGGCGCACCTCGTAGTCCACTTCGCGCAGGGCCTCGCCCTCGCCGTAGGCCTCCCGAATCTCGATCCAGCGATCCCGCCCGGCGGGTAGCGCCACCCGGTAGCCGAAGCTCGCGGGCCGCTTCGGCTTCGGCGGCGCCGGTGCGAACGCCTCAAGCTCCAGGATGCGCCGGATGGTGGGCTGAATCGCCGGCCCGCTGACACAGAAGACGCCCACGGCGCGGAGGCGGCGCGAAGCGAAGGTGAAGGTGCGTAGCGTCTCGGTGTTGCCCTTCACGGTCTGCACGGTCACCCAGTCGCCCTGCTCGGGCAGCACGCGCAGCTCGAAGTCGGCCAGTGTGTAGACGCGCCGCAGCCAGAGGCGCACCTCGCCCACGGTCACCGGTCGGCCGAAGTGGACCTGGTAGAAGGGCACCTCCGGGTTGCGGAAGTCGCTGCTCCACTCGAAGTCCCCTTCCCACGGCACACCGTCGACGCCGGACCAGACGCAATCGCCGTAGCCCGGCTCATTGGAGTTGCATACCGCCTGTGGGAAGCCCGTGCGCTCACGGTTGAGACAGAGATTGGGTCGACGCGGCGACGCAGGGGCGACGGCGCGCACGGCGATGCTCAGGTCGCGCAGACCGACGCGCCCCGTGCGCCGCTGCAGCTTCGACGCGCCTCCGCGTATCACGAACGCGGCATCGGAGGCGGCATGAATCGTGGCGATGTCCGTGCGCGACGGCGATGCCGGACCGGCGAGGAGGAGGAGGGGCAGTGCGGCGGCGGCCAGTATCATCGCGTCGGGCTCCTATCGCCCGCGCGGGCGCCCCGGCCGACGTGGACCGGGCCCCGGCGAGCATCACGGCCATGGTACCCGCTGAGGCGACGTGGCCACAGGCGCCGCCTAACCTCGCAACGACATGACCTCCTGCACGGCGTCCTCCACGGCCTTGGTCTGCGCCGTGACCTGGCCCAGCACGCGCTGGACCTCCTCCACGTCGGGGGCGGCAAGCGCGGCCGGGGCGACCTGCAGGCGGGAGACCGAGGCCTGGACCGACAGCAGGGTCTGGTGGATCACCTCGCGCTGGGCGTCCAGCCGCTCGATCAGCGGCTCCAGCGTGCGCGCGTTCCGTAGCCGCTCCTCGCACATGCTCAGGCTCTGCGCCAAATCGGCGCGCGCCTGGGCATCGACGGCCTGTGCGGCCCGCTCGGCCAGCCGATCGCGCTCAACCCCGAGATCGGCCACCGAGGAGGCGCTCGCCGCGGCGCGGAGGCGCTCCAGACGGACACCCACGTACCGTGCCTGCTCCAGCAGGTCGCCGGCCGCCCGCAGGATGCTCAGTCCGACGTCATCGGCGACCTGTCCGCCGGCCTCCATCAAAGCGCAGACGGTGTCGACGTAGACCTTCTCCGACCAACCCAGTTCGACGCCCTGCGACAGCGAGCGGAGCTCCTCCGCGGTCACCGTCTTGTTGCGGCTGCTCTTGCCCGCGGCGACCGAGGCGATCACGGTGGCCAGCGTGCCGAAGTAGGCCGCGACGCCGGTGGCGATCCCGATCTCTTCGCCGTGCCCACCGCAGAGGAAGCCGATGCCGGCGCCCAGCAGGGCACTGATGGGCAACGCCGCGGCGATGCGCCAGCCGACCTTCGTCGATCGCTCGGCGAGAAGGCGTCGCGATGCGGCGTCCTCGGGTTTGCTCTGGTGGCCCATGCTCATCTGCCAGACGCGCGCCTTCAGCACGTCGCCCACGGCAGGATGCAGGTCGTTCAGGCCCACGTTCATGGGTGCATTGCCTCGTTGCCAGCCGGGCGGCGGCGGCTAGATGGTGGGCATCACGTTGCCGCCGGAGACCGGGATGTATGCCCCGGTGATGTAGCTCGCCAGGTCCGACGCCAGGAAGGCCACCACGTTGGCGATCTCCTGGTCGGTTCCGCGCCGGCGCAGCGGGATGCGCCGCACGTACTCCATTTCGCCCTCGCCGGAGCCCGCGCCGCGGTTCTCGCTGAGGGTCCAGCCGGGCGCCACCTGGTTCACCGTGATGCCGCTCTCGCCCACCTCGCGGGCCAGCACGCGCAGGACGCCGTCCATGCCGCGCTTGGCCGAGGCGTAGGCCGACTGACCGCCGACACACTGCATGGCGCACTCGGTGTTGATGCCGATGACGCGCCCCAAGCCCTTCTCGCGCATGGCGGGCACGAACGCCTTGGCCATGTGGACGTTGTGGAGCACGCAGGACCGGAACTGGCTCTCGTAGTCCTCGACGCCCTGGTCCAGCACGCTGACCCAGTTGTACTGGATGACGGCGTTGTTCACGATGATGTCCGCCGCACCCAGCGACGCGCCCACGCGGTCGCGCAACGCCGCGACGGAGGCCAGGTCCGTGACGTCGACCTGCTCCGCCGAGGCCCGAACTCCCAGCGCCGCGACCTCGTCGGCCAGCTCCTGCGCCTTGGCCCGGTTGCCCAGGTAGCCCACGGCAACGTCGGCCCCGGCCCGGGCCAGCGTCCGCACCATGACGCGACCCAGTTCGCCGCTGCCGCCCGTGACCACCGCCACCTTGCCGCTCAGGTCGATGCCGATCATACCGATCCTCCTTACGCGCAGACGGCCTGGTGGCCGCCGTCCACGCGAAGCGTCACCCCGTTGATGTACTCGGCCTCGGGGGAGGCCAGGAAGACGCACGCGCGCCCCACGTCGACCGGCGTGCCGATCCGGCCCACGGGCACCCGCGTCTTGATGAACTCCGCCGGCCCCGGCTGCTCCCAGTGGGAGGCGGTCATGGGCGTTAGGATCATTCCCGGCGCCACGGCGTTGCAGGTGATCCCGTGCGGCCCCAGCGCGGTGGCGAAGCCCACAACCATCATGCGGACGCCGCCCTTGGAGGCGCCGTAGTCGACCTGCGTCGGCGCGGTGACGTTTTCGGCCAGCGACGTGATCGTGACGATGCGGCCGCCGCGCCCCTGCTCGATCATCCGCCGGGCAACGACCTGCGTGCAGTGGAACGGGCCGGTGAGGTTCACGTCCAACGTCCGCTGCCACATCTCGGCCGGCATGTCCATGACGTGGACGAACGGGCAAATACCGGCGTTGTTGATCAGAACGTCGATGCCGCCGAAGGCGTCCACGACGGCCGCCGCCATGGCCTCGACATCGGCGCGAACCGCAACGTCGCATCCCACGGCGAGGGCTTCGACCCCGTATTCGGCCCGCAGGCGCGCGGCGGCCTCCTCGGCTCGCGGAGCGCTCAGGTCGGCCAGCGCCAGCGCCGCACCGGTCTCCGCGAAGCACTGCGCGATCCCGAACCCGATCCCCTGCGCCCCTCCGGTCACGACCACCACGCGACGGCCCATGCTCGCCCTCCCCGCTTGCGCTGATCGCGGACGATTCCGCGCCTGTTCACTCTACCTTCCGGGAGGAGGCCGCATCGAACGGCGGCGACGCGATAGCCGTAAACTAGATAGCCTCGGCGTATGCCGGGCAGTGCGGCGACGGATGGGGAGGTGGGCAGTGGTACTCAAGGTCTGTTCTGCGGCCGCGCTGGTCGCCTGCCTCGCACTGGGGCTCGTGCGGCATGGAAACTCCGGACAGCCGCGGGCCAATCTCGCGCTGCACAGGCCGGTCACCCTCTCGCCCGCGCCCAACTACCCGCTCTGCACCGATGACGGCGACGCGGCGCAGCTCACAGACGGCCTCTTTACAAAAGACTACTTCTGGACCCAGCTCTCTACGGTCGGGTGGCAGAACGCCAGACCCGTCAGGATCACCGTTGACCTGGGGAGCGTGCAGCCGATCACCGGGGCCTCCTACAGCACCGCCGCCGGTCGGGGCGGGGTGGAGTGGCCGGACCGCATCGCCCTCTACGTCTCCGACGACGGCGTGGCATGGTGGCCTTGTGGCGACCTGGTGGACCTCAGCTCGACCGGCTCCAAGCCCCCGGCAGAGGAGTACGCCACGCATCGCTACCAGACCGACGCGCTCCGATGCCGAGGCCGTTATGTGGCGTTCATCGTGTCGACGCCGGGGCCCTACATCTTCTGTGACGAGGTGGAGGCGTACCGCGGCGACGCGGCCTTGCTCAGCCTTCCCCGGCACGGCGCGGCCGTCACCGACACCGTTGCCGACTTCCTCAACGGTCGGGTGGCGAACTACGTGCTTCGGGCCATCCAGACCGACGCCGACGCAGCTCGGACGCAACTGGCCGCCATCCGGTGCGCCCCCGCATGGGTAGACGCCGCGAAGCGCGATCTCGGCGCCGCCGCCGGCGCTGCCGGGAGCGGCGGGCCCGGGCCCGGCGCGCGACTGACCCTGCCCTACTCAGACGCGCATCGGCGCGTCCTGCGCGCGCGGGCGGCCGCGTGGCGGGCGCAGGGCCTCAAGGCCGCCGTCTGGCAGAGCGGGCCGTGGGACCCTCTGGCGCCCGGCGACACGCCACCCAGGCGCGCCCGGAAGCCCGCCGTGAGCCTGCGGATGCTGCGCGGCGAACGGCGCGGCGCCGTGATCAACGTCACCAACGCCCAGGAACAGGACCTCGCCCTCCGCATTACGGTGTCCGGCATGCCCGGAGGCGCCACGCCGGATTGGCTCACCGTCTCCGGGGTCGCGTGGACCGCCACCAACGCCGGGCCGCCGGTTGCCTCCGCCCTGCCCGGCGCCGGCCGATCCCGCGACGGCTGGACCGTCGACGTGCCCAGCGGCATGACGCGCCAGGTCTGGTTCTGCGCAGACAGCTACATGCTGCCTCCGGGGAGGTGGAAGGGCTCCATCCGGCTGGAGGCCTCCGGCAAGCGCCTGGCCAGCGTGCCCCTGGCGCTGTCGGTATCCCGTGTGGTGATGGAGCGGCCGACGCTCTCGCTGGGAGGATGGGACTACACGCACAGCCCTTCGCTCGGGATCACCAAACAGAGCCTGCCGGGCGTGGTGCAGTTCCTGCAGCAGCGCCACGTCGACGCCCCGTGGGCCGGCCCCGAAGTGATGCCCTTCGGGACGCACGATGCGCAGGGCCACATGGTTGCGCCTCCCAGCACGGCGCTGATGGACAGGTGGCTTGCGCGTTGGCCCGATGCGCGGTTCTACTTCGTCTTCGCCAACCTGCCGCCGCCTGCCCCACAGACGGCGGCCGAGAAGCAGCGAATCTCCGAGTGGATCTCCTTCTGGGTCCGCCATCTGGCCTCACGTTACATCCAACCGGGCCGCCTGGGGCTGCTCATCACCGACGAACCGCGCAACGCGGGCGATTACGCCAACGTGGCCGGGTACGGGCGCGTCATCAAGGCCGCCCAGCCCGGCGTGGTCCTCTTCGAGGACCCGATCCCTCCCACGCCCGCCCAGGCCGGCGCCGAGATGCTGGCCGTATCGGACATCCTCTGCCCCAACCGCACGGAGTGGATCACCAACCGCGCCGCCTTCGAGCGGGTCTACCTACCCCAGCAGAAGGCCGGGAAGCGGCTGGCGTTCTACAGCTGCTCAGGCCCGGTCCGGTCGCTGGACCCCTACAGCTACCATCGCCTACAGGCTTGGGACGCCTTCCGCTACGGCGCGGTGCACATCGGGTACTGGTCCTTCGCCGATGCCGGCGGCGGCTCCTCATGGAACGAGCCCGCCGCGTCCGGCACAGGCTACAGCCCGCAGTTCCTCGATCCCGAGGGCTGCACCACGTCCAAGCACATGGAGGCGATCCGCGAGGGCCTCTACGACTACCAGACCCTGGTCCAGCTGCGCGGGGCCGCCGACAAGGCCGAGCGCGCCGGGCGCCATCCAACCCTCATTGCTCAGGCTCGCTCCCTCCTCACCGACGGCGTCCGCGCCGTGGTTGAGGCCCGAGACTGCCGCAGCATCCTGTGGAAGGACGCGAAGGACCGAACGGCGGCGGACAAGCTGCGCATCGAGGCGATCGAGCTACTGGAGAAGCTGTCGGAGTAGGGCGCGGCTACGCGCGGTCTCACGGCGCTTCGCTCGGTTCCGTGCTTCGCCCGGGTCGCGCCGTGGAAGCTCGTCAGTCCAGCGGCAGCAGCAGGTCGGCGGCCGTTGGGATCGCCGGCGCATCGCCCGCCAGTGATTGGAGTGCGGCCCGCGTTGTGGGCTCGGCCTCCAGGGCGTCCGCCAACGCGGCGTGGCGGGCGAGGAGCGGCAAGTTGCCGAGCGCGCGCTGCGACGCCTCGGATGCTTCGCGGAGGTCGGCGGGCCAGAGGCGCGTGGCTGATGAGAAGCATCGGATGGGATCGATCGCCGGGTAGAGGCGCCGGCCGGCCAGTTCGCCGCTGAGGGGCACGCGCCAGGTCAGGCCGCCCAGCGCATGCTCCACCAGCCGGAGGTAGGGGTGCGACTCGCGCTCCTCTTCCTCCTCGTCGTCCACCGCGATGTGCCAGGCCGAGGCCACCAGCGTCAGCGATCCGCCGAGCCCGCCGCCGAAAAGCCCCTCGCCGCCGAACCAGCCCGGAGCCTGCAGCCACTCCGTCATGCGGAGCCGCGCGGCGGACTGGTCGGCCTCGGCCTGCGCATCGGCGTTCTCGGCCTCCAGCATGGCGGCCCAGCAGGCGGTCAGCGAGTCGATCAGCAGCAGCACGTGGCGCCCCTGTTCGGTTCGGCGCTGAGCGGCGGCGAGGACGACCTCGGCCGCGAGGGCCTCCTGCTCGGCGGGGACGCCCTCCTCGCGGGACGGTGTGGTCACCGCCTCCACGCCGGGGAAGCGCCGCCGCCAGTGAGTCGCCTCTTCGCTCCGGGCGCGGCAGAGCAGGGCGATCACCTCCACTTCCCCGGACGCGGTAGCGGCCTGGGCCACGGTCTGGAGGCACCGCGTGAGGCCCGAGCCGTGCGGCCCGTAGACCAGTCCGGCGGCGCCGACGGCCAGGGGGGCGCAGCACTCCAGCGCCTGCCCGGTCAGGCCGGCTCGCGGCGCGTCGAGGGGGATCAGCCGCTCCAGCGGGGAGCGGTCGTAGGCGGATCGCTTGCGCGGCGTGGGGCGGTCGGCGGCTTCGTCGGGGTCCATGCCGTTGATGGCGCTGATTTGCGCCACGGCGCCGTGCTCGACAACGCCGGTGATGAGATCGCCCGAGTCGATTCTGCGCTCCGCCAGCACGCGGTCGAGCACGGGAGTGCGGTCGAAGCCCCATCGAGCGCCGAAGCGCAGTACGGCAACGGCTCCATCGGCCGGGCGATGGGCGATGCCGTGGATGGTCTCGCCTGGTTCGAGCCGCATGAGCGGCGCGCCCGAATGCGGCATCGCACTCCTCCCAATGCCGGGCCGTGGCAGCGCCGGCGCGGTTGAGTATGGCACGGCGCGATGGAATCGGGCCTCGAATCGGACCGGGCCCTATTGACAACCGGAGGCCCTGCCGTTATCCTAGAGTAAGCGGTTGCTAGTACGCGGTTGCTAGCGCGGCGAGCGTCCCTCGGCCCTCCGATTGCGAGGCAGGTCAGCGCCCATGACGACCATCAAGGACATTGCGAAAGAGCTCTCGTTGTCCACGGCCACCGTGTCCCGGGCGCTGCACGACTCCGACAGTCCCTATGTCTCCGCGGAGACGCGGTCACGGGTCCTCGAGACCGCTCGCCTCATGGGGTACACGCCGAATGCGCGCGGCCGGGCGCTGGCCACCGGACGGACCCACCTGGTGAGCCTTTGGATCAACAATCCCAACACCGCCTACTATGCCATGGTGGCCCGCGACCTGTGCGACAAGTCCGAGCAGCGCGGGTTCCACCCGGTGGTGCGCGCAGCCAGCGCCCAGAGCTCCCGGCCGCTCGCCTGGCAAGCGCAGGACGGCATGGCGGACGGGGTCATGGCGGTCGATGTGGGTGAGCCGCTCGGCGCCTTGCTTCCGCTGGGCCGGGCGCCGTTTCGCCCCATCGTGGCCCTGGGCGCCCTCTGCCTCACCACGTTGGATCATGTGCGGGTTGACCTCTACATCGGCGCCCTGGAGGCCGTGCGGCACCTGGTCGCGACGCGACCCGGACGCATCGTGGCGCTGATGTACCGCGAGACCGACCCACGAACCCGCGCCTACATGACCGTCATGCGGGAAGCCGGACGGGAGCCGGAGGTCGTCATGATCTCCGACGAATCACGCCCGACCAACCGCTCCCTCGCAGCCGCCTATGTCGCAGAACGCGGCTGCCCCGACGCCTTCTTCTGCCAAAACGATGACGTGGCCATCGCCGTTTACCGCGGCTTGCTGGATGCGGGCCTCCGCATCCCGGACGATGTGGCCATCGTTGGATGCGACGGTATCGAAGACGGCGAGTACCTGGACCAGCCGCTCTCGACCATCACCCATCCGGTGGATGAGATGTGCGAGACGGCCTGGCAGTTCCTGCTGTTACGCATGTCGCAGCCCGAGGCCCCGCGCCAGGAGGCTGTGCTGCCTTCCAAATTCGTGATACGAGCGTCATCTGCATGATGCGCTACCGAAGGGGGTGGTAGCCGATCCTAGTCGGCCGAACAACTCTGAACCGTGACGGTCTGCCCTGAAGGCATTCCAACAAGGGGCCATGTGCCCCGGAGGTGTGAGCCAAATGCAACGTCGAGGTTTCACGCTCATCGAGCTGCTGGTGGTGATCGCGATTATCGCCATCCTTGCAGCCATCCTGTTCCCGGTCTTCGCACAGGCCCGGGAGCAGGCCCGCAAAGCCAGTTGTCTCAGCAGCCAGAAGCAGAACGGTCTGGCCCTGATGATGTACGCCCAGGACTACGACGAGGCGTACTCGCAGATCGGCGACTGGAACCAGCGCATCCCGCCGTACCAGCTGGGCGTTCGCAACTGGACCGCTCTGATCCAGCCCTACGTCAAGAGCTACGAGCTGGTCGAGTTCGGCTGCCCCAGCGCCAACTACAAGCGGTCGCCCTGGGGCGAGAGCAACGACCCGAATGACGGCAACAAGCCGGCCAACCCGGCCCGCGGACCCGAGTACTCGGCCAACCACATGGTGCTCGGACTGAACGGACCGGCGTGGGGTTCGCTCGTGAACGTCGGCATGGCCGATATTCAGGAGCCGGCCCAGACCATCGCCATCTCCGAGTGCGGCACGGTCGATACCTACACGCGCTTCGGCACCTACTGGACGCCTTACTGGCACACCTACTACTACTTCGACATGGAGCCGTTCTTCGGCGCCGCCACATGGTGGAGGCCGCCGGTGGCCCACAACAGCTCAAGGAACGACGGCGGTATGAACTGCGTGTTCGCCGACGGTCATGCCAAGAACATGCGGCTCTCGAGCTTCATCAACGTCAGCGGCTCGACCTACTCCGTCAAGACCTACTACTGGGAGCAGAACAAGGCCGGCCTGTCGCCCTAGCCGACCGCCTTCCGACGGCCGCGGGCCCTGCGCCCGCGGCCGTCCGCATGACAAGAGGTGCCTATGAAGTCAAATGTAAACCCGGTTGTAGCGGCGGTGGTGATCGTCCTGATGCTGGCCGTGGCCGGGGTGCTCATCTACACCCGGATGGCCGGCACCGGCCCGCAGTATGGAGCCGAGATTCCTGAGGTCGTGAAGCAGGACGCCATCAAGAATGGGCCGCGCCCCATGCCGCCCATCCCCATGCCCAATGGCGGTACGATGGCTCCCCGCGGCGCCGCTGTCGGTCCGCCAGGAGGGGCCGGCGGCAAGTAGCCGGTCCGCCCAAAGTCCGTAAGGGGGGCCGGCGACGCCCGGCTCCCCTCCGCCTGTCGAGCGAGGAGCGCCGCGCCATGAGATCGTTTGTCGGGCCCGCATCGGCCGTCGCACTCTTCGCCGTCCTGACGGCGCACCACGTGGAGGCTTCCATGACCGCACAGGATCGTCCGCTTCCTGTTGCCGAGTATGGCGTGGCGGCCGCGCTCTGGTCCGCCGAACTCGGGCACCACCGCGCACTCGTTCAGGTGGCGGCCCCGGCGCCGGCGGTGCAGGTTCGCATCCCGTGGCGGCGCCGCGACGCCGATCCGGGCGCCAAGGACATCATCGTCCACGATCCGTCAGGCAAGCGCGTGGCCAACGTGGCGCGCATCGAGGTGCGCCGCGAGTACGGCGACATCGCCTTCGAGGCGACCCGGGCAGGCGTCTACGAGGTCTACTACCTGCCCTACGAGCCCGAGCCCACGCAGTTCTATTACGCCAAGGGCTACACGCCGCCCTCCAACACCTCCGACCCGGCCTGGCTCGCGGCCAACGGGCTGAGCCCCGAGCGGCTCTCCACGGGCCAGTGGCGCGGCGCGCCGGCGGCACGGGTGCTCACGCTCGAGGCGCGATCAGCCTTCGACAGTTTCTACCCGATGGAAGTGGTGGCCACTCCGGACGAGGTCGCCGAACTGGCGTCCCGCGGCGGCAAGCCCGCGCTGCTCTTCCCCGAGGACCGCAAGCTCCCCATCCGCATGAAGACGGACGTACCCGTGCGCTGGGTGGAACGCGGCCCGCAGGCGGCCTTCCGCGGCGAGGCGCTTCGGAACGAGTACTACGCTTTCCAGATCGGCGTCTTCGCGGCGCGGGCGCCCGTCTCGCAACTTGCCGTTGCCTTCGCCGACCTCCGCGGCCCGGGCGGGGCCCGGATACCGGCCGCCAGCCTGCGCTCCATCAACATGGGCGGCGTGGATGTGGATGGGAAGCCCTTCGCCAAGCGCGTCGACGTGGCTCAGGGCCATGTGCAGGCGCTCTGGATCGGCGTGGACATACCGGAGAAGGCCGCCGCGGGCGACTACTCCGGCACGGTCACCGTCTCCGGGCAGGAGGGCGTGCTGGGAACGGTCGCGGTAACGCTCACCGTCGGCGCAAAGGCGCTGGCCGACCGGGGCGACAGCGAACTCTGGCGCCACTCGCGCCTGCGCTGGCTCGACTCGTCGGCGGGCATCGACGACGAGGTGGTGCCGCCCTACACGCCGCTCAAGCTCACCGGCCGCACCGTGAAGTGCCTGGGTCGATCGCTCCGCTTCGGGACCGACGGTCTGCCGGCGGGCATGAAGGCCGGCGCCACGGAGATGCTCGCCGAACCGGCCCGGTTCATCGTGAAGACCGGCGGCGCGTCGGTGGCATGGACGGCGGGCCGCGTGTCCGTGACCAAGTCCAGGCCGGGCGTGGTGGCCTGGGAGGCGCATCGCACGGCGCCGGGCCTCGCGTCTACGTGCCGCGCCGAGATGGAGTTCGACGGCCACGTCCTCTACCGGGTCTCGCTGAAGGCCGACAGGGATATGCGGCTCGACGAGGCGGCGCTGGAGCTGCCCTTCCGGCCGGAGGTCGCCCGCTACCTCATGGGCGCGGGGCGCAAGGGCGGCTTGCTGCCCGCGCAGTTCGACTGGCGCTGGACCACGCCGCACGACTCGTTCTGGATCGGCAACGTGCCCGCCGGCGTCCATTGCGAACTGCGCGGCGGATCGTACAACGGCCCGCTGATGAACCTCTTCAACCCGGCGCCGCCCGCCACCTGGTCCAACGGCGGCCAGGGCGGCGTCACGCTGGAGCGCGGCGGCTCGGCCGTGGTGGCCCGGGCCTACAGCGGCGCCCGCGACCTGATGGCCGGCCAGGAGATCACCTTCGAGTTCGCCCTGATCCTGACGCCCGTCAAGCCGATCGACACGGCAAAGACGTTCGCTACCCGGTACTACCACGGCGGCGACAAGCCGGTCATCAGCGACTACACGGTGGGCTCGGGCATCAACGTCATCAACGTCCACCACGCCAACGACGTGAACCCCTACATCAACTACCCGTTCATCGTGGTGGACCCGCTCAAGCAGCTCGTGCAGACCTGGCAGCAGCGCGGTATGAAGGTGAAGCTCTACTACACCGTGCGCGAGCTGAGCAACTACATGACGGAGCTATGGGCCCTGCGCAGTCTCGGCACCGAGGTGCTGGCCGGCGGTGGCGGCGGCGGCTTCCCCTGGCTCCGCGAGCACCTGGGCGGCGACTACACGACGCAGTGGTACGTCCCCTTCAAGGACGGATCGGCCGACGCCGCGCTCCTCAACAGCGGCGAGTGCCGCTGGTACAACTACTATATTGAGGGGCTCTCCTGGCTCTGCGAGAACATCGGCATGGACGGGCTCTACCTGGACGACGTCTCCTTCGACCGACGCATCCTCAAGCGCATGCGCAAGGTGATGAACGCCGCGCGGCCGGGCAGCATGATCGACCTCCACAGCAACACCGCCTTCTCCATCGGCCCGGCCAACCAGTACATGGAGTACATGCCCTACGTCGACAAGGTCTGGTTCGGCGAGAGCTTCCGATACAACCAGGAGCCGCCGGACTACTGGCTGACCGAGGTTTCGGGCATCCCCTTCGGCGTCATGGGCGAGATGCTCCACAGCCCCACCAACGCCTATCGGGGCATGATCTACGGCATCACCAACCGCATCACGTGGGACGCCCCCGAGAGCGGCGAGGACCCCCGGCCCATCTACCGGCTCTGGGACGCCTTCGGCATCACCAAGTCGAAGATGCTCGGCTACTGGGACCCCAAGTGCCCCGTGCGCACCGACAACCCGGACGTCCTCGCCACGGCGTATGTGCGCAAGGGGAAGGCCCTTATCGCGCTGGCCAACTGGGCCCCGCAGGCTACCCAGGCGCGCCTGAAGATCGACTGGAAGGCGCTGGGCCTCGACCCGGCCAACTGCACGCTGAAGGCGCCGGCGGTGCGCGGCGTGCAGGAGGCCCGGGAGTTCGCGCCCGACGCCGCCATACCCGTCGAGCACCTGAAGGGGTGGATGCTCATCCTGGAGCCGAAGCCGAAGTAAGGGAGGGCGCCGCCCATGGCCGTCGATGCCGGTCTGCTGCTCGCCGCCGTGGCCTGCTGCGCGGTGGCGGGCGCCTGCCGTGTGCAGGCCGCGCCGGAACCCAAGGTTCTGCCGTTGCCCGGCTCCACGTTCGGCGTGGCCGGGAGGCCGGCGTTCCTCATCCCGCCCGCCGCCGACGCCCCGAAGCTCACGCCCACGCCCTGGGTCTGGTACGCGCCCACGCTTCCGGGCCTTCCCGGCCCGGAAGAGAGGTGGATGTTCGAGCGGTTCACGCGGGCCGGCATCGCGGTGGCGGGCATCGACGTGGGCGAATCCTACGGCAACCCCGCCGGCCGCAAGCTCTTCACGGCGCTCTACACCGAAATGGTCAAGGTCCGGGGCTTCTCGCCCAAGCCGATCCTGTTGGGCCGGAGCCGCGGCGGCTTGATGACCATGAACTGGGCCGCCGAGAACCCGCGCAAGGTGGGCGGCTTCGCGGGCATTTACCCGGTGCTCGACCTGGCCAACTGGCCCGGTCTTACCACCGCCGCACCGGCCTACGGGCTCACGGCCGACGGACTGGCGGCCTGCCTGACGGAGCACAACCCCGTGGACCGGCTGGCAGGACTGGCCAGGGCGGGCGTGCCCCTCTTTGCGCTCCACGGCGACCTGGACCAGATCACGCTGACCGCCAACTCGCAGCTCATGCTCCGGCGCTACGAGGCGCTGGGCGGACGCATGAGGCTGGTGGTGGCCCACGGGCAGGCCCACAGCATGTGGCAGGGCTACTTCCAGTGCCGCGAGCTGGTCGACTTCGTCATCGGCCGCGCCAACGAGCTGTCGGCCTCCGAGGGGGACCGGGTGGCACGGACCTCCGTGCCCGTGCAGCGAAATGCATCGTACGCCCGATTGGCGTCCGGCGTCTGGCAGGTGCGGCCCTGGGCCGAGCGGCCCTTCACGTTCCTCAGCTACGCCGGCGACTGGTCGAAGTCCTACCAGCGCTTCGCCCACGAGTGCAAGGTTCAGGGCCTGCTGACGCCGACCTGGGAGGATCCCGCCTACCCGCACCCGCTGGAGTCCGCCGCCACGGAGTGGGGCTGGAGCGTGGAGCCGCAGGGCGCCACCCGTCGCGAGTGCTACGACTGGATGCGCCGATACTACCTTGAGAAGATCGCCCCGGCGCAGGCGACCGGCAGGCCCTTCTACTCGCTGACGGGCCATGGCTTCTACTCGGTCTACGGCGCCCAGTGGGGCTGCGACATGCTGGGGCTCGAGACCGGGGAGAACATCCTCGGCATGCAGGCGCAGATCGCCTTCCTGCGCGGCGCGTCCCGGCAGAACCGGCTTCCCTTCTACGTGCAGCCGTCGCAGTGGTTCGGCGGCACCGTGCCGATCTTCGCCGAAGGCGAAGAGGAGGGGACGCCCCACGCGCTGGACGAGGCGAAGGTGCGCGAGGGCATCTCCAAGGGCGGCATCGGCATCCCCAACGGCGGCCACTCCTCGTCGTTGCTGTCGCGCATGTGGCATGTGGCATGGCTCGCCGGCGCGGCCATCGTCTGCCCCGAGGCCTGCCAGTCAATCTTCTTCACCGGCGACCAACGCGCCAACGAGGCGCTGCCGCCGGAGCGCCGCATGGGTCTGTCTCCCATCGGCAAGCGGGCGCAGGGGTTCATGCGACTGACCGACGCCCATCCCGACCGCGGCGTCCCGTGCACTCCCATCGCCGTGATGCTGGACCAGTACTGCGGCTTCAACGGCTTCCAGCTCACGCAGCCCCGTCCGTGGGGCGTGCTGAAGCCGACGCTGGGCGACCGGGAGGTCTCGCTCTTCTTCAACACGATCTTCCCGAGGTCGCTCTGGCTCGACGTGCTTCCGGGCGTGGACGACGAGCAGGAGCAGTTCCGCCTGGTTCGCTCGCCCTATGGCGACACCCTGGACGTGCTGCTCTCCAACGCCTCGGACGACGTGATGCGGAGCTACCCGGCGCTGGCCCTGCTGGGCGATCAGGAGTTCCAGCCCGACCTGCTCGTGCGGCTCGCCGGGTACCTGAAGGCCGGCGGCAAGCTCGCCATCACGCATGCCCACGCCCGGCAGCTGGGCGAACGGTTGGCCGACCTTCGCCGATGCGGAACGGTGACCCTCTTCGGCCTGCGGCCCGAGGAGACGCCCGCGCAGATCGACACCGAGCGGTGGCTGACCCCCGCCCACTGGGGCGCCGACGCCGCCACGCTGGCCCGCCGCAAGGAGGGCTCGAAGCTGCTCCCGTACGAGGCGCGCTTCGTGGAGGAGGTACATCGCCTGATGAAGGCGTGGACCTCCGCGCTGCTGCCCGTGCGGGTCTCGGGGGACGTGGAGTACCTGGTGAACCGCACGGCGTCGGGCTGGGTGGTCGGCCTGGTGAACAACCAGGGCTTGAGCAAGGGGATCATGTCGCCGGTGCGCGTGGACCCGTCCGCCGCGCAGACCGTCACGGTGACGCTCAAGTCCGGTCGGGCGCTCTCGGCGGTGGAGTGGTGTACCGGCAAGCCCGTCGAGGTGCGCCGCGGATCCATGACGGTGGAGGCGCCCCCCGGCGAGGTGCGCGTGCTCGCGGTGACGGTGCGCTGAGGCCGTGGTCAGGAGCGGTTGCCGCCATGGGTGATCCGGGCCACAGCGGCACGCTGGCGAACCGGCGCCTGCGGCTCGACTTCAGTGATCGTGCGGGCCGTTGCGCCGCCGTCGCACTGCACAACCGCCTCTCCGGGCGGACGCTGCCGCTGGATGAGGACGACTTCCGCATCGAGGTGGAGGGGTTGCCCACCCTCACGGCCTCCGGCTTCCATTGGTCGAAGCCCGCCTTCGCGGGTGAGCGGGTCAGGTTGGAGGGCTCGTGCGCCGAGCGGGGCGTGCGGGTCGCCATCATCTATGAGCTGGGCGCCGGCGACTTCTTCGTGCGGCGGCGCCTGGAGCTTACGACCGACGCCCCCCTGCCCATCCGGCGCGTAGACGCCTGGACCGTGCGCGTGCCGGGCATCTGCTGGTCTCAGGAGGAGGGGCCGCCGGAAGAGCTCCGCATGAACGTCTGGGGCATCGACGACAAGTCCGGCTTCGGCAAGCCCGTGCTCATGGAGGAGACGTTCTGGGGCCTCGAATACCCGGCGGGGCTGAACCAGTACCGGGACGGCCGGGTCACCCTCACGCACCGGCCGGGGCGCACGGTGTCGGGCCTCTTCCAGGCCAAGCCGGCGGTGGTGGGCGTCGCCGCGTCGGGCGAGGCGGCGTCCTGGTTCCGCGACTACATCGAGCGGCTCCGACCGCAACGCCGGAGTCGTGCCGTACACATCGACTACAACACCTGGACCACGGTTACTCCGGCCACCGAGGCCAACAGCCTGGAGCTGATCTCGAGGTTCCGGGCTTGCCTCTTCGATGCCCATGGCGTGGGGCTGGACAGCTTCACGCTGGACGACGGCTGGGACAAGAAGCGCAGCCTCTGGGACGTGGATGCCGGCGGCTTCCCGCGCGGATTGGCGCCGCTGTCCGCGGCGCTGGCGCCCTCCGGGGCGCGTCTGGGCCTCTGGCTATCGCCCTCCAGCGGCTATGAGCACGCCGGGTGGGGCGCCGAGCAGGGATACGCCCGCAACGCCACCTTCGACTGGTTCCTCTGCCAGAGCGACCCCGCGTATCGCCGCGAGATGTGCCGGGCCATCGTGGACCTGGTGCGAGCAACCAATGTGGGCTTCCTGAAGATGGACGGCTTCTGCGCCTCCTGCGACACCGACCGGCACGCTCACCACCTCGCCGGCGACTATGCGCGGGAGGCCAACGTCGATGCGTTCATCGAGCTGCTGGCCGCCATCCGCCGGGCCCAGCCCGACATCCATCTGGACCCGACCAGCGGCATGTGGCTCAGCCCCTGGTGGCTGCAGTATGTGGACACGCTCTACTGCGATACCTACGACGGCACGGCGCCCGCCATCGTGCCGTCGCCCAACGGCCTGGACGGAGCGACCACCAGCCGCGACGCGCTCCTCCGGTGCCGGCTTGCCGAGAACCCGGGGTTCGACCCCGCGGCCGTCGAGACGCTGGGCATCTACCTCGACCCGACGCTGACGGTGGACCCGGACAGCTTCTTCGACAACTGGCAGGACAACGCCATGATGGTGGCGGGCCGGGGAAGCAGGCTGCTGACGATGTACATGAACCCGGACCTGCTGCCGAACCCGGAGCAGGACTGGCGCTTCCTTGCCGCCATGTTCCGCTGGGCGCGCCGCAACGCCGACACGCTGACGCGGTGCCGCCCCATCCTGGGCGACCCCTATGCGTGGGAGCCCTACGGCTACGCCCACTTCCGGGGCCGCCGGGGCATCATCGTCCTGCGAAACCCCTTCATCGAGCCGCGCCGGGTGCGGCTGGAGTTGGGCCGGTCGATGGGCTGGTCAGCCGACGAGGCCGGCGATGCCTGCTGCGCCGTGCGCGTGGTCTACCCCCACCGGGAGACGCTTGCCACGGCGGTTCGCTTCGGCGACACGGTCGAAGTGACGCTGGAGGCGTACCAGCTGCTGCTGCTCCATGTGGAAGAGTCCGACGAAGGCGCTGTTCCCGATGAGGCGTCCGCACCCTCCTCGCGCAGAGGCGAAGCCACCTCCGAGCCGCTCGGCCTCGCGCGCACGGCCGGCGCCGGTTTGCGGCTCACGGGGCGGTGCGCCATGTCGTCGCCCGAAGGCTCGGATGCGTGGGTCTACCTCCTCGTGGTCGGCGATGCGGCGGCCGAGCCCTGGCGATGCGCGGCCACGCTAGACGGCAAGGCGGCCGAAGCCACGGAAATCCGCAGTCCCACCGCGGCCTCGATCCCGGCGGATACCCGCCATGAGCTGCCATTCACGCCCTGGGTGTTCCATCGGATACGCATCCCCGGACGGCGGCACGTCCTCGAGGTCGACATGGAGTGCGCCGCAGACGCGCCGACGGGATCGACGCTGCGGGCGGGCTGGTGGCTCTGGATGGAGCATCCGCGCGAGGCCGCCGACGGCCATGCGTGGTCGGAGCCGCTGCCCTACTCATCCGGCGCCGCTACCCGGCGGCAGACGGTCACGCTTCAGGGCCTCACGGAGTTCAACCTGCCATGACGACCACCCGACGGCGCGGCATCGGCGCCGCGATCAGGCGTACCGGAACGGGGTTCCTCGCCGCTGCGGCCATGGGGCTCGGCGGCGCGCAGGCCACGCCGGCGGTCGGCCCCGCGCACCGACAGCACCCCTTCGGCTGGGACCGGATCGGCGTGGAGGCCCGACCCGGCGGCTTCTGGTGGTGGCTCGGCAGCAGCGTCAGCAAGCCCGAGATCTCCCGGCAGCTGCGCGTCCTGAAGAGGGCGGGCTTCGGCGCCATGCTCGTCTGCCCGATCTACGCCTACAAGGACCCCGTCCTCCCCGCCATCCCGTACCTATCCGACCAGTGGATCGGGATGCTCCGGCATACGCTGGAGGAGGGCCGCCGACTGGGGATGCCCATCGACATGACCATGGGCGGCGGCTGGCCCATGGGCGGGCCGTGGGTGACGCGCGCCAACGCCGAGCGCGACTGGCGCTTCGAGACCCTCACCGTCAGCGTCGATGCCGCACGTCCGTATGTCGTGCAGGATGCGCCCGGCAAGGACCCCATCGAGTGCGTGACCGTCTGCCGCGACCTGAAGGGAGCCGATCCCGCCCTCGTCGTCGAGCCGAGCATGGTCGACGGCAAGCGCGCGTGGCCACTCCCGACGGGGCAGTGGAAGGTTCTGGTGGTCCGCATGGGATACACCCACTTCGACGTCTACGTCGGCGGGCCCGGCGGCGTGGGACCCGTCATCGACTACTGGTCGCCGGCGGCGCTGGCCAACCTGGTGGAGCCTCTGGACCGCATGCTGGCCGCGCTACGCCCGCTGCGTCCGCGCGCCGCCTTCTGCGACTCCTATGAAGGCCGGCAGGGGACGACACCCGGCTTCCTGTCCGAGTTCCAAAGGGTGAACGGGTACGACTTGCGGCCCTACCTGCACCAGTTCCTCGCCGAGACCGGCACGCCCGGGAATGTCCGCCTCTGGCACGACTACCGGCAGGTTTGCGCCGGTCTCCACATCGACTTCGTCAAGCGATGGACGGCGTGGGCGCGGGGCAACGGGATGACCACCCGGTACCAGTACATGGGCGACCCGGCCAACCCCGTGGACACCTCCATGCAGGCCGGCATCCACGAGGACTCGGCGCCGTTCAGCTCCTCTGCCGCGCACCTGGCCGGGCATCGGCTGGTCTCCCACGAGACGTTCACCTGGGGCGCCGGGCAGAACTTCATCGGCTCGCTCGACTGGTTCCGCAAGCGCGGCGACAGCGACATCCTTGCCGGCACGAACCACATGATCTACCACGGCGTGCCCTTCACGCCCGCCGCGGAGCCCTGGCCGGGCCCCATGTACTACGCCGGGGGCAACTTCAGCGAGACGCAGCCCTGGTTCCCGCACATACGGAGCCTGAACGACTACTTCGCGCGGCTGCAGCACCTGAGCCAGTCGGCCGAGCCGGACCCGGATGTGCTGGTGATCTGGCCCGAGCACGACATGTGGAACAAGCCCAACCTGGGCGGCTTCAAGTGGGGCCAGCCCTTCGTCTGGCGCAACACCAACTCGGGCCTCGAGCGACCCACCGCGGCCATGTCGGCCCTCTTCGAGGCGCTGGGCGGGAGCGGGATTCGCTACGACATCGGCTCGGATCGCCTGATCTGCGAGCAGGCGAGCGTGGTCAACGGACGCCTCCGCGCCGGGAAGATGACCTACCGCGCCCTGGTCCTGCCCGATGTGGAGGCGATGAGCGCGCGAGCCATCGCCCGGATGGAGCAGCTGGCCCGACAGGGCGCCACGATCCTCTTCGTCGGCCGCGTTCCCTCCGCCGTGCCGCACGGGTTGCCGCTGGTCCAGAAGACCTCGGCCGCCTCGGCAGGGCTTCGAAGTCTGGCGGCGGTCGGCGCCGATGCGGTCCTGCTCGCGAAGCCCGAGGACGCGCCGAAATGGCTTGCCGCCCATGGCCTGCGGACCGAGGGGATGCCCGGTGTGCTCACCCTCTGGCGCGGTCGGCTCGGCGGCGATGCGATCTACTTCGTGAAGAACCAGACGAACCGGGCGCAGAGGCTCTGGGTGCCGCTGGCCCGTTCGGGCCGGTACGCCTGCGTGGGCAACCCGCGCACCGGGCAGGTGGCTTCCGCCGCCGTGCGCTCGCGTCCGGGCGGCGGGTCGCTGGTGCGCCTGTCGCTGCAGCCCACCGAGATGCTCACCATCCGCCTGAGCGCCAAGCCGCTGCCCGCCGCCCCCGCCCAGCCCGAGGCCGAGCCCGCCGAGGTCCGCCCGCTGGCGGCGGCCTGGCGCATGGCATGGACGGACACCGAAGGCCGCCCGCAGGCCCGATCCATCACCGACCTGAGATCGTGGACCGAGTGGCCCGACCTGGAGCTATTCAGCGGGGTGGTCACCTACACAACCGAGTTCGACCTGTCCGCCGGCGACGCCCGCCAACGGTGGCTGCTCGACGTCGGTGAGCTCCGAGAGTCCGCCGCGGTGACCCTCAACGGGCGGCGGCTGGGCGACCTCTGGACGACACCCTTCCAGGTCGACCTGACGCCCGCACTCCGGCCCGGCCGCAACCGGCTGTCGCTGGCCGTGGCCAACCTGGCGCAGAACCGCGTGGTCGGGCTGGTACGCCGGGGCGGGCCGTGGCAGAAGTGGAACCTTGAGGAGAACGACTTCCAGGGCTACTGCGGGCCCCTGCGCCTGAGCAGCCTGACGCCGCTGCCCTCGGGACTGCTTGGCCCCGTGACACTGCTCCGCTTCGCGCAGGTCGGCGGGAAGTGAACGGAGGCAACCCATGCGCCTGACACGCCGCCACCTCGTGCAGGCCGCCGCCGGCCTCGGCGCAGGCGCGAGCCTGCCGGCGCCGGCCCTCGACACCGGGCCTGAACCCGAGCCGGAACCGGCCGCGCAGGAGGTGACCGACGACCGCCATCGCTGGCGGGTCACGGTCTCGCCGTCCGAGGGCATGGCCTCCCTGGGCCTCGACTCCGAGGGCGGCGGCCGCGACAAGACCAACCTGCTGGCGGGCCCTGTGCGCCTGCTCTGGTCCGGGCAGGCCGCAGGCGCGGTGACCTGGACGCAGGTCGCGCCGGATGCCTGGTCAGGCCGAATGCCGGCCGCGGGTTCGCGTCCCGGGATCGAGTGGAGCATCCTCCGCGACGGCCAGGACCTCG
>JAPLCQ010000068.1 GCA_026392115.1 Armatimonadota bacterium | reverse complement strand
TCGATCAGCGCCGGCCCTGGCCCTTGACGGTCGTCCTGAACGAAGTGAAGGACCCCGACTCCGTCGGCGACGTGGCTTGACGGGGTGCGGGCGGTTGAAACCGCCGCAACGAACGGCGGGAAGTCGCCCTTCGGCGACTGGCCAGCGCGCCGCGCGCGTGCAAGAGGGTGGCCCGGTTGCGTCGAGCTTTCCTGGTCGCATTGAAGGGCCCCGACTCCAGCGCCGCGGTGGCTTGTCTGGAGGCCTGCGCTTCGCGCGGCACGATGGCGGCGCGCCGCTGCCCTACGGCGCCTCCTCCTCCCCCAGCGCCACGCGCGGCGGGTTGCGGGCGTCCAGCGCGTTGCGCAGGGCGTGGAGGGTGGCGGCCGGGTCGGCTGGGCAGAGGCCGCCGACCATCACGAACCGCTGGCGCTTATGGCTTTGCGCCGGGGCGTCGATTGTCTACTCAGATGCCTTGCAGCCGCCCGCGCGTGGTACCTTGAGAATGTCGAGCACAACGGTCTGGGCGCCGACCCAATGGTTGGGCCGGGGGTCCTGGCGTCCTACGGGCTTGCGTCCACAAGTTCAAAGTAATGGTAGGCTGCCAGCTGGGCCCGCAACACCGAGAGCCCGTGGCGCGGTGGCCTGGGCATTGGCCTGACGCTGGCAGCAGGTCGGGCACGGATGCTGATCAGGAGGTACTTCAGGATGGACACAGACAAGATCGTGCGCGAGTGCCGGGAATCTGTCAAGGCGGCATTGGGGCCGCTTGTCGGGAAGTCCCTCCAAGCGGCCTACGGCACCAACTGGCAGACCCGGTGCGGTCCGGAGTACGTTGGCCAGGCGCAGACCTGGGACTTGCAGGCGCTCCTGAAGGCAATGATTGCGCACTGGCACGTGTTCGACGGGCAGTTGCCGCGAGGGACTCGCAGTCTTGTCCATGAGATGAAGGACTGGCGGAACCATGTGGCTCACGAGCGAGCCATGACACCAGACGACCTGTTCCGCCTGGTCGATACCGCTCTACGCTTGGTGCGGTCTGTAGACAACACCAAGTCGGCTGGCCTTCAGGAGATCAGGTCCCGCCTCATGCTTGCGTTGGCTCCGGAGCCGCACTTACCGGCTTCGAGCACACGAGCAAGTACCGACCACGTAGGGAAGTACGACAGCTTGGCCGACACGCGCTCTGGTCCCACGCCCGATGTTAAGAAGCAGGTTCATGTGAATGGTGCGCCGCCGTGGTCGGACTGCTTGATGCGCATAGCACTGAAGCTCGACGTTACGTTCTCGATCAAGACCGGTCGCTGCGCTCTGACGAGCGACGCAGCCTGTGGTGTGTGCTGTCTTGTGTCGAAGCAACATGCGAATGACCGGTATTGGTGGAACCTTCGCGAACGCCAGCTTGTCGCGATATCGTCGGCTCGCGCCGCCTACGTGGCACTCGCCTGCGGGACGCCCGATACGATCCTACTGGTTCCTCTGGCAAATCTTCGGGAGTGGACCCCAATGTTCAATCCCAAGCCGGGCGAGGACGGCGCAGGTTGGCACGTCCACGTCGAGTGCTCTGGGCGCCGTTGGTCGGTCCTCCTTCAGGGTCGTGGCAATAAGGTGGATGTCACGCGGTTTCTCATTACCTGACGGTCAGGGTTTGGCGTGCCAAGCGCGCGCACACGCCTTGGTCCCCATTGGTAGCCCGGTGGAGAGGCACCGGCCGCCGTTCTCCCTGGTGCCCGGCTGGCAAGCTCTAGCATCTGCTCGGGCCTTGAACCGACGGCACACACTGGGGTCTCTGCCGCTCCGGGTAATGCCGTACCCATGGGATTCAGGGTGCTGACCCGTCTCGCGGTGTTGGCGGCGTGTCGGTGATCCCACCACGGGCCCGGCCTCCGGCGCTTGGGTGTTGTTCAGGACCCCTATCCTACCTCTCCTCCTCCTCCCCCAGCGCCACGCGGGGTGGGTTGCGGGCGTCGAGAGCGGCGCGCAGGCTGTTCAGCTTGGCTGCCGGGTCGGGTGGGCAGGCGCCGCCCACCATGACGAATCGCTCGCACGGGGCGCCCCAGTCCGCGACGACCGCGCCCATGCCGCCGCCCGGTCCCACCGTCAGGCGCGAGGGGCCTTCGGGCGTGAGCAGCGCGATGAGTGCGCCGCCCGGGGCGAACTTGGCCGCCCAGCGCACGTTTGATCGGCTCTCCTGGCACTCGCCCGGCGCGTTGCTCAGGGGCTTCAGGGCGGTCGTGTGGCCGTCCTCGAAGAGGCTCCGGCCGGGCCGCGCCGTCTCCGCGCCCATGACGCGGATGTCGTCGTAGCACGCGAACCACGTCGTCGGCTCCGTGAGCGTGCAATCGACCCAGTCCGCGCCCGCCCAGACCTCGAACGTCTTGGTGAGGCCCGCCGGGTCGCGGCTGACGATGCGCGCCATGGCCGGGCCGATGATCGGCGCGGTCAGCTCGTTGCGGGCGATCCGCGCCACGCCGTTGATGTCCGCGAAGCCCGCCCAGCCGCTGTCGCCCGGCTCCGTCAGGTCCAGGCCGCCCAGGGCATCGACGCACCAGCGGTAGATATGCCCCCCTTCGGCGCCGAAGCGCAGTCTGAGCTTGCCGTTCCCCACACGGATGAACCCGGCGCCGTCGCGCCGTACCGCCATGCCCGTCGCCGTGGGTTGCGGGCCGCCCGAGTAGACGTGGAACTGCCGCTCGACCCCGCCCGCCCGCGAGCCGGGAGCCAGGAGGCGGAGGATGCGCCGTCCCTGCTCGGCATCGACCTGGCATGGGAGCGCCGCGCCGGTGGCCGCCTCGATGCAGGTGAGCGGGCCATGGAGCAGCGTGCCCGCGGGGAGTTCGACGGCCAGCGGCTGCCCCGCCTGCCCGTTGGCGGCGGCGGCGACGAGGATCGGCAGCCGCCTGGCGGCGCCCGGCACGGCCCAGGGCGCGGGCGGGTTCGCCTCGGCCCGCGACGGCGCCAGTGCGGAGCGCTGCATGGCCACGGCTGCGATGGGCAGCAGGGCTGGCGGCTCGGGCGTCGACTTGCGGGATGCGGCGGCGGCAAGGGCCGTCCGTGTGGCCGAGCGCGCGGCAGCGACCTCCCGCAGGGCCGCGTCGTAGCGCGCCAGCGTGCGGTCGAGGTAGTAGGGCCGGAACTGCGACAGCCAGCGGGCGGCGAAGCGGCTCCGCAGGCCGCGCAGCCGAGCCTCCAGCGTCTGCAGAGCCACGCCGGATCGGGCCAGGGCATCACGAGCGGCGGGCGAGCCGGTGGGCGCCGTGCGGGCCGTCTGCCAGGCCTCGGCGGCTCGGGAGAGCAGCCGCCGCCGGTCAGACAGATGCTGCACACGCTCCACCTGCAGGATCAGATCGTCCAGCACCCACTGGTTCATGGTGGCCGCCCGGCGCACGGAGCGAAGGTCGCGCAGGGCGGGCAGGGCCGCGGCATCGATCCGGTCGGCAAGGGCCGTGCCGGAGCGGATCGGGCCGCCGGCCTCGGGGCGCCAGAAGCGGCTGTTCATCAGCCCCTCGAGGCCCGGCACAGCGTGCAGCGTCTCCAGGCGGCGGATGGCCCGACCGAAGCGGTCGTCGCGAACGCCGAAGAGCACGCCGCCGAGACGCCGGTCGAAGGCGTCGCGCGGGGTGGCCGAGGCGTTCCAGGAGCACTCGGCGCCCCAGGCGATGCCGTACCAGTTGCCGCCCAGGAGCGCCTCGCCGTCGTCGAGCCAGTTGGTGTTGAGGACGCCGGAAGCGCCATGCTTCGCGCCGTCGCGGACGTAGTTCTGCACATTGACGGCGGTGGAGGCGAAGTCGGGCAGAATGCGGCTCCAGCAGTTGGTGCCGGGGCAGACCCAGAACTCGTACCCCGCCCTGGCGAAGGGCAGGATGGCCTCGTCGAACGAGGGGCGCGGGTCATATCCCCAGCTGAGCATGACCGTGTCCTTGGGGATCTGGTCCAGCTTGTCCGGGTGCTGCAGGATGATGTCGCCCCACATCATCATCCGCTTGCCGAAGCGGTCCCGCAGCAGGTCGTGGACCTTCCGCACGTGGCCCACGTAGATGCCGCCCACGCCGATCCGCGCCGCCTCCTCCTTGGTGGGACCGGTGCCGAGGCCCCAGGTCTCGTCGCAGCAGACGTTGAACAGCTTCGACCGCAGCAGCGGGGCCTGGGCTTCGTACATCCTGCCGAGGAGGCCGTAGGAGCCCGCCAACAATGGGTTGAGGACGTCCGGCGTCTCGGCCAGCGGCTTGTATGCGGGCTTGGTCAGGATATTCCCGAAGTGGCCGAACGACTGCTGACAGCCCACCAGCTCAACGCCCCGCAGCCACGCCGCCCGGTCCAGCTCCCGCAGTTCGGCGGGGAGCAGGGAGCCGCCCCTGGGGCCGATGTCCGGCAGGCCGGGGTAGGCGAACTGGTGCTCGAGGTACCAGGTGTAGACGTTGAGCTTGAGCGAGGCGCCGAGGGCGGCCTGCCGCCGGAGCGTGGCGAGCGTTGGGCTGGGCCCGCGCGTGATGTCATCGAGAAAGCCCCGGTGGGCGATGCTGGGCCGGTCCTCGATGCGCACGCAGGGCAAGGCCCCGTCGCGGCTATTGGCCGTTATGAGCTGCGTCAGCGTGGCGCAACCGTTGAGCAGGCCCGCCGCGTCGGCCGCCCCGACGGAGACGCCGCGCGGGGTCACCTCCAGCCGGTAGCCGCCCTCGGCCGACGGGCGCGACGCGGCCCAGGGCGAGGGCGTCCCGAGCGTCAGGATCTGCCGCGACCCCGCTGCCGGCTGGACGCGCAGCGATGCCCGGCCGTTACGGCCCAGAACCGCGGCCAGCGCCCCGGCGGCCGCCTGCGCCTGCTCTCCCGCCGTCACACGAAGGATGCCCCCGGCAGGGCGGAACCAGCCCGACGCGCGAACCACCGACTTGGGCCAGGGTGCCAGGTTCAGGCCCGGGCTCGGAGAGGCTCCGGCCGCTCCCAGCGCCGCGCAGAGCGCCGGCAGAATCCCGTTGAGGCGCCTCATGCCTTGCGCTTCAGGTACTCGGCGGGGAATCGCCAGGGCGCCCGGTAGACGGGCCGCGCCTGCCGCACGGCCTCGGCGTCGCCCACGATCCGCTCGGTCGTCGCATCGAAGCGCACGGTCCGCTTCAGCCGGTAGCTCAGGTTGGCCAGCGTCAGGGCGATGTCCACCTTCCAGTGGTACTCGGGGCTGCAGAGGGGCTGCTTGCGCGACTTCACGCAGTCAAGCCACTCGCGCTCCTGCCCCGGCGAGGGCGGGATGGAGGCCTCGGGCGGCGCCTTGTCGGCCAGGAAGGCGCCTTCGGGCGTCACCGTGAAGCCGCCGTAGTCGGCCGAGAGGGTGCCGTTCACGCCGTGCATGTAGATGCCCAGCCGCCGCGCGGGTTCGCCCCGCCCGAAGTCGAAGCCGAAGCTGTTGACCATGCTCATGGTCCAGTGCATGGTCACGTTGCCGTAGTCCCAGAGGACCTCCTGCGTGTCCGGCACGTCGCCGTCGTCATCGATCAGGTATCGGCCGCCGTGGCAGGTGGTGCGGAGCGGCGCGCCCAGCTCCAGCGCCCATATGGGCAGGTCGATGATGTGCGGCGCCATGCCCGGCGTCCAGCCGCCGCTATAGTCCCAGAAGGAGCAGTGGTTGTAGGCGTCCGAGTGGAGCAGGCGGTTGTAGGGGCGCTTTGGCCCAGGGCCGAGCCACATCTCCCAGTCGAGCCCGACCGGCGGCTCCTCCTTGGGCGCGTGGCCGATGCCGCCGGGACCCTGATTCATGACGTTGAAGGTCCGTACGACGCTCACGTGGCCCAGCTTGCCGCTCCGCACGTACTCCACCACGCGGCGGTAGTTGTCGGTGGCGTGGATCTGCGTGCCGACCTGGCAGACGCGCTTGTGGACGCGCATGGCGTTGCGCACGGCCAGCGTCTCGTCGGGGTAGAGCGTCATGGGCTTCTGAAGGTAGACATCCTTGCCGGCCTGCGCGGCTTCGACGGCCATGAGGGCGTGCCAATGGGGCGTGGTGGCAATGATGACGGCGTCGATCTCCTTCTGGTCCAGGAGCTGCCGCCAGTCGCTGTAGGCCTTGGGCGTGCCTCCGCAACGCGCCACGGCGGCGTCGCGGCGGGACTTGTCCACGTCGCAGATGGCCGCCACGGTGACGTCGGGCTGACCATAGCAGGCGGCCAGGTTGGCGCTGCCCATGCCGTTGACGCCGATGGCTCCCAGCATCAAGCGCTCGCTGGGTGGCGTGGCGCCGTCGCGGCCCAGCGCCGAGGCGGGCACGACGTAGGGGAACGCGGCGGCGGCGGCTCC
The DNA here is from genome assembly GCA_026392115.1 of Armatimonadota bacterium. Lineage (GTDB taxonomy): Bacteria > Armatimonadota > Chthonomonadetes > Chthonomonadales > CAJBBX01 > CAJBBX01. The sequence goes on along the minus strand of JAPLCQ010000068.1, from coordinate 28,587 downwards.
GGCCTTCAGCAGGCTGCGGCGACTGGGCTGGGTGAGGCTGTCGGTCTCGCTCATGGTCTGCTCCCTGGGTGTGTGTGTCCGGGTCACCGCTGGTTGGCGGCCGACCAGAGTGTGCGCAGGGTCTCGTCGGAAGGCGTGGCGCCGGGGTGGACCCAGAGCCGGAAGCGGAGCGTCAGAGGCTTCTCGGTGGAGAGGGGTCGGCGCATGTTGGCGGCCGGGAAGGTGGGCTGGAACCAGTTCAGCTCCGGGTACTGCACCCAGTCGCCGGGGTAGCAGGGGTTCTCTGCGCACTGCAGCACCGTGAGGCCGGCCGGCGAGACGGCGCCCGCGAAGCGGCCGCTCAGGTCGCCCCAGGCCATGCGCGGGTCGGCACCCTGGCCGTCGGTGTGAAAAGTGATCCTCTGGTCGGCCACCTCGTTCATGCGGAGGTTGAGGCCGCCGTAGTGCGCCGTGCCGCGCCGGGCGATGCTGACGCCCTCCTTCAGCGCGAGGAAGCTGAACGTCAGGTCGATGGTCCGTTCGCCGCCCACGGAGCGGTATGCCCGGATGACGGCGGTCTCGCGGACGATGGGTTCCTTATCCTCCCACATCCAGAGGCTGTCGGCGCGGACCTCGGCAAAGACCGGCCCGGAGATGAGAGCCATAGGTTCCGCGGGCCGCGCCCAGACGCGCTGGAGGGCGTGGAGGTCGCCCATCTCGACGCCGAACTGCGTCTCGGGCCAGGCCCAGTAGATGCCCCGGTGGTGCGGGTGGTCCACGGGCAGATCGCGGGTCATTGGCTCGCCGGACGGGCCGTAGAGCGGGTCGATGTAGTCGGAGCGCGGCCGTGCATAGATGCGGTTGGCCTCGGAGATGCGGTCGAGGCTGGGCGTCGGGTCCACCGTCTTGCGGTTGTAGCGCAGGACCCGCTCCGCGCCCTGGCGCAGCTCCACCTGCCCCGTAGCGGGGTCGGCCGCCGCGCTCAGCTGCGTGGTCGGGGAGGGCAGCCGCACCAGGCGCCACTTCGCCGCCTGCGCTCCCTCCGGGGCCAGCCAAGCGACCTCATACCCCCCGCCCGCGGCGGTCCCGGCCTGGGCGGGGATCGCCGTCGCCTTGCCGAACCGCACACCCAACACCCCTTGCCGCGCCCACTCGGCCTGCTTGCCGGAGAGGCGCACGGAGCGCGTATGCGGCACGACAACGGCGCCCTCGGCACGGGCCGCGCCGCACGCCGCCAGGGTCTGCAACGCCAGCGCAACCGTGAGCCATCGGTTCATGGGTCTCCTCCTGCGCCCAATTGGGTCCGGGGCACTTCCACCATTCGACGCGCACGTCCCGATGCCCTGCACCACCAGCCCCCGAGCCGCCCGTGCTGCTGGATCACGCTCATGATGGCCCGGAGCCCGCTGAGGCGGCTGCCCGGGTTGATGCTCCCCGCCGTCGCTATGAGCAGACCTCCGCCTGCGCCGACGCCGCGGATGTCGCGCAGGGCCTCGGCGGCGACCTCGTCGTCGTCGCCGCGCGCGAAGGTCCATGGCGCGATCTGCCCGTGAATCACCGTGCGGGGCATGGCCGCGCGGATATCCTCCACGCGCAGGGTGGGGCCAAAGTTGCCGTGGTTCACTCCCACCTCGTTCAGCAGCGGCAGCAGGTGGCCCATGGCGCTGTCGGAGTGCTGGAAGCGCCAGTCGTCGGGACCGGGGGCGAACTCGGCGTAGACGCGCCGCAGGATGGGCTGTCCGAAGGCGGCGTAAAGCTCGGGGCTGAGCATGGCGCAGTTGTCGTCGTTGAAGCCGAACCCGCGCCGGTCGGGCGTGCCGCTCACCTGGTAGAAGAGCCTGGTCATGCGGATGATGACGTCGGCCAGCACGTCGCGGAAGCGCGCGGCCAGCTCCGGCAGATCGTGGATCAGGAAGATCAGGTTCTCCACGCCGTAGATGCTCATGGCGGCCGTCACAGGCCCGCGGATGCCGCCTCCCAGGCGCGGCGCGGCGCCCGTGGCCTCGTGGATGCGCTTCGCGTCGGCGTCCCAGTTCGCTGGGAAGAGGAAGTCCCGCAGGTCGCGCTTCTCCACGCGATCCAGCAGGGCCTCCAGCTCGGCGGGCGTCGTAACCGAGGGCATGACCCAGCCGGTGCCGCCCACGTCGACGACGGTGGCCTCGAAGAGGTCCGTGATGCCCTTCACGCCCGGGAAACGATGCTCGACCGGTGGCGGGTCGCCCTCGGGCAGGAAGCGCATACCCACGAGCCGCTCGGCCTTGTCGTTGTAGCGGATGCGCAGGGCCCGGTCCACGAAGTAGGGGTCCTGGATCTCCGTGCCGGCCTCCGGCGGCATGGGCAGGCCCAACTCGTCATACACGCAGGTGGCCGGCATACGGATGGCCAGCGGCGTCTGCGGCTTGTCCGCGCTGAACCAGCGGCCATGGGAGGCGGCGTCATCGGCCCAGAACCGGTCCAGGTCCACGTCGTACGGTCGCGGGCTTCGCTCATCGCTCATGGGATGCTCCTGCGGTCGGGTGTTCCAGAAAGACCGGGCGATTTTGCGGGCGCAGGAACCAATCACGCCCGCCTATGCGTCTACACCAGTAGCTGAGGCTGGACGGGCCGGTGGTCAACCCGGGAAGTCGGTAATATGCTAGTCGCCCTTCTCGGAGGCGCGTACGGCAAGAGCCACAGCGTCGGATCATGTCGTTCTACACATAGAAGGAGGTGCCCATGATTGATTCCCCGCCGGGTGATCGAGACCGCCTCCGCGAAATACCTGCGTCGGAGGCGGTTCCTCATCCGACGTAACGCGGGCCAAGCGCCCGCCGCCAACTGAACAACGGACCTGCGGCCCGCCGGCGATGTCACCCCGGCGGGCCGCTTCACGTCAGCGCGCCGCGCCGATGCGGTAGAGACCCGAAAGCGTCCGGATCAGCAGCGTCCCGTCGGCAATGGCCGGAGTGGCCAGCGTGTCCTCGTCCAGCGTGTTGCGGGCGAGCACTTTGAACTCCGCCCCGGCCTGCACCACCACCATGTTGCCCTTCTCGCCCAGGCAGTAGATCTTGCCGTCGCCGGCCACCGGCGACGCCGTGATCGGCATCCCCGAAGCCAGCCTCTGCCGGTAGAGCTGCTTGCCCGTGGCCTCCTCGTGGCACTGGAGCACGCCGGAGTCGCGGAGCGAGTAGACGTGGTCGCCGTAAGCGATGGGCGTGGGCACGTAGGGACCCGCCTTGGGGTCGCACCACTGCACCGAGGCGTTGCCGGTTTCACCCGCCTTCAGCGAGATGTCGCCCGAAGCGCCGGGCTTGATGCAGTAGATGGGCGTCGTCGGACCGCTGGCGTGACCCGAGGCGATGTAGAGCCGATCATGGTAGACGAAGGGCGAAGGGATCGTGGCGTAGGACATCCCCTTCAACTCCCAGAGGAGCTTGCCTGCCGGGTCATAGGAGCGCACCACCTTGGAGCCGGAGGTGACCAACTCGGCGACGTCGCCGTGCCGCCAGACGAGCGGGTTGCACCAGTTGCTCTTCTCGGCGCGGTCAAGCTTCCACAGCTCCTTGCCGGTGGCCGCGTCGAGGCAGAGGAGCCACGACTTGGCCTCGTTGTCGTTCACCACGTAGACGCGGCCGCCGATCAGCGCGGGCCCGATGGCGGTGCCCCAGTTGAAGAGCATGGGGCTCTTGCCCCAGCGGCGCGACCAGAGCGGCTTGCCGTCCATGCTGTAGCAGAAAAGACCCACGCTGCCGAAGACGGCGTAGATGCGCTTGCCGTCGGTGACGGGCGTCTCCGACGCGTGGCTGCCCTTGGGGTGCGTGAGCCAATCCGGCACCGCGGCAAAGGCCTCGCGCTGCCAGAGCCTGCGTCCGCTCTTCAGGTCCAGGCAGAGGAGCGTCCAGCGCTGCGCGGCCGTGGTGGGGTAGCCCTTGCCGTTGTCCTCCATCTTCTCGGGAACCCAGGGCTTCTCCACGTCGCCGGCTGGGATCGCCGTTGTGAGGAAGACGCGGTTGCCGCAGACGACGGGCGACGACCAGCCCTTGCCCGGCACCGGGACGCGCCAGAGGACGTTCTCGGTCTTCGACCAGGTGACGGGCAGCGGAGAGCCGTCGGCGACGCCCGCGCCGTCGATCCCCCGGAACTGGGGCCACTGGGCGGACGGCGGCGCGGCGGGCGCGGCTCCGGCCAGGGCCAGCGCGGCGCAGAGCGCGAGGGTCGGCTTGGTGCGGCTCATTGGAGGGCCTCCAGGCAATCGAGTGGCAGCGGCCGGTCATCGGCCTGCAGGACGAGGGCGTGGAAGCCGTCTTCCAGCCCGGCGCGAGAGAGCGCGAGGGACGACGCCGTTTCGGTATCGGCTCGCAGGTCCACGGAAGCGATCCGCTTGCCGTCGAGCAGCACCGTTACGGTACCGTACTCCGGCCCGCGCGGCGCCCAGAGCCGGAAGCCTCGGCCCCGGAAGTTCCACTTGGCCCGTTCCCCGGGCGTCCGGCAGACGGCTCCCTGGCCCAGATGCCACATGGGGCCCCGAGCCGCGTCGTACGAGCCCTCGGCGATGCCCGAACCCGCCACGGCCTCGGAGGCGAGCCAGACCTGCGTGGCGGGCCTTGGCGCGCCCGTCACGGCGAAGCGGTCCACCGTCAGGTGCGTGCCCGGCTCCAGCAGCAGGGCCAGGGGTCCCGGCGCCGCGTCCACGAAGCCCGACCAGACGCGCTTGCCGTCCAGCGCCACGGCGGTCCGCCCGGCGGCGAAGGTGATGCGGACCTTGCGGGCGGCGGCATCCGGCAGAGCGCCCTGCGCCATCACGGCGGGCTCCGGCCGTTCCCCCGCGGTCAGCACGCGCCAGCCGGTCCGCGTCAGTTCCAGACCGGCGTGGCGGGTCCAGGCCACCGGCGCGGGCTTGCCGTCGGCCCGTCCCTCCGTGGCCAGCGGCGCCTGGTAGCCCCAGGCCAGCCTTGCGGCGCCGTAGGCCAGCTTCAGGTCGGCGTCCAGCTCGAAGGGCCCGTAGGTGGTTCGGGTCACCGTGAGGCTCCGTCCCGAGTGGGCGGTCAGCGTGAAGCCGCGCGGCCGCATGGGCTTGTCCCAAGGACGCGTGGCCGCGTTGATGGTCCCGACGCCGCCCTCGGCGTGGCGCGACGGGAAGAGGAGGTCCAGCCGCCCGTCCGCCACCTGCGCCGACGGCGCCTGGCCCCAGATGCCGAACGCCTCGTGCGCCACGGGCTCGGCGTGCCAGAAGGAGCCGTGCTGATAGACCGACCAGGCCTCGGGCTTGTGCGCCTGCTCGATGGGCGCCCGCATGATGAGCTGGAAGTTGCGGTTGGCCCCCACCGACGTGCGCGGGTCATAGACATAGCCGCCATGCACGAAGCTGGGGAAGGCCTCCACGGGGGCGGGATAGTAGGTGTCGCCCTCAAGGCCCGCCACCATCACCGGCTCGGACCAGCGGCCCATGGGGTCGGCCGCCGTAACCGCCACCTGCCCCCAGGCGAAGTGGGCGCCGGAATCGAGGTCGGCCAGCACCAGCCAGTCGTTCTTCCGGCGGATGAGCGAGGTGGCGTAGGCCCGGTGGTAGCGCGACGAGTGGTTGTTCCACTTCTGCACCTCGGAGGTGCGGAGGATGGGCCTCGGCGCGCGGTGGAAGGGGCCTTCCGGCCGGTCCGCCCAGGCGTAGGCCAGCCCGCTGTCGGCGCCGCCCGAAGGCGCGGAGGCGTTGGCCCAGGTGGTGTTGGAGGTACACCAGTCGAAGCTCATGTGGTAGCGGCCGCCGTGGTAGACCACCTGCACGTCGGGCGCGATGGTCGGGGCGAACTCATCGCCCTCGAACTTGAAGCCCGGGTCGTCGAAGACGGGCCCCACCTCGGTCCACGTCCTGCCCTGGTCCGTGGACTTGTGGACGCGGCAGTGCGTGACGGGCAGGCCCGCGCCGAAGGCGTAGCCCTCCAGATAGTAGCCCACGTAGGCATAGCGGTTGCCGGAGATCGGGTCCTCCAGCAGGGAGACGTTCACCGGCCACTTGAAGGGCTCGGAGCCGCGGACGATGGGGTTGCCCGGCTCCCGCACGAACGAGTCGAAGCTCGGATCGCCCAGGATCGGGTGGCGCAGCCAGGCGTCGGCACGGGCGGGCAGGGCGTAGTCGATGGCCTGCCGGCGCGCGGGCGGGATGGGCCAGCGAGCCGGGAGGACCGGGTTCACGGCGCCCGCCGCAAGCACGGCGGTCACGCCACGTCGGATAGGGGACATGCCAACTCCTCATCACAGGTCCGTACGCATCGGGCCGTGGGTATGCTGAAGGCGCGCATACGGCGGGAGGTTCGGCGCGGAGGCCGCCGGTTCCTCCGCGCCGGCAGGCGGCCGCGGAGAGGAGCGCCCGATGCCCAACCCGATGCTCGCCGACCTTGCCGCCGAGGTGGCGGCCCTGGCCGCTTCTCCCGAGCAGTTGGCGCGCCGCCGCCTCTGGGCGGATCTCCACTCGCTTCGGGCGGCGCGGCCGCTGGTCAGCTACGCCATGTACACCCACGTCTGGGAGCGCGAACTGGCCCCCGAGGGCGCCGTCGTCAGTCCCGGCGGCCTGGAGCGCGCCATCGAGGTGCAGCTCCGGGCTCGGCTCTGGAAGGCGCGCAATATCCCGGACGACGAGCCCGCGCTCCCCACCGTCTGGCTCGGGGCGCCGCCGCTGCCCGGCTCGGGGCCGCTCTGGGGCATCGACCTGCCCAGCCGCCGGTCCGACGCGCCCGGCGCCACCAAGCCCATCCCGCCCATCGGAGGCCGCCAGGACCTGCCGCGCCTGCGCCCGCCGCGCTACCGAATCGACCGCGCCGAGGCCGACCGGCTCATCGCCGAGGCCGCCGAACTGATCGGCGGCGCGTTGCCCGTCAGGGTCCACCACGACGAGGCGCACTTCGGCCCCTTCGAGTGGGTCGTCCGCATGCGCGGCATGGACGCCCTCCTCTTCGACGTGGTTGACGAGCCCGCCCTGGTGCATGACCTGATGGAGATCGCCACGTCGGGTATCGTCGCCTACCACCGCGGCCGCGAAGCCGCTGGCGACGCCGACCCCGAGGCGGGGCTCACGATCCACATGTACCACGACGAACTCCCCGCGCAGCCCCGCCTGCGCCACTGCTGGGCCTACGTCCACGCCCAGAGCGCGGCGTCGCTCTCTCCCGGCATGTACGAGGAGTTCGTGCAGCCCTACAACGCGCGAGTGGCCGGCCTCTTCGGCAAGGTCTACTACCACGGCTGCGAGGACCTCTCCCGCAAGGCGCGCATCATCGGCCGTCTGCCCAACCTCCGGCTCTTCCACATCGGCCCATGGACGCCGCCGGAGCCCGTACTGGCGGCCCTGGGTGACCGATGCGCCTATGAGGCCCACTCGCACCCCACGCAGGTGCTCTTCGAAGAGGACTTCGGCGCCGTCCGAACCGATCTGGCGCGCCTGGCGACCGCCATGCGCGGCTCGCGGCATGTGCTGAAGCTCTGTGACATAGAGACCGTGGGCGGTCGCGGCGGGCGCCTGGCGGCCTGGGCGGTCGCCGCCCGCGAGGCCGCCGAGGGCGCGTCGTGATCGGCCCGGTTGCGGCAAGCCGTACGGGCCGTCTACGCTTGTGCAGTGATATCACTCTCCTGAGAGGTCCCATGCCAAACTCCTCGCGATTGTGGGTGGCCGCGCTTGCGGCCGCCGCGGTGGGGTTCGCCTCGCCGCCCTCCGGCGCCGCGCCCAAGCGCGCCCGGGTCCCGCAGATCAAGTACACCGCCTACCGGTTGGCCAACGGCCTCCGCGTCATCCTCAGCCCGGACCGTTCCGCGCCCGTGGTGGCAGTCAGCGTCACATATGACGTGGGCTCCCGCAACGAGCGGCCCGGCCGAACCGGCTTCGCGCACCTCTTCGAGCACATGATGTTCCAGGGCTCCGAGAACGTGGGCCGCGGCGAGCACATGCAGGTCGTCCAGGAGATCGGCGGCACCCTGAACGGCAGCACGAACCAGGAGCGGACCAACTACTACGAGGCCGTCCCGGCCAACCAGCTCGACCTGGCCCTGTTCCTCGAGGCCGATCGTATGCGCTCGTTGGACGTGAGCCAGGCGAACCTCGACAACCAGCGCCTGGTGGTCAAGGAGGAGCGGCGGCAGAGCTACGACAACCAGCCCTTCGGCCAGATGTCCGAGACCATGAGCCGGCTCGCCTACACCAGCTTCGGCTACCAGCACAGCACCATCGGCTCCATGGAGGACTTGAACGCCGCCACTCTGGACGACGTTCGCACCTTCTTCCGAACCTACTATGCGCCCAACAACGCCGCGCTGGCCGTGGTGGGCGACTTCGACATGGCGGCCGCCCGCAAGAAGGTGGAGAAGTACTTCGGCACCATCCCAGCCGGCGCCGCGCCGCCCGCGCCGGAGATCGCCGAGAAGCCGCTCGGCGGCGAGAAGCGCCAGACCATGACCGACCCGCTGGCCCGCACCACCCGCTTCGAGGCGGCCTACCGAACCGTCACGGGCGACCATCCCGACGCGCCGGCCCTGCAGATGCTCGGCGGCATCCTCAGCCGCGGACGCTCGGGCCGCCTTTACACCGCCATCGTCGAGAAGCGGCTGGCGATGAGCGCATCGGCGGGCGGCTTCGCCGGCCGGGGGCCGGGGCTCTTCAGCTTCTCGGCCACGCTCGCCGCCAACGCCTCGACCGCCAAGGTCGAGGCCGCCTGGGAGGCGGAGTTGGCGCGGGTGCAGAAAGAGGGCGTCACCGAGGACGAAGTGGCCAAAGCCAAGGCGCAGGCCCGCGCGTCGGCCATCGGCGGCGGGGGCTTCCGCGGCGGGGGCGGTGGAACGCAGACCGCCATGGGCCGCGCCAACGCCCTCTCGCAGAACGCCATCTTCTACAACGATCCGGGCCGCATGAACACGGCGCTGGCGCGCGCCGAGGCGGTCACGGCCGCCGACCTGCAGCGCGTGGCGCAGCAGTACCTGCGGAAGGAGAACCGCGTCGTCCTGATCTGCACGCCCGAAGAGGAGACCGATATGGGCTTCTACACTTCGGCCGGCGAGGAGCGCTGATATGAACCGAATGCTGCTGAGGGCCGGCGCCCTCGCGGGGCTGACCGCGCTCGCCCTGCCGGTCATGGGCCAGGATGCCCCCGAGGCCGGACAGGAGGCCGCCGGAGCCATCATCAAGGGCAAGGCGCCGGTGGCGCGCGAGGTGCTCCGGGTCCGCTTTCCCAAGCCCAGGTCGTTCAAGCTGGCCAACGGACTGGCCGTCTACCTGCTCGAGGACCACCGCACGCCGTCGATCCGCCTCAACATCAGCCTGCGGGCCGGCGGGTTCTATGAGCCCAAGCCCGGCGTTGCCTCCGTCACCGCCTCCATGCTCACCGAGGCCGTGGGCAACCGCGACAGCAAGCAACTGGCCGACCTCACCGAGGGCCTCGGCCTACAGCTCGGGGCCTCGTCCGGTCCCATCCAGGCCTCCGTGAGTTGCTCCGGCCTCTCCGAGAACACCGATGTGATCATCGGCCTCCTGGCCGACGCGCTGCTGCATCCGGCCTTCCCGCAGGAGCGGCTGGACCGCTTCCAGCAGAACGAGCGGTCCCAGAGCGGCCAGCGGCGCAGCAACCCGACGGGCCTCATGACGGGACTGCAGGCGCGCGTCTTCTACAAGGGCACGCCGCTCCAGCGCGTGGCGCCCAAGCCCGAGGAGCTGCGGGCCATCAAGCGGGACGACATCGTGGCGTACCACGCGGGGTTCTACCGCCCCGGCGGCGCCATCCTGGGGGTCACCGGCGACATCCGCGCCGGCGAGCTTAAGCGTAAGCTGGAGAAGGCCCTGGCCGACTGGAAACCCGCCGACGCCACGCCGGCGCCGCCCTCCATCACCGTGGCGCCGAAGGAGAAGACCACCGTCTACCTGGTCGACCGCCCCGGCTCCACCCAGACCGTCCTGGGCTTCGGCAACATCGCCATCGCCCGGAACCACCCGGACTACGTGCCGCTGGTGCTGGCAAACCGCATCCTCGGCGGCGGTTCGGCCGCGCGCCTCTTCCAGAACATCCGCGAGCGCAAGGGATACACCTACGGGGCCTACTCCTCGCTCGGCGCCACCCAGTACACCGGAACCTGGACCGCCAGCGCCAGCGTTCGCACCGAGGTCACCGCCCCGGCCGCGCAGGAGTTCCTCAACGAGTTCGCCCGCCTCCAGGACGAGCCCGTGAGCGACAAGGAGCTGGCGCAGGCCAAGACGAGCATCGTGGGCGGCTTCGCGCTGACCCTGGAGAGCCCCGACGGCATCCTCGGCCGCTCGCTGGAGCTGGTGAACAACGGCCTCCCCGCCAACTACTGGGATACCTATCCGGCCAAGGTCCAGGCCGTCACGCCCGCCGACATCCAGCGTGTGGCCCGGACCTATCTGGGCAAGGGCCGCGTCCAGATCTTCGCCGTGGGCGAGCGCTCCCAGATTGAGGCCGGCCTGGCCAAGCTGGGCCCGGTGGAGGTGGTGGACGCCGCGCAACTCAGCACGCCGGCGGGCCCGGGCGGAGGCCGCCGGGGTCCGTAGCCGGTCGTCGTCCGCGCCGCCGTTGGTGGCTCGGGCCTCCGCACCGCCGTTGGTGGCTCGGGCCTCAGTGCCCGAGTCCGCCGCGGCGGGCGTGCGCCGGGCCGTGTCCGGCATGGGACCCGGCCAACCGTCCGCTACCTGCCCAGCCTGCTCCGCCGGGCCCAGCCATCGGCAGGATTCGCCGATCTCCGTCTCGAATCGTTAACGGTGTAATGGAACCTCCGATCCTCACCCTGACCGATATCGACATGAGCTTCGGGGGTGCGCCGGCCCTTCGCCGCGCATCCCTGCGGGTCCTTCCCGGCGAGGTCCACGGCCTCGTGGGCGAGAACGGCGCCGGCAAGAGCACCCTGATCAACATCGCCACCGGCCTATTCCGGCCCGACGGCGGCGTCATGGAGGTCGCCGGCGAGGCCGTGCGGCTCGGAAGCCCGCCGGACGCCGCGAAGCTGGGCATCTCCGTGGTGCACCAGGAGGCCGACCTCTTCTCCCAACTCTCCATCGCCGAAAACATGCTGCTCGCCCGCGGTCTCGTGCGCGGACCGGCGGGGCTCATCGACTGGCCCGGAACGTACCGCGAGGCCGAGCGCATGGCGGGCGTGCTGGGCGAGGAGCTGGACGTGCGGCGCCAGGCCGGCGGCCTCACCGTGGCCCGCCGCATGATGGCCGAGATCGCCGCCGCCGTGGGTGGGGGCGCGGCCCGCGTGCTTTTCCTCGACGAGCCCACCGCGTCGCTGACCCAGAACGAGTCGGCCCACCTCTTCGAACAGGTCCGCCGCCTCCGCGACGCCGGGGTGGGCATCGTCTACGTGAGCCACCGGCTGGACGAGGTGCTGGAGATCTGCGACCGCATCACGGTGATGCGCGACGGGCATACCGTCGAGACGCGCCCGGCCGGCGACTGCACCGTGGACTCGCTCGTCGCCGCCATGGTGGGCCGGGAGATGCACCTGGAGACCGGACCGCGCGGCGGCTCCGAGGGCGAGGTGCGGCTGGAGGTGACGGGCGCGAGCGGGTCGGGCGGCGCCTTCCGCGATGTCTCGCTGCAGGTGCGGGCCGGCGAGGTGCTGGGCCTCTACGGCTTCGTGGGCGCCGGGCGGAGCGAACTGGCGCAGGCCCTCTTCGGGTTGGAGCCGCTGGCCGCGGGTTCGGCCACCATCGACGGCGCGCCGCTGCGGGCGGGCTCCCCGCGCGAGGCAGTGGACGCCGGGCTGGCCTACCTGCCCGAGGACCGGCTGGTGCAGGGCGTCTTCCGCACGCACCCGCTTCGCACCAACGCCAGCGTGGCCATCCTGCGCCGCCTCAGCCGCTTCGGCCTGGTGCGCGGCGGGCGGGAGCGTGAGCAGACCCGGTCCATCATCGACGAGATGCGCGTCCGCTCCACCTCCATGGAGCAGGCCATCGGCACGCTCAGCGGCGGCAACCAGCAGAAGGTCGTCTTCGGTCGGTGGAGCGCCACGAACCCCAAGGTGCTGATCCTCGACGAGCCCACGCGCGGCGTCGACGTGGGCGCCAAGGCCGAGATCCACCGCCTCATCCGCGACCTGGCGAGGGCGGGCACGGCGGTGCTGCTGATCTCGTCGGACCTGCCCGAGGTCATGGCCCTCAGCGACCGGGTCTCCACCATGTCGCAGGGGCGCATCACCGGCACATTCGACCCGGTGAAGGATGGGGAGAAGGCCATTGCATCGGCGGCGGTGCCTCGGGCATCGGGGGCGGACTCGGGCACGGAGGCCCGAGCCACCAACGGCAGAGCCACCGACGGCAGAGGCACCAACGGCAGTGCCACCGGCGGCGATACCGCGGCCAAGGGCGGCCGCCTGCCCGCCATGCGCGAGTTGGGGATCGTCGCGTTCATCGTTGCGCTGGCCGTTGTCATGACCGCGCTGAAGCCCGGCGAGTTCGCCACCCGGCAGAACCTCGTCGACATCCTGGCCAACGCCGCCATGCCGGCGATCGTGGCCCAGGGCGCCATCCTGATCATCTGCGCGGGCGGCATCGACATCTCCGTGGGCTCCGTGCTGGGGCTATGCAGCGCCGTGGCCGCCACGGCCGCCAGGGGAGGCGCGCCGCCGGCGCTCTGCCTGGGGCTGGCCATGGGCCTCGGCTGTGCCGCCGGCGCCCTGAACGCCGCCACGTCCCTCCTGGCGCGCATCCATCCGATCATCGTCACGCTGGCGGGGATCAGCATCTACCGGGGCCTGCTCGTCACCTTCACCGGCGGCAAGGACATCCAGGAGTTGCCCCACGCCTACCGCATGCTGGCCGACGGCAACCTCCTGGGCGTGCCCAAGGTCGTGATCTACGTCCTCGTCATCACCTTCGTGGCGCACCTGGTCCTCACGCGGACGCTTGCGGGTCGCCGCGTGCTGGCGCTGGGCGGCTCCGAGACCGCCGCCCGGCTCATCGGCCTCTCCAAGGCGCGGCTCACGCTCTTCGTCTTCGGCGTCTCGGGCCTCCTGGTGGGCCTCACGGCGGTGCTGGACACGGCCTACTACGGCAGCGTGCAGGCCAACACCGGCGAGGGGATGGAGATGAAGGCCATCGCCGCGGCCGTCATCGGCGGCACGAACATCATGGGCGGGCGCGGCTCCGCCCTGGGCGGCCTCCTCGGCGCGTTCCTCGTGGCCATGGTCTACAACGCCCTGGTGCTGCTGGCGGTCAGCTCCTTCTGGCAGAACCTCTTCGTCGGCCTGCTCATCCTGCTGGCGGTCACGTCGGACACGCTGCTCCGCCGGAAGGGAGCCGCGCGATGATCCGCCGCCTGCTCCGTTCCCGCGAGGCGATTCTGCTGCTGGTGCTCATCGCCCTCTTCGCCGTCCTCGCGGTCAAGGTCGAGGGCTTCTTCGACGCCTACAACCTGCTGGAGCGGACGCGCTACTGGGTGGCGCCGGGCCTGCTGGCCGCCGCCATGACCTTCGTCATCGCCACCGGCGGCATCGACCTCTCGGTCGCTTCGGTCCTGGCCCTCTGCGGCATCGTCATGGGCATGCGGCGGCGCGACGCGGGCTGGCCCATGCCCGCCGCCGCCGGGGCCGCCCTGGCCGCGGGCCTCGCCGCCGGAGCCGCCAACGGCGCCGTCATCAGCCGCATCCAGGTGCCGCCGCTGGTGGTGACCTTGGCCACCATGTCGCTCTTCCGGGGCGCGGCCATGGGCCTGAGCCAGGCCAAGGCCATCGGCGACTTCCCGCCGGGCTTCCTCTGGCTGGGCCAGGGCTCGCTCTGCAAGGTGCCCGGCACCGGCGCCAACCCCGCCGACCTGCCCGTGCCGCTGGTGATCCTGCTGGCCGTCTACGCGCTGGCCTGGGCGCTGATGCACCGCTCCTGGGTGGGGCGCTTCACGGAGCTGATCGGCGAGAACGAGACGGCCGCGCGCTTCGCCGCCATCGACGTGCGGAGGCTGAAGTTCGCCCTCTACGCCTCCGTCGGCCTCCTCTGCGGCTTCGCGGCCCTGCTCCATACGGCCATCTACGCCACCGCCAAGGCCGATACGGCGGCGGGCATGGAGCTGGAGGCCATCACCTGCGTGGTAGTGGGCGGAACGCGCATCAGCGGCGGCCACGCCTCTATTGTGGGTACGCTGCTTGGGTTGGCCATCCTCGGCATCCTCCGCTTCGGCTTGGAGATGGCCGGGGTAAGCTCCCAGAACATCATCATCCTGGTGGGGATCGTGCTGGTCGCGACCGCCATCATCAACGAGAGGCTGGGCCGCTCCGCCGTGAGGTGACGGCGCGCGGCCTCCATGGCGCGAAAGGAGACGACCTTGAGAAGATGGGGCATGGCGGCCCTGGCGGTTCTGCTGATGGCAGGCTGCGGGCCCGCGGAGAAGAAGGACGACGGCGCGAAGCCTGTGGACACGGGCTCCGCGGCGACGGGCAAGAAGCTCACCGTGGGACTCATGCCGAAGCTCACGGGCATCAGTTTCTTCAACGCCACGGACAAGGGCGGCAAGGAAGCCGGCGAAGCGCTCGGCATCGACTACGTGTATGACGGCCCCGCCGCGGGCACCGACACCATCGAGAAGCAGTCGCAGTTGGTCGGGACCTGGATGGCGCGCAAGTTCGACGCCATCGCCATCGCGCCGAACGACCCCGAGGCCATCGCCCCGGCCCTCACCAAGGCCCGGTCGCGCGGCGTCAAGGTCGTCGCCTGGGACGCCGACGCCAAGAAGGAGGCCCGCGACTTCTTCGTGACGCAGTGTACGCCCGAGAGCATCGCCAAGTCGCTCATGGACGTGATGGCCGAGGCGATCGGACCCGAGGGTTCGTACATCATCATCACCGGCACTCTCACCGCGTCGAACCAGAACATCTGGATGGCCGAGATGGAGAAGTACCGCCAGGCCAAGTACCCGAAGATGAAGAACCTCTCTCCCACGCCCATCTCGCCGGGTGAGGACAAGGCCAAGGCGACCCAGATGGCCGCCGACGCGCTGAAGACCTACCCCGGCGTGAAGGGCATCTTCGCCATCACCTCCGTGGCCCTCCCCGGCGCCGCCGAGGCGCTCCGAAAGAGCGGCACGGGCGGCAAGGTCTTCCTCACCGGCCTGGCCACGCCCAGCGACATGCGCGAGTACGTGAAGGACGGCACCGTCAAGAAGTTCGTTCTCTGGAGCCCGGTGGACCTGGGCTACCTGGCCGTCAGCGCCGCCGCGGCGCTGGCCAAGGGCGAGCTGAAGCCCGGCGCCACCGAGTTCAAGGCCGGCCGCATCGGCACCGTGAAGGTGGTCGGCGACCAGATCATCCTGGGCGACCCGCTGGTCTTCGACAAGGACAACATCGACAAGTTCGACTTCTAGGGCGCGAGGGCGCCACGGTCTCGATAGGCCGGCCCGCATGGCGGCGGGCCGGCGCTCGACCGACGGCTTTGGGGCGCCCGTGCCGCACCGGACTCGGGCACGGAGGCCCGAGCCGTCACCGGTCGTCGGTGCGGTACGATAGGCGCCATGTTCCACACGATCATCGGCCTGCTCGCCTCGGCATGGGTGGGCGCCGGCCTTGCGCCTCATTCGCTATCGCGCACCGCCCCCATGCCGGCGGAGGCCTCCGTGGTTCGATGTGACTTCGGCAAACCGGCCGGCCGCTTCAGGGCCCTGCATGGGATCAACAAAGGCCCGCTGATCGCCGGCGGCATGCTCGATATCGCCAACGATCAGCTTGAGCTGAAGCCGCCGTTCAGCCGCCTCCATGACTGCCACTGGCCCAACCCCGATGTCGTGGACATCCATGCCATTTTCCCGAACCCCGACGCGGACCCCGACGATCCAGCCAACTACACCTTCGAGCTGACCGACGCGTATGTGGCGGCGGTACGAGCCACGGGTGCGCGGGTGATCTACCGGCTGGGCGAGAGCATCGAGCATACGGCGATCAAGCGCTGGGTCAACCCGCCGAAGGACGCCGGGCGATGGGCGCGGGTCGCCCTGGGGGTGGTTCGGCACTACAACGACGGCTGGGCCAACGGCCACCGCTGGGACATCCGCCACTGGGAGATATGGAACGAGCCTGAGAACCGACCCGCCTGCTGGACGGGTAGCGACCGGCAGTTCTTCGAGCTGTACACGGCCGCGGCCAAAGCGATCAAAGCGCGCTTCCCTCGAGTAGAGGTCGGCGGCCCCGGTTTCGGCTACACCGGCGCCGTGACCGGAGCCGATTTCGCCCCCGGCGACTGCCTGACGGCCTTCCTGTCCCATTGCCGTGCGCACGCGGCGCCGCTGGACTTCCTATCGTGGCACTGCTACACGAATGATCCCGCCGAACTGCCCATCCGCGCCCGCGGTGTGCGGAGGGCGCTGGACGAGGCGGGCTTCGCGAAGGCCGAGACGCATCTGACCGAGTGGAACTACCTGCCCAACGGAAGCTGGGACGGGTTCGGCAAGACCTCGACGCCCGAAGCGAGGCGGGCCTTCGTGGCGAATATGGCGGGCCCGCGCGGGGCGGCGTTCACGGCGGCGGCGCTGATCATACTGCAAGACGCGGCGGTCGATGTGAGCTGCTTCTACCACGGCGAGGTGGGCGCGTGGGGCATCCTCAGCGCCGAGGGCGTCCGCGAGCGCAACTACTGGGCGCTCCTGGGGTCGCGCCGCCTCTGCGAGACGCCGAGGCGCGCGGCAGTCGAGACGCCCTCGCCGAAGGTGACTGCGGCAGCCGGGCTGTCCGAGGACGGCGGCTCCGCCACCGTGATGGTCAGCCATCGAGGCGAGGGCCGCATCGAGCTGGATCTACGGATCAAAGGCCTCCCATGGGCCGCGGGCGGCGTCTGCACGGTTCGCGTCGTTGACGCGAGCCGAGACGGCGGCGTCGAGCAGCCGGGCCCGCCCATCGGTCCGGACGGGGCGATCCGGCTCGATCTGCAGGGCCAGGGCATCGTCCTCATACGCCTGAAGCGGGCGAACTGAGCCGTGCCCGGCGTCAGGCGTCAGCCCGTAACCCGGCGAGCCCAGCGGGTCAGATCGGCCCTGACCGCCCTCCACTCCGTGGCGCGCAGTCCCTTCAGTGGCGGCTCACCGTCGGCGTCGTCGAAGTAGGTCAGGCCGACCAGGACGTGGCCGATGTCGCGCACCTGGTACTTGGTGGTGTAGCAGGCCAGCAACTCCGACAGCGGCTTGTGAAGGCGGCACAGCGCGTGAAGGTCCACGAAGTCCTTCCGGGCGCCGCGCTGGGCTGCCGCAGATAGCTTCATGGCGGCTATGTCGTCGAGCGAGGAGAGATCGAGGTTCAGGGCGTCGGCGTGGATGACGGGCTGCAGCAGCGGGTATGGGTAGCCAAGCCATGTAACGCGGACAGCCCCGAGCGACCCGTGCAGCGTGTTGACAGCGGTTGAGGTGATCGCGAAGCCCGATGCCTGGGCGACGATTTCAGCTGCCAATGCGACAGGATCGCTGATCCCGTCTCGTGTGAACCAGTCGGCATCCTCAGACCGCCGGTGACCCAGTTGAAGGGCGAGCGCGGTACCGCCTGCGAGGTAGAAGCCTCGCGAGGACGCGAATGGCCCAAGCCGCTCCAGAGCGGATCGCAGCGCCGGCGTCAGGGCTTCGTGATGCATCGGTTGTCCCATACCTGCCGCTCGGGCCGGCGCAGCCAGGCGTTGACGCGGCGGTGGGGTATATCGAGGATCGCCTCGAAGAACCGTAGCCGTCGCCGGTCGATGCCTGCCCCTTTGCGGGCGCCGAGCCATCGAACCAACCGCTCATCGCCTACGGTCGCACGCACCCACCGGATGGCGTTGAGGCCGCCCTGGTCGAGGATGCGCTTGACGACAAAGTCGTCGTGCTCCGGCCAGCGCGTCTCGGCGAACTCGACGTCCCAGAAGAGCGGCTCAAGCTCAGCGGGCAGCGCCGACCCGGTGCCGGGCTCTGTGCCGGGGCGCTTTGCCGGCGCATAGGTTCGCCTGCTGTTGGTCTCCATCGTGACGTTCGATCCGATCCCCTCGCCGCGTGTACCCGCCTCATGAGTCTACCTTCCCCCCTTGCCGCGTGCGAGGGGTTTCTCGGCGCCGGACGAACGAAGTATGCGCTGCTTACGGACGGAGGGTCTGAAGCCGCCACGCCGTCAGTTCGGCCTTCGTCCTCGTCCCGTCGGCCAGCGCAAGGGCGACGGATCGGAGTTGGTGGTGATCACGAGGACCTACGAACTGGTCCTGGAGATCACGGAACGCGTCCACAAGTTCGCGCGGGACCTTCGGTTCGCCCTGGGCGGCGCAGGTTCGACGGCAGGGGCGGTGCAAGCGCGAGGGGTTGCCGCTCGACTATGGGGGATCCTTCGTTTCACTCA
The DNA here is from genome assembly GCA_026392115.1 of Armatimonadota bacterium. GTDB lineage: Bacteria > Armatimonadota > Chthonomonadetes > Chthonomonadales > CAJBBX01 > CAJBBX01. The sequence goes on along the minus strand of JAPLCQ010000068.1, from coordinate 10,317 downwards.
GGATGACGGTCAAGGGCGGCAGGATGACGTCAAGGGCCGCAGGGCGATGGTCAAGGGCGGCAGGTTGATGGTCCGGGGCGGCCCTCGCCCTCGCCGTTGCCCTTGCCCTTGCCCTTGCCCTTGACGTCATCCTGAGTGAAACGAAGGATCCCCCGTAAGCATCCCTCCTGCGGCGGCGCGCCGTTTCGCCTCTCGAGGCGTCGCGGGTTCGACGGCAAGGGCTGTGCAAGCGCGAGGGGTTGCCGCTCGACTGTGGGGGATCCTTCGCTACGCTCAGGATGACGGTCAAGGGCGACGGGTTGACGGTCAAGGGCGCGGGATGACGGCCAAGGGCGGCAGGAGGATGCATGGCAGGCGTCTGGTACACCTACATCATGGCCAATCCAGCATCAACGGTGTTGTACATCGGCGTGACAGGGGACCTGGCGCGGCGCGTGGCCGAGCACAAGTCGCGGTGCGGAACCGGGTTCACCGCGACGTACAATGCCACGGCGTTGGTGTTCTACGAGGAGCATTCCTCGCCGCAGGACGCCATCGGCCGCGAGAAACAGCTGAAGGGCTGGCTCCGCGAGCGCAAGATCGCTCTGATCCGTGATGCCAACCCTGACATGCGCGACCTGAGCCTTGAGTGGTGAGACACTGCCATGACGGTCCGGGGCGGCCCTCGCCGTTGCCCTTGCCCTCGCCTTTGCCCTTGCCCTTGCCCTTGCCCTTGCCCTTGCCCTTGACGTGATCCTGAGTGAAACGAAGGATCCCCCGTAAGCATCCCTCCTGCGGCGGCACGCCGTTTCCGCCCCAGGCTTTGGCGCCGCGTGCGTGTTCGTGCGCCCTTTCAAGCCCCGGCAGGATTCCCCGCTTCCGTCGCCGAATCAGCCTTGCAGCACCCGATTCCGCCGAGGTCGCCCCATGTCGAAGTGGCTCATCAAGAACGAGAAGGACGGCTCCGTGCTCGCCCTCATCCCCGCGGGCGAGTTCCTCGCTGGTGGTCCAGGCATCCCCATCGGCAACCTGACGAGCCAGCTTTTCGGCAACGTCTACCTGGGCGGGTTCGACCACTGGGTGAAGGAGGAACTCCACGTGGAAGGGTATGTGCGGTTCGTGGACGACTTCCTGCTCTTCTCCGACGATAGGCGCCGGCTGGGCGACGCCCTGGCCGCCGTCCGAGCCCAAATGGCCGCGCTGCGCCTCGAACTGCATCCGCGCAAGTGCCAGATCGTGCCGACCCGGTGCGGGGTGCAGTTCCTGGGCTGGTAGGTCTTCCCCGACCACCGCAGGCTGCGCCGCAAGACCGGGCTCCGGTTCCAGAGACGGCTGCGCGATCTGATGCGCGGCTACCGGGAGGGCGCCTACACGCAGGTCGACGTTCGCCAGTCGGTTCGGAGTTGGATCGGTCACCTCAGCCACGGCGACACATGGGGCCTTCGGACCGCCCTTCTGGAGCGCGCGGTCTTCGTGCGGGGTGACGCCGATGGCGGGTAACGGGTCCACGTTGGTCGAACGCCCCGGCTTGGTCGCCGAGATGGCTGAACTCCGCCGCTCCGGCGACAACGACCTCCGGCAGGCGGCCGAGGGGGTCCTCTCCGGCCTGTCGGCCGACGACCGAATGCTCGACGCCCTGATCTCGCCTGACCTCGACCGCTGGGCCCGCCTTGCCGCATGCGAGGAGTTGCTTGGCGCGGGGACCGAGGCGCGTTGCCGCGCCGTGGCCGCCGACCGCAATGCCGATGCCGACCTGCGAGCCGGCGCCCGCGATGCGCTGGAGTCGATCCGCTTGCGCGGGAGCCATGTGCAGGCCGCCGCCGCGGCGCCGGGGCCGGACCGGAGCCGCGACGTGCAGGCCGCCCGCGGCGCGCCGGCGACCGACACGTCCACGCTCGTGGAAGCCGCGGACCGGCCGGCATCCGCCGCCGAACCGCCGAAGCCCCGCAAGCGGTTCTTCTGGGAGAAGCGATGACGACAGGGATACGCCCGTGCCCGGACTAGCGCCTGTTCCCGCCGACTATGCCGCGTGGCTGGCGGAGGTCAAGGCCCGAGTCCAGGCCGCCCAGCAGCGGGCGTCGCTCGCCGTCAACCGCGAACTCGTGCTCCTGTACTGGCAGATCGGGCGCGACATCCTCGAGCGGCAAGGGCGCGAGGGCTGGGGCGCCAAGGTGATCGAACGCCTGGCGCACGACTTGCGGAGCGCGTTCCCCGACATGAAGGGCTTCTCGCCGCGCAATCTGAAGTACATGCGCGCCTTCGCCGAGGCGTGGCCCGATGCCGACTTTGTGCAAGGGGTCCTTGCACAACTGCCGTGGTACCACCAACTGGCCCTTCTCGACAAGCTTGACGGCAATGCGGAGCGTCGCTGGTATGCCGCCAAGGCGCTGGAACACAACTGGTCGCGCAATGTGCTGGTGATCCAGATCGAGCGCCGTCTCCTGGAGCGCAGCGGCCGAGCCATCACGAACTTCTCCGAGCGCCTCCCCGCGCCCCAATCGGACCTGGCTCGGGAGTCTCTGAAGGACCCCTACCGCCTGGACTTCCTCGGCCTGGGTGAGGAGGCCGAGGAGCGCGCGATCGAGGACGCCATCGTGCACCACATCACCCGATTCCTGATCGAGCTCGGCGCGGGGTTCGCGTTCGTGGGAAGGCAGGTGCACATCGAGGTCGGCGGCGAGGACTTCTTCATCGACCTGCTGTTCTACCACCTGAGGCTACGCAGCTTCGTGGTCGTCGAGCTCAAGGCAGGGGCCTTCAAGCCCGAGCACAAGGGACAACTCAGCTTCTACCTCTCGGCGGTGGACGCACAGATGAGGGCAGAACACGACGGACCGACCATCGGCCTTCTGCTCTGTAAGACGCAGAACAGGGTCGTGGCCGAGTACGCCCTGCGCGATTCCAACAAACCCATCGGCGTGGCGGAGTACCAGTTGCTCGAGGCCTTGCCGGCGGACCTTCAGACAAGCCTGCCGAGCATCGAGGCCATCGAGCAAGCCCTCGCTTCCGGCGCCGAGGCCGACGAGGAATGAGCCTGCACGCCGCCGCCAAGCCGCCGAATCCCCGTAAGCTGCTCTTCTGGAGGAAGCGATGCCGAAACTGAACGCGGAGAAGGCGCCTGTCGAGTGCTGGGCCATCGAGCTTGGAACCACCAACACGGTGGTGGCCCGCTGCGTGGGCGGCCACGCTTCGCCGGTGGAGCTGGCCGACGTCTGCGTGGAGGAGCCCATCGAGCATACGCCCATGGTCCCGTCGCAGGTCTACTTCGACACGCCGGAGCACTTCCACATCGGCGCGCGGGTGCGGGCGGCGGCGGAGCTGGAGCGGGACCTCTATATGGGCAGGCTCACGCCGCTGGCCCGCTCCTGGAAGCGCGCGCTGGCCCGCGAGGCCCCGAAGCCCGTGGCGGAGTGCGGGCGGCAGAGCATTACCGCCCGGCAATGTGCCGCCGCGTTCCTGCAGGAGGTGGTGCGTCTCGCCGGCGAGGAGGCGCGGTCACGGCCCGGCGCGGCCGGGAGGCCGGGCGTCGTGGCCCGCATCCTCCGGCTCCTGCGGCGCGAAGCCCCGATCCAGGACCTGGTCATCACGGTTCCGGTGGAGAGCTTCGAGTCCTATCGGGCGGAGCTGCACGGCATCGCGCGGAAGCTCTCGGTCCGCCGCTTCCGGACGCTGGACGAGCCCGTGGCGGCGGCCCTGGGCTACGGCGTGGACCTGGCCGCGCCGCGCACGCTTCTCATCGTGGACTTCGGAGGGGGCACGCTGGACATCGCGATCGTCCGCGCCGGGCTCGCGCCCCTGCCCGGAACCGACGGCCGCCGCAGGTCCGAGGTCCTCGCGGCGCGGGGCCTGGAGATCGGCGGCGAAACGGTGGACGAGTGGCTGGCGGAGCTGGCCTGCTCGAAGGCCGGCCAGGTGCGCAACGAGGTTCGGGGCGCCGTCCGGTCCATGGCGGAGCGCGCGAAGATCGAGCTGTCCGCCGCCGCCCTCTCCACCGATTTTGGCGAGTTCCGGGTGGCGGGGATGCCCACGGTCCGGGTCACGCGCGGCGAGTTCGAGGCGCTGCTGAAGGAGAAGGGGCTCTACGCCAGGATCGGCGACGTGGTGGGCGCGGTGGTCGACCAGGCCCGATCGGCAGGCGGACCGGAGATCGACGAGGTGCTGCTGGTGGGCGGCTCCACGCAGCTCCCCGGCGTGGCGAAGCTGCTGGAGGGCGCGTTTGGCCGGGAGAAGGTGCGCTCCTGGTCGCCGTTCCGCGCGGTGGCGCTGGGGGCGGCGCAGTTCGGCGCGGGCCACACCGTGGACCAGATCATCCACCACGACTACGCGGTGCGGCTCTTCGATCACAAGGCGCAACGCCCGGAGTACGAGTTGCTGGTGCGGCGCGGCACGCGCTATCCGGCCCAGGCCGGCGACGCCCGCTACTACACCCTCACGGAGGGCCAGACCGAGTTCGCCCTGCCCGTCTGCGAGGTGGGCCTGGCGGGGCGCATGCGGCTCGACTGGAAGGAGCGGCAAAACGGCCACCGCTACTGGACCCCCGGCCCGGTCGAGGAGAAGGAGTGCGTCTACACCCTCAACGAGGGCGATACCCTCCGCATCTCGCCGCCGGGCGTGGCGGGGCAGCACCGGCTGCGCGTGGAGTTCGCGGTGGACGCCGAGCGGTACCTCTGCGCCACGATCCACGACCTGAAGCTCAAGCGCGACATCCGGGAGAACGCCCGGCTGGTGAAGCTGCGGTAGCGGGAACGGCGAGGCAAAGGAGACAGTCTAAAGTCTAAAGTCTAAAGGCGAAAGTCTAAAGTCGAAAGTTCAGAGGGGCTCAGGGGGCAGTTGGTTTGGTCCGCAGGAGGAGGGTCTCGCCGGCCTTCAGGGTCACCGTGACCCGGGTGGCGCGGGGGCTCAGGACGTGACCGGTCATGGCGTTGGTGACGCGGCTGGGCGCCGGCAGGCGGAGGGTCTTGGGGCCTGAGCCGCGGGCGTGGAGGCATAGCCATTCGGCGTCGGTGTCGAGGGCGTCGTTGCTGTCGAGCCAGATGTGGACGCCGGCCTGACGGGCGATCTCGCGGAGGAGCGGCGGCGGGAGGCCCACGCCGGTGAAGGCGACGGAGGTCCAGCCGTTGATCCGCTTGCGCACGAGGCCCGGGCGGCCCGAGCCGCGGAGGAGGCCCAGGGTCTCGGCCGCGGGGTCGTCGGCCCAGACCGTGGGTCCGTAGGGCTGGTCCCAGCCGATGAGCCCGAAGTCCGCCAGGCGCGGGGCGGACGGGGCGGCCTCGACCCGCTGCACCGACGGCCTTGGCTCCATGGCGAGGCGGATGCCCGTGAGCGACCGCATGGCGGGGGCGGAGAGGCCCTGGTCGGTCAGCGCGCCGGGCGCGAAGCACCAGAGGGCCGCGGCGCCGGGGCGCTTCACCTTGCGGTCGATGGCGCGGCGCGTGGCCTCGTCCACGCTGGCCGCGTTGAGGAAGACGTAGACCTTGTAGGCCGGGAAGTCGGGCCGTTTCAGGTCGCTGAGCAGGTAGACATCGGCCGGCGCGCCCACGCGGGGCAGTTCGGCGATGGGCGTGAGGACCGCGGGAACCCAGAGCATGGACGGCTTCATGCGGTAGGCCGAGTCGGCGCAGATGAAGACGGCGATCTCGCTGCGGAAGGGCTTCCGCGTGCGGAGGGCGTCGGCGGCCAGACGGCGCATGGCGGCCATGTCGCGCAGGATGGCCGGGTGGTCGAACCAGCCCGAGTCCATGTCGAACCAGGAGGTGGCCGACCGGCGGGCGAGCATCTCGCCGAACTCGCGGAGGAGGAGCGCACGGCTCTGGTCCAGCGTGTCGGCTCGACCGAAGCCGGCCCCGGGGTCGCTGAGGCTGGTGCGGATGTCGGACTCGTTGAGCCAGAGCTTGCCGCGCAGGCGCACGGAGGCCTCGGCGGACATGTAGGCGCTGGTCCCGCCCACCTCGCGGCCGGTGTACATGGGCGGGCTCATGAGGAAGTCCACGTGCGGCGAGGCGAGCAGGCGGTCGAGCGCCAGGTGGCCGGCGTCCTGCTGGTGCGGCCCGTGCTGGGTGAGGTAGCCGTAGTAGGCGCCCACCACGGCGCGGCCGGCGGTGGAGGTCTTCACGATCCGACCGAAGTGGGCGATGGCGTCGGCGATGGTTTCGGAGGCGAACCGGGTGTAGTCGATGACGCGCTGCTCGGAGCGGGGGTCGCGGAGGACCATGGCGTCGCCGCCCGCTCGCTCCGCCGCCGTTGGCAGCCCGTCGTCGGGGCGGCCATGGGCTCGGCGCCAGGCGGCGAAGGCGCGGCGCTGGGGTTCGCTCGCGTCGGCCAGCTTGTCGCCCCAGACGCCCCACTGCTGCCACTCGGCGGTGACGCCGCTGCAGAGGATGAAGCCCAGGACGCGGTCGGCGAAGCACGAGGACCGGATGTGCGCCAGTAGCCGCCGCAGGTCGTCGCCGATCTCGCGGCGCCACTTCTCGGAGGCGAAGGACTGAAGGTCGACGGAGCCGTCCAGATGGCGGCACATCTCGGTCGGGTTCGCTTCTTGCCACCAGAGCGGCGGCGTGAGGTAGAGGTGCGGGATGAAGAGCGCCCGCGGGTCGGCGTCGAGCATCTCGGCGAAGTAGGCATCGAACTCGCCGTAGTCGTACCGGCCCTTCGCAACGTGGCCCAGGGCGCCGGCGCCGGACGTGCCGAACCAGTCCATATAGAAGTGTATGCCGGCCCGCGCGAACTGGGAGTGCAGCTCCGGGTGGCGGCCCGATGCGGTGAGGTACGCCATGCCGACCATGGGCCTGCCGTCCACCACAAGCGTCGGCTCCCCCCGGACCCGGCGAACGGCGGCGGCGGGCATCCTGGCGACGCCCTCGCGCGGGTTCCGCAGCGCCACCTCGGCGCGGACGGGGGCGCCCCGCAGTTCGTAGGCGTCGATCTCCACGGCCAAGCCACCGGACGGCATGAAGCGGGACGTGGGAAACAGCTCATCCAGCTTCGTGGTCCCGAGCGATGCCAGCGGCGCATCCCGGTCGGCGATCACCTGCCCGCCGCGGAGCAGGCGCACACTGGCCGCCACGGTGGCGGGGGCGCCGGGCGCGGGCTCCAGAGCGGCCTTCACGCGGATGGGCCGGCCGGCGGCGGCGCCCGGCTCCACGTCGAGGGTGCGCTCGCGCCAAGCGCCCCTCGGCTCGGGGGTGACGCCGTCGGCCAGGGGCTGGTCGGTCAGGCGGATCGATGAGAGGGCGACCCAACGGCCGGCCTCGTTGCCTGGGTCGATGCGGAATACCGCGACGCGGCGCTGCGTGGAACCCCACTTGCGCGAGCCGGGCGAGCCGTTGCACTCGTGCGCGGTGAGGGAGGCCAGGTCGACCCGGTACGTGGCCCAGCCGCTCACGATGGCGTGGCGGCCCATGAGGCCCCACTCGCCGTCCGGCGCCTTGCAGTAGACGTCGAGCAGGTCCGCCGGAGCCGACGAGTAGAGGCGCACCTCCAGGTACCGGAAGCGGTCGGCGTCGATGGGACCATTCGGCAGGCGAAAGAGCCAGCAGGGATCCCACTCGGTGGCGCCGCGCAGGCCGGCGGGCGCCTGCGAGTGGTAGGAGAAGCGCTGGGCGGTGACGCTGTGCGACGGTCCGCCCAGGCTCCAGACGATCTCCTCGGCGCGCGCGCCGGACGCCGCCAGGGCCAGCCAGGCCGCGGCAAGGAGCGCGTGCGCCAGGGGGAACCTCACTTCGCGGCGTCCCATGCGGCCTTCACCTTGGCCTGGTCGCCCTCGGCGGCGTAGGCGTCCACGGCCTTCCCGAGGCCCTCCAACAGGCGGGCGGCGGCCTCGGTGTAGGCGCCGTCGGCCGCCCTGGCGGATGCCTCCGGCAGTGCGAGCAGCTTGCCGGCGGCGAGGCCCTCGCGGCGGGCGCGGAGCGCCGAGAGCATCTCTGCAATCAGGGCCGCCTGGCGCGCCTCCCATCGATTGCCCAGATTCGCGGCCCGCAACGCCGCGTAGAAGCGGCCCGCGCGGCCGAAGTCGCCGCCGAGGATCCAGAGCGCGTCTGCCGGGGCGGGCACGGCAAAGGAGGCGGTTACGGGGAACGTCTTGCGCGGCGCCCGACCGTGACCCAGCTGCAGGGCCACGTGGTTGTCGGCGCGCAGCCTGTCGGCGGAGAGGTGGACGCCCCCGTCGTCGACGGCGACCTTGCGCCCGTTGAGCCACGCGCCGGTGAGTCGCCCCACGCCCGCGGTCTCCACATAGACCTTCGAGGAGCCCACATAGGCGGGCGCCTGCTGCTCGTAGCGGGTGAGGGTGGGCGGCATCTGCGGCGTCAGGCGGAGGCCCAGCGCGTCGTAGTCGTACTTCAGCAGGCCGCGCAGAAGGCCCACCGGCGCGCCCCAGGTGTCGTAGACGACGTTGATGGGCAGGTTGGGCTGGTAGACCTCGGCGCCGAACTTGACGAGCGGGTTGTCGGCGCGCCACTTCCGCATGAGCCCGAGGATGTGCCGCCAGGCGCGGCGGGCCTCCTCGAAGCGGCCGGTGCGGTGGTAGGCCATCATCATGCGGGCCTCGCAGGTGGTCCAGTGGCCGCCGTTGACCCACGTGCCGAACTCCCACAGCCCGCTGGGCGCGGTGTACATGTCGTCGAGGGATGGGTGGTTCGTGATGATGACGCCGTGCGGCCGCAGCCCGCTGATCGAGACCATGCGCCGCATGATGCGCCGGGCCGTGGCGTCGTCCACCACGTCGAGGGCGACGGCGTCGTGGTTGCAGACGGCCTCGTAGTACCCGTGCTTGGCCGCGCCGTAGACGCCGTGCCGCGTGCCGTCGGGGTCCATGTACTTGATCAGGCTCCCCTCGGGCGTCTGGAGCCGTGGCAGGGCCGCCAGCGACGCGGCGCGGAGATTGCGCCAATGGGCGGCTTCCGGCGCGTTTCCCGCCAGTTCCTCCACGCGGGCCAGCCGCTCCAGGGCGGCGATCTGGGTCACAGAGAGGCCCGCCAGGTAGGCCATGCCGTAGGAGCCGTCGGCGTTGAGGCTGCCGGCATAGCTGGGCGCCAGCAGGTTGCCCGCTGCCCCGGCCAGGTAGAGGTCGTTCTTCGGGTCGCGGCGGCTCTCGATGAAGCCGGCCGAGCGGCGGAGCATGGGCAGGTAGCGCCGGGCGTCGTCCGGATTGCGGCGCACCAGCAACAGCTCGCACTGGAGCACGACGCCCGCGGCGGTGAACTCCATGCCCCAGTCATGGATGTCGGTGCGGCCGTCGCCCTGCTTGTAGATGATGGAGCCCGGCGATGCGGCGTCGCAGAGGCAGCCGTCAGGCGCCACCCAGTTGTTGTAGCTCCGGCGCTTGCCGTCGCCCATCTGGCTGAACCAGAGGTCCTGCGCGTTGGCGATCCAGGTCGTGTAGGGCTCGCCGAAGAAGGGAAGGCCGCAGAGGGTCGTGCCGTAGCTGTTCTGCACCCACCAGGCGCCCCAGGTCGGCCCCTCGACGAAGCCGTTCCAGAGCGGTGAGTAGAGCATGGTCAGCGAGGGAATCTCAGGATCGGGCCAGAGCGATCGGAACGCCACGTCCAGTAGTTCCAGATGCTCCGCCTCGCCCTCGCCGGCTACCCAGCGGCCGCGGAAGCCCGCCTGCGCCGGCGCCGCGGATGCGCCCAGCGACCCCGCCGCCACGGCTCCCGCCGCGCCCGCCACGAACGTCCGACGTGACATGTCTCGCTCCATGGTTCGCCCTCCCGTTATCCCGTCGCAGTGTCACCCGCAACGGTACCAGATACGCTGCCGCGACCGCGGATGCCTGCAAGCCGCGAGGGGCCAGGCGTCAGATCGCATCACCGGACGGCGCACCGTGGGCTACACTCTGTCATCGGCCATCCCATGGGGGAGCATCGCATGTCACACGACCAGTTGTGGAAGCAGTTGCTGGAGACCTTCTTTCAGGAGTTCATGGAGCTCTTCCTGCCGGACGTGGCGGCCCGGCTCGACTTCGGCAGCGTCGAACACCTCGACTCCGAGGTCTTCACCGATCTGCCCGAAGGGAGCCTCCGCCAGCCGGACGTGGTGGTTCGCGTTCACACCGACGACGGCGCGACCGAGATCGTACTGATCCACATCGAGGTGCAGGCGCAGCGGGCGGCCGATGTCCCCGCGCGGATGAGCGAGTACTACAGCCTGCTCCGCGTTCGCTGGCGTCTGCCGGTCCTGCCGGTGGTGGTCTACCTGGCGCCCGGCGCCGGGGGCCTCACGCAGGAGACCCATGTGGAGCGGCTCTGGGGGCGCGAGATGCTACGCTTCCGGTACGACGCCATCGGCCTGCCCGACCTCTCCGCCGAGGAGTACCTGGAGAACCCGTCCATTCTGGCGCCT
>JAPLCQ010000181.1 GCA_026392115.1 Armatimonadota bacterium | reverse complement strand
GCCGGCGGCTCGGGCAAGCGGGGGCGATCCGACCTCGCTCCAGGCGCCATGTGGCTACGCATCTCGGCCAACGGGCGCGAGGACCTGGTCTCCCCGGCGCAGCTCTACTGGCTGGAGCGCGAGGAGCATCGCGCCGGCGGCAAGGCCCTAGAGGCGTACTTGGCCTGGCTGGATCCCGTTGTGCTTGCGGCTGGAGGCGAGGGCGCTTCCACCGTGGACTCGGCGCTCATGCGCTTCAGCAGCGTGCGCGTGGAGCCCGGCATCGCCGAGGTTGGGGCCGAGGTGACGATCTCCGCCCGATTCCCCACTCCCACGGAGCCGCGGACGCCCGTGCGTGTGGTGGCCAAGATTGAGCGCGCCAACGTACTGGTGCCCCTGGAGCCCGCTGGAGGCGACCGGTACCAGGGCAAGTTCGTTGTGGGTAAGCGATTTCCGCTGAACGACATGATGGTGACCCTGCTCGCCTACGCCCAGCAAGAGGGCGAGACCGGCCCGGACCCCAAGGTGGAGTCCACGCTGGCGAAGGCGGGCTTCTTTGAAGCTGATCGCGAGTACGTATTCGACCCCATGCGGGTCGTGAGTAGAAACCGGGGACAGGCCTCGCTCACCGTAGTTCGGCCGCCCAGGCGCTAGAGCTCCGACGGCGCGTACCGAATGCGCGCCGGTCGTTCGCAGCTCAGGTGCAGGGCGAGGGGTGCGTCATCCGGCGCGCCTATGGCGATGGCGCCTCAACAGGAGACAGAGATGACCAGTGATGAGACGCTTGTGAGCGCCTCCGAGAACACCGTGCCTGCGCCGCAGGTCGATGAAACACCCGCGAAGCCGAAGCGCGTCCGTGCCGCATCAACGCGCCGAAAGGCCCCGGGAAAGGCCGTTGCCGAGGCAGTCGCAGTCGAGGCGGTGCCTGCTCCGGTGGTAAAGCCCGAGCCGACGGCTGTGAACCCCGTGTTGGTCGAGATTGCGCCTGCTCAGGCCCCAGCCAAGCCCAAGCGTGCGCCGAGTCCCCGCAAGCGGCCTGTACCTGCCGTTCCCCTCGATGATGCGTCGGAAGCCGCCGCTCCGCCGACGGTCGAGGAGGTTGTGTCCGCGGCCATCGAGGCTGTCGCCGCCCCAGAGGCCCCGGCGGAGCCCGCAGAGGCGCCCGCCAAGCCGAAGCGTAGCCGGTCCACGGCATCCAGGTCCCGCAAGCCGAAGCAAGTCGCCGAGGCGTCCGCGGAGCCGGAGGTCGATGCTCCCGCCGCCGAGACGCTCGTGCCCGAGACGCTCGTACCCGAGGCCGAGGCGCCCGCGGCAGAGGAAGCGCCGGTCGTCGACCCGGTCATCGATGCCCCCGAGGCCGAAGCCGAGGCGGCCCCCACGGAAACGGCGGAGGCCGTCGGTGAGACCCCGGCTCCTCCGAAGCGCTCTCGGCGCTCGCGCCGCGGACGCGGCGGAAGCAACAATACCGAGGCGGTTGAGAGCCAGGAAGCGATCGAACCCGCCGCAGCCGAGGCGCCGGTCGTCGCGATCCAGCAGGCCGAGAAGCCCAAGCGGTCACGTGGCGGCAGGCGCAAGCCCGCCACCGAGGAGGCCGAGCCGACCGAGCCCGTGGCGCCCGGCGCCCGTGTGGTTGTACGCAAGGGGCTCCCGGAGCTGATGCTCGATGGCAAGCCTCTGGCGCCGGCCCTCTTCTTCGGTGATGTCAGCTCCGAGAAGCGCGAGCGCCGCGTTACGTCTGAGATCGAGCGGGCCTCCAAGGCCGGAGTGCCCATCGTCTCGGCGCTGGTCGAACTGACCTGCCCCATGCCGCCGGACGACTCGGTCTATGAGATGGTCGATGCCCGGCTGTCGGTCTTGGCCCAGGCCTCGCCTACGGCGCGCATCATGCCGCGGATCGTCTTTCTGCCCGCGCCGGTCTGGAAGCAGCAGTACCCCGGCGACATGGCGGTGTACGACGCCGGCACATCTGAAGAGCCCTCCATCGCCTCCGATACTTACTGGATGGAGGCCGAGCATGCCCTGCGAGCTCTGGTGACGCACATCGAGCGCACCCAGTACGGCCGCCGCGTGATCGGCTACCACCTGGAGCGGGGCGAATGGTTCCAGCCTGCAGAGGCAGGTTACGACCGCTCCTTTGCCAATCGCGAGGCTTTCCGGCGCTGGCTCCGCACCAAGTACGGTGGCAGCGAGGTGGCCCTGCGGTCGGCTTGGTTCAGCGGCTCAGTGCAGTTCTACACCGCCGAGATACCCGCGCCCCGCACCGAGAAGCGAGCCGACTTGGCCTTCTATGAGTCGCGCCGGGAGCGGCAACGGGTGGACTTCCACGAGTTCACCTCGGACCTGACGGCGACGCGGCTTATCGGTCTCGCCCGCGCGGCCAAGGAGGCGAGCGGCGGCAAGTCCCTCGTTTCGGTCTGCTACGGCTACACGTACGAGTTCACGCACTCCGGTTCGGGCCACCTGGCGCTGGGCAAGCTCCTCAGCTCGAGCTTTATCGACGCCGTCGCGGGTCCGCCTTCCTACAAAGATCGCCTGCCGGGCGCCGCCGGCGCCTGTCCGTGGCCTGTGGACTCGCCGGCCGTGCACGGTAAGCTGGCTATTCTAGAGGACGATACCAAGACGCATCTCGCGCCGGCCGGCGGCGACGCCGATGACTTCAACCCGCGGATGGACAGCCGCCACGCCACCGAGAGCGCCCACATGCGCTCCATCGGCATCGGGCTGGCCCACCAGGTGGGCCTCGGATGGATGGACCTCTGGGGTGATGGCTGGCTCGACTCTGAGGATGCCTGGGAGCGCGCTGGCCGCCATGTCTCCGCGTATGCCGGGCAGCTGGCCGGTCGCAAGCGCGTGGCGCCCGATGTCGTGGCCATGATCGACGAGTCGAGCCTTTTCCATCTCCAGAACCAGGATGTGGCTCGCCGCATTCTGCATGGACAGCGCGAGGCCCTGGCGCGGTCCGGGGCTTCGGTGGCCTACTGCCTGCAGAGCGATGTGCTGCTCAAGTCGTTCCCGGACGACGCCAAGCTGTTCATCTTCCTCTCGCCCTTCCGAATGCCTGCCGCCCAGCGCGTCGCCGTCCGCGAGCGGTTGCAGAAGGCTGGCAAGGTCGTTGTCTGGGTATACGCCGCGGGCATCTGCGACGCGCACGGCGACCCGGAGGACGGCGCCCGCGACGTGGTTGGTATGACGCTGCGCCGCCAAGCCTGGGGTTCTGAGATGGGTTCCAAGATCGTCGCCCGCGATCATCCGATTGGGCAGGAGGTCCGCGACGGCCAGTTCGGCGTTCGCGAGCGGCTCAACCCCAGCTTCTACGTGGACGATCTGGGTCCCGGTATGACGGTGGTGGGGGAGTACTCGGGTAGCGGCCTGCCTTCATTGGTCGTGCGCGACGTGGATGGATGGAAGTCGGTCTTCTACGGCGAGACGGCGTTGACGGCAGAGGTCGTCCGCGGATTGTGCCGCCTCGCCGGAGTGCCCCTGGCCACAGCCAACGCCGACGACTACGTGTCGAGCGGCAATAACTGGCTATCGATCCATGCCGTGAAGGAGGGCGTCCGTTCCCTGAGCGTACCAGCCGGCATGGGCCTGTACGACCTGCAGGAGCGCACCTTCCACACTGCCGCCAACGGGATCGTGCGGGTCTCGATGCGCGCCCGCTCCACCAGGGTGTTCGCCGTGGGCTCGTCCGCATCGATCCAGGCGCTTGGCCTGAAGGTGGTGCAGGAGACCGTACAACCTGCCGCGAGGCCGGTTGACGAAGCCCCGGTGGAGGCTGCGCCGCTGCTTGGGCCGCCCCCGGCCCTTCCCGGACCACCGCCGGCCCTGCCTGGACCGCCCGCATCGCTGCCGGTCTCGCAACCGGTCCCGGCGCCGCCGCCGGCGCTTCCGGGTCCGCCGCCGCCGCTGCCGGCCCCGCCCGAGCTGCCCGGCCCGCCGCCCATTCTGGAGAAGCGCAGGCGCACATCGCCGAAGGTCGACCTGATGCCTCGGCTGGAGGTTGAGCCGCCTGCCGATGACGCCGACGATGCCGACGCCGACGCCGAGGCCCTTGAGCCGCTCGGCGATGAGGACGGGGGAGCCGAGCCGGGCGAATCCGGGGCGGACGCCGCCCCGCACCGCCGCCGACGCCGCGGCGGCCGCAGTCGCCGCCGCCGATCCCGAACCGGCGCCGAGGGTGATGGTGCGCCGCCGGCCGCCGAGGGCGCAGGTGCCGAAGGCTAGCTTCGTGACGCTGGGCTGCAAGGTCAACCAATACGAGACCGATCGGCTCCGGCGTGACTTCGAGGGACATGGCTTCGAAGTGGTCGAGCCGGGGTTCGCCGCCGACGTCTGCGTGGTGAACTCCTGCTCGGTCACGACCGAAGCGGAGCGCAAGTCCCGTGGTGCGCTCCGGCGCCTCCAGCGATCCAGTCCCGATGCCTTGCTCGTTCTCACCGGTTGCTACCCGGAGATGCTGCGCCGCCTCGGGCATGGCTTGGACCAGAATGCGCTGGTTGTGCCCAACCGCGACAAGATGGACACCATTCGCTTCGTGGCGGAGGCGCGTCCCGACCTGCTTGCGAATGCCTGCCCAACCTCGGCCGCCCACCGGAGCTCGCATCGTACGCGCGCCGTGGTGAAGGTGCAGGACGGCTGCAACCTGAACTGCACCTACTGCTCGATCCCATTCACGCGGCCGGCTCCTACGTCGTGTCCGGCGGCTGAGGTAGTTGACGAGGTCGGCGCGTTGGCCGCCGTCGGATGCCCCGAAGTGGTGCTTGCGGGCATTTGCATCGGCCTCTACCGTTCCGACGGGTCGGAGGGACCGGTTGAGCTGCTCGGCCTCATCGAGCGGCTATGCGCCGTTCCGAACGGCCCCCGCGTGCGCCTCTCGTCGATCGAGCCCGTCCACGTCTCCGACGCGCTGCTCGGGGCGATGGCGCGTGGCGGCAGGTTCTGCCCGCACCTGCACCTTCCGCTCCAGAGCGGCAGTTCCCGCGTGCTGAGGGCCATGGGCCGGCCGTATGACGCCGATGCCTTCCTGGAGATATGCCGCAGGGCCAGGACCGTCGTGCCCGGCGTGGGCCTCACCACCGACGTAATGGTGGGCTTTCCCGGCGAGACGGAGGAGGATTTCGAGGACTCTTGCCGCGTGGTCCGCGAGGCCGGGTTCCATCGGGCGCACATCTTCCGGTATTCGGTTCGGCCCGGTACCCCGGCCGCCGAGATGCCCGGCCAGGTTCGTCCTGAGGTAAAGGACGCCCGCGCGCATCGGCTGGCAGCCGTGGCCGAGGAGGCGCATGCCGAGCAAGCCGAGGCTGCACGCCGCGATGCGCACGAGGTGGCCGTTGAGCCCGCGTCCGGGGGAGCCGACCTCTTAACTGGCTACACCGGCAACTACCTGCGGGTTCGGTTCGCGGGCGATCAAGCGCTGGTGGGTTCGCTGGTCCGCGTGCGGGTCACCGGAGGCTCCGGCGGCGTGCTCGACGCGGTCCTGGTGTAGGCCTTCCTAACGCAGCGATTCGAGCGATTCCCGATCCAGTGTGTCCAGTCGCGGGCCGAGCTTGCTGACCACCCGTGCGGCCGCCTCGGCGCCGATCCGTCCTGCACGCTCCGGGTTGAGCCCCTGGGTGAGGCCGTAGAGCATGCCGGCAGCGAACATATCGCCGGCGCCGGTGGTATCGACCAACTCGGCAGGCCAGACCGGCACGCGGTGCAGCTCGCCGTCCGCGGCAACCAGCGAGCCGCGGCTATCCATCGTCACGACGGCGATCTTGCAGATCGACGCCAGCGCCTGCGCTGCTTCCTCGGGCCCGCCGCACCCGGTCAAGGCCACGGCCTCGTCGCAGTTGCCCATGACGATGTCCACGTGCTTCTCGACGAGGTTCTTGAAATCCTCGAGATGGCGGTTCACGCAGAATGGGTCCGAAAGGCTCATCGCCACCTGCACGCCCAGCCTGTTGGCGCTGCTCATGGCGTGGGTGACGGCCTCCTTCTGGCTGAACGTATCCCAGAGGTAGCCGGTGACGTAGAGGCAACGGCTGGCGGCCAGGTCGTCGAGGTTCACCTCGGCCCGTGTGAGGTCGCGGCTGACGCCGAGGTGCGTGCACATGGTGCGTTGCTTGTCGGGCGTTATCAGGATTACGGAGACGCCCGTATGGCCGTCACCGTGCCCGAGGTTGGCCTGTACGCGCTTCTCCCGCAGAGACGCGCGGTAGAGGGCGCCGTACTCGTCTTCGGCGACCCGACTGGTGAAGCAGGAGCGGCCGCCCAGCAGCGCCACGCCGATCATGGTGTTCGCACCCGAGCCGCCGGCTTCGTGGTTTACTATACGGCCCGACAGCCGCGGCAACAGCGCCTCGTGCTGGTGCTGGTCGATCAGGGACATGCCGCCCTTGGGAAACCCGAGCTCCTCAAGGTCCCGGTCGGTCACTTCGGCCTGGATGTCGAACAGAGCATTGCACATGCCGAACACATCGAAGCGCATAGGTTCCTCCCAGGGTCACGACAGCAAATGTGCCCACAAGGATACCAGAGGAGGCCGCGCGCTCGGGCGGCATGGGATGGGGAGGCGCGCTTGACGGTCGCGGTGGCCATGAGCGGCGGCGTTGACAGCTCCGTGGCCGCAGCCCTGCTCAAGAGGCAGGGCGCACACGTGGTGGGGTTCACCCTGCGCATCTGGGAGGCGTCGGGTGACGGCCCCGCTTCGGGCTGCTGTTCGATCGATGCCGTCTCCGACGCCCGGCGCGCGGCGGCTCGGCTCGGTGTACCGCATTACGTCCTGGATGCGCGCGGCGTCTTCTCGGAGACGGTGGTCCGTCCCTTCGCCGAAGCCTACGGACGCGGCTCCACGCCCAACCCATGCATCTAGTGCAACCGGCACGTCAAGTTCGGTTGGTT
>JAPLCQ010000164.1 GCA_026392115.1 Armatimonadota bacterium | reverse complement strand
ATGGGCAACCCGGCGTCGGCGCTCAGGCAGATGGAGGAGCTTCGGCGCGTCCTGGCCGCGGAGCTCGGCACGGCGCCGTCGGCCCAGACCGAAGCGCTGGCGGAGGAGGCCCGCGCCTCGTCGGGCATCACCCGTGCGCCGACCACGCGGCCGGTCTACCACGCCGAAAGCGCCGAGGCGGCTCCCGCGGCGCCGGAAGCGCCCGCCCCGGCGCCGCGTCGGCGGCTGCCATCGGTGCCCACGCGCTTCTTTGGCCGCGAGTCGGAGCTGAGCGCCGTGGCGGCCCTCCTGACCGACGCGCCGGACGGCTCATTCGTCACGATCACCGGCCCCAGCGGCGCGGGCAAGACGCGCATGGCCATCGAGCTGGCCCGCGCCATGTCCGCCGAGATGGGCGACCGGGTCTGGTTCGTAGAGCTGGGTGACGCCCACGACGCCGACGTCGCCGGCGCGCGCATCGCGGCCGCCGTCGCGCCGCGCGTCAAGCCCCAGGTCGAGTGGCTGGAGCCGGCCGCCGCGGCGCTCGCACAGGGTCCCGGCCTGCTCGTGCTGGATAATCTGGAGCAGATTCCCGCCGCCGGGCCAGATATCGTGGCGCCGCTGCTTGCCCGCGTGTCGGGCCTGCGGCTCCTGGTGACTTCGCAGGCGCGGCTCCACGTCCCCGGCGAAACCGACGTGCAGGTAGGCCCGTTGGCGCTGCCGGAGGAGGACGGCGACCTCTCGCAGGCGCCGGCAAACCCGACGGTGGCGCTCTTCGTGGACCGGGCCACGCAGGCCCGCGCGGACTTCGTCCTGACCGAGGCGAACTGCCGCGCCGTGTGCGACCTCTGCCGGCTGCTGGAGGGCCTCCCGCTGGCCGTCGAACTCGCGGCCGCCTGGTCGCAAATCTACACCCCGGCCCAGATGCTCAGCCGCATGGCCGACCGCTTCGCGCTCCTCGTCAGCCCCCGCGGCATGGCGGGCGACCGGCGCCGGGCACTACATGCCGCCATGGGCTGGAGTCTTGACCTGCTGCCCCTGGAAACCGCTTCGGCGTTGGTGTCCGTCAGTGTGCTGCAGGGCTCGTGGACCCTCGAGCAGGCCCAGGCCGTCTCGGGCCGGGACGACATGCCTGCCGCCCTGGCGGAACTCTGCGCTCGTTCGCTGGTGCAGAGCCGTCCCGCGGAGGACGGCATGCGCTTCACCATGTACGAGACCATGCGCCTCTACGCCGCGAGCCGGGGCGACGAGGCCGAACTGGGCAGGCTGCGCCGCCGCCACGCCGACTTCTTCGGCGCGATGGCGCACCGCGCCGCTCTGGAAGGCGGCTCGTCGCAGTTGAGCGGCGCGGACGACGCCAACTACCTGGCGGCCGTGGATTGGCTCGCCCGCCACGACGAGGGCGCCGCCGCCGTCGCGCTCTGCACGCGCCTCTGGCGACACTGGTACGCCACGGGATGGGTTGCGGGTGGGCGCAAGCTGCTTCTCTCGCTGCTCGCCACGCAACCCGATGCCGCCGATGCCGCCGAGGCCATGCTCGCCGCCGGCCGGTTCGCGGCCGTCATGGGCGATATGGGCGAGGCCCAGACGCTGCTGGCCGCCGCCATCCGCCGCGTGGACCCGCTAGCCGACCACGACCTGCACAAGGCCATCAGCACGGAGTTGGCGCTGGCAACCGGCGCCGGGGACGCGGGGCGCGAGGCCGAGACCGCCCTGGCGGCCAGGTGCGCGGCCGCGCTGGCCCGTTCCGACGATTCCGGCGCGACGCGGGCGTTGGAGCGCTCGGCCGACGTTCTGCTGCGTCAGGGGCGTTGCCTCCGCGCGGCGGAGCTGGCCGCCGAGGCCGCGGAGCGCTGGCGCGCGTGTGGCTGCAGGCTGGGGGCCGCCGACGCCCTCTCCGCCCGCGCCGAGGCCATGGAGGGCATCGACGACCAGGAAGCCGCCGCCGCCCTGTCGGAGGCCGAAGACGAGGCCGCGGCCGCCGATGACGAGGATCCCATGGCGTGGTCCTACTATCGTCTCGCCGCGCTCTCCGCCGACCGCGGCGACCTGCACGACGCGGCGGGCCTGCTCCAGGAGTGCCTGGCCTGCCGGGCCGGGCGGCGCACTCTGGCCATGGCGTATCAGCTACAGACCGACGCGTGCATCCGCTTGCGGCTTCCCGGCTCCGCGGGCGTGGCGATGCGGGCCTTCATGGCCCAGGAGCCGGGCGCGCGGACCCCTTGGGTTCTGCTCAGCGCCGCGGAGATCGCCCACCTCATAGGCGATCCAAAGGCGGCGGGCAGGTTGCTGGCCGCGTGGGGCGGCGATCCCGCGGTCGCCCGGGTCCCGCCGATGGACGGCGCGGCGCCCTACGCGCATCTTTCGGATGCCTACGCGCACGCCGCGGCCGTCGTGGGCGCCGCGGCGGAACGAGGGACGGATGAGCATACTCCTTAGTGCACGGGCCGTGCAGGGAAGGCCGCCGCCATGAGCATCGACACGCCGACCCGCGGCGCGGCCGGACCGTTCACGCGCGATGCGCTGAGCGTTCGCTCCTCCTATGACGAGCTTGCCGCCATCCGCGCGATGGTGCTCGCGCACGCGCGGGAGCGCCTGGACGACACCGCCACGGAGCAACTCGCCCTGGCGGTCCACGAAGCCGCCGCCAACAGCATCGAGCACGCGCACGGCGGCGACGCGGCCAAGCTGTTGGAGTGCGAGGTGGAGACCTACGCCGACCGCGTCGTTGTCAGGGTCTATGATTGGGGGCCTCCCTTCCAATCCGGGCCGGCGGACGAGCCGAATCTGGATGGAATGGCCGAAGGCGGATTTGGACTGTACATAATAGGGGAGTGCGTCGACGAAGCACGGCGGTTCCGCGATGAGCGTGGCCGCAACTGCATCGCTCTGACGAAGCACGCCGGAGGCAAGAAATGAACCTGCAGGTTGAGACGAAAGGCGGTGTCACCTTTGTGCTCCTGCCCGGCCGCAATCTCGATGCCAGCAACACCGCCAAGTTCAAGGCCGCGGTGGCGCCGCTGATCAAGAGCCACAAAGCGATGGTGTTCGACCTGGCCGACGTCGAGTTCATGGATAGCTCCGGCCTGGGCTCCCTGCTCTCGTGCCTCCGCCAGGTCACGGCAAACGGCGGCGAGATGAAGCTCTGCAACATGGGCAAGACCGTGCGCATTCTGTGCGAAGTGGTGCGGATGCACCGCGTCTTTGACATCCTCGACTCGCGCGAGGCCGCCATCGCCGCGTTCGCGGCCTGAGCCCGGCGCGGCATGGGGGATACGACGCTCACGCTCTGCGTCTTCATCGACGCCTTCGGCTGGCGCATCCTGGAGCGTCACGACTTCCTCGCCGAGCTGTTGCCCGTGCGGGGGCCGGTGGAGACCATCTTCGGCTACAGCTCCACCTGCGACCCGACGATCCTCACGGGCAAGCTGCCGCGTGACCACGGCCACTTCTCGTTCTTCTACTACAACCCCTCCACGAGCCCCTTCCGGGCGCTGAGGCCGCTGGGCCTGCTGCCGGAGGCCGTTGCCGGCAGGGCGCGGGTGCGCCGCGTCCTGAGCCGGATGCTGGCGGGGCGGCTGGGCTACACGGGATACTTCCAGCTCTACAGCGTGCCGTTCTGGGCGCTGCCGCAGTTCGACTACTCGGAGAAGCGGGACCTCTACCAGCCCGGCGGCATCAACGGCGGCTGCACGACCATCATGGACGACCTGCGCGGCATGGCAGTGCCCCACTACTGCTCCGACTGGCGGCTGCCCGAGCCGGAGAACCTGGCCTCGCTCCGCGCCAGGATCGACCAGGGCGGCCTGCGGTTCGCCTACCTC
>JAPLCQ010000059.1 GCA_026392115.1 Armatimonadota bacterium | reverse complement strand
CGCCTTCGGCGTAGAGGGTCCACCGCATGGCGCGCTCGGCGGCATCGGCGGGCGGCATCGGGACGGGCTTCTCCGGTCCATGGCCGCCGGTGGACCAGAGCCCGTCGCCCTCGCTGCGCCAGTCGGCGGGGGAGCTCCGGGCCACGGAACCCATGAGGCAGGGCTTGGCTCCCGAGCCGTAGGCGGCGTACCTGATCGGCGCGCCCTCCTTGCCGCTCCGAGGCGTCAGGCTGCCGCGCCAGCTGTCGCCCCGCCGGAAGAGGACCGCGTCGCCCGGCTTCAGGTCGGTCGAGTTCACGCGATCCAGCGACCGCCACGGCCGCCGCGGCGAACGCCCGTCCGAGCGGTCGGAGCCGTGGGCCGCGACATAGTAGGTCGCGGCCTGCGTCGGCGTCGCCGTCAGCGCTCCCGCGGCCATCAGGAGCAGGGCTCCCGGCGCGCTCCGACGGTGCGCCGCAATGCTGGTCTGCTTGGACATGGCTCGAGCGCACCTCCTGCCGGGCTGCCTGCGGTTCTTCGCCACATCGTACCGCGCATGGGGACGCGCCGCTACCGGTACTCCACCGTCACGGCGCCTTCGCGCAGGAGGCCGTTGGGCCAGTCCGCGTCGCTCCGGAGCCGCTTGCCGTTGATGCGCACGTTCTCGAGGATGATGCGGATCGTCCCATCCGTCTCCGTCCGCAGCCGCGAGCGCATGGGCGTGCCGATGAGGTCGGCCATGTCGGCGCCCCAGTAGCTGCCCTTCTCGGTCCCCGTGATCTCCACATCTTTCAGGTGAAGCTCCACGGGCCTCAGCCTGACCTCGCCCGTCGGCGTGGCGGACCAGGGCGTGGGCCTGTAGCGGTTGTCGATGGCGAGCAGGCAGAGCGTGTCGCCGGTGACCTTCAGCCCCTCGATGCGGCAATCGGTGAACTGCGTGCCCGTGGAGGAGGCCAGGCCGAAGAGCCCGCGCGCCATGTTCTGCACGAGGGTTCTGTCCATGATGATCCAGTTGTCGCGCATGACGTGGCCGCTCGTGGCGTAGTCGTAGCCGTAGCCCATCATCACCAGGCTGGCGTTGTCCTGCTTCCAGATGACGCAGTTGCGCGTCTCCGAGACCGGCGACATCCAGCAGAAGACGTCGTCCTCGACCTTGAAGAAGCAGTCCAGGATGCGGTGGCTGGGCCCGGACACGATCCCGTTGTTGTTGTAGAGGTCGCCCAGGAGCTTGAGGTTCCGGAAGGTGAGGCCCGTGCCGTGGGTGCGCACCATGTAGAAGGGCGACTCGATGATCGTGATGCCTTCGATCAGCGCCCGGTTCGCGTTCCAATCGCCGTAGATCGTGGCCCACTTCTGCTCGTACATCCAGTCATGCTTCGGGGTCCAGGGCGTCGCGCTGCCGCCGGCCTTCGCGGCCAGCGCCGACTGCACGCGCTCCAGCATCAGCTTGCGGTCCGTCAGGATCCCCCGGCCCAGGATGCGCACGCCGTCGCCGGTGAAGGCGATGGAGCCCTTCACCAGCGCCCCGCCGGCGATGTAGACCGTCTCGCCGGCCTTGACCGGGTACTTGAAGCCGATGTCGTGGACGCCGGGCCCGAAGTAGTGGACCCCCGGCGCGCCCTTCCTCGGCGTCTCGGTCTCGGGCGGGTTGCCGAAGAGGAAGAGCGGGTGGTTGAACTCGTTGCCCGCCGCTCCGCGCAGCTTCACCAGGAGGCAGTACTGCCCCGGGCGGCTGATTTCGACGCGCACCTTGCCGCCCTGCACCGAAGCCGCCACACCCGGCGGGTCGGGCCGCACCTCCACGCCGGTGGCCTGCCCGGCGATCGGCTCGGCGACCACGGTGACCTTGCCCGAGAAGGAGAAGGTCGCCCAGTGGTTCTCCTTGGGGAAGAGGTCACGGGTCCACGCCTCGGGGTACTCATGGTGCCAGATCGACTGCATCCGGTAGCAGAAGAGGGGCTTGCGCAGGGCCCCCTGCTCCACCCGTAGCCGGTATTGCGCTGAGCGGTACTCGTCGTGCCCGACGGCCGGATAGACCCAGAGCCGGTTCGCCGCCGGCGCGCCCGGCGCCACGACCCCGCACAGCGCGGCCAACGCCGCAAAGACAGAAGCCATCAGCGCACCTCCCCGCGACCGTCGACGCAAGGCGTCGCATCCCAGTGTAGCGCGTGGCGGGGCAGACCGTCGACCTGCCTGCCCGTCGGACCTGTCCGGCCCGTCCGCGCCCTGGCTCCCAAGGTATCCTACGGTTGCTTGAGCGATGCGCCGCCATTGCAGGCGCGGAGGAGGCCCCATGATTGGACTAACGGCGGGCGCGCTGGCCCTTCTGGCCGTGCCCGCGCTGTCGCGCGGCGAGGCCGGGATCGACCGCAAGGCGCTCGTTTCGCGTCACACGATCCGCTGGAACGAAGCGCGGGGCGTGACGCCGCTGGGCAACGGGGAGTTCTGCTTCAACGCCGACGGGACCGGCCTGCAGACCTTCGCCGGTAGCACGCTCTCGCATTGGGCCTGGCACTCGGAGCCGCTGCCCGCCGGATGCACGCCGGCCGATGTTCCGCCCACGGGGACCGTGGAGCAGGGCCGCATCCTCGGCAACATGAAGCGGGCCTCGGGCAACCGCGCGCTGGACGGCTGGATGTTCCGCAACCCGCACCCGCTCAACCTGGCGCGCATCCGCTTCGTCCGGCCAAACGGCGACGCCGTCCGCCCCGAGGAGGTGAGCGGCATCGAGCGAAGCCACGACCTCTGGACCGGGCTGCACACGGCGCGGTTCGTGCTCGACGGCGAGACCGTCTCGGTGGAGACCTGCGTCCACCCGAAGCTCAGCGCCGTTGCCATCCGCGCGCGGTCGGTCCTGCTCGGCTCGGAGCGCCTGCGGATCGCCGTGGAGTTCCCGTACCCCACCGCCGACGCGCGGCAGGACTGGATCGGCGACTGGTCGCGCCCGGAGGCCCACTCCACGCGCAGGGAGGCGGACCTCGGCGGGCCGCGCGCCGACCTCGTCCGCGATGCCGACGGCGCCCGTTACGTGGCCTCGGTGGCCTGGTCGCGGGGCTGCATGCCTCGGCCCGCGCGCGATCCCCACACCCTCCCGCTGGCTGGCGGGTCCAACGGCGTGCTGGAGCTGGTCTGCGCCTTCGCTCCGGAGCGCGCGGCCCGCGTACCGTCGTTCGCCGCCACGGCGTCGGCGGCCGCGCGCCACTGGGAGCGCTTCTGGCGACAGGGCGGCACGGTGGACCTCTCGGGTAGCAAAGACCCGCGCTGGATGGAGCTGGAGCGGCGCATCGTCCTCTCGCAGTACGAGATGGCCGCGAACTCGGCCGGGAGCTGGCCGTCGGCCGAGTGCGGGCTGACGAACCTGGACCCGTGGCACGGCCAGTTCCACATGGAGATGGTCTGGTGGCATCTGGCGCACTACGGGCTCTGGGACCGCCTGCACCTGTCCGACGAGGCGCTGGGCTGCTACCGGACCTTCCTCCCCACCGCGCGCAAGCTGGCCGCCCAGTTCGGATACCGGGGCGCCAAGTGGGGCAAGCAGGTGGGGCCCGAGGGCCGGACCGCGCCGTGGGAGGGGAGCTTCGTGCTCCACTGGCAGCAGCCGCACCCGCTCTTCTTCGCCGAGCTGGAGTACCGCCTCCGGCCCACGCGCAAGACGCTGGAGAAGTGGCGCGACATCGTGCGGGAGACCGCCGACTATATGGCCGACTTCCCCACGCGCGACGCCCGGGGCGTCTACCACCTGCGCCCGGTGATGGCCGCCTGCGAGGAGCCGACCACCTACGACGCGGTCTTTGAGCTGGCCTACTGGCGCTTGGGACTGGACGCCGCGCAGAGGTGGCGCCGCCGCCTGGGGCTGCCCGCCGAGTCCCGCTGGGACGAGGTGCGGCGCGGGCTGGCGCCCCTGCCGACGCGCGACGGGCTCTACGTCCTCTCGCCCGAGCGCACGGAGGTCCACGGCGGAAGCCACCCCGACGCGCTGGGCGTCTACGGCATGCTGCCCCCGATGGAGGGCGTCGATCCGGCCACGGCCCGCGCCACGGTGGAGCATATGGCGGCCACGTGGGACTGCATGGGCTGGGGCTGGGACTTCCCCTGGATGGCCATGGCCGCGGCCCGCTGCGGGCGCCCGGACCTGGCCGTGGAGGCGCTGCTGAGCCCGCACCCCAACAACCGGTACGACGAGCGGGGCATCAACACGGGCGGTCCCTGCCCCTACCTCCCCGGCAACGGCGGCCTGCTCTACGCGGCAGCCATGATGGCCGCGGGATGGGACGGCGCTCCGGCGGGCCACGCGCCCGGCTTCCCAGCGGACGGCCGCTGGAAGGTGCGCTGGGAGGGGCTGAAGCCGGCGCTGTGACGCGCGGCGGGCCGCTTCCGGCGCGCCGTTTCCTCCGCCGGGCGGCAGGAGCCGGACCGCACGCCGTCGAACTCCCCGTGTGGCGCGGTCTGTGCGCCGGGAGGGTGTGGCAGCTATGATGACTGAGACCTTGTTGATCATCTCCGCGCTGGGCGCGTGCGTGGCCTTCGGGGCCGGGGGTGGGATGCGCGAGGGCGCCGAGTGGACTGACGCTTCGAAGGCCGGGGCGGCGGTGGACCTGGCGCCGTGGACCTACGCCTGGCGGGCCGACCTCAAGGCGCAGCCGCGGCCCGAGGCTGAGTTCATCCCCCGGCGGCTGGAGCGGCAGGATCGCATCTACCGCACCGCCAAGGATGTGCTGCCGCCCGACCAGCTCAAGAGCATCTACTACAACATGCCCGACCTCCTGCAGCGCCTGCCGCCCAAGCCCGCCGGCGCGCTCCGCACGGGGCTACTCTGGACCGGCGGCCTGAACGACTTCGCCGTGGAGCTACGCTGGCCCGAGTCGAGCCCCGCTCCCGTCGTGCGCGACGTGGAGGTCCGGTCGTACCCCACCTCGTTCGGCTGGTTCGGCTTCACGGTGGACCGCGTGCTGGGCCCGCCCACGGTCTCTGCCGACGGCCGCGTCTGGACCTACCGGAGCGACCCGTCGGAGCTGATGGACAGCTCCTATAGCGTGCGCGTGCCCGCCGCCACGGAAATGCTGGCCGTCTTCTGCGCCGCCGGGGCGCCGTCCGCCGTGCCGCAACTCCGGCTCACCAGCGCCAACGTCGGCGCATGGAAGCGCACGGATGTGGAGATCGAGTGGGGCTTCGAGGGCGGCTCCCGAACCGCGCAGTTCGGCGGACGGCTGGAGCCCAGCGTGGCGCTGCTCGGACCCATCGCCCCGCTGGAGGGCGACGACGGTACGCTCATCACCACTCCCGGCCACTGGAAGTCGATGCCCGGATCCGGCGCGCGGCGCGGGATCCAGCTGCCGCTCCTCTATGCGCCCGACGCCCGGGCGGGCCTCGACAGCCGCGTCACGATCCGCACGCGGGGCGGCGGCGTCACCTTCAGCGTGAAGGACCTCGACAAGGGGCCGATCTACATCCCGACCCACGGCCTCTTCATCACCCGGGCGGGGTCAGGCGTGACGGCGGCCGAGTTCATCCGAGACCGGGCCGCGGCCGCGCCGAAGAGCCTGCGCCACATGACCCGCGAACACCGGGAGGCGGCATCGTGGGACGAGTTGATGCAGCAGGTGCTGCTCTGGACCTGCCCGCCCGGCGCAACCGCGGCGCCCTTCCCGGCGGTCTCGGGCTCGCCCATGAAGGTGGAGCTGAGCGACGAGCGCTGGTCGCAGGCCTGGCGGTCCGCCGCGAACCAGCTCACCGGCGAGCATATGTGGGGTGGACTGGCCTTCGAGGTCGCCCGCGTCACCCACGCCATGGAGATGATCGGCCTCCACCCGCAGGCCGAGAAGGTCTACAACCACTTCCTGGACCACCTCGGCGCCAAGCCGGACGGCGACTACTCCGACGGCAAGGGCGCGCTGGAGCACGCCGCCTCGCTGCGCCACGACATGGGCTACAGCCACGACGGCACCCACGCCTCCACCGGCCGGCTCCTCTACTCCATCGCCGAGCGGTGCCTCATGCTGGATGACCGGGAGTGGTTCCTGCGCCACGAGGCCCGCCTCACGGCAGCGGCCGACTGGATCCTCCGGCAGCGAGCCGACTACATGAAGCAGGTTCCCAACCGCGCCAGGCTCTTCGCGGCGGGCCTTCTGCCGCCCTGTATGCTTGGAGACTACGCCATCCCATCGTGCGACTGGCACTGGTACTACGTCGACAACGCGCTGGCCGTGCAGGGGATCCAGCGGTTCGCCGACGCCCTGGCGCGGTT
Source organism: Armatimonadota bacterium (assembly GCA_026392115.1). Lineage (GTDB taxonomy): Bacteria > Armatimonadota > Chthonomonadetes > Chthonomonadales > CAJBBX01 > CAJBBX01. The sequence continues at coordinate 9,926 of JAPLCQ010000059.1, read as the reverse complement.
CGGCCGGCCCGCGTCGCGCACCTACCTGAAGGAGGCCGCAGCCTTCCGCAAGGATGTGCTCCGGGCCGCCGCCGAGGACGCCATCCTCTCGCCGGTGCGCCGGGGCCGCGACGGCGCCTACCACACCTACCTGCCGCGCATGGCCTACGCCAGAGGCATGACCGGACCCGAACTGGGTGCGCCGCAGTTCCCCGATACCGATATGTGGATGGGCGCGCTGCCGCTGGCCGAGCCGCTGGCCGTGATGGACGCCTCCGACCCACGGGTCGTGGGCACGTCGGACATCATGGAGGACATGGGCACCTCGCCAGCCGCCGTGAAGGCCGCCGAGGAGGCACGCCGCTTCAGGGGCCTGGCCACCGAGGACGCCTGGTTCTGGCACAGCTACTCCATCCTGCCCAAGGCGTCGCACACCGCCAACGCCTACCTGCTGCAGGATGACGTGCCCAGCTTCCTGCGGTACTGGATGAACCAGTACGCGGCCATGGTGGGCGCCGACGGCAAGCTCTGGGAGCACGCGCACCTGGGCGGCTACGACGTCTGCGCCTCGCCGGACAACGGCACCGCAGGTTGGTTCCTGGAAAACTTCCGAAACGCGCTGGTGATGGAGGAGGGCGAGGCGCTCTGGATCGCTCGGGGCACGCCCCGAGCCTGGCTGGAAGCCGGGCGGCGCATCGCCGTGGCGGACGCGCCCACGGTCTTCGGGCCGCTCTCCTATACGATCGAGGCCGGCCCGTCGGCGAACTCGATCCGGGCGTCACTGAAGCTGCCGCAGCGGACGCCCGGCGCATCGGTGACACTCCGCCTGCGCCACCCCAAGGCCGCGCCCATGCGATCGGTCACGGTGAACGGCAAGCGCTGGACCCGGTTCGACCCCAAGCGCGAGATTATCCGCCTCCCCTTCCTGAAGGGCGAGACCGAGGTAGTGGCGGAGTATTGAGGGTTGTCGGGACGGCGGCGGCAGAAAGGATATCGATGCCTGACATTGGCCGAAACGCGCTCGTCAGTGCATCTTGACAAATACCGTGATCTGCTGTAGCATGCATCAGACTGGGCAATTTCGTCTCGCGTGAGACCATAGCGATATGCCTTGTGCCAAGGCTGCCACCGATGGCACGTGGGTCTGGTTCGGCCCGGTGCGCGAACCGTCGCCTGTGATTCCCACAGCCGGTCAGCCGCCGCCTAGTCGGGGTGCTCGGGAAGACCATGTGTCGGTTACGCCACCACAACAGAGCGGGACAAGGGGGGACGCACAATGCCTGACTTGACACTTCGCACCTTCATGGCGCCGGTCTTGCGCCCGGACGGGACCAAGGCCGTCACCGACGGCGTCGGGAACCCGATCTACTGGCTTGACGACCTATTTGCTGGGGGGATCAGGGTGCCCGAGAGCGTGATCAGCGGAGAGACGGCGCCGCTGCTGTGGCTCGTTACGGGTCCGCCCGGGACTGGCAAGACCATGTTCGCCCTACAGCTCTGCTACAACCTTGCCAAGAAGCCACAACCCTGGGGGGCTCCAGTAGCGTCCAAAGGTACTGGCAGGCCCGACCCTCTGCTTGCAGTCATACCGGCGATTCCAAACTTCGATTACTGCGACACCACCGACTGCGGGGTGATCACGCACTGCCACAAGGACGGCACGCCGTGCCTCGATTCCGGTACCTGCGACCAGCCACACTACCACCGTGTGCCGCCGGGCCTGCATAGCATGTACGTGTCGCTTGAGCTTGACGCCGTGCGCCTGCAGGAGAACGCCGAGAGCCTGGGCTGGGTTAGCAGCTATCTGAAGCGAATGCAGGCCGCCGGTGACAGCCCGATCCGCAACGCCGGGGCCCCCGGTATTGTCTGGCTGTACGGCACCGACGAGATTGTGAAAGACCCAAGGAAGAGCCCGCACACCAACTTCGTCGGCAACATTCCGGGTATGTGGGAGAGCGCCTGGCGCGCGCGGATAGACAGCACCGGCATCCGGGAAAAGATCGCTGCCGGTTACTACGGTGTCGTGGGCTCCGAGGTGTACTGGGAGCGCCGCCCTGCCGTGGTCGTCATCGATAGCCTGAACACCATGGTCGATGTACCGCATACCGCCGCTCAGATTGCAGATCTCCGGGGTGCGTTCAAGGGCAAGACCTGGATCGTGATGGTCATCTGTGAGGAACGACAGGGCTCGGAGATGGGGCTCCACCTGGCGGATATCGTGACTCGCCTTGGCGATGCCGGCGACCGCCGATACTGGATGGAGACCTTCCACATCGTGAAGGCACAGGCCCAGGACCACGCACGCGGGGGGCCCCACATCCTGAAGCGCTACGGCAAGCCGGATACCGCTGACGCGATACCCGGCGTTGCCGCGCGCAGGGTGACGCTGAACCAGCTTGAGGGGGGTGTCTATGTCTTCCCGTCCGTGCATCGCATTCTCGGTGCCACGCGGTCTTGGATCCCGCCTGCCCCACTGGAGGAGAGGCAGAGGGAGATGCCGGTGTCCGGGATGCATCCCCTGATCGGCCTTGGCAGCAATGAACTTGTCGGCCTGCCCGGCAACGCCGCCACCGTGTTTCTTGGTCCCCGCGGGCTAATGAAGAGCCATCTGGCCTACCTCTGGATGCTCAAGAACCTTGCCAATAACGGCGACCTGAAGGGGCTGTTGATCTCATTGCGTGACGATGAAGAGGGCGCGCGGGCAACGCTCAGGAGCATTGGGGAGCGGGAAGGGATTGCTGATATCGAGGGTGTCCTGGACCGGCTTGACGTCTGGGGTCCGTGGCTCGGCTACCTGCCGCCTGGCGAGTTCATGCACAATGTCTTCATCCGGGTGTCTGGCGACGCCAGGTATTGCGTGGTGAATGGTGTTGATCACCTGCCGGTTCGTGCGCCGCTTTGTGCCGAACTTGATATCTTCGTGCCGGCGCTCGTGACACTGCTCAGCAAGTCGGGTGTCACCAGTGTGTTCACCTCCGCGATCGACCAGCAACCGGGCGGGTGGCAGTCCGGCCTGCCCGATACCGCTTCGCTGCTGCTCAGGTTCAGCGAGTATGACGCGTCCGGCGACGGCGGCGTTGATCTGCCGAACGGAGCTGAACAACGGGTGTCGATCGTCGCCGAACGCGTGCCCGCCGGCGGCATCGGAGGGCGTCGGGGGGTCATGTATCGCGACGGTTCGACTGGGAAGCTGGGTTTCGCAGTGTGATGGCCATCTCCGCAGAGGCCAGGCCAGTGGGTCACCAGGCTGGTTGGGGGCTTCCCATATCGCCTTGCCCAAACAGACCTCCGTGCCACGAGGCCCTGGAGCAGGCCCACGGTAGGCTGCCGCAGCGGACGCCCGGCGCATCGGTGACGCTCCGCCTGCGCCACCCCGGTGCCGCGCCCATGCGGTCGGTCATGGTGAACGGCAAGCGGTGGACCCGCTTCGACCCCAAGCGGGAGATCATCCGCCTCCCCTTCGTGAAGGGCGAGACGGAGGTGGTGGCGAAGTATTGAGCGTTGTCGGGACGGCGGCGGCATCGGATCCTGCCGCCTAGCCGTTTCTGCACGCCGCGAGGTACCATCGGCGGGGAATTCATGCGATGCCCGTAGCGAAGCTGGTTATCGAAGGCACATGGGAGGAGATCGCGGCCCGAGCGGGCGAGGTCGCCGGGAACAGGGTGCGCCTGACGGTGCTGCCTGACGGACGTCGACGTCGGCAGTCTGCGCCCCGGCCCAACGTCGCCCTGCTGGCTGCGCTTGGCTCGATAGAAGCGCTTGTCGGCGATATCCCGGCAAGGCCCGGGGCCGACTCCGTAGCGCTGGTCCGTGAAGCGCGCGACGGCGGCCTGTACGACTGCGTTCGCTGCGAGTGACCTGGCGTGATCGTGGTCGATGCAAATGTGGCGATTGCGCTATGCTCACATGAGGCGGAGCGGGCGCCGATGGTGGCTGCCGCCCTGAGCAGCTATGCCCGGCAGGGCACACAAGCGTACGCTCGTGCGGTGATCGCGGCTGAGGCGCTCTACGTCCTATGCCGCAAGAGTGCCGAAGGCGTGTTGACGGCGGAGGAGCATACTCGCGCTGTGGCGGCGCTCTAAGCGTTTCTCTTGGCTTTGGCCGCACCGCCTGTCTCGGACCTAACCCTGGCGGCCCGAGCGGATGCGCTTCGCGGAGCCTATGGCTGCAGCCGGTCAGCGGACGGCTGGTACCTCGCGCTTGCGGAACATCTGGCTCAGGGCACGCAGGTCGATCTCATCACCTTCGATGTCGATCTGGCCCAGCAGGCGGCAGCCATGCGGGCGCCGATCAACCCCGTCCTGCTTGATCGGTGATACACGCCGCCTCAGCGCACATCGCCCTGTACTCGTCCAGCATGATGCGGTAGCTCTCCGGCGGCATGCCGTGGAAGATGCAGTTGGACGTTGAGAGGATGTAGCGCTTGCCGATGCCACCGTGGGTCATGCATTGGCGCACGGCCGACCGGATGGCGTTGTCGTCCACATCCTGGAGCAGGTTGCAGGGCACGTTGCCCATGAGCAGCCACTCCGGGTACCGGGCGCGAACCTGGGCGATGTCCATGCCGCCCTGCGGATCCACCGACTGGTAGCCGTCGAGGCCGGTTGAGTAGATCTGGTCGATGATCCGCGTCAGGCAGCCGTCCGAGTGGAGGATCGCCTTCTTGCCCAGGTCGTGGGCCGTCTGCACGATCTCGGTCAGATACGGGACCACGAGCCACTCGAAGTGCTTGGGTGCGACGAACGGGGCGTCGTTGTAGCCGAAGTCGTAGGTGAGCACGAAGAAGTCGACGCCGGCGTCGGCCTGCCGCCTGAGCTGCTCCTTGGCGGCGTCGCACTTCCGCCGCGCTTCGGCCAGCAGATCCTCGGGCTGCTCGAAGAGGCGCACCGCGAAGTCCAGCATGTCCGTGCCGGAGGGCATCCAGAAGACGCCGCCGCCTTCATAGCCCGGCACCAGGGCACGCTCACCGATCCGCTTCCGCGTGGCGATGATCGACTCGGCGCTGTAGGCGTTGTGCGGCGGGATGGCGGCCCAATCGCACTCGTCGATGAGCCGCTCGGCCACGTCCAGGTGGAAGTTGCAGAACGCCTCATCCCGCGCCGCATCCGAGGCGTATGCAGCCGAATGGATCGGCCCGGGGTCCATGCCGAACATGGCATGGGGAATCTGGAACACCAGTTCCCAGTGCGGCGGGACGTCGGGGGTTCCCCCGTCGAGTAGCAGTTGCAGCCGGTCTCTGTTGGTCATTCGTCTTCCACTCCCCCTTCCATAGGCCGCAGCGCGTCCTCGCACGGCTGTGCGCTCGGGAACTCGGGCCGCCGTGCCCGCCGGCGCTTCAGCAGTGTGCCATATTACCGTTGCGTTGCCCAGAGCCGAAGGAAGCGGACAGACACAGAGAGAACTAGAGGGGGTCGGTTCGTGCGGACGACACCGCACAACGCAACTACTGGAGGTCAGAGATGGGCGATCCCTTGGCGGCGCTCCGTGCTGCCGCCACCGACATTGGGCTGGCGCTTCGCGCCTTGCAGCAGAAGATCACCCGAGCGCTCGTCGAACTGTCCGTGCGTCTGTGGGAAGCCGCCCTTGCCGTCGCGGCGGCAGTCGCCGAGTGTCTCGTGGACTTCACCCGGTGGTTCTGCTCAACACTAGCATCGCTTTATATGCTGTCAGCTGGAATTGTTGGCGACTTAGTTGTGCTCCTGCGGGTCTTCGCACCCAGTATCGTTCCCGTAGTGATGTACCACTGGTGGCCCCAACCGGGCCTACTGCTTGCCGCCGCAGGCTGGGTCGTGCTCATCCTCGTGGCTGTTGCGTTCTACGGGCGTAGGCAGAGCGACGAGCCATCGCCGCGGCCGGACTGGGCCACGATAGTGGGTCATGTCGTCGTTAGCCTAGGACTCGCGGCCCTCCAAGTGCCGCTCTGGCGCAGTGTTCTGATCCCTGGAATCCACTGGGCGTGGTCGTGGTTCACTCGCGCCTATCCGGACCAGGTCGTGCCTACTATTGTCGTCGTCGCGGTGGCTGCTGCCTCCGGGTCCGGCTTCGGCGTGTACGCTTACTACCGCAAGCAGGAGATGGAGCGGCGCGCCCGCAAGGAGCGGGAGGAGCGGGAGGCAGAACGTCTCTGGCGCGAGCAAACGAAGGCAATACGGCGCAGGTTCGAAGAACCGAAGCGACGCAGGCGCAAAGAGCAAGTGCCGGCTGTTTGGAGTCCTGAGCCCACGCCTGCTGCAAACCTGTGCCCGAAGTGTGGCAAGCACGGTGATGCATTCTGCGAGGACTGCGGTTTGGCCCTAGTGCGTCCATATGGGCAGGATCCGGCCAATGCCAGTCCAGCGCACGTTCATGCCGGAACATGCGTGTGTGGCGCGAGGCATACGTCCGGTGACAACTACTGCGAGCACTGTGGCTCGGCCGTGGGCAGTCCATACAGGCCGCTGCTGCCGATTGCCCTTCCTGCGAATATCATCGGTACAGGAATCTGCAAGTGCGGTGCCCGGTATGGACCCGGTGATGAGTGCTGCGTAGACTGTGGCATGCCCGTAAGCCGTCAATACGTGCCGCTGGCGCCTATTCCCCCGCCTGCGCACATTAACACAGAAACCTGCAAGTGTGGCTCGCCGCATAATAAGCCCGCTGATCACTTCTGCATGGACTGCGGCATGCCCCTAGACCGTCCACATGGGATCGACGCATAGCCGCCTCGGGGCGGGCCGATGCCCCGAGACGTCGGCACCAAGCATCAGTGGGTGGTAACCACGGCGTCGCTCCTGCATCTCCATGGACACGCCCGAACGTGGCTGCGTTGTCGGGGCAGGCTCGGGCTAGCCTGTGCAAAGGGTGCCCGTACCTCCGTGCCGCCGGACGCGTCATCACTCTCGCGGACGGATGTGCCACGATTCACGATGACAGCGACCTCTTGGCTGGCGGTCTCGCGGCTACGGTTTGGTGATGCTATATGGTATCGAGCCGCCACGGCCACGGTGCCGGACCAGTAGGTGCACGAGTTCGCAGCGAACGGCAGCGATCACCAGGCAAATCCGGCCATCCCACGCTTCGTCGGAGCAGGGTAAGCGTCAAACCGTCCCCACGTTCCCTTCGTCGTCTCGCATCCGGATAATGCCTCCATCACTTGCGTGGAGGTTGGCATGGCGAGCAGGGCTCTGGTGGAGACTGCGTGGCGGGAGCGTCTGGAGCGCTTCGCGGTTGGTCGTCAGACTGTCGGTAAGTGGTGCGCCCAGGAGGGCGTGACGCCGCACCAGTACCGTTACTGGCGGCGGCGGCTGAACGGATCGCCTCGCTCCGAGGCGGACGATGGTCCGTGGGTCGCGCTCAAGGTCCAGGCGCCTGACGCGTCCTGCTCGGGTTCCGGGATCACGCTCAGGATCGCCGGCGCCGCGATTGACGTGGCCCCCGGCTTCGACGCCGCACTTCTCCGAGGCGTGGTCCAGGCCCTGGCGGACCTGCCGTGATGACCGCCCTCCACGACGCGCCCGTCTACCTTGCGCGCGGCAGCACCGACATGCGCAAGTCCATCGACGGCCTCGCCGCCATCGTCTCCCTCACGTTCGGCCGAGACGTCTGCGACGGCAGCCTCTTCGTCTTCTGCAACCGCCGCCGCGACAAGCTCAAGATTCTCTTCTGGGACCACAACGGCTTCTGGCTCTACTACCGCCGCCTGGAGCGTGGCACCTTCCGCTGGCCCGGCTCCGGCGACGGCCCCACGCTGGCCGTCAGCCCGAGGCAGTTCCAGTGGTTGCTGGCCGGCCTGGCCCTGGAGCAACGCAAAGCGCACCCTCCATTCCGCCCGCAGATTGCGGCGTGAATGGGGCCGGGCCGGCGTCCATTCGAGGTATACTATATTTACAAACATGAAGACGCAGAAGCCCGAGCCACAGCCCGACGTGTCCGACTGGAGCCGAGAGGACCTCACGCACGAGTATCTGCGAGCGTGGAGCGAGATCCAGCGGCTCAAGGAGAAGCTCGGACTGGCCAATCGTCGCATGTTCGGGGCCTCCAGCGAGGCCGCGCCCACCGCCCAGTTCGCGCTGGTGTTCGATGAAGCCGAGCTCGAAGCCTCGCCCGAAGCGCCCGAGCCAGAACTCGAGACCATCACCTACACCCGCGCCAGGGCGCCGCGGCAACGGACGTTGGATCTGGGCACGCTCCCGGTGGAGGAGATCGAGTACACGCTCCCCGAAGGCGATCGCGCCTGCCCGCAGTGCAGTGGCGAGATGCACTCCATCGGCCACGATGTGCGGCAGGAACTGAAGCGCATTCCGGCGTCGATCACGCTGGTCAAGCACTGCCGCGAGAAGTTCGCCTGCCGCCACTGCCAGCAGAACGAGAGATCGACGCCGATCCGCATCGCCCCGGCGCCGGTCCCGGCCTTCCCCGGTAGCCTGGCCTCGCCCTCGATCGTCGCCTCCATCATGGACCGCAAGTTCGTGGAGGGCATGCCGCTCTACCGCCAGCAGCAGAGCCTGGCCAGGCTCGGCGTCGACATCAGCCGCCAGACCATGGCCAACTGGATGATCGCCGGATCGCGGTGGCTGCAAATCGTGTACGACGCTATGCGCGAGCGCCTCGTCGAACGCGACGTGCTGCACGCCGACGAGACCACGGTCCAGGTGCTGCGCGAAGCGGAGCGGGCGGCGCAAACCCAATCCTATATGTGGCTCTACCGAACCGGGCGCGACGGGCCGCACATCGTTCTATTCGACTATCAGACCACCCGATCCGGCGAACACCCGCGCCGATTCCTCGAACGCTTCACCGGATACCTGCACGCCGACGGCTATTCGGGGTACCACGACCTGCCGGGCGCCACGCTCTGCGGATGCTGGGCGCACGTGCGCCGCAAGTTTGTGGACGCCGTGAACGTGCAGCCCAAAGATGCGCGCAAGGCCGGCCAGAGCGCCTCGCACAAAGGGCTCGAGTTCTGCAACAGGCTCTTCGGCATCGAAAGAGGCCTGCACGACGTGACCCCGGATGGGCGCCGCGCCGGCAGGCAGCTCCACAGCCGCAAGGCGCTGGACCAAATGCGGGAGTGGTTGGACCAGACGGCGCGCCAGGCGTCGCCGAAGTCACTGCTCGGCTCGGCGCTGACCTACTGCGTCAACCAGTGGCCCAAGCTCTGCCGCTTCCTCGAAGACGGCCGGCTGGAGATCGACAACAACCGCGCCGAGAGGTCCATCAAGCCCTTCGTCATAGGCCGCAAGAACTGGCTCTTCGCCAACACCCCGAAGGGCGCCACAGCCAGCGCCGTGACCTACAGCATCGTGGAGACCGCCAAGGAGAACGGCCTGAACCCGGCCGCATACCTCCAGCACCTCTTCGAGCAACTCCCCAACATCGATATCCACGATCCCCGCCAGCTCGATCAGCTCCTGCCCTGGAGCGAGGTTGTCAAAGAGCGCTGCGCGGCCCCAGCCAACAAGCGGGCATAGCCAGTACCCAGATCAGGCCGTCAAACGGCCGGACGCAGCATGTCCGACGCCTGCCGAACGCCACCCGCCGTTCTACCACAGGCTGGAGATAGGTTGCTATGTGGGGAGGGTTTGACGCTTACGGAGCAGGCGCGCGTTAGGCAGGTATCCCCGGCAGCCAATCAGCCAGCAAAATACGGCGTGACATTCAGCGTGGCGATGATCGATATGGCGCCCTGGGTCTTGTGCGGCGGGATGGCGGCCCAATCGCGCTCTTCGGTGAGTCGCTCAGCCACGCCCACGTGGAAGCTGCAGAAGGCCTCGTGGCGAGCGGCACCGGAGGCGTTGGCCGCCGAATGCACTGGGCGCGGGTCCACGGTAAGCGTCAAACACTCCCCACATTGCAGGCTACCGCCAGCCTGTGGTAGAACCGCCGGTGGGGTGCGGTATGCGTCGGACATGCTGCGGCCCGCCGTTTGACGGCCCGATCCGGGGTCTGGCTATGCCCGCTTGTTGGCG
>JAPLCQ010000163.1 GCA_026392115.1 Armatimonadota bacterium | reverse complement strand
ACGAGCGCATGCTCCGCTCGGCCGGAATGACCTATGAGGCGCTGCACCTCCACCCGTTCAGCCACGCGAGCTACTACCCCGGCGCGACGCAGATCGCCCTGAAGGCGCTCTTCGATCCGGGCACGGGACGCATTCTGGGCGCCCAGGCCATCGGTCAGGATGGCGTCGACAAGCGCATCGACGTGCTGGCCACCGCCATGCAGGCGGGCCTGACGGTCGACGACCTGGCCGATCTGGAGTTGGCCTACGCGCCGCCGTTCGGATCGGCCAAGGACCCCGTCAACCTGGCAGGCATGATGGGTCAGAACGTGCGGGCGGGCGATGTGACGCTTGCCCAGTGGAGTGACGCGGCAGGGCTGGCCGACGACTCGGCCGTGTTGCTCGACGTGCGGGAACCGGGCGAGTGGGCTCAGGGCCGCATTCCCGGGGCCATCCACATCCCGCTCGGCCAGCTACGCGGGCGACTTGGGGAGTTGCCGAAAGACAAACCGCTGCTCGTCTACTGCCGGTCGGGGCAGCGCTCCTACTACGCTTGCCGCATCCTGAACCAGAACGGATTCGAGACGCGCAACATGACCGGCGCGTACCTGACATGGCTACAGGCGGCCGGCACGGCGCCGGTGCGGTAGCCCACAGCATCTCCCGCAAGCGCGAAGCGCCCGCCGGCGGATGTCGGCGGGCGCTTCGCGCTAGTTTCTGTTGACGATCAGGTCGGGCGAACCTGCCAGCGACTGGTCCTCGGCCTCCCGGGCCTCGCGGTCAGCCACCTCGCGGATGATCAGGTCCTTGTTCCAGAAGGTCGACGCGACATCGGGGCCAGAGCGTCGTCCGGCCATCCGCCGCCGCGAATGTCTGACGGCGCTGCTCGCGGCCTGCACCGCGACGGGCGGCGGGCTCGGCAAGGCGCTCCGCGGAGCCGCGGCAGGCGACGGGGAGAAGGCCGGCTTGCCCAGGGGTTCGACGCTCAGCTTCACCACGCGGCCCGCCAGCCGAAGCACGACAGAGCCCTCCTGCACTCGGGCGACCGTCCAGCCCATGACAGAGCCGCCTTCGGGGACCAACGTCAGGCCGCGCTCGGTGCGGAACATGCCCGTGGGCTGCCCGCCCAACAGCGTGCCGGCCAGCGCGGGCTGGGGCGCCTGAACCGCCATGGGGGCCGGCAGAGCGCGTCCACCGGCCGCAGGCGGCAGAGCCGTTGGGAAGCCGCCGGTCCAGGGCGTGTTGCCCCCTCCCGGCGCGGGCGGAAGGCCCGTCCCCGGGGCGCCGGCCACGGCGGGACGTCGGCTGGCCATGGCAAGAACGTCGCGCGGGGTCAGGGGCTTGAACGGGTCCACGCCCGGCGCCAGCGCCACATCACCTCCGCCGGCGGCGGACGCCGTCGCCGATGGCGCGGGCGCGAGCGGCTCCGTCGGCGCGCCCGACGTCGATGACTGGGCGGCAGGCGGCGGCGCGGGGTTCTTGGCGGACATGGCGTTGGTGATCTGCCATACCACGAAGACCAGCACCAGGATGATGCCCACGATCAGGGCGACGATCGTCTTGGGATCGTTCCCCTTCTGCTGGCCGGCTTCGGTGGTCACTGCCCGCTACCTCCCTTCGCGAAGTTCCGCTTCGGGGCCGGTGTGGTGTCGACCGTGTACGCACGAAGGAAGAGCACGACCTCGGTCTTGGTGGATGAGTTCGACTTGCTTCGGAACAGCTGGCCGAGCAACGGCAGATCGCCGAGCAACGGCACCTTGTCCACCGTGCCTGTCCGCTCGGAGTGGTCGAGGCCGCCGATGACCAGCTCCTCGCCCGCCTTCAGCCGGAGGACCGTCTCAGCCTCCCGCCCGGATGTCTGGGGCAGATTGCCGACGTAGCCGGAGATGGAACTGACGACCGGATGCACCCGCATGGAGATGCTGCCATCGGGATGCGACATGGGACAAACGAGGAGCGCCACGCCGACGGGCACCGTCTCCGTCCCCTGGACGAGGGTCTGGTTCGTCGCGTTCACGACCGACGAGCCCACGAACCTGCGCTGTTCGCCGATGAAGATGAACGCGTCCTCGCGGTCGAGGCATGCGATGTTCGGGCTGGCAAGCACATTGGCCTTGCGCTTCTCCACCAGCGCGGAAAGCGCCGCAGAGAAGGACGACACCGGCGTGGTCCCTCCGGTGAACTTGCCCGTACCAAGGTTCCCGGTGTCAGCGGTGGGATCGAGCTTGATGCCGAAGTTGAAGCCGCCGTCGGCCCACTTCCAGTCGACGCCGAGCTGATCGAGGGCGCCCGACGTCACTTCCACGAGGGCCGCGTCGATGCGGATCAGCGGCTGCGGCACGTCCAGCTCCTCCAGTATCTTGGTGGCCATCTTGACGTCCGGCTCGGGACCGACGAGGATCACCGCCCGCGACTTGTTGAAGGGCACGGTATCGATCTCGCTGCCTGAGCCGGACTGACCGGACTGGCCGCTCTGGCCCGAGGCCCCGCTGGACGATGAGCCCGACGAACTGGAGTTGGCCTCAAACATGGAACTGGCGCCGGTGAGAGGCCGAAACTGCGCGCGACCGGGAACGTTCGGCTCCGGAGCGGCGGCTACCACCAGGCCCGGCAACGCCTTCTTCAGGGCCTCCTCGGCGCGCTTGGCGTTGAGGTACTTCATCTGGTAGACGGTGGAGATCTTCTGCGGCACGTCCTTCGGCTGCTCCTGGTCGATGGCCTCGATCGCCTTGGCGGCCGTCGCCACGTCGGCGGCCGGGCCGATCAGCACCAGGGTGCGCTCATGCCGGGTCAGTTCCAGCGTGGGCAGCGCCTGCTTGACGATCTGCTCCACGTTCTCGGGGTCGGCGTACTTCATCACGATGATGCTGCTCTCGGTCTTCACAGGCTGGGCAGCCACCGCGACATCGAACTCCGCCAGTCGCTCGCGCGCGAGCTGGACATCCTCAACAACCCCGGAGAGCACCACCACGCCCTGACCCGCCTCGGCCTTGACCGTGGGCGTCGCCTTGGAGAGCAGCTCGACCGCGGTCTCGGGCTTCAGGTGCATGAGGGAGACCACAGCATTGGAGCCGAACTCGCCCAGGGCCTTCCGCACGTCGGCCGCCTGGCCCACGATGTAGGTGCCCTTGGTCTTGACCATGGAGAGCCCGGCCGAAGCGGCCAGCATTCGAATGGCCTCCTCGGGGGTGCGATCGCGAAGGCTTACCGACACCACGCCCTCGACGCCGGGGCAGAGCATCACGTCGACCTTGGCGTACTGCGCGACGCGCACGACCGCCTCGCGGACGTCGACCGCCGAGAACGACATGGAGATGCGCCCGGGCAGCGTCGCATCGGCGCCGGCGGTGCGGCTCGGAACCGTGGCGCGGGACGAGGCGCCGGATCGAGCCGGCCTCTGGCGGCGCTGCGCCATGGCGGCGGGGGACGATCCGACCAGCGTCAGGAGCGCGACCGCAAGAAGGCAAGCTGCCGGTCGGTGTCCGGCCCCGGTGCGGCGACCGCGGGAGTTGCTGTGTGCTGGGCCATCAGTCATGATGCGCCTCCTGTAACATTACTTCGCCACCGCGACCTTGGCAAGGGCCACCGGGTCCAAGATGTAGCGTTCGATCTCCACCACCGCGCGGCAGGTCGCGCCCGCCACCAACTGAGATCGCGTCAACTCGACGCTGGTGATGGCATAGAGCCGGGGCGCCGACAGAACCGTGGACATGAAGGCCCGCACGGCCGGATAGCCCGCCTCGACCTCCACCTTGGCCCTCACGGTTCGAATGATCTCAGGGGGCTTGTTTGGGTCCGGCTTCGCGGGCTCCTCGGACGAGGTCTTGGGCTTCGCGGTCTCCTTGGGCGTAAGGTCGAAACCGACCATCGTGCAATGCGATGCGCGTGCCACGGCGCGCATCTCCTCCAGGAAGCGGGGCGGCTCGTCCGGCTTGGGGTCGGCGGTAGGGACCACCGAGCGGCGTGCAGGCACCGGCCGGCTCAGCACGGCCTTGAGTTGCGCCTCCTTCTGCTCCACATCGGCGCGGAGGCGGGAGTAGCGGCCCCACGCCGGATAGACGACGAGAACGGAGAGCAGCACCGCGACGATGGGCACCCAGATGGCCGCCCGCTGCATGACGATCGGGTCGATCTCCCGCTTCATGGCCGCACGCTCCCGTTCATGCCGGCCGCTCCGCCGCGCCATGTATCCTTGGCATGCGACAGGGCGTCCAGATCGCCGGCGTCCAACGCCCCGGCGGTAGTCTGGGGGGCTGGCGGGTCATGTCGGCGCCCGCCGACATCGGGCCAGTCCGTGGTCACCCGGAACTCGTAGCCACCCGTCGCCTGCTGCTTCATCATGTCGAAGATCGGCACCACCAGCACGTCGCCGCGCGATAGCGTCGTGGCGAACGTCTGCATGGGTTCGGGGGTGGTGGCCAGGCCCTCCACCTCGAGCTTTCGATCCGCATCGAGCTTGATGCGGCTGACGGTCAGGCCCGACGTCCATGCCCGGGCCACCCGCCCCATCACCTCGGCCGCAGGCACCGCGGAGATGTCGATCTTGCCCACGGCCGCGGCATAGACCTTCTCATCGCGCTCCGGCCCGGCGCGCTCAGCCACGGCGGCCGCAACCTTCGTGGTCACCTCCGCGCTCCTGGCCTCGAGCCGCCACTC
>JAPLCQ010000177.1 GCA_026392115.1 Armatimonadota bacterium | reverse complement strand
TATTCGCCCGAACATGGTGAGTATATCGATGGACGCCGTGCCGAGTCAACCGCAAGCGCCCCTGGTCCGGTCGGTTTCCTCACCGGAGGACCTGCAGGCGGCGCTCCGCATCCGGCTGGCTGTCTTCGTCCACGAGCAGGGCGTGCCGCCGGAGGAGGAGATCGACCTCCGGGACCTGGACGCCGACCATATGCTGGCGGAGCTCGGGCGCGACCCGGTGGGAACGGCCCGCGTGGTTCGCCTGGACGCCGGCACGGCCCGCATCGGCCGGGTGGCGGTGGTGCGTCGCTGCCGGGGCCTCGGCGTGGGCCGGGCGCTCATGCGTGCCTGCGAGGCCGCCGCCCGGCCATGGGCGCGCTGCATCGTCCTGGATGCACAGGCGCCGGCGCTCGGATTCTACGAGCGGCTGGGCTATGTGCGCGAGGGCGATGTCTTCCTCGACTGCGGCATCGAGCATGTCCGCATGAGGCTGGCTCTGTAGCCGGTAACACGCGGCGCGGCCCCGGAAACCATCTCCGGGGCCGCGCCGCTCAGCGGTTGGGTCTGAGGGCCTACCTTTCGAGACGATCGGGCGCCGTGTCCACCTGCGTGAGGGTCCATCGGCCCTGCACCCGCTCGACGGCCATGCTCACGAAGACCTTGCGCCGATCGCCGCCCTTGTCCCGGTACACGTGGATACCGGAGAGCGTGTAGACCCCGTTGCCTCGGCGGCGGACCCGGGTCAGGTCGAACGCCACGGTATCGATGTTCCGGATGGCGTCGCGGGTCAGGTCCAAGTAGTCATCCGCGGCCAGGGAGTACTGGTAGCGGCCGCGCTGGTAGATCGCGATTCGCACGTCGGGATCCGTCAAGCCCGCGAGGAGGTTGATGTCCGCGTTCCGGAAGCAGTCCTCAATGTCGTCCGCGGCATACCGGAGCCCATCGGCGTCGGCCTCCCGCAGATTGGCCCAGCTGTTGCGGGTCAGGTAGTACTCGTCCTCGTCGTCCCAGCCGCGGCACTCGTCGCCCACGTAGATCGGGCTCTCAACGTAGATCACCCGCGGTGCGCCGTAGATCACATGGCGTCGGTAGATCCAGGGCGGGCAGAACCCATAGTAGTAGTGGAACGGCGAGAAGAAGACGTCAGACTGGACGAACGTCGGGCAGTAGTACGGGTAGTAGTGGTAGTGATCCGGGAAGAACCCGAAGAAGAAGTTGATCGTGGTCCGCGACGCCGGCCGAAGGTTGATGCCGTGGTCGTACCGTCGCCCCTCATTGGACCGCGTGAAGAGGTCACGGGCCCGGTTGCGGTCGGCTTCGGCACGGCCTCGGTTCTGGTCGATGTACCGGTTTGGACGGATGTTCGTCTCGCGGGCGCCGCGGTATCCGTCGCGGCCGGTGTTGCCGCCGCGGTCGGTTCGGACCTGGGTGGGTCCGCCGAGGCGGCCGTTGGTCCTGTCCTGACGATCCGTCTGACCCCGGTCGCGTCCGCCGCCAATGGGGTCTACGGTTCGTCCGGGCCCAACATCGGTTCGGGTGCCGCGCACGCTGCCGTCGGTGGTGTCGCGTCCGCCCTGGTCGCCCCGGTTGCGGTCGTTGCCGACGCTGCCGGTATCACGCCCGCGGCCGGTGTCGCGGTTGCCCTGGTCGCCGCGGTCGCGGCCCTGGTTGGCGTTGCGCAGGAAGTCGTCGCGGCGGTCGCGGGCGGCGCGGTAAGCGTCGCGGTCGGTGCCGCCGGTCTGGTTCGTCCGGTCCTGGCCGATGCGGTCACGACCGGAACCCGTCCCCTGCGAGGTGCGGCTGGGTCCGCCGTCCACGCGAGGGGTGCGGTCCACTCGGGTGTTGTCGCGCTGGCGCTGGTCGTCTCGGGTGCGATCGGTGCGGTCGCGGGTCACATCGGTCTGTCGACCGCGGTCCGGAGTCACGTCCGTCGTGCGGCCTCGGTCCGGCGCCACGTCGGTCTTGCCGCCGCGATCCGGAGCCGTGTCGGTCTTGCTGCCGCGGTCCGGAGCCGTGTCGGTCTTCTGACCACGGTCTGAGCCCCGCGAGTTCTCTTGGCCGCGGCCGGAACCGCCGCCTTCGCTCTGGCCCCTGCGGCTCTGCGCCACCGTGAAGGGCGCCGCCGCGCACATGAGCCCGACAACCAGCATGAGTTGAACGCTCTGTCGTCTCATCTTATCTCTCCTTCTACCGGGTGTTGTGGCTCCCGGCTGAGGGCCTCGGTCTCCATACACCCTACTGGACGTTGCGCTGCACAAATCGTGACACGGCTAGAACGCAACCGCCTGGCCGTCGCAACGAGGGTCCGACCCGACGTGCATGGCGCCCGTCTCGGGATCGATGCGCATCAACTGGTAGGAGCTGCCCTGGGCCCATGGGCCGATGGGTCGCGCGTCATGCCCGCGGCCCCGAAGGTCGGCAAGCAGCGCCGGGCCGGCGCGCTCCTCAATCTCTACTACGGTTTGATCACGCTCACGACGCCACTGCCAGCGAGGCGCCTCGATGGCCCGCTGCACATCCAGTCCCGCATCTATGACGCTGCTCAGGACCTGAAGGTTGCTCTGCACCTGGACGTGCCCTCCCGGTGTGCCGCCCACAAGCACGGGACCGCCATCATGCGTGACCACGTAAGCGTTCAGCGTATGCATGGTCCTCTTACCCGGCGCCAGCGCGTTGGGGCTGGCGGGGTCCAGCGAGAACCCGGTCATGCGGTTGTTCATCAGGATTCCGCACTCCGGCACCACGTAGCCGGCGCCGAAGCCGCTGAAGACGCTCTGGATGAAGCTGACCACGCCGTCTCGGTCACCGGCGAGGAAGTAGGTCGTGTCCGATCCGCACGGCCCGGGAGGCGGGGCTTGCGTCGTCCGCTCCAGGTCGATCTCGCGCGCCCTGATCCGTGCGTGCTCCTTGCTGACCAGCTCCCCGGATCGATCGCGCACGAGCCTGGGATCGCCCATGTGGCCGTCACGGTCGGCCGCGGCCAGCTTCGATGCCTCCAGCAGGATGTGGTGCCGATTAGCGGCGTTCCACGCCATGGACGGCAGGTCCCACAGCTCGACGATGTTGAGCGCCTCCAGCAAGATCAGGCCTTGCGACACCGGCGGCTGGCCGTGGACCACGCGCCCGCGGTACGTGGTGGCCAGCGGCCTCCGGATGTCGGGTTCGTGCGCCGCCAGGTCCTCCTCGGCCAACCAGCCGCCGTCGGCCCGCACGCGCCGCTCGATGGACGAAGCGATGGGTCCGCGGTAGAAGGCGTCCGCCCCGCCTTCCGCGATCTGCAGCAGCGTGTGCGCCAGCGCCGGCTGTCGAATGGCCTCGCCCGGCCGAGGCAGGTGATCCAGTCCCGTGAGCATGGCGGCCACGTGCGCGGGAACGTCGCAGCCTGCGGCGCCGAAGGTCTGGTGGAACGCGCGGCAGTAGGCGTAGCCGGCAGGGAAGCCGCTCTCGGCGTATTCGATCGCCTGTGCCAGGTCGTCGGCCAGAGGCAACCTGCCGTAGCGGCGGTGCAGGGCGTCCCAGGCGCTCACCAGCCCCGGCACGCTGAACGACCGCGAGCCCCGCGGCGGGACCGTGTCGCCGAAGGCCGCCGCATCGGTCCTCAACGGCGCCGCGCCGGAGGCGTTGACCGCCACCGCGTCGTCGGAGCCGCGCGGGCAGACGATGCAGAAGGCGTCGCCGCCCAGGTGGCTGGCGTAGGGCTCCGTCACCACCAGAACCGCCGACACGGCGATGGCCGCATCGATGAATGATCCGCCGCG
>JAPLCQ010000008.1 GCA_026392115.1 Armatimonadota bacterium | reverse complement strand
CATGCCGCAGACCACCTTCGCCGATGTCGCGGGCGCCGATGAGGCGGTCGAGGAGCTTGAGGAGATCAAGGACTTCCTCGCCGACCCCACCAAGTTCCAGGCCGTCGGCGCCAAGATCCCCAAGGGCGTCCTGCTCTACGGTCCTCCCGGCACTGGCAAGACGCTCCTCGCGCGCGCCGTCGCCGGCGAGGCGGGCGTCCCCTTCTACTCGATCTCCGGCTCCGACTTCGTCGAGATGTTCGTCGGCGTCGGCGCCAGCCGCGTGCGCGACCTGTTCGAGACGGCCAAAGCCAACCGCCCCTCGCTCATCTTCATCGATGAGATCGACGCCGTGGGCCGCCAGCGCGGCGCAGGCGTCGGCGGCGGTCACGATGAGCGTGAGCAGACCCTGAACCAGTTGCTGGTGGAGATGGACGGTTTCGACCCCAACTCGGGCGTCATCCTCATTGCCGCCACCAACCGGCCCGACGTGCTCGACCCCGCCATCCTGCGGCCCGGTCGTTTCGACCGCCGCGTGGTCGTGGACCCGCCGGACATCCGCGGGCGTACGGGCATCCTTAGCGTCCACCTGCGGGGCAAGCCGCTGGACTTCGAGGAGACCGAGGAGCAGCGCGACGCGGCCATCGCCAAGCTGGCCCAGCAGACGCCGGGCTTCACGGGCGCCGATCTGGCCAACCTGGTCAACGAGGCGGCCCTGTTGGCCGCGCGGCGCGAGAAGACCAGGATCTCGCTCAGCGAGTTCGCCGAGACCATCGACCGCGTCCTCATGGGCCCGGAGCGCCGAAGCCGCCTCATGACCGAGACGCTTCGCCGCCGCACCGCCTACCACGAGGCCGGCCACGCCATCGTCGCGGAGTTGCTGGAGCACGCCAACCCGGTCAACAAGGTGAGCATTCTGCCGCGCGGCATGGCCCTGGGCTACACCATCAGCATGCCTACCGAGGACCGCTACACGCGCTCCAAGCAGGAGCTGCTGGACCAGATCACCATGGGCCTGGGCGGGCGCGCCGCTGAACTGATCGTCTACAACGAAATGGATACCGGCGCCGCCAGCGATCTGGACCATGCCACCGACATCGCCCGCGCCATGGTATGCGACTATGGCATGAGCGCCAAGCTGGGACCGCGGCGACTGGGCCGACGGCACGGCAACCCGTTCCTGGGTCGCGACATCATGGAGGACCGCGACTACAGCGAGGACGTGGCCCGAGCCATCGACGACGAGGTGCTCGCCATCGTCGCCGAGGGCCACGACCGCGCCATGGAGATTCTGAACGCCAACCGGGAGACCATGGACGAAGTCGTCGACGTCCTGCTGGTGAAGGAGACGATCGAGCGCGACACGTTCCTGCAGGTCATGGGCGGCAAGTCCGCGCACCTGCCCAAGCCGCCGACGGTGCTTGACGTGCCCCCGACCGCGGGCCGGCAGCAGCCCGCCACGGAAATCCACCTGCAGACCAATCCCGGTCCCGTGCCCGCCTGACATCCTGCACGACCCCGCATCAGCGCAAGCCCGGTTCCGCATGGAGCCGGGCTTGTCTGCATCCGGGGCCGACTACGGGACGGCCACAATGGTCAGCGGGCGGTTGCCGGGCTGCGACGCCTCCCGCACGACGGCGAGCCTGGACCTGTCGGGCGACCAGTCGGCGTCCGAGCCGGGTAGCGCGACCAGCGCCCGAGCGGCCCGCGGTCGCCACTCCGGCGCGAAGCGGACGACCGCCGTCCGGCCGGCGACGGAGCGTAGCGCCAGGACCACCCCACCGGGGCGCAGCGCCGGTAGCCGGTAAGTGGCGCCGTCAGGCGGGCTCAGGCGGCGGGGAGGGCGGGAGCCATCGGCAGGGGCGAGCCAGACCGCGGCCTCGCGCGCAGGCGTCTCGTTGGGCCACACCTCGAACGCGATTGATGCGGTGTCGGGCGACCATGACGAACGCCCGATGCGGGCTCCCTTCGGGCACCTGTCCGGGCTCGGCGCATCCGCGCCGCCGCGGGCGGCCCCGTCGCGCAAGACGACCACGGTGCGAGCCACCGTGCCGCCGGGCTGTACCACGCGCAGGGTCTCGGAGGGTATGGCGCCCGCGGCCTTGAGGACGCGGCGCCTGTAGGCCAGCAGACCGCCCCGAGGCGACCAGGAAGGCCAATCGGAATCCAAGCCGGGGTCGGACAGCGGGCGCGGCGGCTCCTCGGTTGCGCGGGCCAGCGGGACGGCTGTAACGGCGCACAGCCCGTCCAGCCCCTCGCTGACGAATGCAACGTGGCGGCCGTCCGGCGAAACCGTGGGTGTCCGCGAGCGCGGGAGCCGGTCCCGGGCCTCCGGTTCGCTCCATGCCACCCGGCGCAGGCGTCCACGCGGGTCCAGAAGCGCCAGGCCGGTCACAACCGACGGCGGATGTACCTCCGAGGACCAGGCTGCCTGGGGCACGATGAGGGACTGGGAATCGGGCAGCCACGCCGGTGCGTCGGGGCCGCAGAGACCCGTGCCCGGCCTGCAGACGAAGGGGTCGGCCAGCCGCTCCGGTGGGCGCACCTCGCGTATCGCCGCGCCGTCGGCCGAGGCCACGGTCACCGCCAGGGCGTCACCGTGGGCCGTCAGAAACGCGACACGCTTCCCGTCCGGCGACCAGCGCGGCGACAGCGCCCAGGCATCCGTGGCGCGAGGCGCCGCCAGACTCGCCGTCGGGCGGTGCGGGGCCGCGCAGCCCGCAAGGAGCGCCGCCGCCGCGCCGAGCACGGCGGCGAAGCGGGCGCGGCTAGGGAGCGGCGGCAAGGCGCGGCAGGTTGCCAAGGCTGAGCAGCTCGACCTCGGCGTGGAGACTGCCTCCGTGGGCGTCCATGGTGACCACCGCCGGGAAGTCATTCAGCTCAAGGTGCCACATGGCCTCGGGCACGCCGAACTCGTCCAGGTAGTCCACGCCCGTCACCGCCACGATGCGGTCGGCATAGTACGCCGCCGCGCCGCCGATGGCGTTGAGGTAGACCGCTCCCACCTCCTGCAGGGCGTCCGACGTGGCCTGGCCCATCCCCCCTTTGCCGATGACGGCACGGACGCCGAAGCGGCGCAGGATGCCCGCCTGATAGGGCTCCTCGCGGCTGGAGGTGGTCGGTCCGGCCGCCACCACGCGCCAGCCCTCGCCGTTGCGCAGCATGACGGGCCCGCAGTGGTAGATGGCGCCGCCCGCGAGGTCCACCGGCGAGTCATGGGTCGAGAGATGCTTGTGCAGGGCGTCTCGGCCTGTATGCGCCGGACCGCTCATGAGCACGACGTCGCCCACGTGCAGGCCGCGCACGGCCTCCTGGGTGAGGGGCAGTTGCAGGCGCACTTCGCGGCCGGTGAGGGCCTCGGCGGCTGGGTCCGCCATGGGCGCCGGGGCGTCGTCGCGGAAGAGCCAGCCGACCACCTCGCCGGTCTCGGCGTCTAGCCGGACGCCCATGCGGCGGAAGGCCCAGCAGTTGTAGGCAACGGAGACGAAGTAACTGGCGGGAACCCGGTTGATGGCGCCGATCTTGCACCCCAGCAGCGTCACATCGCCGCCGAAACCCATGGCGCCCACGCCCAATCCGTCGGCGTTGCGAAGGACGCGCTCCTCCAACTCGGCCAGGGCGGGTTCGGCATTCGTGTCGTCCAGTGAGCGAAAGAGCTGCTCCTTGGCGTGGGTGTATCCGCCTGCTCGGTCGCCTCCCACGCAGACGCCGATGTAGCCGATGGAACAGCCCTGCCCCTGGGCGGCATGGATCGAGTGGAGGATGCAGCGATAGACGCCCTCGAGGCTCCGCTCGGCTCGACCCACGCCGGGCAGTTCGCAGGGCAGGGAGTACTGGGCGCTCTTGTTCTCGCAGCCGCCGCCCTTGAGGATGAGCATCACCTCGATACCGGCCTGGTCCCACACCTCGAAGTGGATGACCGGAGTGCCGGGACCCAGGTTCTCCCCGGAGTTCCGCCCGGTGATCGAATCGACGGAGTTGGGCCGGAGCCTTCCCAGCCGCGTGGCCTCGGCCACAGCCCACTCAATGGCATCGTGTACCGTTTTCTGGCTAACCGAGGCGGGCAGCCGCACACGGAACGTGGGCATGCCCGTGTCCTGGCAGATGGGGATCGTGCCGGCGCGCGCCATGTCGATGTTCTTGGCGATGATGCGCAGGGCCTGTGCCGACCTGGTCTCCGGCCGCTCCAGAGCGGCGCCTGCGGCGAGGGATGCCCGCACATCGGACGGCAGATTCGTCGATGTCTCCGATACCAGCTTGAGCAGTGAACTCCGAAGCAACGCCATCGCATGCCTCCTATGCCCGATGGGAACTGATCCCGCCGATGCTACTTCCGCGAACCGAGCGTGATCGTGGGGCCGAAGCGGAGCCGCCACGGCATCCAGATGCTTTCCCAGATCACTCGTTTGCTCATCTTCGAATGGCCCAGCGTGCGATCCGTGAAGACGATGGGCGACTCGGCGATGGAGAGGCCGGCCAGGCGCGCGCGGTAGGTCATTTCCACCTGGAAGGCATAGCCGTTGGAGGCGATGCTCTGCACGTCCATGGCGGCCAGGGCTTTGCGCGTGTAGCAGCGGAAGCCGCTAGTGGCGTCGGACACACCGATCCGGGTGACCGCCGCCACGTACCGATTGGCGAAGACGCTGAGGGCGAGCCGCCGCTGGGGCCAGTTCTCCACGCCGCCGCCCTGGCAGTAGCGGCTCCCCAGCACCACATCGTAGCCGTGCGAAACCGCGACGAGGGCGGCGATGTGGCGCGGGTCGTGGCTGAGGTCGGCGTCCATCTGCACCACCCGCCCGTAGCCGTGCGCCAGGGCCCAGAGGTAGCCGTCCACATAGCTGCGCCCCAGCCCGCGGAGGCCCGTGCGCCGCAGGATGTGCAGCCTGTCGTCGTCGCCGAAGCGCTCCTGGGCCAGGTCGGCTGTGCCGTCCGGCGAGGCGTCGTCGACGATGAGGAGGTCGGTCTCGGGCGCTTCGGCGAACAGGCGCGGCACGAGGAGCGGGATGTTGTCGCGCTCGTTGTAGGTCGGGACGATGGTGAGAACGCCGTCTGCCGCCACGCCTCTCCTCCGAGCCCTGGGCAACTGGGGTACCCCGGCGGGCGCGACCGATGCGCGACCGATGGGGATCATGTAGAATGCGCTCAGTATACCTTCGGCCTAGGAGGGCGCTGGGGCATGCCGTCGGCCGTGTACGTCCACATACCGTTCTGCCGCATACGCTGCCCCTACTGCGACTTCGACGCCTATCGCGCGCCGCGCAGGGCGATTGAGGGGCACACCGAGGCGGTGCTGGCCGAGATCGCCTCGCGCCGCCACGAGTTGCGGCCCATCACCTCGCTCTACTTCGGCGGGGGTACGCCCACCACGGCCGGTGCGGCGGGTCTGCGGGCGGTGATGGAGACGCTGCGGGCCGCTCCGGGCCTCTTGCCGGACGCCGAGGTCACCGTAGAGGCGAACCCCACCCCGCGCGACGCGGCGATCCTCGGCGAACTGCGCGGCCTGGGCGTCACGCGGGTCTCGTTGGGCGTCCAGTCCTTCACCGACCGCCTGCTGCCCATGCTCGGGCGCGACCACTCCGCCGCCGAGGCCGCCGACGCGGTCCGGCAAGCGCTCAGCCTGGGCCTTGAGGTGAGCCTCGATCTCATGTGCGGGGTGCCGGGCCAGACCATGCGGGACTGGCAGGCGGACCTGGCCACGGCGGCCCATCTGTCGCCGGGGCATATCAGCGTCTACATGCTGACGCTGGAGGCGGGCACGCGCTACGAGCGGCTCCATGCGGGAGGGCGGCTGGAGTTGCCCGGCGAGGACGAGCAGGCCGACATGTACGAGGCCGCGCTGGAGCGGCTGGCCCAGTCGGGCTACGAGCACTACGAGGTCTCCAACCTCGCGCTGCCCGGGCGACAGTCGCGGCACAACCGGGTCTACTGGCAGAACCGCGAGTACGCCGGCTTCGGCGCCGGGGCCTCCTCCTGCGTGGCGGGCCAGCGATGGACCAACGAGAGCCACCCCACGGCCTACGCCGAGGCGGTCCGCTCAGGGGTCCGCATGCCGTCGCTGCTGGAGCGGCTGCCGCCCGAGCGGGCCATGAGGGAGACACTGGCGCTGGGTCTGCGGCTGCTCGAGGGAGTGGAGCTGACGACGGTGCGGGAGCGCTACGGAGCCGGGCGGCTGGCACGTGTGCTGCCGGTTCTGCGGTCATTGGCCGTGCGAGGGCTGGTGACGATAGCCGACCGGGCGGCATTGACGCGCCGCGGTCTCATGCTCTACGACGGGGTGGCGGCCCAAATCCTGGCGCCGTAGGCCCGGGATGACCGGGGCAAGCGGCTGAAGTAAGAGGGCCTCAGAGCGGATTCGAACCGCTGACCTTCGCTTTACAAGAGCGTTGCTCTGCCAGCTGAGCTACTGAGGCGCCGCGAACGCACGGAGAGGCGCGCCCGGTTCGTCACACCCGTCCAAAGCGGCGCCGACCTTGCGCTTGATCCGCTGCAGGGCGTTGTCGATGGACTTGGTGCCGCAATGCAGCGAGCGCGAAATCTCCCGGTACGACCAACCCTCCAGATAGTACCCCAGCACGGCGGACTCCAGATCGGACAGGGCGCCGCCCATGGCCGTGCAGACCGCATGCGCATCCCGCGGCTCGTCGACGCAGCAGGAGGGGTCCTTGGCTCGGTCGTCGGGGATGCGGTCGAGCAGGTCGATCTCAGCGTCGGCCTCGGGCGAGGACTGGCTGAAGGAGATGTAGTTGTTGAGCGGGCTGTGCTTGAGGCGGCCGGCGGCCTTGATGGCGGTGATGATCTGCCGGGTGACGCAGACATCCGCAAACGCCCGAAATCGGACGAACCGGTCGCCCCGGAAGTCGCGGATGGCCTTGTAGAGGCCGATCATGCCTTCCTGAACGACATCGTCGTGGTCGGCGCCGGGCAGGAAGTACGTGCGCCCTTTGCTCTCTACGAGATTACGGTATCGGATCACCATGTACTCGGCAGCGCTGGCGCACCCGCGCTGGGCCATGGTAACGATGTCTTCGTCGCTCATACCCGCAAAATGAGAGGAGCGATCTACGTAGCCAAGTCCCATCAAGCAGCCCCCGCTGGTGCCGAGCCGATCTCCGGTGTGGGTGCGTCATGCCCCTGCGATCTAGTGTAGGGCAAGAGCGAGCCGGTGTCAAGGGCATTCGACGGGGCTCGAGCCGAAATCGCCAAACAACGGCTCAGAAAACGTCGCTGAACCGCTTGACAGCCCGGGGTCGTCACGCGATAATGTGATCAGACTAGGAAAGGGGGTGGTGACTAGGCATGGATCATAGTCAACGGAGGGACGCGGGGGGCTAGCCGTTTTAGCCTACGGGTCATGAACGGCCACCCTTCGCCGTTCTTCAGGGGGCCGGTCCGCCGTCTGGTGGACCGGCCCTCAGTACGTCCGGTCGCTATTGCGCTACGAACTTGCCGATCTCGGTGACCGAGTAGGTCTTCGCGCCGGCGTCCGACGCCACCACCAGCCAGTAGTAGGTCTTGCCGCGCACCAGTGCGGGGCCGGTGTAGCGCTGGCTCGTGCGCCCGGCCGGCACCAGGCTGTCGCCGGGCGAACTCGGGTTGGCGGGCCAGATCGGCACGGCGCCGTCGACGTCGGCCGTGTTCTGCAGGTCAGGGAAGCGGTTCCACACCATGATCTGGTAGGTGGTCGCGCCGGAGACGGGCGCCCACTCGAACGTTGGGTCGCCGGATACGGCGGCGCCGGCCCTGGGCGCCACGATGTAGGTGGGCCGGAACGGGTTGGCGGTGGTGTCGGCGCTCGAGGCGCCCTTGGCTCCCGTTTCGGGGAACTTCAGCGTGTCCACCAGGGCCACGTTGTAGTAGTAGGTCGTGTCGGGCGTGAGGGCGTAGTCGGTGTCGACGAACATCGACGCCAGCGGGTCGCGAAGCAGCGCGATCTCGAACTGCGGCTTGGCCGCCTGGCCCCGGTGGATCACGGCGCCGAACAGGTCATCCCAGCTCTGGTAGTCCCAGAAGAGGTCGACCTCAACCACGGAACCCGCGGGAGTGGAGCGCGTGGGCGGCTGGAGGCTCACGACCTGCCGGGCCTGGGCGGCGCGCGCGAACCCGGCGCGAGCCCGGTAGCTGCGCTTCACCCACTCGAGCAGGCCCGCGGTCTGCGATGGCGCACGGGAGACCGTATCGGCCACGGTCCACGTCAGCGACGAGAGGTTCTGGGGTGCGGGCAGCGCCCCCGCTGGCAATCCCGAGCCAAGCGCGAAGGAGACCGCCTTGATCACATTGCGCTCGATCTTCACCGTCTGGGAGTGGTTGATGTAGCCCGCCAGGGAGCAGGTGACGGTGTAGGTTACGCCGGAGGTGAGGCGGCTTATGCGGTAGTCGCCCGCGGAGTCGGTGACGGCCATCGTGGAGGCGATGGGACCGGCCACGAAGACCTTGGCGCCGGACCGCGAACCGCCGCCGGGACCGATCACGCGCCCCTCGATCCCGCCCTGGTAGGCGTCATCGCAGACCACGAGGTTGACGCCCCGGTTCTGCTCGGCGGCGACCACATCCATGCGGGTCTCGGCGGACCAGGGCCGGCCGTTGATGCTGATCGTGGCGCTGATGGTCTGGAGGCCCGCCCGGGTACCGGTCAGCACGAACGCTCCGTTGCTCAGCGAGGTCGTGGTCATCCCCGCGCCGGAGACGCGCGCTCCGGCCACGGACTTCCCATCGACATCCGTCACCACGCCGGAGACTTCGGTCCCGCTGCCCGGCGTCCTGCCTCCTCCGCCGCAACCTGTCAGCGACGCTGCGAGCGATCCGCCGAGGGCGGCGACCGCCCAACCCCGCACCCAAACGCTCATTTTCATGGCATGGACCTCCCCCGGCGGCCGGCAACACCGTCACCGCACAATAACGTCTACGCATCCCGGGCCCCGGCGTGACGCCCGGACCGCACGTTCGGTAGAATAGCCCACGCCGCCCCAAGATCCGGCGGCCCAAGGAGAGCGCAGTGGACCGAACACGTGTGGGAATCATCGGGTGCGGCAACATCAGCGGCGCCTACCTGCAGGGCGGGCAGAGCTACCGCAACCTGGAGATAGCCGCTTGCGCCGACATGCTGCCCGAGCGGGCCGCCGCCAAAGCCGCCGAGTACGGCGTGCCCAGGTCGTGCACCGTCGACGAGCTCCTGGCGGACCCGAGCATCGACATCGTCGTCAACCTCACGGTGCCCAAGGCCCATGCCGAGGTGAGCCTGCGGGCCATAGCCGCCGGGAAGCACGTCCATGCCGAGAAGCCCCTCGCCACCTGCCGCGCCGACGGGGCCCGCCTCATCGCCGCGGCCGCCGAGAAGGGCCTCCGCGTGGGCTGCGCGCCGGATACCTTCATGGGCGGCGGCCACCAGACCTGCCGCAAGCTGATCGACGACGGGGCCATCGGCGAGCCCGTGGGCGCCACCGCCTTCATGCTCTGCCACGGCCACGAGACCTGGCATCCGAGCCCCGAGTTCTACTACGAGGTCGGCGGCGGACCCATGATGGACATGGGGCCCTACTACCTGACCGCGCTGGTGAACATGCTGGGACCCATCCGCCGCATCACCGGCTCGGCGCGCATCACCTTCCCCGAGCGGCTCATCACCAGCCAGCCCAAGGCGGGCAAGGTGGTGACCGTTGAGACGCCCACGCACATTGCGGGCGTTATGGACTTCGCATCCGGGGCCGTCGGCACGATCCTCACCACCTTCGACGTCTGGCACTCCACGCTGCCCCGCATCGAGGTCTACGGCACGGAGGGCTCGCTGCTCGTCCCGGACCCGAACGGCTTCGGCGGCCCGGTAATGATCCGAACCAGCTCCGACGCCGAGTGGCGCGAGGCGCCGCTGACGCACGGCTTCACCAACAACCGCCGCGGCGTGGCGGTGGCCGATATGGCCGCTGCGATCCGCTCGGGCCGTCCGCACCGCGCCTGCGGCGAACTGGCGTACCACGTGCTGGACGTCATGGAGGGCTTCATCGACGCTTCGGCCAACGGCGCGCACTACGAGGTGGCCAGCACCTGCAGCCGCCCGGCCATGCTGCCCGTGGGCCTGCCGGACGACGCCGTGGACGACTGATCGGTCACTTCCAGAAGGTGCGCCACGAGCCATTCGCGTCGCGGGTGCTCTCGGCCACCAGCCGGAAGGTCTTGGCAAGCGGCGGGTCCGCGCGAACGAACCAGCGGACCCGCCGGATGCCGTAGGCGTAGGCTTCGGGAGCGATGACGCCGCTCACCAGGGCCGGGACGACCGCTTCGGCGTTGCCGCGCGGCGTCAGGTCCAGGGTGTCCAGCTCCTCGGGCCACGAGCAGGACACAGGCCCCGCCGCGGTCTCCTGCAGGCGGCGTACCAATGCCGAGCGCTTCTCGATGAGGTCGGAGCGGCGCTCCTCGTAGGGGGTCATCGGCACCGGCAGGGCCAGCGGCTCCCCAGAGTTCGTTGCGACGGGCGCACTGACGGCAGGCGTGACCGCAGGCGGCAGCTTCGGGGCCGCACGACGGCCCGTGGCCAGCCAGAGCGCCGCCGCGACGACCGCGAGGCCCGCCATTACGCCCAGCAGCCGCATCGCCGCGCCTCCGGTCAGGCCTCCTGCAGCCCTCGCAGGAACTCCAGGTTCACCTTGTGCATGGTCTCGGACTCCGGGGTCTCGAGGACCAGCGGGACCGAAGCCAGGCGGGGCTCATTCACCAGCAGCCGGAACGCCTCCTCGCCTACCTCGCCCTTGCCCAGGTGCTCGTGCCGGTCCACGCGGCTACCCAGTGGCTTCTTGGCATCGTTCACGTGGATCACCTTGAGCCGGTCCAGTCCGATGGCCGCGTCGAAGCGGTCCAGCATATCGTTGAACGTGTCGGCGTCGCGGATGTCGTACCCGGCGGCGAAGATGTGGCAGGTATCGAGGCAGACGCCCAGGCGCGGGCTTCCGCCGGCTCCTTCGATCACCGTGGCGAGGTGCTCGAACAGGTAGCCCAGGCCCGTGCCCTGACCTGCGGTGGTCTCCATCGCGATGCCCGAGCCCAGCGACGACGTCTCGTCCAGCACACGGCGGATGCTGCCGACCAGCGCTTCCAGGCCCGCCTCTTCGCCGGTGTTCAGATGCGCGCCCATGTGCGTGACCACCCAGGGGATGCCCAGGGCGTCGGCCCGCACGAGTTCATCATGCATGGCCCGCCGGGATGCGCCCATCACCTTGGGGTCGGGAGCGGCCAGGTTGATCAGGTAGCTGTCGTGCGCAACCACGAAGGCCATGCCCGTGTCGGCGTGCGCCTGGCGGAACTGCGCCACGGCCTCGTCGGTGAGGGGCGGGGTCTGCCACTGGCGCGGATTGCCCGTGAAGAGCTGGACGGCTGTGCAGCCAATGTCGCGGCCGGAGGTGAGCGCGTTGTGCAGGCCGCCGACAGTAGGCATATGCGCGCCCATGGGACGCGGCGTCGGGCTTTGCGATTGGGTTTCGGCCACTAGCGTTTCTCTTTTCCCCCTGGTGTGCTGAGAGCGCGGACGATGTCGCCTTCGGTGAGCTTCACCGGTTCGCCTTCGGCCCTTGCCTTGGCGCGGTCGCCCCGAACCTCGGTGACACGCACGCGGCCGGCCTGACGCTCGTCGCTCCAGACCACGACGCCCTGGCTGTCCCTGACGTCCTCGGTCCGGATGAGGGTCAGCTCCATGCCGACGGAGGCGTTGTCGAAGGCTCCGATACTCACTACGCACTCGCCATCGGGAAGTACGGCCAGAACGCGCCCCTCTGCCGCGGGCGAGGCGCCCGCAAGCCGCTTCACGAGGCCGTCCACCGCCCGACGGGCCGCTCGGCCCAACGAGCTTTCGGACCACTCCTTGCTCCCGAAGTCGATGCCGCCCAGCGCGATGTCGCCGTTGCTGATGCGCCCCGCTCCCAGCGTGGCTCCGGGCGTCGTCTCCGATCCCTTGGCGACGTCGGTGACCAGCACCTCGCCGGTGACGGAGTCGATCAGCCTCACGTCCAGCGTCACCTTGGCGGTGCTGGAGCGGAGCTGCACGCCCCCGATGACTCCCGAGCCGAGCAGGCCGCCGATGCGGCTGTCCTTAACGCCAAACTCCGTCGCCTTCACTGCCAGCATGTGCGTGACGCCCAGCACGCGGCCGAGTTCCGGGGCGCTCTTGGCGTCGAGCACGCCCTCGCGGCCCAAGCGCTGCTCGCGCAGGACGACGTCGAGGTCTTGCCGCTCGTACACGCGGACGCCCGCCCTGCGCAGCGCCCCCGTGAGCATGTCGCCCACCACGCGGTCCACGGGCGCGCCGCCCGAGGAGTTGAGCGCCACCACCGCGATGCGGGAGCCGGTGGGCAGCAGCGCCAGCGGGGCGCGGCCAGCCTCCTTGCGCCCCTGCGCGGCGCCGGGGAGAGAGACCGCCAACGCGGCCGCCAGTGCGCCAAACCTTGCCAGTGTCATCGCTTGAGCCCTCCTACAGCCATAGACGCGCGCGGCCGGTCCGGGGAGCCGTCAGCCCGTCAACGCACGCCGAAGTTCGTCGGGCGACGCAGTGCCGGTTGTGCCCAGCTTGTGGATGGTGACCGAGGCGCAGAGGTTGCCGAACTGGGCGGCCTCCAGAGGGTCGGCCCCGGCACAGAGGGCCGCCACGATGCCCGCGGCCACGCTGTCCCCTGCGCCGCAGATGTCGATCGGTCCCCGCACCGGGGGAGCCGGCGCGTGGGCGGCCTCGTCGCCCGTGCAGGCGGCGACGCCCAGCTTGCCCAGCGT
Source organism: Armatimonadota bacterium (assembly GCA_026392115.1). Taxonomy (GTDB): domain Bacteria; phylum Armatimonadota; class Chthonomonadetes; order Chthonomonadales; family CAJBBX01; genus CAJBBX01. Next base: position 4,851 of record JAPLCQ010000008.1, on the reverse strand, counting down.
GACGAATACGGGCCTGCCCGCTCGCGCCGCCAGCGTCCGGCCGTGCGCCATGGCCGCCGCCAGGTCGGCGACCTCACCGGGCTCGTCCCCGCAGGCTTGGGCGGCCTCGAGATGGTTGGGTTTCACCGTGACGCCCTCGAACTCGCCGATCCGCACACGGGAGTCGGCCAGGATCGGGATTTGCGGATGCGCCCGGCCGATCTCGGCCAGCAAGCCGCGCACGGCGTCGGTCACCACGCCGCAGTTGCGCTCCTCGACCTGGTCGGCCACGATGATGCCGTCCACGCGCTCCGGCGAGCCGGGATCGGTGAGGGCTCGCAGGGCGGTCAGGACGCGCGCCACATCGGCGGCGGGCAGGACGCGGCGGTTCTTGATATCCAGCCGCTCCATCTCCACCTCGCCGCCAGGCGTGAGCCGCATGGGCTTGGTGTAGGTGGGCGTGAAGCGGCTGGGGGAGCGGCGGAGCCTCCGGCAACCCACACGGGTGCGCCGGAGGCCGCGGGCCAACTCGTAGCCCTCGCCGTCGCTGCCGATGACGCCCACGGCCTCGATGCGCCCCACGCCCAGGGCCGAGACGTTGTTCGTCACGGTGCCGGCCGCGCCGGGACTGCACCGCACCTGTACCACCTGGCGAGCCTCCAGACCGGTCTCGATTGAGACCTCGGAAAGCGCAGGGTCGGTGACCATGTACTTGTCGAGGAAGAAGTCGCCCACCACCGCGATAGAGATGCCGGGCAGGCGGGCGAGCAGCTCGTTCAGGCGGTCCAGGTTCATCGTTCGGCGTCCCTCGCTAGGATCGCTTGGCGCACCAGCGCACGGCGTTGGCCAGGATCTTGTGGATGATGGGGTTGTGGTAGGTCGGGCAGGTCTCGTGTCCGGGGCGGAAGTAGAAGACGCGCCCGGCGCCGAAGCCCTCGCCCACGCCCTGGCCGGGCCCGGAGGTGAACTCGGGGTCCTTGCCGTCGCCCACGGTCCAGGCGATGCCGCTGGGGAAGGTCTTGCCGTCGTACGGGAAGTGCGACTGCAGGACCAGCGTCAGGGCCGGCGGCACGTCGAACGGGGAGCCGTACATCTCCTCGCCGTCCAGCGTGAAGTCCTCGATGCCGGAGGCGATGGGATGCCACGGGGCGCAGACGCGGATCTGCTCGGGCTCCATGGGGTTCATCTCGCGCCAGCCGCCCTTGAGGTGACCCGGGCAGGCCATAACCCACTGGAAGGTCTTGGCGTAGTGGGCGCTGTGGAGGGCGATGAAGCCCATGCCGCCCTTGTGGACGCGCTCCATGACGCGGCGCGCGGTCTCCTCGGTAACCTCGCCGTGCCGAGCGTGGCCCCACCAGAGCAGCACGTCGGCGTTGTCCAGCGCGGCCTGGCTGCAGCCCTGCTCGGGGTCGTCCAGGTTGGCGCAGGTGATCTGCATTTCGGCTCCGGCCAGGGCGCCGATGCCGCCGGCCAGGGCGCCGTTCAGGCTCTTGGGGTAGAGGGCCTTGGGGGCGTGCGGCGGGTTCTCATCCCAGATGAGGACGCGAATGGGCTTGTTGGTGCTGTCCACGAAGTGTGACTCCTTTCGACGGGCCGTTAGCGACGGCCCCTGAGCATGAGAGCATTTCGGCAGTCTGGTCGCGAATACCTGCTACCAGCTGACCACCCAGGCTTCAACCGAACGCGCGGCGAGGTCAAGGGACAGCCGGCCCGAAGCCGGCAGCATCGCCGCCCTCGCTTCGCCGTCGGCCCCGGCGACGCGGCTGAGCTTAGCGCCCGAAGCCGGGATGCCGTAGGCCCTCAGGTCCAGCGCCGCCTGCGCCAAAAGGGGCTTCGCGCTGCTGTTGGCGAAGAGGACAAGCAGCTTGCGCTCGCCCGGCAGCAGCCACGAGCCGGTCTGCACGGCCGGTGTGGTGATCCATGTCTCGCCGTACCAGGCCCAGTCCGAGCGGATGGCGGGTACGTCGCCGATCAGCCGCACAGGGCGGGCCATGCGTCCGGCGTAGAAGTGCCGCGCGAACCGGCTCCGCATCCGTATAGTCTCCCGCAGGAAGGGACCGGCCACCGCCTCCTGCGCCACCGCGGGGTCGAGCCAGCCGATCTGCTCGCCGTAGACCAGTTGCTGGGCCATCTTGGCGCAGAGGGCGTCGAGGCGCGTGCCCGCACCCGCGTTGTAGGCCCGGCTGAAGAGCTGCACGGCTCCGGCGTAGACCGCCGGGAATGCGGGCACCATGTCCGGGAACTGCCAGTGCCAGGTAAGGTAGCCGTCCATCCACTTCACGTAGGGCTCGGCGTTGCACTCCGTCGTGATCATCTTGTCCGCGGGCAGCTCGGCCTGCAGCTTGCTCAGGAGCGGCCAGTAGCCCTTGGAGCACCACCAGTCGCCGCCGCCCAGCGCGTGCCCGTGGGTCGGGTCCATGCAGAGCGCCGGCGAGGCTGCCGCAATCTGGTCGATGTAGACGCCGTGGACGCCCACCTCGCGGACGAGGCGGAGGACGATGTCACGCACGGTCTCCTGCCAGAGCGGCGTGGTGGGGCACATGACGCCGAGGACGACCGGCGAGCCGTCGGCCTCTTTGCTCCCGTAGCTCTCCGTGATCGGCTTGCCCTTCTCATCCTTCGTCACCGAGGGCAGCGCCCGCGAGGTGAACTCGTAGTCCTCGGCGCCCCGGTCGCGGGTGTCCCAGAGGCGGCCGTTGATGTAGGGCATCGTATGGACGCCCGACTTGGTGAGCTGGGCCACGGCCGCGTCCATACCGGGTCGCGTGGGGAAGTAGTGCGGGTAGTCGTTGTCGAACGGGATCACATGCCAGCTATACCAGTGGAAGCCGATCGGCACGCCCAGCGTCTCGCGCATGCGGGTGACGCCGGGCACGACGTCGGAGGCGGAGCCGCTGGCCAGCGCCCAGCCCGGCAGCTCGCGGAACCAGAGCGGCGTGTCCTCGCGGCCGTCGCGGCCCAGCTTGGGCCACCAGGGCGCGCTGCCGCTGACCCATCGGCGGTAGATTTGTGCCGCGTCGAACCAGTCGCCGCGAAGCAGCCGCCAGGCGGCCACTCCGGGCAGGCGGTAGCCGTTTCCCGCCGTCGTGGGGTTCGGCGCCGGGTGATCGTAGGTCAGCAGAACGCCCTTCTGCGGTAGCGCGTCCAGGACGATCTCCTTGGTGGAGGCGCCGGGGTCGTGCATGGCGAAGTAGAGGCCCGAGCCGCCGGGCCCGGAGCCGTACGCCGCCAACAACTGCATGGAGCACCAGCCGTTGGGGTACATGGAGCGGCGGACCTGGGCGTGTTCCCAGGCGTCGCGCAGCTCCACGCCCGGCCCGGTGGGGTAGAGGACCCGCGGCTCGGAGCCCGGACGGGCCACGCGGACCTGCGGGAAGGCCACCTGCCGCACGGCCCAGGGCGTGCCCTTGGTCGCCACGGTCAGCCGCCAGTCGAAGCCCGCCTGCCCGGGCGCGGGAGTGGCGGTCGCCTCGGCGCTGACGCCCTTGAGAGCCGGATCGGTGTGGCCTGACCAGGTTAGGGTGAGAACACCCTCCTTTGCCGCGCACGAGGCCCGCCGCCAGCCTGCCTCCGAGGTCACTACCACGTCGGCATCGGAACCGGCCTTGCGGAGCGTCATCGAAAAGAGCGGCGGGGCGTCGGGCGCCAGCAGGGCTCTGGAACGCTCCATGTCGTCCAGCGAGGCGAGTTCCAGCCCGGTCCCGGTGCAGGCGACGGCGAGCCGCATGGCGCCCGCGTCGGCCACGGTCCAGCCCGCTGGCAACTGCGTCCCTGCGGCGACACGGGCGGCCTCTTGCCACCGGCCGGACTCCTCCAGGCGAGCCGCCGCCGTTGCCCGCCATACGGCCGAGGTTCGCGCGCCGCCGCGCAGGCGGTTGGCCGACGCCTGGGCCTTCACGACCGCGGAGCGCGTCGTTGCGAGCGTCAGGAAGGCCGCCGCGTCCCGGCCAAGCCGCTTGGCCCAGCCCTCGGCCTCGGCGAACGGATCGTCGGCTTCGCCCAGCCAGAGCCAGCAGGAGAAGCGTTCGACCTGACCTGTGAGGCTCTGCCAGTTGGCGTGGAGGTAGCTGCCGTAGCCGCCGGCAGCGGTGATGCGGGCTTCGTCGGGTCCGGTGAGGGTGAGTTCGCTGGCATCGGCGAAGGGGTCGGCCATACCGGGCTGGGCGACCATCACGCGGTTGGCGAAGGGCACGATGTCGGCCGCACCCCAGAGGGACCAGTAGCGGCCGGACCAGTCGGCGGTGCGCTTGCCGGCCGGGCCGAGGCGCTTGAAGGTTTGCAGGATGCGGGCGGCGCTTTCGAGCATGCCCTGCGGCTCTCCATCGGCGGCGTGGATGGCGACGGAGAGGCTGAGGTTTTCGCCCATCACGAAGGCGGTTTTCGTTCGCACGCCCTGGAAGCCGCCGCCATGGCCAATGAGGGTCCAGTCGCCGATATCGACGCGCGCCGTGCCGAGCCCGTAGTGGCGGGGCGGGTGGGAGCCGATGATCGGCCAGTGCTCGCGGGTCATCTCGCGGCGGCTGGCGACGCTGATGACGGAGAGCTTCGTCGCCGGATCGAGGCTGCCGTAGAAGCGCGCGAGGTCGGAGGGGGTGGAGACGAAGCCGGTCGCGGCGGCAAGGGCGTTGGTGCAGTTGTCGGAGGGGATGACGAAGCGGCTGCCGAGCAGTGCGGGGCTGGAATGGCCGCGGGCGAAGGGGATGCCCTTGGGCAACGGCGCGTCAGGATAGGTGTGCCCGAGGCCGGATTTGGCGACGATTTCGCGGGCGATCCAGGTGTTGTAGGGCTCGCCGGTCACCGCCGCGATCACCAGCCCGGCGAGGCCGAAGGCGTGGTTGGAGTATTTCATGCGCGTATTGGCGGGGATCGGCT
>JAPLCQ010000051.1 GCA_026392115.1 Armatimonadota bacterium | reverse complement strand
GCGTCCCCGGCTGTAGGTCCATGTAGCGCAGGGCGTGTTCGGCGGCCGATGCGGCGGACGGATCGGCGATGGCGGCGGGGTCCGGCACGCAGCCCGTGACCGGCACGCTCTGGCCGGGGTTGGTGCCCCAGGTGACGTAGGGCGCCAGTTCGGCGGCGTTGATCGTGACCACCGTATCGAACCGGGCGCCGGGGTCGGTGGCGAGGAGCCGCCAGGCCTCCGCGGCGCGATCCCAGTCGGCGCCGGCGGGGGCGCAGGCGCGGCCCTTGAGGTAGGCGAAGGTGGTCTCATCCGGCGCGATCATGCCCGCGCGCGCCCCGGCCTCGATGGACATGTTGCAGACGGTCATGCGGCCCTCCATGGAGAGGGCTCGGATGGCGGGACCGGCGTACTCGACGACATGGCCCGTGGCGCCGTCGGTGCCGATGCTACCAATGATCGCCAGCACGATGTCCTTGGCGGTGACGCCCGGCGCGGCGTCGCCCTGCAACTCGATGAGCATCGTCTTTGGCCGCGACTGGGGCAGGCACTGGGTGGCCAGCACATGCTCCACCTCGGAGGTGCCGATGCCGAAGGCCAGCGCCCCGAATGCCCCGTGCGTGGCGGTATGGCTGTCGCCGCAGACGACGGTCATGCCCGGCTGCGTCAGGCCCAGTTCGGGACCGACGATATGCACAACGCCCTGGAGCGGGTGGTGCAGCCCGAGCAACTCGACGCCGAACTCGCGGCAGTTGGCCTCCAGAACGTCCATCTGGCGGGCGCTGATGGGGTCGGCGATGGGCGCCGACCGATCGGTGGTCGGGATGTTGTGGTCCATGGTGGCCAGCGTCAGGTCCGGCCTGCGAACCTTGCGCCCGGCCAGGCGAAGGCCGTCGAACGCCTGCGCCGACGTCACCTCGTGCACCAGGTGCAGGTCGATGTAGAGCGTCGCGGGCTCGCCGGACGCCTGGCGGACCACGTGGGTCCGCCAGATCTTGTCGAAGAGTGTCAGTGGTTCAGCCACGGGCATAACCTCGTTCTTGAGTTCGGTCGCTAGACCTGATCCAGCGCCTCGGCGGGCGAAGTGCTGCCCACGCGCTCGATCAGCCGGTTGAGGGCGTGGAGATAGGCGCGGGCGCTGGCCACGCAGATGTCGGAGTGCGCGGCGCGGCCGGTGTAGATGTCGTGATCCCGTCGGATGCGGATGGTCACCTCGGCCAGGGCGTCGATGCCCTCGGTGACGGACTGGATCGAGAACTCGATCAGTTCGTTGCGGCACTTCACGATGCGGTTCACGGCGCGATAGATGGCGTCGACCGGCCCTGTGCCGTGGTCGGAGTCGGTGATGACGACGCCGTCCGGCCCCTTCAGCACCACGGTGGCGGTGGGGATGCTGTTGTCGCCGCAGGAGACCTGCACCTGCTGCATCTCATAGCTGACCATGATGGCCGAGGTCTCGTCGGCCACGATGGCCTCCAGATCCTCGTCATAGACGGTCTTCTTGCGGTCGGCGACCTCCAGGAAGCGCTCGTAGACGCGCTCGAGCTTGTCGTCCGCCAGGTGGTAGCCGAGTTCGCCGATCCGATGCACCAGCGCGTGCCTGCCCGAGCGGGCCGTAAGGACGATCTTGCTCTCGTGGATGCCCACGTCGCGGGGATCGATCACCTCGTAGGTGCTCCGCTCCTTCAGCACGCCGTCCTGGTGGATGCCGGAGGAGTGCGCGAAGGCGTTGGCGCCGACGATGGCCTTGTTGGGCTGCACGAGGATGCCCGTGAGGTTGGAGACCAGGCGGCTGGTCTTGTAGATCTCCTGGGTCACGATCCCGGTGTCGGCGTCGAGGAGGTCGGCGCGGACCTTGATGGCCATGACGATCTCTTCGAGGCTGGTGTTGCCCGCCCTTTCGCCGATGCCGTTCACCGTACACTCGACCTGCCGGGCGCCTGCCAGGACGCACTCAATCGAGTTCGCAACGGCGAGGCCCAGATCATCGTGGCAGTGGACCGAGATGATGGCCTTGTCGACGTTGGGCACCCGGTTCATGATCGCCCGGATGCGGCCCGCGAACTCGTGCGGCAGCGCGTAGCCCGTGGTGTCGGGCACGTTGATCACCGTGGCGCCGGCCTCGATGACCCGCTCGACCACGAGGCAGAGGTAGTCGATATCGGCGCGGCCGGAGTCCTCCAGGAAGTACTCCACATCGTCGACGTACTTGCGGGCGTGCTTCACGGCGGCCACGCCCATGGCCAGCGCTTCCTCGCGGGTCATCTTCAGCTTGTAGCGGAGGTGGTTGTCCGAGACGCCGAGGCCGGTGTGGATGCGCGGGCGACGGGCCGACTTGAGCGCATCGGCCGCCACGTCGATGTCCTTCTCCCGCGCACGGGTGAGGCCGCAGACGACGGCGTTCTGGACGACGCGCGAAACCTCCTCGACCGCGTGGAAATCACCCGGCGAGGAGATCGGGAAGCCGGCCTCGATGATGTCGACGCCGAGGCGCTCGAGCTGGCGCGCAATCTCGATCTTCTCCGGCACGTTCAGCGACGCGCCGGGCGACTGCTCGCCGTCGCGGAGCGTGGTATCGAAGATGTGGATCCTGCTGGACATTGGTGTTACCCCATAAGCAATCCGGCCGGCCGCCTGGTTCGGCGAACCGGCCGGTTCGACACCGGGCGCCCTCGGGCGCCGGCGCGCATGGTCCCCTACTCGACGACGTCGATCTGCTGCATCCGTGCCGCGGCGGGCGCCGCCTGAGGCACCGACGGACGGACCCAGCTCATCATGCCGCGCAGGCGGGCGCCGACCTCCTCGATGGGGTGGTTCGCGTCCTGCTGCTCCAGCGCGCGGAAGACCGGGCGGTTGGCCTTGTTCTCGAGAATCCACTCGCGGGCGAACTCGCCGGACTGGATCTCGCGCAGGACCGTGCGCATCCGCTCCTTGACGCCGTCGTCGATGAGGCGCGGGCCGCGCGTCATGTCGCCGAACTGGGCGGTATCGGAGATGGAGTAGCGCATACCCGCGATGCCCGCCTCGTACATGAGGTCGACGATGAGCTTCAGCTCGTGCATGCACTCGAAGTAGGCGATCTCGGGCTGGTAGCCCGCGTTCACCAGCGTCTCGAAGCCCGCCTTGACCAGCGACGTGGCGCCGCCGCAGAGCACGGCCTGCTCGCCGAAGAGGTCGGTCTCGGTCTCTTCCTTGAAGGTCGTCTCCAGGACGCCCGCACGGGTGCCGCCGATGCCCTTGGCGTAGGCCAGCGCGATGTCGCGGGCGGCGCCGGTGGCGTTCTGGTGGACCGCGATCAGGCACGGCACGCCCTTGCCGTCGGCGTAGACGCGCCGGACCAGGTGCCCCGGCCCCTTGGGCGCGCACATGAAGACGTCGATATCCGACGGCGGCACGATCTGGCCGAAATGGATGTTGAAGCCGTGGCCGAAGGCGATGGCGTTGCCCGGCTTCAGGTTGGGCAGGATGCTCTCCTGATAGACGGCCGCCTGGAACTCGTCATTGACCAGCACCATGATGATGTCGGCCTCGCGGACGGCATCCGGCACGGGCAGGACGGTGAGGCCGTCCCTGGTGGCCGCGTCCCACGACTTGCCCGGGCGAAGGCCGACACGGACATCGACGCCGCTCTCCCGAAGGTTCAGCGCATGGGCGTGGCCCTGGCTGCCGTAGCCGATGACGGCTATCTTCTTGCCTTCCAGCAACTTCAGATCGGCATCGGCTTCGTAATACACTGTGGCGGGCATCGATTCTCCTCTTCTGATCACATGGGCCGCCCCGTCCGGGCGGCGACTAGGCCTTGGGTCCCTGCTGCTTGGGCCACGCGGCGGGCGCCGCGGCCCCGGCGGCCGCGTCTCCAAGCACCTTCTTCACAACGGCCACGAGGTCGGCAGGTACGAAGGGCTTGACGATGTAGGCATCGGCCCCCTGCTGCCAGCCCCGCGCCACGTCGGCATCCTCGTCGCGGGCGGTGAGCATGACCACCCGGATGGCGCACGTGGTGATGCTCGCCTTGAGCCGCCGCAACACCTCGAAGCCGTCCATGTTGGGCATGGCCACATCCAGCACGATCAGTTCGGGCCGCTCTTCGGCGACCTTCTGAAGCGCCTCCAGGCCATCGGAGGCAACGGTCACCTCATAGCCCTCGCGCTCCAGAGCAGACCGCAGCAGGACCGGGATATGCTTCTCATCATCTACGACAAGTACTCGCTTGCCCATGGTCACGCACCTGGCGACCGGCCAGATTGGCCGTTCAAGCCCATGCGGCGCGCCACGAAGCCCACCGCCACGCCGAGCGCGACGCCGATGGCGGCGAAGATGGCGAGGTTGGTGAGCAGGTTGCGCACCGTATCGAGGCCGAGCCGGTCTGTGATGCCATTATACATCCGCCAGAGAGCGAGGTTGCCCGGGCCCGCCATACCGGCCAGCAGCCCGAGGGCCAGCCCCCTGCGCGGACGGCCGCGGCGAGAGCCGAGCCACGCGCCGACGGCGGCTCCCAGGATCGGCAGGACGATGGCCACGAGCACGAATAGGCGCGTGGCCTGCTCCACCGTGACCAGTTCGCGCATGTCGTCCATGGCTTCAGGCCGTCCGGGACCCGCGGGCCATGGCGATGACGCCGGTGCGCACCATTTCGCGGATGCCGTGCGGCGCCAGCAGGTCGCGGATCTTGTCGATCTTGTCCGTGCCGCCCGTCACCTCGATGATGAAGGCCCGCTCGCCCATGTCGATGATGCGGGCGCGGAAGACCTCGACGATCTGCATGATCTCGGCGCGGTCGCGCGGCTCGGCGTTCACCTTGATGAGCGCCAACTCGCGTTCGACGGCGGCGAACTCGGTGTAGTCGACGACGCGCATCACCTCGATGAGCTTGTTGAGCTGCTTGGTGATCTGCTCCAGCACCAGTTCGTCGCCACCCACAACAATGGTCATGCGGCTGACGTCGGGGTTCTCCGTGATGGAGACCGTCAACGACTCGATGTTGTAGCCGCGCCGCGCGAAGAGGCCGGAGACCCTGGCGAGGACGCCGGGGTGGTTCTCGACGAGCACGGTGATGATGTGCTGCTGGCCCTGAACGGAGCTAGGGCCCGAGAGCGTGAGGGCCATGGTCAGTTCTCCTTCTGCGCGCCGCCGTGCCCGGCATCGACGATCTGGCTGAGCTTCTGGTCTTCCTCGTCGTAGGACCAGCCCTCCGGGTCCGCGTTGGGCGCCGACCGGAGCTCCTCGAGCCTCGTGTGCATCCGCATCTCGTTCACGGTCTGCCCGCTCGGGATCATCGGGAAGACGTTCTCGGCGCCGGTCACGGAGCAGTCGATCACCACGGGCCGGTTCGTCTGCTCCAGCGCGGCGGCGAAGGCGGCGCGGAACTCCTCCAGCGTGGTCACGCGGTAGCCGATGCAGTTGTAGGCCTCCGCCAGCTTAACAAAGTCCGGCGACTGCTCCAGGTCCACGTGGCTGTACCGCTCATGGTAGAACATCTCCTGCCACTGGCGCACCATGCCCAGCGACCGGTTGTTCGAGATGCAGACGATGAGCGGCAGGCCGTAGATCGAGGCGGTCATCAGCTCCTGCGTGCACATCTGGAAGGAACCGTCGCCGGAGAGGCAGACGACGCGCTCGTCGGGCCGCGCGAACTGCGCGCCGATGGCCGCGGGCAGTCCGTACCCCATGGTCCCCAGTCCGCCGGACGTGATCCACTGCCGCGGGGCGCGGGTTCGGAAATACTGCGCGGCCCACATCTGGTGCTGGCCGACGTCGGTGGCCATGACGGCCTTCCACTCCGTCGCCTCGCCGATGTGCTCCACGATGGCCTCGGTGTAGAGCCCGCCGTCGCGCGGGTAGACCAGCGGGAACCTCTGCCGCCACTCCTCGATCTGCTCGTTCCACTCCCCGGCCGGACGCGGCTCGACATGCTTCAGCAGCACCTGCAGGACCGTCTTCACGTCGCCGACGATGGGGATTTCGGGCTGGCGGACCTTGCCGATCTCGGCCGGGTCGATGTCGATATGGATCACCCTGGCGCCGGGGGCGAAGCGGTCCACCTTGCCGGTGACGCGGTCGTCGAACCGGGCGCCGATGGCGATGAGCAGGTCGCAGTTATGTACCGCGTGGTTTGCGTAGGCGGTGCCGTGCATACCCAGCATGCCCATGCAGAGCGGGTGGGCCTCGCTGATGGCGCCCTTGCCGAGCAGCGTGGTCGTCACCAGGATGTTGGTTCGCTCGGCGAGTTCGGTCACCTCGGCCTGCGCGCCGGAGCTGACGGCGCCGCCGCCGACATAGAGGACGGGGCGCGCCGCCTGGGCGATGGCCGCGGCCGCGCGCTTGATCTGCACCTCGTGCCCGCGGGTCGTGGGCCTATAGGAGGGCATATCGACCTTCAGCGGGTACTGGTCGCCGCTCCACTCGATGCGCTGCTGGCTCACGTCCAGCGGCATGTCGACGAGGACGGGGCCCGGCCGGCCGGTGCGCGCCACATGGAAGGCCTCGGCGAAGGTGCGGGGCAGGTCGGCGGCGTTCTTCACCAGGAAGTTGTGCTTGGTGACGGGAATGGTGATCCCGGTGATGTCGGCTTCCTGGAAGGCGTCCTTGCCGATGACCGTGGTGCGAACCTGCCCGGTGATGGCCACCATGGGGATCGAGTCCATATAGGCGTTGGCGATGCCCGTCACGAGGTTGGTCGCGCCCGGCCCGCTGGTCGCCAGGCAGACGCCGACCTTGCCGGTGGCCCTGGCGTAGCCGTCGGCCATGTGCGCGGCGCCCTGCTCATGGCGGACGAGCACGTGCATGATGTCGCGGCAGTCGTAGAGGGCGTCGTAGATCGGCAGCACGCTGCCGCCGGGATAGCCGAAGACGTGCGCCACACCTTCGCGGCGCAGGCACTCCAGCATGACTTGGGCGCCAGACAGGCTCATTCGTTGCTTCCTTCCGTTCGGGGGCGCTCCGGCGCGGTCCGAAAGACCCCTGAAAAACGAAAAAACCCCTCATCCCAAGGGACGAGAGGTTCACTCACGCGGTACCACCCTTGTAGAGCCCGCGGCGTCGGGGCGCCGATGGGCACACCCGGGCAGACTCCACTCTTTGCGCTGTAACGGGCGCTCCCGGACAGCCCTAGCGTCTCGCGACGTTCAAGCTGCCGGCTCCGAGGTGAGATTCCGCGTTTGCCCGCACCGTCTCGCACCAGGCGACGGCTCTCTGAAGCGGGTTCAGGCGCGTACTAGCCTCTTCACAGCCTCTGCAAATCCAGATTGGCGACAGTATGGCATCGATTCCGCCCGGCGGTCAACATCCCCGCGCGGGGTTGCACCGGACGCAGGCCGGGGGACCGCCATGGCGGTCCCCCGGATATTGCCATCACAACGCGCCGATCAGTCAGCGTTTACCTCGGCCGGAGCTCCCACTACCTCAAGGTAGACCCGGCGCTTGTGCTTCATTGCGCTCGCCTTGGCCAGCACCCGCATCGCGTTGGCGATTCGGCCCTGCTTGCCAATGGCCTTGCCCAGATCGCTGGGAGCGACGTGCACCCGGTACGTAGTCGCGATCTCGCCTGGTTCCTCGTCTACGCGGACTTCTTCCGGCAGGTCCACCACAGCCTGCACCAGATACTCGATGAACGCCTTCATCCTGCTCTCCTCCTACTGCGGTTGTTCGACGATGGCCAACGGCACGGGTTGCTACTCAGCCGCTTGCTTCAGCTACTCACCTGTCCAGCCGGGATCATCTCACTATCGGTTTCCCTGCCTGCCATCACCATGCTGTGCCTGTCACTACGCCAGAGGCGCATTCCAGCCTGACTGCTGCACCAGTCTCTGCGTCGTTCAGCGTTCACGCCGCCGATTCCTCCGTGCAGCGGAGGATTAGCACCCCATTCTACCAATTATCGCACGAACCGCCGCTCCGGGGGTCAAGACCCAGCATGGGAAGGCCCGCAATCAGCGAGAAACGGCAACGCGGGCAGCACTGACCGGCGATCGTCGCCGCGGGCGGCGCGCCGCCTCCCAGCGCGAACCGGTCCGGGGTCGCCCGGTATCCCCGCACTTCAGACGTGCCGGGCGGCGCCTGGGGAACAAAACCCACAGCCCCCGAGCCATACCGCCGCAGGTCGAAGCAACCAGAGGCGAACGGCGCGCCGCACCTCGGGCAGTAGGGCAGGGCCGGACCCGGCGGGGAGCGGAGCGACGCCAGCGGCAACCCGGCGAGGTAGAGGGCTCGGCATGATCGGCACCGGCGCCCCGGCAGCCCGGCTCCCGCGACATGCCAACCGGATCGGCGCCGCGCGGGCGGGGCCGATTCCCGGGCGGGCTCGAACCAGATGCCGGGCGTGCGGCGCAGCCAGAGCCGGCGGGCGGGGGGGATCAGACATCCGAACTCGGTGACGCCGCCGCACTCCGGGCAGGTTGCCGGTTCGGCATTGGCGGCGGCGATGCGCGCCCCGACGACCACGGCGACGTCGGCGGCCACCATCGTGGCGGGGTCGCCCGGGCACTGCACGCTGCTGCATCGCCCGGAGCGCCGGAGGCAGCCGTCATGAACCACGGCCCAGCAGGCGCCGCAGAGGGCCACGGGATCGGCGGGCCCCATGGCGAGGTTGCAGTAGAGACAGAGGGGCGGGCTGCTCGGCACGGGCTGTTCCTCGGCGGAGCGCGACGTCGCGCCGGACGCCGGCGCGTCCGGGGCTTGACCGGGCTCGCCGCACTCCCGAGGGGGGCGCGGCGAGCCCGATCGACGGTCAGGCTACTTGCGGAGGCTCGCGGCCAGCGCCGTCAGCGTCGTGAACCGCGCCCCGGCCGCCTTGCCGGCCTGGATGGCCGAGCGGAGCGCGTCGGTGTTCTGGGCCACGTCGCTGAGCGAGAGCGCGACCACTTCCCGCGCGGCGAGGGCGGCCTCGACGACGGGACCGACCTTCTCCCAACCGAGGTCCAGATTGCCGCAGACACCGTTGTTCGTGGCCAGCGGCACCATCAGAAGGGACGCGTCGCCGTGCGTGTTGATGTCGGTGTAGGAGGGATGGTACGGGTCGCGCTCGCCGTCGGGCCAACGCACGTCGTGGCTGTCCGTGGCGCCGGGGCAGGCGGAGGCGTCCACGAGGATGCCGATGTCCTCCAGGGCGCGGATGTCGTCGGCCATGACGTCGTGGTGGCTGGCGCGGAACGCCGTGGGCTTGATGTGGCACTGCTTCAGCACATCCTTGCCGAGGCGCAGGAGATCGGCTCGGACCTTGGGATCGGCGATGTAGCCGTGCCCGTTCTGGAAGCTGACCGCCAGGCCGACCTCATGCCAGGCGGGAATACCGTGCAGGTACTCGGTATGGTACATGGTCACGTTGGCCATGGGGCTCTGCTGGTTGACGGCGATCAGCCACGTCAGTGGGATCGTGGCCTCCTCAGCCACGCGGACGATCTCTCGGGCGTAGCACTTCCCGGCCCCGGCTGCAACGCAATCCACGCTGAGTACAACGGTCGGCATGTCTGTTCCCCTCCCGTCTTTGATGCCGCGGGCGCCCGGCGCGAACACCGGCGCCATTACGGGTACTGCCCTACCACAGGCTCGCGCCTGCGCCAGTCACCAGGCCTAGTACTCGATGAGAGCCTCGATGGTGCGCCCCGTCAGAACGTCGCGCCCCTTGAGGAAGGCCAGTTCGACCATGAAGCAGAGGCCGACGACCCGGCCTCCCAGCCTCTCCACGAGCCGGGCGGCGGCGGCGGCCGTCCCTCCCGTGGCGAGGAGATCGTCAACGATTAGCACGCGGCTGCCGGCGGCGACCGCGTCCTCGTGCATCTCGATGGCGGCCGTGCCGTACTCCAGGGCGTACTCCTCGCGGAGGGTCCGCCACGGCAGTTTGCCGGCCTTCCGGACCGGCGCGAACGGCAGGCCCATGCGCATGGCCAGCGGCGCGCCGAGGACGAAGCCCCGCGACTCGACGCCGGCGATCACGTCGGGGCGGACTTCGGCGGCGAACGCCTCGAAGCGGTCCGTGACCTCCCGCATGGCGGCGGGACTGGCCAGGACCGGCGTGATGTCCTTGAACACGATGCCCGGCTTGGGGAAATCGGGCACGTCGCGGATGAGAGACTCGGCCAGCAGAGGCATCAGGACAACCCTCCTTGGGCCGCGGCCCGCTCGGCCAACCGGGCAAGCCCCGGGCCGAAGGGCGGACGCGCAACGCCCCGCTCGGTGATGATGGCGGCGATGAGCGCCGCGGGCGTCACGTCGAACGACGGGTTCCAGGCCGGCACGCCCTCGGGCGCGAGCCGCACGCCGCCGATGCAGGTGACCTCGGTGGAATCACGCTCCTCGATGGGGATGCCGTCGCCCGCGGGCAACGCCATGTCCACCGTCGAGAGGGGCGCGGCAACGTAGAAGGGCACGCCGTGGTGGTGCGCCGCCACGGCGGCCGAGTAGGTGCCGATCTTGTTGGCCGCGTCGCCGTTGGCGGCGATCCGATCCGCGCCGACCACCACGCAGGCGATGCGCCCCTGCCGCATGAGGACGGCCGCCATGCTGTCGGTGATGGCCGTGACGGGGATGCCGTCGCGCCGCAGTTCCCAGGTGGTGAGCCGCATGCCCTGCAGGCGCGGCCTCGTCTCGTCGGAGTAGACGTGGATCGCCTTGCCCATGGCCACGGCGGCGCGGATGACCCCCAGCGCCGTGCCGTAGCCCACGGTGGCCAGGGCGCCCGCGTTGCAGTGGGTCAGCACCGAGCCCTGATCCGGCAGCAGCTCCGCTCCGTAGCGGCCCATGGCGATGTTGGCGGCCACGTCCTCGGCGAGCATGGCCACGGCGGCGGACTCGGCCCGGTCCGCGCCGTCCGCGGGCGACGGCGCCGAGGCGACGACGGCGGCGATGCGGTCCACGGCCCACATGAGGTTCACCGCCGTGGGCCGGGCGGAGCGCAGCGCGGCGGCGGCGGCGGACATGGCCCGGGCGAACTCGGAGGCGGGGAGGGAGCCGTAGCCGCGAGCCGCAAGGGCCATACCCAGCGCGGCCGTGCAGCCGATGGCCGGGGCGCCGCGGACGGTCATGTCTGCGATGGCGTCTCTGGCGGCCTGCCATGTGGCGAGGTCCACCATGGCGAGGCGGTCGGGCAGGGCGTTCTGATCGATCAACCGTAGGCGGCCCTCGACCCAGTCGACCGTGCGAGGGACCGCCGAGATGTCCGTCAGATCGGCTCCCATCAGACGCCTACCTTTGCGAACTGAAGCGATCTGTGGCACGGGCTCTCAAACCCCGGCGGGATCGCGCGGATGATGTCCAGGACGACGGCCTTGATCCGGTGTGCGTTCTTGGAGAAGACGGCGTAAATCTCCTCGGTGGTGCACGGGTCCACGAGGCCCTCGGCGAAGAGGCCGCTGTCGTAGTCGGTGATCAGCGCGATGCCCAGGGGAGCGATCTCGACCTCCAACGCCAAAGCGACCTCGGGATACTGCGTCATGCCGATCACTTCCCAGCCCTGGGAGGAGAACCACTGGCTCTCGGCCTTCGTGGAGAACCTCGGGCCGTTGATCACCACGATGGTCCCGGTCTCATGAACGTCGATCCCATGGCCCTTGATGACCTCCGCGGCGATGCGGCGGAGCCCGGGGCAGTAGGGATCGGCCGCCGACACATGGTATACGTCCGGACCCTCGTAGAAGGTGTCCGCACGGCCGCGGGTGCGGTCCACGTACTGGTCGAGGACGACGAAATGCTCGGGCTTGACGCGGGGCTGCAGGCTTCCGGCGGCGCAGGGGCTGATGAGGACCTTGACGCCCAGGCTCTTCAACGCCCAGATGTTGGCCCGGTAGTTGATCAGGTGGGGCGGTATCGAATGCGATCGGCCATGCCGGGGAAGAAAGGCCACGGTGCGGCCGTCCAGCTCCGCCAGCACGATCGCGTCGCTGGGGGCGCCGTAGGGGGTTTCGATCACGACCTCGCGAGCGTCGTCCAGCAGGCTATAGAACCCGCTGCCTCCCACCACCGCGATATCAGCCCCGGGGGCCGTCGTCATCCCGCTTCTCCCTGTCGGCGAGGCCGGCCAGCGCCGCTTCGGCGGCGGCCTGCTCCGCGGACTTCTTGCTCTTGCCGACGCCGAACCCGGCCGGCTCGCCGTGCAGGCGGACCTCCACGCTGAACTCGCGCTGGTGGTCCGGCCCGGATACCTGAACCGTTGTGTACTGAGGCAGATTACCACCGGATGCCTGCATCCGCTCCTGCAGGCGCGTCTTGAAATCCGGCAGGCCCATGTCCGTGGCGTCGATGACCGGCGCCAGCGCACGGCGCACCGCCGCGCCGGCGATCCTGGCGCCCCAGTCCAGGTAGAGCGCCCCCATGAGGGCCTCGAAGACGTCGCACAGGATGCTCGGCCTGGCGCGGCCTCCGGCGGAGGCCTCGACGGCGCTCAACTGCACGCACCGGTCCAGGCCCAACCGCAGCGCGGCCTGGGAGAGCGCCGCCTCGCTGACGAGGTGACCCTTCCGCCGCGACAGGACGCCCTCCTGCGCCTCGGGCAGCGTCCGGAACAGATGGCTCGCCACCGCCAGGCCCACGACCGCGTCGCCCAAGTACTCCAGCCGTTCGTTGCTCACCGCCTGCTGCTCCGAAGCCGCCGACCGGTGCCGCAGGGCGGTGGCATAGAGCTCGGGCTGCCGCAGCGCGACGCCGAGCCTGTCGGACAGATACGCCAGCGCGTCTTCGACGCCCAACGACGGCGCCGCGACGTCGGTCACTTGAGCGACTCCAGGGCACCCGCGAGGCCGATGGCCAGACCGATGGCGAACAGGACCATCACCAGAATGAAGCTGCCCAGCACCCACATGGCCCAGGCCCGCTGCACGGCGCGGAAGTGCTCGACACTCTCGAAGCGCCGGTTCTGCCAGGCCCACTCGTTGCCGCGGACGCCGAACCAGACCGCGAGGCCGAGGTTCGCGAGACCGAGGAAGGGGACCAGCCGCCCCACCAAGCCGAACACCAGAGCGAACAGCGTGATGGGCGTCTTGTGGTTCAGCCCCCAGATCCAGCTGTACCAGAACGCGCCCCAGTTCCACCCGCCCTTGAGCTCCTCCGGCACGGCGCCGCGGGCGCCCGAGGTGTTGGTGTCGTACCGGCCGCCGTAGCCCGCCGCAGGAGCGTAGGTTCCGGGCAGGGGCGCCGCCGGGTCGAGGCGCATGCCGCGGGGCGTGCCGCACCGGGGGCACGCCGTGTCCGCCACCGCCATCATGTACCCGCAGACGGCGCACTGGACGGTCTCGAGGCCGGCGGCGGGCGTGAAGGGCGTCGGCGGCTGGACCCGACCTGGAAGCGGCGGAGCCTGCTCGGCGGCGTCGGGATGCAGCGCCGCTGCGCAGAAGCCGCAGTAGACCGCGTCGACGGGGTTCAGCCCTCCGCATGCGGGGCAGTTCATGGCGGCGCTAGTTTACGGAGCCGATCACCAGGGTGGCGTTGTGGCCGCCGAATCCGAAGGAGTTGGACATCGTGGTTCGGACCTGCCGCTCGATCGGGTTGTTGGGCACGTAGTTCAGGTCGCACTCCGGGTCCGGCGTGGTGTAGTTGATGGTGGGCGGGATGATGCCGTGCTGCATGGCGAGGCTGCAGACCACGGCCTCCACGGCGCCCGCCGCGCCCAACAGGTGGCCCGTCATCGACTTGGTGGAGCTGACCGGTATCTCATAGGCGCGGTCGCCGAAGACGGTCTTGATGCCCAGGGTCTCGAGCTTGTCGTTGTGCTCGGTGGAGGTCCCGTGGGCGTTGATGTAGTCGATGGCGTCAGGCTCGAGCCCGGCGGCGCCGAGGGCCATGCGCATGGACCGCGCCGCGCCCCCGCCGTCGGGCGCCGGAGCGGTGATGTGGTAGGCGTCGCCGGTGGCGCCGTAGCCCAGGATTTCGCCGTAGATGGACGCGCCGCGGGCCAGGGCGCGCTCCAGCTCCTCGAGGACCACGATGCCGGCGCCCTCGCCCATGACGAAGCCGTCGCGGTCGGCGTCGAAGGGCCTGCAGGCGCCCTGGGGATCGTCATTGCGCGACGAGAGGGCGCGGGCCGCGCAGAAGCCGCCCAGGCCCATGCGGCTGATGGGCGCCTCGGCGCCTCCCGCCACCATGACGTCGGCGTCGCCGCGGGCGATGATCTGCGCCGCGTCGCCGAGCGCATGGGTGCCCGTGGCGCAGGCGGTGGTCACGCAGAGGTTGGGCCCCTGCGCTCCCAGCATGATCGAGACCTGGCCGGCGGCCATGTCGGCGATGAGCATGGGAATGAAGAAGGGGCTCACGCGGCTCGGTCCCTTGGCGAACAGGATCTCCAGCTGCTTCTCGATGGTCAGTATGCCGCCGATGCCGCTGCCGATGAGCACGCCCACCCGGGGCGCCTCCTCGGGCGTGATGGTCAGGTTCGCCTCGGCCACCGCGCCGCGAGTGGCGGCCACGGAGAGCTGCACGAAGCGGTCCATGTGGCGCGCGTCCTTCCGGTCCATGTACTCCTCTGGCCGGAAGTCGAGTATCTCGGCGGCGATGCGCGTGGGATAGTCCGAAGCGTCGAAAGCTGTGATGGGACCAACGCCCGAGCGGCCGGCGAGCAGGCTCTGCCACAGATCGTCCACTGTGAAGCCCAGGGCGGTGGCGACACCGCGACCGGTGATGACGACTCGTCGTTTCATGGCGTTGACCTCGGGATGGATGGTGTTTCGGCAGTTTGAGGGCAAGCAGGGCCCATTCGGCGGCCGGCCGAGCATGGCGGCAGCCGCTTCAGGGCCCTGTCGTCGCGTGGCAGGAGGGTCAGGCCTGCGCCTTGCCGTCGATGTACGAAACGGCGTCCTTCACGGTCTGGATCTTCTCGGCATCCTCGTCCGGGATCTCGATCTCGAACTCATCCTCGAGACCCATCACCAGCTCCACGACGTCCAGCGAGTCGGCGCCGAGGTCGGCCACGAACGACGCTTCGCTGGTAACCTGCTCGTCCTTGGCGTCCAAATGCTCGAGAATGACCTTCTTGACTCGATCGAATGTAGACATGCTTTCCTCCAGTTAGTATTACGACGCGAATCGCGGCCGCGAAGGCCGCCTCTCAGGCCCGGACCAACTACATGAACAGGCCGCCGTCAATGGACAAGACCTGGCCGGTCACGTACGCAGCATCATCGGTGCAGAAGAAGAGGACCACTCGGGCGACGTCGTCCGCCGTGCCCAGCCTGCCCAGCGGCACCTGCTTCTTCATCTGGTCGCGCAAATCCTCCGACAGGGCGTCGGTCATCGCCGTCTGGATGAAGCCCGGCGCCACCGCGTTCGCCGTCACGCCGCGGGAGCCCAGCTCCTTCGCGGTCGACTTCGTCAGTCCGATCAGCCCGGCCTTGGAGGCGGAGTAGTTGGCCTGGCCGGCATTCCCCACCCGCCCCATGACCGACGCGATGTTCACGATGCGGCCGGACCTCTGCTTGAGCATGAGCTTGGCGGCCGCCCGGGTGCAGAGGAACGCGCCCTTGAGGTTGCAGTTCAACACCGCGTCCCATGCTTCCTCCGTCATGCGCAGAAGTAGCCCGTCACGGGTGATACCCGCATTGTTGACCAGGATGTCAACATGCCCGAACTCGGCCTGCGCGGTGGCGAACAGGCGCTCGACGTCGGCCTCGGAGGCGACGTCGCCCTGCACCGCGACGGCGCGGCGGCCGGTGGCCTCGGTGATCTCGGCCGCGGCCGCGTTCGCGTTCTCCGGCACGAAGTCCGAGATGACGATGTCGGCGCCCTCGCCGGCCAGGGCGTGGGCGATGCGGCGGCCGATGCCGCGGGTGTCGCGGCCGGCGCCGGTGATGATGGCTACCTTGCCCTGCAGCTTCATGGTGATCTCCCTGTTACCCGGCCGACGCCAGCGCGGCGCAGGCCGCGTCAAGCGATGCCGCGTCTTCCACGACAAGCGACCGCGCGCCGCGGTCGATCCGCTTCATCAGTCCGCTCAACACATTGCCGCAACCCAGCTCGACGAATGTGTCGCAGCCGTCGGCCAGCAGGAGCCGCATGGACTCCTCCCAGCGCACGCCGCCGCTCACCTGCATCGTCAGGAAGGGCGCCACGTCGATGCCGTTGGAGCAGTAGGCGGCCTCGACGTTCACGACCACGGGCACGTCGGCCGGCCTGAAGCCGGCCTCGCGCAGCTCGGGGTAGAGCGCGTCGCCGGCGGCGGCCATCAGCGGCGAGTGGAACCCGCCGGAGACCTGCAACCGCGTGACCATCCGGGCGCCCCGGGCCCTGGCGGCGGCGGAGGCCCGCTCGACGGCGGCCTCCTCGCCCGAGACGACGACCTGCCCGGGGCAGTTGGTGTTGGCGACGGCCACGATGCCCGCCTCGGAGGCTTCGGCGCAGGCCTCGGCGACGGCCTCGGCGGCCAGTCCGATGACCGCGGCCATGGCTCCGGGACGCGCCTCGGCGGCATCCCGCATCAGGGCCGCGCGCCGGGCGACGAGCTTCAGGCCCACGTGGAAGTCCATGGCGCCCGCCGCGTAGAGGGCGGCGTACTCGCCGACGCTGTGCCCGGCCATGGCGTGCGGCCGCACCTGCGGCGCACGGAGCCGGAACTCCTCGACGGCGGCGCAGGAGGCCACGTAGAGCGCGGGCTGCGTGTGGATGGTCTGCCGCAGCGCCTCCTCGGGTCCGTCGTCGCAAAGGGCGGCCAGGTCCCAGCCCAGCGTCTCGGCGGCGCGGTCGTACAACAGGCGGCCAGCCGAGCCGGGCAACCGGAAGTCGGACGCCATGCCGACCTTCTGCGCCCCCTGGCCGGGGAAGACGAACGCCACTTTGCCCATGTCAGTCGGCCCTCGACCAGCGCAGGACGTTGGCGCCCCAGGTGAGGCCCGCGCCGAAGCCCACCAGGACCAGCACGTCGTCGAGGCCCACGCGGCCGGCGGCGACGGCTTCGGTCAGCGCGATGGGGATCGACGCGGCGCTGGTGTTGCCGTAGCGCTCCACGTTCCGCATGACGCGGTCGGGCGTGAGGCGCATGCGCTCGGCGGCGGCGGCGATGATCCTGGCGTTGGCCTGGTGCGGGACGAAGAGCGACACGTCGTCGGGCCCCAGCCCGGCCCGGGCCAGGACCGAGAGGCTGATCTCGCCCATGATGCGCACGGCGAACTTGAAGACCTCGGCGCCGTGCATGGCCAGCTTGCCCTGACCGGCGGCGAGCATCTCGGGCGTCAGCGGCCGCCTTGTGCCGCCGGCGGGAAGCCAGACGGCCTCGAACTTGCTTCCGTCGGCGCGCAGTTCGCTGGCGAGGACGCCGCGCCCGGCCTCGCAGGGGCCGACGACCACGGCCCCGGCGCCGTCGCCGAAGAGGATGCAGGTGGTGCGGTCGGTCCAGTCGACATGCTTGGTGAGCGTGTCGGCGCCGATGACGAGGGCGCGGGTGGCGGTTCCCGCCAGCACCATGTCCCGCGCGATGGCGAGGCCGTAGCAGAAGCCCGAGCAGGCGGCGCTGATGTCGAACGCCGCCGCGTGCCCGGCGCCGATGCGGTGCTGCACGAGGCAGGCGGTGGCGGGCCAGAGGCAGTCGCCGGTGGTGGTGGCGAGGATGACGAGATCGATCTCGCCCGGCTCGAGGCCCGCGTCGGCCAGGGCCGCCAGGGCCGCGCGCGTGGCCAGGTCGGACGAGGTCTCGTCCGGCGCGGCGACGTGGCGCTGGGAGATGCCGGTGCGCTCGACGATCCACGCGTCGGAGGTATCCACCATGGCCTCGAGGTCCGCGTTGGTGACCACTCGGTCCGGGACGGCCATGCCGGCGCCCAGAATGCCGGCGCCCATCGGAAGGGTCAAAACGGCTACTCCCTGCCCGCCCCGGCCGGGGGCATGGCGGTGTGCAGCGCGGCGGCGGACCGCGCGATATCGGCAACCAGACCGGCGTCGACGGAAGCGCACGCCACGCGAATGGCGTTCCGGACCGCGTCGGCGTCGGACCTTCCGTGCCCCACGATGCAGAGGCCGTTGACGCCCAGCAGAGGGGCGCCGCCGAAGTGGCGGTAGTCCATCCGCGCGGTCAGGCGCCGCAGTTCGTTGCGCAGCGGCAGCAGGAGGAGTTTCATCCACGCGTGCTTCATGATATCTTGCTTGATGATGTTGAGCACCATGCTGATGCTGCCTTCGGCCGTCTTGAGCACGATGTTGCCGTCGAAGCCGTCGCAGACGATGACGTCGGTGCGGCCCGTGAAGACGTCGCGCCCCTCGATGTTGCCCACGAACTGGGGCACGTACTGCTTCAGCAAGGCGTGGGCCTCGCGGGTGAGCGCGTTGCCCTTGCTCGACTCCTCGCCGTTCGAGAGCAGCCCCACGGTGGGATTGGGCTTGCCCTGCACGAGCCTGGCGTAGCTGAGGCCCATGATGGCGAAGTCCACCAGCTGGCGCGGCAGGCAGTCCACGTTGGCGCCCGCGTCCAGCAGGACGCAGTGGCCCGTCAGCGACGGCAGGGGCGTGGCGATGGCCGGCCTGTCGATCCCCTCGATGGGCCGGAGCATATACACCGACGCGGCCATGGCCGCGCCCGTGTTGCCGATGGAGATGAACGCCTTGGCCTCGCCTTCCTTGACGAGGCGGGCGGCCACCGCCACCGAGGCGTCGCGCTTCCTGCGGTAGACCTCGCTGGGACGGTCGCACATCTCGATGACCTGCGAGGCGTGCCGAACCCGGATGCCCGGGGGCCGGTCCCGCACCTTGCCCAGCTCGGCCTCGATGGCCCGTTCGTCGCCGACGATGATGAGCTCGGCCGAGCCTTCGAGGTCGCGGGCGGCAGCCACGCAGCCGCGGACGATCTCGGCGGGGCCGAGATCGCCTCCCATGACATCTACGGCGATGCAGGTCCGGGCGGAAGCCATCCGTACCGTGCCCAGGCTCGCCCGGCTAAGCCTTGGCGCTCTTGACGGCTATGGCCTTGCGCCCGTTGTAGAACCCGCACGCGGGGCAGGCGTGGTGGGCCCGGCGCGGCGAATGGCACTGCGGGCACTCGCCCACCAGCGGCAGCGTGAGCTTGTAGTGGGTCCGGCGCAGGCGGGTTCGCTTGTTTGAGTGACGTCGCTTTGGCAGCGGCATGGATGCACCTCGATCTTATTCTATTGGGATAGGGCGTCGGGCTTCCCCGGCGCTCGGTTCGGCTCTTGCTCGCCCCTCTCCAGGAGCGCGCCAAGTCCACTCAGGGCGCGGCCTTCGCGCCCGGTGTCGCAACCGCACGCCGCCTCGTTGAGGTCGGCGCCGCAGTTCATACAGAGACCCGCGCAGTCGGGATCGTGCAGCGGCCTCAGCGGCACGACCAGCGTCAGCGACTGCCGAAGCAGGTCCGTCAGGTCCATGACCGGTCCGGTGAAGAGGCTGCCGGTCTGGGCGTCCTCCTCTTCCTCGACCTCCACGGTGGCTTTCCGGGCGCCTGGCCCCATGGGCCTCGCGCGCAGCGGAAACTGCTCCTCTATGTCCACTTCGAGCGGCTGCCTGTAGTAGCGCAGGCAGCGCGCGCAGGAGAGCAGAGCCTCGGTGGCGAGGCTTCCTCCGATGAGCAGGGCGCTGCCCGTGTTCGTGAACACGAGGTCGCCGACGACGGGCGCGACGCACTCGAGGTACTCGTCGACGAGCGGCGGCTCCTCCACGGGGCACGAGATCCGCATGCCGACGGTCGAAAGAACTTCGGATAGGTCGAGTCTCATCGGTGTGGTCCCGCCGCGCGCCTTAGGCCGCGCCGCCGCGGCGGCGGTCGAGTTCGTACCGCGCGTCCTGCACGGCGTCGCGCACCTTGTTGGCCTGCCCCTCGAGGAAGCCGAGGACGTCGCGCACGTACTGGTCGGCGCCGTCCCGGGTCTCGTTGGCCTCGGTCTGCGCCTGCGCCACCATCTCCCGCGCGGAGGCCTCGGCCATCCGGTGCACTTCGGTCTCGGCCACCATGCGGAGCGCCTCGTCGCGGGCGTCGGCCAGGATTCGTCCCGCCTGCTCGCCCGCGTCGGCCACGGTCCGCTCAGCCGCCGCCTCCGCGGCCGCCAGCGTGCGGGAGGCGTCGTCGGACGCCTTGGCCACCTCGTCGGCGGCGGCGGCGCGGGCGTCGTCCAGGATGCGGACGTGGTCGCGCCGGACGCGCTCGGCCACCTTCATGTCCTCGGGAAGGTTGGCGCGTATCTTCAGCACGAGATAGTAGAACTGCTCGTGGTCGAAGCCCACCAGGGTGTTCAGCGGGAGGTGCCGGGCCTTCTCGGGCAACCCCTCCAGCTGATCCAGCAGGCGGAAGACGTCCACGTGCTCGGTGGACGACCGATACGGCTCCCTGGCCTCCGGCGCGGGCGCCTGAGGCGCGGAGGGAGCGCCCTTGCCCTCATGCATTGGGTTCTGCCCCGAGGCGTCGCTTGACACAGTCTGGCACCAAACCTTCCACGGACCCGCCCAACCGGGCGATCTCCTTCACAATGCTCGAACTGAGGAACGAGTAGTCGGTGGACGCCATGACGAACACCGTCTCCACATCCTGCGAGAGCCGGCGGTTCGTGTGGGCCATCTGCAACTCGTACTCAAAGTCGGAAACGGCCCGCAGGCCGCGCACGATGATCCGCGCCTTGTGGCGCACCGCGTACTCGATCAACAGGCCGCGGAAGGCGCTGACGGTCACGTTGGCGAAAGGCGCGCACGCCTCGCGCAGCATGACGACCCGCTCCTCGTCGCCGAACATCGGCTTCTTGGCGCTGTTGCAAGCCACCGCCACGTTGACGCGGCCGAACATCGACGACGCGCGGGCGATGATGTCGATGTGGCCATTGGTCACCGGGTCGAAACTGCCCGGTACGATCGCATCATACTCTACGTCCGCCAGCTCCGGATCGTATTCGTACATCCTACCGGCACCTCGCCCTCTCGCGGCTCAGGCCGGGCCGCCGCACGCCTGCTCGCGGACGGCCTCTGCCAGCAGCCGGTGCTCGGTCTGTTCGAGCTCGGGATCACGCCTCAACAGCTCGCGCGCCAGGCGGCGGGCCCGTTCCAGCAGTTCGACGTCGCGGCCCAGGTCGGCGTACCTCAGGCCCGACTCGCCGCTCTGCCGCACCCCGTCGAGTTCGCCGGCGCCCCGGAGTTCCAGGTCGGCCTCGGCGATCTCAAACCCGTCATTGGTCCGGACGAGCGCCTCCATGCGGGCGGCGCCCCGCCCACCGTCCGGCTCGGCGATCAGGACGCAGTATGACGCGTGCGCGCCCCGGCCCACGCGCCCCCGCAGCTGGTGCAGCTGGGCGAGGCCGAAGCGGTCCGCGTCCTCGATCACCATCACCGCCGCGTTGGGCACGTCGACGCCGACCTCCACCAGGGTGGTGGCCACCAGCACGTCGATCTTGCCGTCCCGGAACTCTTCCAGCGCCGCGTCGCGCGCCTCGGCGGGCACGCGCCCGTGGAGCTGCGCGACGGTCCACTCCTTGAGCGCCCCGCTTTGCAGCGTCCGGGCGGTCGCGAGGACCGACGCGGAGCCGTCGGCGTCGATGGCCGGACAGACCACATAGGCCTGCCTGCCGCGCCGCAGCACCTCGGCCACGCCTGCATAGACCTGCTCGCGCTGGGCGGGCCGCTTCCAGTGCGTCCGCACCGGCGTCCTGCCCGGCGGAAGCTGCCGCAGCGCCACCACATCCAGATCGCCGTAGAGCGCCAGCGCCAGGGAGCGCGGAATGGGCGTGGCGGTCGTCACCAGGAGGTGGGGAT
>JAPLCQ010000162.1 GCA_026392115.1 Armatimonadota bacterium | reverse complement strand
GAGCGGTTCGTTCGCGGTATTCCCAGACCGGCAGAGCTTCCAGCAGCCGTCTACATCAACCCGCCGGAGGACAACAACAACCAGCCGTAGCCAGCAACCAGTCAGAACGAAAGTGTCTCAGAATCGTTGACACGCACCGTGGTTATCGTGGCGCTTGTAGTGAAGGGCCTGTTCCGGGCGCGGCGCTAGGGGGGCGGGACCGCAGGCATCGGAAGCAAGTGAAGTCTGACGGGCGCGCCTGACAGCTGCTCGCGGAGGCGCTGGTCGCTCGTCACCAACGGGAGGCCCAGCCGGACGGCGAGCGCCGCGTAGGTGGCATCATAGACCGACGTCCCGTGCTTGAGCGCCAGTCCAAGGACGTCACCTACAAGCTCTCGGGTCGGAACCGAGTTCAGTTGGAGCGCGCCGAGGCCCTCCAAGCAGCTCCGCGCGGCATCCGTGCTGAGCCGACCTCGCCCGACGGCCTTCCACAGCATGTTGGCGCACTCGACGTGGAACAGGTCGGGTACCCAGATGGCGCAGGCGCTTCGCTGTCCAATCGGCCGGGGGCGCCGCGGACCGTCGTCGGCGGTCGCCACCCCAACCGCTGTTGCGGTGTATGATGGTGTGGACCCTCGCGTTGCGCCCGCGCCGGGGGCCATCAGTCGCAGATGCTCTGTGTGGCCACAAGGAGGCACGCATGTCCACCACGCGCGGTGATATCATCGAGCATAGCGCCTCCGGGCAGGCCGCCGGTAAGCCGGAGTGGCTGCGGCAGAGGCTCGAGTGGTTCATGGACCAGCGCTTCGGGATCTTCTTCCACTGGGGCCCCTACTGCCAGTGGGACTGCTGCGAGAGCTGGCCGCTGGTGCCCGAGGACACCTGGGCGCGGCCCGACGGCATGCGCTGCTGGGCGGAGCGCGGGCGCGACCTGGAGCGGTTCCAGCGGGACTACTGGGCGCTGAACCGCACCTTCAACCCGGTGGAGTTCGACCCAGGCGCCTGGGCTTCGGCCGCGCGGGCCGCTGGCGTGATGTACGTCACCTTCACCACGAAGCACCACGACGGCTTCTGTATGTGGGACACTCGGACCACCGACTACCGCGTGACGCACCCGGACTGCCCGTTCCACGCGCACCCGCGCGCCGACATCGTCCGCGGCGTGTTCGACGCCTTCCGGCGGCAGGGCATGGCCATCAGCTGCTACTTCAGCAAGTCGGACTGGCATTCGCCGCACTACTGGTCGCCGCGGTGGCCGCCCGTGCACCGCAACCCGAACTACGACACGGCGGAGCATCCCGATATTTGGGAGGGCTTCGTTCGGTTCGTCCACAGCCAGGTGGAGGAGCTGATGACGGGCTACGGGCCCATCGACGTGCTCTGGCTGGACGGCGGGCAGGTGCGGGCCGACAACAAACAGGACATCCGCATGGCCGAGATGGCCGCCATGGCGCGGCGCCGGCAGCCGGGGCTCATCATGGCCGACCGGACGGTGGGCGGCGACTACGAGGACCTGATCACCCCGGAGCAGACCATCCCCGACGCACCGCTGGAGGCGCCCTGGGAGTCGTGCCTGACGCTGGGCCACTCGTGGAAGTACGTGGAGCACGATCAGTACCGCCCGGCGCGCGAGGTGATCCGGATGCTGGCCGAGGTGGTCTCGAAGGGCGGCAACCTGCTGTTGGGTTTCGGTCCCGACCCGCTGGGGCGGCTGCCGGCAGAGGCCGTGGCGCGGCTGCGCGAGGTGGGCGCATGGATGGATGTGAACGGCGAGGCCATCTACGCCACCCGCCCGGTGGCGCCCTACGGCAGCGGCGACGCGCGCTTCACGGCCAGGGGAAGCACGACCTACGCCATCGTGCTGGAGATCGGCGACGAGGCGTGGTCCGCCGGCGAGCTGCGCATGGCGGGCCTCCGCCCGGCGCCCGGCGCGGTCGTGGAACTGCTGGGCCGCCAGGGCCCGCTTGCCTGGCGCGCCACGGAGGATGGGTTCGCGGTGGATCTGCCCGAGGGCATGGACAGAGAAGCGCCGGCGTGGGTGATCAGGTTCGAGAGGGGGTAGGCAGAGCTACGACCGAGAGGCGGCGCGGCGTGACGGCGTTGACCGTGCTGACCGGGAGGTCGACGGATGGCGGCGGGGGGGGGCAGTCGGCGCCCCGCCCGCTCCCTCACTTCATCACTCGTGCCTCTGCCCAGGTGGCCATGTCGGCGTTGATGCCGTCGCCGGCGTCGGTGACTGACAGGCGCAGGATGCGGACGCCTGCTATGGGTATATCGATGGTCTTGGCGGGTTCCAGGCCTCGGGCAATGCCGCTGTCGTAGAGCAGCTTGTCGTCGCCGTAGATGCGGAAGACTACGGAGCCGCCGGCTTCGGCGCAGGCGGCGAGGGCCGTGAAGCGGGTGTAGGCGGCGTCGAGCCGGTAGGCGATCTCGGATGGGGCGTGCGTGCCGAGGCCCTTGCGCACGGCGCGCGTGCCGAGGCGGAGCGCGTTGTCCTCCACATCGCGGTCGCGGCGGGGCTTGCCGTCGCCGTCGGCCGACCAGCCCGCCGACGCGGAGAGCCAGGGCAGGTCGCTGAGGTAGGCCCCGGCGAACGCAGGCAATGGTTCGGTCTTGCGCCGTGGCGGCGACGGCGGAATGACCACCTGCTGGCGCTCGGCCTCTTCGCCGCGAATGGCGATCAGGTCCTCGCGCGGCGTGCGGCGCAGGCGATCGGCCAGGGCGCTCAGCTCGGAGGCCAGACGGACGTAGTCGGGGTCCTCCTTGCTGGCGAAGACGGGCCCGTCGCACCGCTCCCAGCCGCCTGCGGAGCGGGCCAGCGGGGCCATGAGCGCGCGCGACAGCGCCGGGTCGCGACGGTTGATTGAGAGCCACCAGGCGCCGTACTTCCCTTCGCCGCCCTTACCGTGGCAGGAGGCGCACCGGCGGTTCGTCGCCTCGGTCAGGGCCTGGCGGACCGAGGCGTTGAAGATCACGCGGTCGGGGTAGGCGCTCTCGTAGCGGTCGTAGTAGACGCCGTTGGTGTCGATCCACGCCGCGAGGCGCCGCCACTCGGCCGGGGTCAGCGTGGCTCCGTGGTGGCCGGCTTCGAGCTTCTTGACCAGCCTCGAGGCGCGCGAGCCGTAGGTGTACGGGGGCCGCGGGTAGACGTCGGACGGGTTGTCCCAGCGCATGGCGTTGGCGGCGCTGATGTGGGGCACGAGCTCCTCATAGGCCACGCTGAAGCGGTCGGTCAGGTCGTCGGTGAGGATCACGCCATTGGCGGCGCGGTCGTGTGTGTGGCATCCGACGCACTTGGCGTTGAGGATGGGCTGCACGTCGCGCGGGAAGCTGAAGGCCCGGTCGCCCCACTCCGGCGGCGTGATCTTGTCCGGGGCTCCGAAGCCGGTGAGGGAGCGGGCGTTGTGCGGGGCGCTGGTGCGGGGCTCGTGGCAGCCGATGCAGGTCCGCCGCTCGCCGGGTTTCAGGGTGATGACGCTCCGCATGCGCTGGATCTCGCGGCCGTCGGCATCCAGCGCCTCGAAGTAGATGTTGCGATTGGCCGGGACGATGAAGTCGGCCGAGCCGTCGGGCCGGATGGGCACGGTCCCGAGCACGCGCTTGGCGGTGTAGATGTTCGTGGCGGCGGTGACTACGACGCCCCCCGTGTGGACGCCCTTGCGCGGCAGGTCCTCGACGATGCGCAGCGCCTTCACGGTCCCGCGCGGCACGGCCTTGAGGCCCCGGTAGACATCGAGCATCATCATGCGGCCCTCGCCTTCGGCGGCGGTTGCGGCCGACGCGGCGCCTCGGCGCAGGGGTGCGGGGCGCACGGCGATGGGTGTCGGCTCGGCGCAGGAGATCTCGGGGTCGCGGTAGACCAGGGCCAGGTTTCC
Organism: Armatimonadota bacterium; assembly: GCA_026392115.1. GTDB lineage: Bacteria > Armatimonadota > Chthonomonadetes > Chthonomonadales > CAJBBX01 > CAJBBX01. The sequence goes on along the minus strand of JAPLCQ010000162.1, from coordinate 422 downwards.
GTGGCGGTCGCCCACGTAGAGCGCCCAGGAGCGCTCCAGCCAGGGCTGGACCGTGGGCGTGTAGGAGCAGAGGTAGGTGGTCTCGGAGAGCGGCATGGGGTCGCTGAACCAGCCGAAGCGGCTGTCCTCGGCCTTCTCGCCGGTGACCGGGACGCCGGGCGTCAGGAGCGTGAGCGGGTCGGGGCCGTCGACGCCTCGGCGCACGTCGATGACGCCGATGGGGCCGTGCGTCTGGCCATGGTGCGCCGTGAACAGAGCCATCACCTTGGTGGAGCCGGGGATTTGGCGCGGGAACATGGTGACGTTGGGCCGGATGGTGGCGTTGCCGTAGTAGGGCGCCACCTGCGTGCCGTCGGGGTTCATGGTGAAGAGCTTGTGGAGCGACGTGACCGAGCGCTCGTTGTACTCCCAGCGGCTGTAGA
>JAPLCQ010000067.1 GCA_026392115.1 Armatimonadota bacterium | reverse complement strand
GCGCCATGGCCGAGGCGTGGGCCGAGCATGGGGCTGCAGAGGGGCTCGACGTCATCATGCAGGTGGGCGCCAACTGCCTTGCCGACTCGCGGGCTCTGGCGGCCCACGCCGAAGGCCTGAAGGTTAGGGCCGTCTCAGCCGTGGCGCCCTCTTACCACAAGGCGCGCACCGTCGACGCCCTGGTGGAGTGCAGCCTGCGCGTGGCCGAGGCCGCACCCACCACGCCATTCTACTACTATGAGATCCCCTCGTTCACCGGGATCGCGATCCCCACCACGGCCTACCTGGAGGCGGCGCTGGAGCGCATCCCCACCTTCGTGGGACTCAAGTTCTCCTGCCCCGACCTGATGCTGCTGCAGGAGGTGCTGTCAGTCGGCGACGGCGCGCTGGATGTCCTGTTCGGTGTGGATGAGCAGCTTCTGGCCGCGCTGACACTGGGTGTGCAGGGCGCCATCGGGGCCACGTACAACTTCGCCGCACCCGTCTTCGAACGCATCCTGGAGGCCTATGCCGCCGGCGCGGTGGAAGGCGCCCGGGCGCAGCAGCTACTCACCGTCCGCATGGTGCGGATCATACTGCGCTACGGCGTCGTACCCGCCACCAAGGCCATCATGGAGATGATCGGCGTCCCGGTTGGCCCGCCGCGTCTGCCCAATGTGCCCATGTCGCCTGATGAACTCGCCGAGATGGAGCGTGACCTGCGGATGATCGGCTTCTTCGAGCACATCGCCCGGTAACAGGCGGGAAGGACGCGGGCCAGCCCATGACCAGTCGGGAACGTTTCGCTGCCGCCATGGCCGAGGGCACACTCGACCGGCCTCCGCTGTTCGATGAGGGCATCCGCGACGAGGTGTTGGCGCAGTGGCGCGAGCAGGGCCTGGCGCCGGACGCCGACCTCGCCTCGCTGGTCCGCTACGACCGCCGCGAGCGGCTGGAGGTCGACTTCTGGCCCCGCCCGGCGCTGGAACGACCCGTTGAGACTGCCGAAGACCTTCGGGAGCTTCGACAACGGCTCAATCCGGATGATCCCGGCCGCCTGCCCGCCGATTGGGCGAACCGCGCGGCCGGATGGCGCGGTCGTGAGCAGGTGCTGGAGCTCTACCTGCACTCGGGCTTCTTCCTGACCAACGGAGCGAACACCTGGGACAAGGTCGAGAGGCTCCTCTACCGCACCCATGACGATCCGGGCCTGGTGCGTGCCGTGATGGAGGCCCACGCCGAGTGCGCCGCAACCCTGGTCCAGCGCATTCTGGCCGAGGTGGAGATCGACTACGCCACGTTCTCCGAGCCGATCAGCGGCCCGGACCGCCCGCTGATCGGCCCCGCCATGTACCGCCGGCTCTCCCTGGCCACGTACGATCCCCTCCTTCGCGCGTTGCGCCGGGGCGGGTGCCGGACGGTCGTCTTCCAGACCTATGCCAACAGCCGCGCCCTGCTGCCGGAGGTTGTCGACGCGGGCTTCGACTGCCTCTGGGCCGTGGAGTCCACTCCGGGTTCCATGGACTACCTCGAGCTTCGACGTGCGTTCGGTCCGGGGCTGCGTCTCATCGGCGGCATCGACCTGGACTGGCTACGGCTGCCGCCCGCCGAGATCACGCGCAGGATGGAGGCGTTGCTGCCGCCCCTGCTGGCGCAAGGAGGCTACGTGCCGCTGGCAGACGGACGCGTGCGCCCGGACATCCCGCTGCAGGCCTACCTCCACTACCGTGCCGAGCTGGAGCGGCTCACGGCGTAGGCGCCGGGGCTTGAGCATGTCCCGCATCTGGGACACGCTCAAGCCGCACGACCGGCGCAGGGCTATTTGGCGACCGCCCGCTCTTTGCTTGGAAGCAGCAGGTAGACGGCCGGCAGCACCAGCAGCGTGAAGAGCGTCGAGGTCACCAGGCCGCCCACCATCACCACGGCCAGCGGGCGTTCGATCTCGGCTCCAACGCTTTGGCTGAGCAGGATCGGCAGCAGCCCGAGGGCGGCGCACGCGGCCGTCATCAGCTTGGGCCGCAGGCGCTGAACGCTGGCCAGCCGGATGGCTTCCGCTCGGGTGCGGCCCTGGTCGATGAACTCGCGCGTCTGCGTCAACAGCACCAGGCTGTTCTGCACCGCGATGCCGAAGAGCGCGATGAATCCCACCGCCGACGAGACGTTGAGCGTCTCGCCGAAGACCAGAAGCGACACCACGCCGCCCACGAAGGCGCTCGGAACCGTGGCCAGGATGATGCCCGCCTGCCCGGCTGAGCCCAGCGCCAGGTAGAGCAGGATGAAGACGACCACCAGTGCCACGCCGGTGGCCATCGCCAGGGAGCGCATGGCGCGCTGCTGGCTCTGGTACTGGCCGCCGAAGACGACGTAGTAGCCCTGCGGCAGGTTCAGCGCCTTCAGACCAGCACGGATGTCGCCCACTACGCCCGACAGGTCGCGCCCCTGGATCCCGGCGTCGATGCTGATCCGGCGGTTCATGGCCTCGCGCCAGATCACGTTGGGCCCCTCGGTGAGGGTGACCGATGCGACCTGGGCGAGGGGGATGCGGGCGCCGGACGGCGTGTCGACCAGTAATCGGCCCATGGCATCGGCATCGGCGCGCAGGGCGTCGGGGTAGCGGACGTGGACCCCGTAGGACCGTTGGTCCTTCCAGACCTGCGTCAGCTCCTCGCCGCCGACCGCCAGCCGCACGAGCTCGGAAATGGCGCCGACTGAGACGCCGTGCCGGGCGGCGGCGCGCCTGTCGATGCGAACCTGCAACTGCGGGATGCCGGCCGCCTGCTCCATCTTCACGTCGGCCACGCCCGGTGTCTTCCGAACCAGCGCCTCCAGCTTCCGCCCGCTCTCCACGAGAACGCGGATATCGGGCCCGAAGAGCTTGACCTGGAGCGGGGCCGGGGTCCCTTCCATGCTCTCGTTGATCTTGTTCTGTAGGGGCTGGCTGAACGACACCGCCACGCCGGGAATGGCCTCCAGCTTCGCGCGAACTGCTTTCAGCGTCTCGTCGCTTGGGCGGGAGCGCTCAGCTCGTTCCTTCAAGTTCACGAAGAACTCACCGGAGTTGACTGGAAGCACGCAGCCGATGGCGCGCTCTGATCGACCGTTACGCTTCACGGTCTCCACGATGTCCGGGTCCGCCCGCAGCACGGCGTCGACCTGGGCGGTGATCCGGTGGTTCTCCTCCAACGAGGTCTCGGCCGGCGTGACGGTCGAGACGAACCATGCCCCTTCGTCCAGCTTCGGCATGAAGTCCCGCCCGATCCGGGCGGCGGCGAAGCCGGCGGGCACGAGAGCGGCGAGCGCGACTGCCGGCACCGCCCACGGTCGGGCCAGGACCCCCTCCAGGAGGGGCACGTAGCCCACCTTGAGCCACCGGACCAGCGCCACCTCTTCGGATGCGCCGCCTTTGCCGGGCCGGAGCCAGCGCGACGCGAGCACCGGGGTCAGCGTCAGCGACAGAACCAGCGCCACGAGCATGGAGGCGGCCACCGTGATGGCCAGGGGCTGGAAGAGAAGGCCCTCGATCCCGCCCATCATGAAGAGGGGCAGAAAGACGGCGATGATGATGAGCGTAGCGAAGGCGATGGGCCGGGAGACGGCCAGAGCCGCCGCCCGGGATGTCTCGTCCGGATCGTCGGCCTCGCTGTTTGGGCCGCGGTCCGTGTTGAGCCGGTGGTGGATGTTCTCCACCATGATGATGGAGGCGTCTACCATGATGCCGACCGCGATGGCCAGCCCTCCCAGCGAAAGGGTATTGAGCCCGACGCCCATCTGCCGCATGAGCACGCCGGCAATCAGCACCGAGATCGGTAGCGACAGCGCCACGATGACGGTGCTGCGGAAGTGGCCGAGGAGCGCCAGCAGGACCAGCACCACGAGCGCAGCGCCGATGGCGATCGCCCTCTGAACCCCCGCCAGCGACTCCTTGATGAGGTGGGTCTGATCGTAGTAGGGTAGGAGCCGGACGCCTTTGGGGAGCGTATCCCGCATCTCGTCGATAGCCTTCTCGATGCCCTCGACGACCTGCACGGTATCGGCGTTCGGCTGCTTGATGACGAGCGCGACCACGCTCTCCTTGCCGTTGCGCGTGGCGATGCCCCGGCGAATCGCCGTCGACTCGCGCACGTCCGCCACATCCCGGAGGAATAGCGGTGTGCCTGAACGCTCGGCGACCACGGTCTCGCTGATGTCCTGCACCGAGTCGAATCGGCCCACGCCGCGGACGGTGTACTCGGTGGGACCCGTGCTGACGAAGCCGCCGGATGAGTTCTCGTTGCCGCTCTTGACGGCCTCCTCCACGTCGCTGAGCTTGACGTTGTAGGCCTGGAGTTTGCGCGGATCCAGCGTGACGCGGTATTGCCGGACGTTCCCGCCCATGGCCAGAACCTCGGCCACTCCGGGGACGGTGAGGAGGTTGTAGCGCACCTGCCAGTCTGCGATCTCCCGTAGCTCCACCAGGGGCAGATCGCCCTCCACCGCCAGTTCGTACACCTCCGCGAGCCGTGTGGTGGCGCTGCTCAGTGTGGCGGGTTCGGTGCCGGCGGGAAGCTGCGCGGCCACCTGGGCCATGCGCTCGGTCACGAACTGCCGGGCTCGCCAGAACTCGGACTCAAGCCCGAATTCCACCACGACCGAGCTGAGGCCCTGGCTGGTCTGGCTTCGGATGCGCTGGACGCCGGGCAGCCCGTTCATGGTGGCCTCCATGGGCCGGGTGATCATCGTTTCGATCTCCTCCGGCGCCATGGCCTCGTTTTCGGTGACGATGGTGAAGACCGGGATCGTGATGTCCGGGTAGACGTTCCGGGCCATGGCCTGGTAGGCTGAGACGCCGAATACGACGGCAAGCGCCGTGAGCATGATCACTACGGCCTTGTGGCGGAACGAGCCCCGGACCAGCCCCTCGATCAGGCCCCCATGCTGTGCTTGCATCGGGGCGCCTAGTGGTCGGTGCAGCCGGCCTTGAGTTGGCCGCTGCCCAGCGCGCTCTTGATCTGGAACTGCCCTTCGACCACGACCTTCGTGCCCGGCTCCACGCCCTTCCGTATCTCGATTCGGCTGTCGCGGAGCGCGCCGGTGGTCACCTCCAAGCGGTCATAGGCGCCGCAAGCGTTGGTGCCGGCCTTCTGGTCTTCCGGACACTCCATACAGGGCGTGTAGACGATCTTCTTGCCGGCGTCGTCCAGGACGGCCTGACGCGGGATAAGGACCGTGCTTCCCTGTCGGGCTGTCTGCAGCGACACGTTGGCGAACATGCCCGAGCGGAGCCCGCCCGCCCCGTTCGCCAGGGCCAGGCGCACCTTCGCTGTTCGTGACTCCGGATTGAGCACGTCGCCTACCGACTGGACCACCGCCATCCATGCACGGTCGGGCTCGGAGTCGAAGCGCACCTCGGCCCGTTGCCCCGTTCGCACGCGTCCCATGTCGCGCTCAAAGAGGTCCGCCTCCACCCAGACCACAGTGGTGTCGGCGATCGCGAACATCTCGTCAGCGGGCGTTGCCATCTGGCCCACGTTGGTCTGGCGCGAGACGATGCGGCCCGAGATCGGCGCGGTGACGGCGATGGTGTCGCCCGTGGCGCGCGGGTCGGCGCCCATGGCTCGAATCCTGTCTTCGGCCGCGTTGGCCTCCAACCGCGCGGTGTCCACCGCTGACCGAGCCGTCATCATCGCGCGCGTGTCCAGCAGCTTGCCCCTGTGCAGCTTCTCCTCCCGGGCAACGTAGCCGGCCGCGATCTCCGCGTGGGAGCGCGCCCGCTCGACAGCGGCCTCGGCTCCGGCCAGGCGTGACTGCGCCGCGTCGACCGTCGCGCTGTCGCGCCGGAACTCGGCCTCTGCGGACTCGAGATCCTGGCGCGACATGATCATGTCTGTAAAGAGCTCCTTGGCCCGGTTCAGGCGGCTTCGGCACTGGCTGAGCTCCGTGTCCGCCCTGGCCACCTCGGACTTGGCCTGGGCCACCTCGCTCTTGGCTTCGGCCAGGCCGCTCTGGGCGGCGATATCCGCGGTGCGGGCTTCCTCCAGCTGCCGATCGCCCACACCGCCGAGACCGACCATCCTGGCCTCCTGCTCAAGGGACCTGACGGCCGCGTCCGCCCTGCCCTGGGCCTGTCGCAACTGGGCGCGGGCCTCCGCCAGAGCCACGCTGGAGACAACCGCCATCAACTGGCCGCGCTGCACGGGCGTGCCGATGGTGCCGTACGCGGCTACCACCTTGCCTTCGATCCGTGGGCTCACCTTCACCAGCCGCTCGGGCGGGATCGTCACCCGGCCGGTGAGAGCCAGCGTCTCCCAGCCGGGGCCGGCCTCCGCACGACGAACGACGAGACCTTCGATCCGGAAGGGCTTCTCCGCCGTGGCGGCGCCCTCCTTGCCGCTCTCCGATGCGGATGCGCTCGGCAGCACCCGATGGGCGGTCGCGAAGTAGTACGTTGCAGCGGAAGTCAGGCCCATCGCAGCGACGATGAGCAGGGGTGTAGTGCGGTTCATCGGCTCTTCTCCGTCTTCTCGTCGGCGGCCATCGGCGCGCCGGAAGCCCATGTCAGCTGTGCATTCGCCCGCGCAAGGTCGGCGAGGGCGTCCTCGTACTCGGTGCGAACGGCTTGAAGGGTGCGCTGCGCCTCAAGGACCTCGAGGAAGCCCGTGGCGCCGCGCTCGTAGCCCTTGTGGGCCAACGCCGCCAACTGCTCGGCGCGGGGGATGATCTCGTCACGGTAGAGGGCCGCGGACGCGGCTGCCGCGTCGGTGGCTCGGCGAGCGGCGGTCGCCTCGGCCTCCGTGCGCGCCCGCACGCCGTCGCGCTCCTTCTCCTGGAGCCGCGTCAGCGTCCGCAACCGAAGTCCGTCCGATCTCGCGGCGCCCCAGTCCAACAGCGGCAGGCGGATCAGCGCCGCCGCTCCGCCGACGCCGCGCAGGGTCTCCATACGGGCTTGAACAGCCACGTCGGGTCGGAGTTCGGCGACGCGCAGCGCCTCCTGCGATCGGCCGGCCAGCACCCGGGCCTCGGCGGCTGCGAGTTCGGGGCGCACAAATGCGCTCGCGGGCGCGGATGCCGTGGCCGGGAGCGGGTCAACCGCCCGAACAGCGGCGTCCGGCGCGCGGTGGAGGAGCAGGTTCAGCGCAGCGCCGGCGTCGGCCATCTCAAGGTCGGCCCGCGCCTGGGCTTGTCGGGCTCGCGCCATTTCTACTTCGGACTTCAACACCTGCGAGCCGGGCGCCGATCCAACCTCCACCTGCCTGCGCACGGCCCTGTGGAGTTCGGCCAGACGGTCGGTGTCCTCGCGCCGGAGGCGAAGCCGCTCCTGCGCCGCTGCGAGAGCCCAGTAGGCCTGCCGTACCTGGAGCAGGAGGTCGCGCTCAGACGCCTGGGCGTCCAGCCCGGCGGCGCGGGCTTCGTGGCCGGCAACGCGGACGCGGGCCGCGCGAGCGCCGTTGAGCTGAAGGTCCTGCGTCACCTCCAGTTCAGCATCGCTGCCGACGCGGCCAACGAGGGGTGGGGCAAGGGTGATATCAGGCGCCGGGAGGCTCCGGGCGGTCCGGACCGCGTGCGAGGCGACTTCCGAGGCCAACCGGGCCGACGCGAGTTTTGTGTTGTGCTGGAGCGCCAGACGCTGGGCCTCGGCGAGGCTCAGTTCCTGGGCCCACAGGGGTGCGCAGGCCAGTACGACGAGGGCCGTAGAGGCGTGGCGCAACCCATGGCTGCGAACGTGCATGGGTGCCTGTCCTTACGATGTGGGTTACAGCCGGACCGCGCAGCGGGGGCGGGCGACCGGGAGTGCCGACGATCTAGGTGGGGACAGGCGCTTCGGGAGGACGGAAGATGGAGTTCGGCTCGCGGGACGGCACGGCTTCCGCATCGTGGATCAGGGGGATCGGGCGAACCGGGATGATCGCCGGCCCGATGGCCGAGCCGACGATCACGGCATGGGTACAGCCCAGCATGCAGGTGGCGCAACCTGGCCCGTCGTCCATGTCGCAATCGCCGTGGCAGTCCACCAGCGGGCTGCAGGCGACGCAGACCGACAGCAAAAGCACGACGATAGCGAGGACTACCGGACGGGGCGACATAGCAGGCATTGTACCCGCGCGTGCCGTCGCGCCCGGTGGTCCGGGGTCCGCTTGGCCAGGCGCCGGGGGTCTATATGAACAGCGTGGACTTGCTGCTGCCTGCCTCCTGCAGGAACTTGGCCACGCCGGCGACCTTCAGGTTCGGGTAGTCGATCAGCTCGTCCACCGAGAAGCCCATGAGCTCCATGCTCATCTGGCAGACATAGATTCGAACGCCGGACTCGGCGGCCACCTTCATGAGCTGCTCCAGCGCCATGACGTTCTTCTTGCGCATGAGCCCCTTCATCATGTGGGTGCCCATGCCGCCCATGTGCATCTGCGAGAGCTTCAGCTTGCTGGCGCCCTTCGGCAGCATCTTGCTGAACATCTGCGCCATGAAGTCCTTGCCGCCTTTGGCCTTGGCCGGGTCTCGAAGCGCAGGCGTGGCCCAGAAGGTGAAGAACATCACCACCTCCTCGAACATGGCGGCCGCGCCGGTGGCGATGATGAAGGAGGCAAGCAGCTTGTCCAGATCGCCGCTGAAGACGACCATGGAGAGCTTGTCCTCGGGTAGCGAGGAGGCCTTGATCTCGTCGATCTGCTCCTGAAGCGAGGCCACCTGTGCGGCGAGCTCGGCATTGGAGACGGATGCGTTCGATGGTTCCGTGGGCATATGGGGTTCCTTTGGTCGGGCGCTCCGACGATCCTGACGCTGGGTCAGGCCGCGTCTTGCGCCCTAAGGTAGGTGGCAAACAGGGCGATGGGCCGGTAGATGACGTGCGCGAGCTTGGTAAAGGCCGTGAGCAGGACCAGCTCCATGGCCATGGCCGCATGGATCAACAGGACGATGTCCTGCACAGGGCCGGCGGCGCGGAGCGTGACCGCCACCTCGACCCAGAAGCCTGTAATCCCCAGGGCGAAGAGGAACGCGAGGAGCCACCAGTCCGCGGCGAGGCTCTGCCCGACGCTCCGTTCCGCACGAGTGACGCGCCGCCGGATCGCCGCGCCAACGCAGACCATCATCGCTGCGCCGCTGAGCGTTCCGATGATGCGGGCGGGCCAGAAGGTGGTCAGGTGCAGCGGCAGGATCACGAGGAAGACGAAGTCTAGGATCGTCGCCAGCAGCAGGCCGCCGAAGCCGTACATGATGGCCAGGTGGATCCACGCGGCGTTGGCGAACCACGGGCCGGCCTTCGATGCTGCCTCGCTGCGGTGCCGCTTCATGGTTGCGATCTCGGCGACGGTCCGCCGTAGCGCGGCCGCAACTGCCGTGCCCGTCGGGCGGGGGGCGCCCGCCATGAAGCGCCGCAGCGCTCCGGCGGTGCCGGCGGCCATCGCGAGGGTGCCCACGCCGCCCACGCCGATACCCACGTTATGGACCGTCTCGTAGGGGACCAGCCGGAAGAGCCATTGACGGGCCTCGGCGGGCGCCTTGATCGAGACCAGGAATGCGCCGAGGACGATGGCGAACAGCAGCGTCAGAATGGCCAGCGCACCCGTGCTCCGGTACATCACCCGGGCAAGGCCCGTGGGCTCTGCTTGGGCGACGGCGTAGCGGCGCACTGCCGCCATGTACTCGCCGGGGCCGGCTTCGCGCGGGCAGGTGTCGGAGCATTCGCCGCAGTAGTAGCAGAGCCAAGCCTCCGGCGCGTCGAGCAGGCGCTTGCGGTCGCCGATCTGGCCGAGGCGGATCATCCGGCGCGGGAAGTTGCCCTGGGCATCGCTGAGCGGACAGACCGCAGAGCAGTTGCCGCAATGGAAACATGCCGAGACGTCAAACGCACCGTGGCGCTTGATCTCGCGAATGAGGGTGGGGTCAACCGGGATGGCCATTGGAGCGCGCTCTCACTTCTTCCGGTAGGGGACGAAGTCGCCCCGCTTCTTCTCGTCCTGCACACGGTTGTACTTCCGCAGCGCGGTGATCCACCAGAACACATCCTGCTCGGGTAGCCCGGTCTCGGCGGAGATCTCGGGCACGGTCTTGGCCTCGTCGGCGATGGCCCTCAGGATGAGGTTCTGCATCTCCTTGCCGCGCCTGCTCCGCTCAATCTGGGCGGGAGTGCCCGCGCCGCGCGTGGCCCGCACCTGTTTGAGCTGCTCGAGGGCGTAGTTGCCCTTGCGCTCGCCGCCCTGCTGTTCGCCCTCGGACATGCTCAGTTCCCTCCGCTGATGACGGCGAACTCGATGTGCCTGACGCCGGCCCGGCACTCCGTGTGCGCCAGCGCGCCCACATCCTCCGCAATGATCGCGTCCACCATGGCGTCGAACTGGTCCAGCGTCCATCCGGCGACGTTGATCGCACGGGGCGAGCAGACCGCGGCGCAAGCGCCGCATCCCACGCACATGGCGGGGTTCACGACCGCGTGGCGAACGGTCGCGCCCGCCTGCTCGACATCGGCCATGGTCAGGGCGCCTACATACTCGCACTCGGCCAGGCACTTCCCGCAGCCGTCGCAACGCTCGCCGTCCACGACGGCCACGAACGGGTCCAGCTCGATGGTCGGGTTGGCCAGCAGGATCGCGGCCTTCACCGCCGCCGTCTGTGCGGCCGTGCAGGCCTCGTTGATGTCCATGGGGCCCTGGCAGGCGCCGGCCAGCAGGATGCCGGCGACGCCCGTCTCCACGGGCCGCAGCTTCGGATGGACCTCCTGCAGGAAGCGGTCGGCGCCCACCGGCAGCTTCCGCAGGTCGATCAGGCTCGCGATATCGCGTGGGACCATTCCCGTTGCCAGAACGACGAGGTCCACCGGGATCTCAAGCTCCTCGCCCCATGTCAAGATGTCGCGCGTAGTGACCGTGCCCGCGTACTCGCCGCCGGTGGAGGCCGCAAACGTGGGCGGCTCCTCGTCGGGGAAGCGGAAGAAGAGCGCGCCGGCGCGTGAGGCATCCTCATAGTAGGCCTCATGCCCGCGCCCGTAGGTGCGGATGTCCTTGTGCAGGTCGTACACGTCGACGTCGGGGAATCGCGACTGCACCTGCCGGATCGTGTGGAGCGTGGCCGTGCAGCAGGTGCGCGAGCAGTAGTCGTTCACCTTGCCGTCAGCCTGGGGGGCGTGGACGCCGTCGATTTGACGCGAACCGACGCAATGGATGAAGGCGACGCTCCGAGCGGGCCTGCCGTTGACCTGGAGGCCGCGCCGCGAGGCCGGGCACTGGCGCAACGCCGCCTGGAAGTCGGGCAACGTGACGACTGCCGGTGACTCGCCGAACCCATGCTCGCCCTGCGCGGGCTTGTAGTGGTCGAAGCCCGTGGCGATGACGACGGCGCCGGCGCGAACCAGATGATCCTGGTCGTCGGGGGCAGCCGACGAAGTGCGGACCGTCACGGCGAACTTGCCGACGTGCCCGTCGAGGCCGACCACCTCGCTGCCCAGACGGACGTCGATCCGCGAGTGCCCTTCGACTTGACGCGTGAGGTCTTGCACCAGGTCGGCGCCGCGCTCCTCGGTGGGATAGACGCGGTCGAGATCGGCGACGCGGCCGCCCAGGGCGACGCCCTTCTCCACCAGCGTCACGCCCAGGCCGCGCCCGGCCAACGCCACGGCAGCGGACATTCCCGCCACGCCACCGCCGACTACCACCACGTGCGGCTCGACGCCCACCTTGATCGGGAACAGCTCGTCCTGACGCACCACCTTCTCAACGCCGGCGGCAACCAGGCGGACGGCCTTGCGGGTGGCGCCCTCGTGGTCGCCCTTGTGGACCCAGCTCGCCTGCTCCCGGATGTTCACGTACTCGAACAGGTACGGGTTCAGGCCCGCGCGTTGGAGCGCCTTGCGGAACGTGATCTCGTGCAGCGTGGGCGAGCAGGCGGCCACGACGACGCGGTTGATGTGGTTCGCCTTGATGTCGTCGATGATCAGCGCCTGGCCGGGATCGGAGCACATGAACATATAGTCGTTGGAGACGGCCACGTTCGGGTGCGCCGCGAGGGCGGCGGCCACGGCCTTCGTGTCGATGACATCCGAGATGTTGCCGCCGCAGTGGCAGACGTAGACGCCGACGCGGACCGGGTCGCCGCTCGGTTCAAGTGCGCTGGTGTTGGTCTCTGTCATGGCAGATGCCGTGCGGGCGCGGGTTGCGTCCGGGCCAGGTAGTTGGTGGCGGCCATGGCCGCGGCCCCGGCATCGGTGATGGCGTCCACGATGTCCTTGGGGCCCGTGGCCGTGCCTGCCGCGAAGACGCCGTCCATGGTGGTGAGGGCCGGGCTCAGCTTCATGCCGGGGCTCTTCAGGAACCCGTCGGTGTCGGCCTCGACGGCGATCAGGCCGCCCTGGCTCGGCTTCCACGCGGGAACCATGCCCAACGAGAGCACCACCAGGTCGTGCCGCACCTCCTCGGGTCCTGTGCCGGCCTCCTGCCGCTCGATGCGCAGGATCGGGTTGTGGCCCTCGTCCTCGGAGATGCGCGCCACCTTGGCCTTCACGAACTCGACGCCCATGGCCCTGGCGTTCTGGTAGAACTGCTCGTAGCCCTTCCCGAACGCGCGGATATCCATGTAGTAGATCGTGATGTCGGCGATGGGCAGCGAGCCGGAGAGCAGCATGGCCTGCTTGATGGCATACATGCAGCAGACCCGAGAGCAGTAGGGCACGCCGAGACTCTTGTCGCGGGAACCGGCGCACTGCACATAGGCTATGGAGGAGGGCGTCTGGCCGTCCGAGGGGCGCATGACGCCGCCGTAGGGGCCGTGCGGGGCCAGCAGGCGCTCCATCTGCAGGGGCGACAGGACGTTCGGGAAGCCGCCTCTCCCGTACTGTGGCTTCGCATCGATGGGCGTCAGCTCGAACCCGGTGGCCAGGATGACGGCGCCGGCATCGACCTCGACCTGCTTCGGCTCCTGCAGGAAGTTGATGCACTGCGTGGGACAGACCTTCGCGCAGGCGCCGCAGAGCAGGCAGTTCTCGGCGTCGAGGACCGGGTACTGCGGGATGGCGTTGGTGAACGGGATCGAGATCGCCTTCTTGGCGCCCAGGCCGTGGTCGAAGTCGTCCTCAAGGAAGACCGTGCAGGCCTCCTCGCACCGCTTGCAGCCGATGCACCTGTCCTCTTCGATGTAGCGGGGCCTCTTTGTGATCGTGGCGCGGAACCTGCCCTCGGCCTTCTCGATGCCGTCCACCTCGGAGAGCGTGAAGAGGTCGATGTTGGCGTGGTGCGCCACGGAGGCCATGCGCGGCGTGGTGATGCAACTCGCGCAGTCGAGGGTCGGGAAGACCTTGCTCAGGTTGATCATGGTCCCGCCGATGCTCGGCTTGCGCTCGACCAGGACGACCGACTTGCCCTGGTCCGCCAGGTCAAGCGACGCCTGGAGCCCCGCGATCCCCGCTCCGACGACCAGCACGTCGGCCTTGAGCTGCTGAGTGGATGCTGCCATGGTGGGCTCCGGTCAGGCCGCCTTGGCCTTGAGGATGTTCTGCTGCATTTCACGGATTTCCTTAAGGAAGGCCGCCTTGCAGACCGTGCAGATAGTCGTCAGCTTGAGCCGCGAGGTGTCGATCCCCTGCTCCTTCATACGCGCGTAGACCCGTCCGGCCCGCTTGGAGAGGCGCGGGTAGGCGCCTTCGTAGGGGCAGTCCGAGCCGCTGCTCATGATGATGATTCCGTCGATCCCCTTGGCGAAGCTGTCAAGGTAGAACTCCTCCGGGAGCATCACCGGGTCCGGCACCCGCACGATAAAGGTGCCCGGCGAGTACTGCAGCCGGGCCTGACCCACGGTGTTGGCGCCGGGATAGGAGCTGATCATGGTCGTGATGATCAGGATCTTGAGGTCGTCCTCTGGGCTCATCGGTGGCCTTCCGTTGGGGGTCGCGCGCTACTTGCGGCGGATCACGTAGAGGCTGTCGTAGCCGTCCTTCTCGACGTAGCCGAGGTACTCGTGCCCGGTCTTCTTGCACCACGCCGGTATGTCTTCCTGGCTGCCCTTGTCGCCCGACATGATCTCCAGCGTCTGGCCCACCGTCACCGCGCCGATGGCCTTCTTGGCCTCAAGCAGGGGACCGGGGCACGCCATGGCGCGGGCGTCGACGACCTTGTCCGGAGTGACGTTGCTCAAATCAGCCATTGCAGTTCCCTTTCGTTGGCCGCCGCACGGTAGCGCCTGCGCGGCCCGTCGGTTGCACGGATGACCGCAGACGGGCGTCAGCGGAGCGGTCCGGGTGGGGCCCAAATCGCGCGCTGGCTTGCGGCTTCAAGTTCAGTCGTCAGTATATCACGACTTCGATATACCGTCAAGGGGTTGTCGAGGGATCGGGCGCACAGGGGCTCAAAACGCGGTCAATTGCTGGGCGCAGATCAGATCGTGAGGGTTAGGCCCGGCAAGCAGCCGCCCTCCAGCTCCAGCAGGAAGCGTTTGCGCTCCAGTCCGCCGGCGTAGCCCGTGAGCTTGCCGCCCGCGCCCACCACGCGGTGGCACGGAACGATGATGGAGATGGGGTTGCGGCCGTTGGCCAGCCCCACCGCCCGTGATGCGCCGGGATCGCCAAGCCGCCGGGCGAGGTCGCCATAGGTCACGGTGGCGCCGTAGGGGATGCGCCGCAGCTCCGCCCAGACGCGAAGCTGGAACAGAGTCCCGGCAGGGGCCAACGGCAGATCGAACAGGCGCCGCCCGCCGCCAAAGTACTCCCGCAGCTGCTCCGCGGTCGCGGCGAAGAGCGCCGCACCGTCATCGCTCACCCAGCCGGCGCCGACTTCGGGGCCATGGGCATGGTCGGGCATGTAGAGCCCCGTCAGCGCCGCGCCGTCCGAGGTGAGCAGCAACTCGCCGATGGGAGTGCCGAGCGTGGTGTAGAGGGTCATGCATCCGGTCCATTCGTGCCTGGGATCAGCGCGGCGGGCGCTCGACCGTAGTGTGGCACATAGCAATAAGGCCGCAGGTACCATACGGCCACTTCCACCTCACGGAGGCCACGATGAACCCCAGACAGCGCGTCCGCGCCGCCCTGCGCCGAGAGCCGACCGACCGTGTGCCGATCTTCATGTGGTTCCACCCCGAGACTGCGGCCCGGCTGGCGAATCTGCTCGAGGCGCCGCCGGCCTACGTAGGCGAGGCCATGGGCAACGACGTCGCCATGACGTGGGTGAACAACAACCACGCCATGGAGGGCATCGTCCACGAGCGCGACGGGGAGGGACACACCGATGACTGGGGCATCGGTTGGGTGAAGGAGGGGCCGTACAACCAGATCGACCGATTCCCTCTTGCCGAAGCCACGCGCGAGGAGGTCCTGGCCTACCGGCTCCCCTATGAGCGCGAGGCGGAGCTCCTGGCGCTGATGGAGCCGGTGGCAGCCCTGGCCGAGCGCCTCTTCATCGGTTGTGATGTCTCACCGTGTGTCTTCGAGATGTACTGGCGCCTGCGCGGCCTCGGCGCGGCGGTGGAGGAGATCGCCGCCGACCCGGAGCTCACCGACACGATGTACGGCCGGTGCGCCGACTTCGCGGTGCGGATGTCCGAGCTGGCCTGCGACCGGTACCCGCTGGACTGGCTCTGGACAGGCGACGACGTGGCCTCGCAGTCGGGCCTCATCATGAGCCCGCGCTCGTGGCGCCGGCTGGTGAAGCCCCACCTGGCGCGGGTCTTCGAGGTTGGGACGAGACGCGGATTGCCCGTTGCCTACCACTGCTGCGGAGCCTTGAGGCCCATCATCGGCGACCTGATCGAGATGGGACTCACCGTGCTGAACCCCATCCAGCATGGATGCCCGGGCATGGACGCCTTCGACCTGAAGCGCGAGTTCGGGGAGCGCCTCACCTTCATGGGCGGCGTAGACACCATGGACCTGCTCCCCCACGGTTCGGCCGCCGAAGTCGAGCGCGAGACCGCGCGCCTCATCGATGGCATGACGTCCGACGGCGGAGGCTACATCCTCGCCGCGTCGCACACGGTGCCGCCGGAGACGCCGACCGACAACATCTTTGCCATGTACTCAGCCGCCGGGCTCAGCCGCGAGGCGATCCTGGACGCGGCCGCGTCGATCCGCGTGCGGCTCAGGAGCGGGGAGTAGGCGCCGGGGCGCCGATCCACACACCGGCAACGGCGGGACCGTACTTGCAGCGGTGACGTGACTGACGACGGCTCCGCGACTTCGATCGCCGTCGGCTTCAGCCGGCGGCCTCACCGCCTCTTCACAGTCACCGCGAAGTCATGCTCCGTCGTCCCCATCTCCATCGCCTCGCCTGACCGGGCCTGCCGCGTCGTGTGGGCTCCGGTGTCCAGGTCCCAGGAGTCCACCGTGAAGCTGCCGGGCATGTTCACCGCGAAGGAGAGCGGGGCGGCGGAGCGGGTTCGCAGGTACTGCGTGGTGCGCGGGTTGCCTGTGCTGTCCCAGCGGACCACGCCGGAGAAGTTGCGGATGTAGAGCAGCGCCTCGCGGTCGTCGGCCCGCACGAGGGGCTTGAGCTGGAAGCCGGGAGAGATTCGGAAGCTGGACGTGAGCTGCGGGAGCGGGCCGTCGCCGCCGAGGTCGAAGTCCTGCCGGCCCGAGGTGCGGCGCACGCCGAAGTCCAGGGCGGCCCCCGCGTCGAGGGCGGCCTTCGCCGCTCGGGCCATGGCGTCGTAGGCTTTGCGGCCGTCCGAGGTGGTGAACCACTGGTCGTTGGTCAGCGGATGCGGCGCCACCGCGATCAGGGGCGCCGAACGCGCCTGGAAGGTCGTCCAGTCGATGCGCGAGGCGATCTGATTGGCCAGCCTGAACTCGGCCACCTCGCTGGCCCGAGCGTTCCAGAAGAAGCAGCCCGGGGCGCCGTTGGTCAGCGAAAACCAGATGATGTCGCGCATGGTCCAGCGGCGCGTGTCGCGGTCGGGATGCTGGCCGAACTGGTCGCCGGCCGACTCACCCAGGAAGGCCGGGCTCGCGAGGCGGCTGTAGCGCATCAGCACATCTACGGCCAGGCCGTAATCGATCGTGGGCGACGTGCTGGGCGGGTCGGGATAGAGATGCGGCGTGTAGTAGTCGATGCGGGTCCTGCCGCGCCACCAGGGCGGGTCGGCCGTGAAGAGCCCGCCGCCGCTGTGGCTCACGCAGATCGGCACGGTGGGGTCCACGGAGCGGATGACGCCGAGCTGGTGGTTCACCCACGATGCCGGGCAGGCCACCATCTCGTTTTCGAGCTCGTAACCGAAGACGAGCGGGTTGCCCTTCAGCAGGCCCACGATCTCTCGGGCGTACCTGTCCTGGCAGGCCATCACGTCGGGGTCGGTGTACTTGAGCGCGATGTCGTCGATGAGCCGCCAGTCCCGGATGAAGCGGCGCTGGTGGGGCGGCAGCTTCGCGAGGTCCATCCCCTCGTACCAGGGCAGGGCGAACTTCTCAAGAGCGTCGCCGTCGAAGTAGAGCGGCTTGGTGTAGTCCTCGTGTAGCACGAGCTGGAAGCGTAGGCCGAAAGGCCGCGCCAGGTCCAGGTAGTGCAGGAACCGGGCGAAGATGCCGGGGTTCACGCGGCCGCCGATGTCCATGGGCTCCATGCCGTTGGGGCGGTGCGCGCGCAGCATGAAGCGCTGGGCGGTGACGCCGTTGGCCCTGAGGAGCTTGAGCCACGCCACCACCTGCTCGTCGGTGGCGTCCACGAAGGAGATCAGCCGGTTCCACTCGCCGTCGGGCGAGGGCGTGCCCACCCAGTTCGCGTAGAAGCCGCCCAGCGGCAGCCACGCCTTGCCCCCCGAGGCGAAGTATCCGTTGGGTAGCAGGCGGACCGGGTTGGGCCGGACGCCCGTTGACAGGACGCAGACCTGGGCCGACTCGCCGTAGAGGCCGGCCGCATCGCGGACCGAGGCAGTCACCACCCAGCGCCGGGCGGGATCGCAGATCAGTGTCGCCCGTGCGCTACCGTCGGCGGATGTTCGGGTGGCCGCGCCGGCCAGCGTGGCGCCGGGTGCGCTCCATGTGATGCGCCGCCCTCCGCCGGGCACGGGGTTGCCCAGCCCGTCCGACAGTCGCGCGACGACGGCCAGTCGTGTGGCGCCGCGCGGCAGGATGGTGGGTCCGAAGGGCGAGACCGTGTACCTGGCCGCGGGTCCGGGCTTCGTCGTGACGGCGAGGCGCGCCGGTGGGGCTGGGTTGCATTCGGCTACAGCCAGCAGGTGGTCTGCGCCGATTGCGGTCCGCTTGGATGCGCGGTAGCGGACCGTGGCGGAGCCGTCGGTGTCGGTTAGCATCCGCACTCCGCCTGGTATGGGCAGCGCCGGGCGCCGCCCGTCGGGCTCGACCGCGCCGCCCGACCCGGCATCCAGGACGACGCGAACGGGCCGGCCCGCCAGAGGCGTTCGATCCTGCGCCGACACCGTCACGGTCACGATCTGCTCAGAGCCAGCCCGCGGCGAGGCCGTGGCAGGCGATAGGGCCACTCTAGCCGCCGCGGGCTCCGGTCCGCGCACCTCCACGGGCGATCGGTCGGCGCCGGCCAGCGAGAGCAGGCGAACCCAGTCGAACTCCACATGCGCGTCCAGGTGCTTGGCCGGGTCGATGCGCAGGGCGGTCAGCACCCCATGCCACCGAACCTGCTTACGAAGGTCGATGCGGAGCGTCTGCCAATCGGCGCCGGTGACGCGAAAGTCGTACTGCACCAGGCTCTCGCCCTTGCCGGGCCTGCCCATGATGCGCCAGTTCGCCTCGGGCGCGCTCTGCCGCACGCGCATCTCCAGCACCGGGTAGCGCGCGAGGTCGATGGCCACCGGCCGCTTGGAGCGCCCCGCCGGTCCCCACATGGCGCCCCAGATGAAGTAGGCGTCGCCGTTCACGTCCAGCTTGAGCACGCCTGCCTCGACCTTTCGCGAGCGGATGTACTCCGGTTTGTCGCCGAAGGTGTCGATCTCCTCGAAGTCACCGTCGCGGTCGAAATCCCAGCCGCGGCCGTAGGCGTCCGTGGCGTAGTCGGGCGCCTGCAGCGCCTGAGGAGCTGAGGGGGTGAGCGGGCGAGCGGGTGACGACGGCGGGTTGGTGGCGAAGTAGAGGTCGTAGGTGCGGGTCAGGCCGGCGGGCGTGGCGGGGACCTGCCACCTGAGCGCGTTGGCCTGTATCGCGGTTGGGATGGCAACCGGGCCGTTTGGGCGCAGTTCCAGGAGGCGCGCCGAGGCGGCGTCCACGTCTCCCGCGAGGCCCAGCCGCTCCAGGTCGCGTCCCATTTCCAGCGGCAGCTCGCCGCAGGACCGGGCGCGGGCGACGGTCTCGGCGCGGAGGGTTACGCGGACCCGGTAGGGGCGTGCGGGGTCGGCCCAGGGCCGGTCATCGGCCAGGCCGGCGGCGGCGCAGGCCAGAGCGAGGACCAGAAGCGGGAGCATCAGGCGGTGACGCATGGCGGGCGACCCTTCCGTTACACGGCGATACGTGAATGCTACCCGTGCCTGGATAGCCGATGGCGCCGAGGTTGGCTACGCAAGACACGAGGGGGGAAGTGCTTCGCCCGACGGAAGCCCACGCATCTCCGGCCAGGGCCCAGACGCGTCGACCGTCCTCCTAATGCCGAACGAGGCTGTAGATACTGATGGCCAGAGCCGCGAACGCCAGTACGGTGGGCAGCATCGACGAGCGAAGGGGGCGCTGCGGTGGGGCCATCGGGGGTTCCGGCGCGGGTGACTCTGCCGACTCCCTGACCTTCACCTGTGCAGGCGCGGGCCACACAACGACGGCTACCGCGAGGTCAGACGTATGGCTGATGCTGACGCCGCAAGGGAGCGCCTCCCACGTATCCCCGTTCAGGAGACGTAGGTAAGGCGCCCCGTCGGTATGGTGGCTCAACTCGATCCGTGACAGGCTGGTGGCGGCGAGATCAGGGCGGGATTTGCGGAGAGCCTCCTTGGCGCACCAGCAACCCGCGAAGTGCATGCGCGCCTCACCCTTCGTGATGCAGGTCGCGATCTCGTGCTCTGTGAACGTGCCGGAGTAGAACGGGGCCTCCCAGTAATCCGGAACAACAGGCAACTCGCTCACCCGCTCGATGTCGATGCCTACGCCCGCCGACGGTGCACTTCGCGGCAACACGACGGACGGCGCCGGTACAGGATCACCAACGTCGGCGGAACGGTGTCCGAGGACCCGTTCGAGCGCTGCGAAGTCCGGGACGGCGACACCCGCCGGAAGCTCCGCTCCGATGCTCCTGAGAGCAAACGTCAGCTTCGCGCTCTGCATGGAGTTGCTGAGCGGCCGGAGGGACGTGCCCGGATCGATTGCCTCCGGGTCTATCTCAAGGAGGCGACCGACCACCTGCTTCAGTTGGGCGGAGGTAGGCATGTCAGTACCCTCGCAGGCAGAACGAGCAGATGAGGCCCTTGGGGACCTCAGAAGGCAGCAGGTATGCATGGAGCCCGCCCAGCGTGGCGGCATCGCGGTAGCAGGCCGCGCATCGACGAACCCGGCTCTCCTCATGGCCCGGCCGGTTCCGCAACGCGGAATACGCCTCAAGGCGGCGGGCGAGGTCGCCCAAGAACAACGCCGCCGTGCGCCCGTCGGCCAACCGGTGGTCGAATGCGAGGGTAACCGTGAACATGCCGACGTCAGACCCCGGCACGGTGTACTCGCCGCCGATCCCCAGGATGGCCGAAGTGCCCTGCGTGATGAGCGGCGCGAACGAGAAGACACCCGCCGAACTCAGGTCCGAGACCGTGAAGGTGTTGCCCACGAAATCCGCCGGCACAAGCCGCCCGGACACGTAGCGTTGGATGACATCGGTCGATGCTTCCGCGAGCTGGCCGAGATCTTTGGCATCAGCATCGCGGATGACGGGCACAACGAGCCCGGTGCCATCATCCATCGCCCAGCCGATGTTGACCGCCTCGTAGAAGCCCACTCGGCCACGATCATAGATCGCATTGAAGATCGGGTACTTGCGGAGGAGCCGGGCTACCTCGAAGAGGATGACCACCGACGTACTCGGGTCGGCGGGCGATGTCGCGTGCCGCGCGGGCTCCGGGCCAAGTGTCGGGATCGAGACGGTCACCGAACTAGCGAGCGCCTGGGCCATTCCGGCCGATATCTGGCGAATCTCAACCTGCTTGCGCCTGGAGTTCGCCTCCCACCGCACTTCGACGCCCTGGCTCACCTGGACCGGCAGTTCGGCGCCGGCCGACACAGGGTCAGACGGCGCCGGGACCGAAGCCGGCGTGCCGCTGATCCGGACCTTCACGTCGGCGCTGCGCACCAACCGGAGCCCCGCGAAGTCGCCAGCCGTAAGGCGGGCCTCGTCCGCCAACCGCTTCGCAAGAGGCGTGAAGCGGACGGGAGCGCCGGGATCGGGGCTTGCCACGGGATCAGCGGGTATGGCCGCCTCGGCGGGGCCGGACGCCGGAGGCGATCCGACCGCCGAGGCCAGGGGCGTGAAGTCCGGCGTTGCGCCGACGAACGCCAGCGGCGCACCAATCGGC
>JAPLCQ010000019.1 GCA_026392115.1 Armatimonadota bacterium | reverse complement strand
GCGCCGACACCGCCGCGGCCATGGCGGGCATCGACCGCGTCGAGCCGCTATCGCAGGCATGGCGCAAGGTGCTCTTCAACCAGTTCCACGATATCTTCGACGGCTCGGCCATCCACGAGGTCTATGAGCTGAACCGCGAGGAGTACGAGGAGGCTCGCGACGTCGCCGCCTCGGTGACCAACGACGCGCTGGACCTGGTCGAGATGGCCGTGGACCCCGGCTGCATCGCCGTCACGAATCCGCTGGGCTTCGCTCGCAAGGAGTGGGTCACGGTCCCCGGGCTCAGCGCCGAGGGCTGCTCCACGCTGACCGACGGGCAGGGCCGCTCCGCCGTGGGCCAGTACACCCCCGAAGGGCTCGGCTTCGTGGCTGAGGTCGGCGCCTTCGCCACCGCGGGCTACCATGTGACCAACACGGCTGCCGGCGCGTCGGGCCTCACGGTCACGGCGACCTACGGACCCAGCAACCCGCACCAGGTCGCACCGGATCAGGCCGAGGCGGGCATGCTCTACTGGCGCGTCGAGACGCCCGTCTTCACCGCCCTCGTGCGGCGTGACTGCGGCGTGATCGTCTCGCTGGTCGACAAGCGGGTGGGCCGCGAGCTAGTCTCCTTCGGCGTCCGGCGCCCCAGTGACTACATGGATACGGCGCGGCCCGACCTGGCGCTCAACGTCCTGCAGTTCGTCGACGAGTGGCCCCACCCCATGACCTCATGGCAGATCCAGGAGGTCTACAGCCAGTTCAGCCTCATCCGCGGAGCCGAGACCCAGGTACTGGAGACAGGTCCCGCCCGCGTCGTCATCGGCGTGAAGCAGAGCCACCGCGAGACGAAGATCGAACAGAAGATCGTGTTTTACCGCGATCTCGACCGCATCGACTTCGAGGCCGACGTGGACTGGCAGGAAGTGGGCAACGCGGAGAAGGGTATACCCAACCTGAAGGTGGCCTTCACGGCCTCCATGCCCGAGTGTGAGCCCTGGTTCGAGACGCCCTTCGGCGCCGTGACGCGCCCCAGCGACGGACAGGAGGTTCCCGCCCTCCGCTGGGCCGACATCGGCGGCTCGAACTACGGCGTGGCGGTCCTGAACGACAGCAAGTATGCCTACGACGCCATGGGCTGCCGCCTGCGCCTCACGCTGGTGCGCACCGGCTACGATCCCGACTACGCATCGGACCTGGGCAAGCAGTGCGTCCGCTATGCCCTCCTGCCGCACGTGGGCTCGTGGCAGTCGGCCGGCGTGGTCCAGGCGGGCCTCAGCTACAACCAGCCTCTGTTGGCCCGGCTCAAGTCGGGCTGCGCACCGCTGGGTGACGACACCTCCTTCCGGCCGGTCCTCTCCGGCTCGCCGGGCGTCGTCGCCGCCTCCATGAAGCGCGCCCAGAAGGGGAGCGGGGTCGTCATCCGGCTCTACGAGTCCACTGGCTCCGCGGGCCTGGTCCGCCTCTCCGGCCTGGCCGCCGGGGTGACCGTCACGGTCGTCACGGTCACCGAGGACGTGGTGGGCCCGGCCACCGTGGTCGACGGCTCCGTCGAGCTCGCCCTGCGCCCGTGGCAGGTGGTCTCGCTGATGGTGCGCGGCTAGGAGGTCCACGGCCATGCCTGCACTTAAGATCGCCCTGGTGGGGGCCGGAAGCCGCTCCTTCGGCCCCGCCACGGTTCGTGATATTCTGCTCAGCGAGCCGCTCTGCGCCGAGGGCGTGGAGTTGCGGCTCATGGATGTCGACCTCACGGCCGCCGAGGCCGCGGCCGCCGAGGCGCGCGCTGTGGCCGCCCGGCTTAAGCGCAACGCCGCCGTCACGGCCACCGAGGACCTGGCGGCGGCCCTCGACGGCGCCGACTACGTCGTCAAGGCCATCGAGCGCCGCCGGTATCACTTCTGGTCGCAGGACTTCCATGTGCCGCGCCAGCACGGGTTCCGGCAGGTCTACGGCGAGAACGGCGGGCCCGGTGGCATCTTCCACGCCCTGCGCAACATGGGGCCCACGGTGGAGGTGGCGCGGGCCATGGAGCGCCGATGCCCCGACGCCCTGCTGCTCAGCTACACCAACCCCGAGCACAAGCTCATGGAGGCCGTCTCGCGCCTCACCGGCGTGGAAGCCGTGGGGCTCTGCCACGGCTTCGCCATGGGCCTGGGTCAGGTGGCGGCCATGCTGGGCATGGAACCGGCGGAGATCGACGCCGTGGCCTGCGGCATCAACCACTGCACATGGTTCCAGGCCATCCGCAACCGGCGCACGGGCGAGGACCTCTACCCGGCCCTGCGCCACGCCGAGGCCTCCGGCGATGAGCTGGCCGACTGGCACGAGATCGGCCTGTCGCGCATCCTCTTCCGCCGGTTCGGGCTCTGGCCCTCGCCCGGCGCCAACCACATCGGCGAGTACATCGGCTGGGCGGACGAGTTCGTGGCCTCGGAGCTGCAGTACTACTACGACCCCATGGCCGGGGACCCGTGGGCGTCGGGCCCGGCGCCGGAGTTCATCTACTCCCTGAGCGGAGATACCACGAGGCGGCCCTGGGTTCGGCCCGACCCCATCGCCCCCGGCCTCGACGAGCGGCCCCTGGCGCCCTCGGGCGAGTACGCGGCGCCGATCATGGAGGCGCTTCAGGGCGCCGGCAGCCGCGTCATCGACGCGGTGAACATCCCGAACCACGGCAGCATCCCCAACCTGCCGCCGGAGATGGTCGTCGAGATGCCGGTAGACGCCTCGCACCACGGCCTGGCCCGAATGCAGATGGACCCGCTGCCCGAGCCGGTCTCGGCCATCCTGCGCACCCAGGGCGCCATCCAGCGCCTGCTGGTGGAGGCCTTCTCCGAGCAGTCGCGGGAGAAGCTGCTGCAAGCCATCCTCCTCGACCCCACCTGCCACTCTTACCGCAACGCCGTGGCGATGATGGACGAGATGCTGCGCCTCCAAGCGGAGGCGCTCCCGCCGCTCTTCTGAGCGGGTCCGGCTTGGCGGCGTCTGCAAGCGACCGACGGGCTGGGATTCCGGCCTCGCAGCCGGCGGCCCGCCGGTCGCCTTTGACGGTCGTCCTGAACGA
>JAPLCQ010000014.1 GCA_026392115.1 Armatimonadota bacterium | reverse complement strand
AGCGGCGAAGCGCTCCAGCCGCTCCCGCCACGCAGTCTCCACCAGAGCCCTGCTCGCCATGTCAACCTCCATGCAAGTGATGGAGGCATTATCCGGATCCGAGACGGCGAAGGGAACGTGGGGATGGTTTGACGCTTACCGGTGAACGGCCAACCGGCCGGGCATGACACCGACGCCTTCCACCTGGATGCCATACCCACCGGCCCCGTGGAGCTGGGTACGTTCACGCCGGTCGGAGGCAAGCTGCGTCTGCGGGTCGAAGTGATCGGCGCGAACCCGGCAAGCACCGGCCCGCGCTACTACTTCGGGCTGGATTGCCTCGTGGCGAGGTAGGGGGAGGGGCCAGGACGCATGGACGTCAGACTGCTTCTAGCCGTGGGCCTCATGGCCCAAGCAGGCGCCGTCGCACAGCCTCCGAGCTATGACGATCAGGCGCCAAGCCCGGCGGAGCAACTGAGAAACGCAAGAGCAAGTCCCGCCCATAACAAGGGCAGGAGCATGGGTTCAGTCACGCACTTAGCCACGGGCTTCGACCCAGGGTTGTGGCGCCCGCTGACGTTGCATCGGCTCTTCGCGACGTATGACCTGCCAGATGATGTCCGCGTTGCCCGCAGGGCCGGGCTTGCACTCCTTGATGCGCCCATGACTACGGAATTCACAATGGAGGAACGCGATGCCTGAGCCTGCGAAGAACACGATCTGCCTCTGGTTTGACGGCGATGCCGAAGACGCCGCGCGGTTCTATGCCGCGACCTTCCCCGACTCGGCGGTCGGTACGGTGTACCGGGCTCCCGGCGACTTCCCCGGCGGGAAGGAAGGCGACGCGCTGACCGTCGAGTTCACCGTGCTGGGCATTCCGTGCCTCGGGCTCAACGGCGGGCCCGCGTTCAAGCACTCCGAGGCGTTCTCGTTCCAGGTCGCGACGTTCGACCAGGCCGAGACCGACCGCTACTGGAATGCCATTGTCGGCAACGGCGGCGAGGAGAACGCGTGCGGCTGGTGCAAGGACAAGTGGGGGCTATGCTGGCAGATCACGCCCGTCGCCCTGACGCGGGCCATGGCCGATCCCGATCCCGCCGCCGCCAGGCGCGTCTTCAACGCGATGATGGAGATGGTGAAGATCGACATCGCCACGATCGAGGCCGCGCGCCGCGGCTGACCGTCGCTACGTGTCGCGCGATGCGAACCGCTGTTCCAGGGCAATCGATGTCGGAGTGATCGAGAGGCCACCGAGGCCGGTGCAGCGGAGTTCACGGGGCATCTGGGCGCCGACACGCCTGGCCGCCTCGATCGCCTCGTCGAGCGGGATCACCTGGTCGAACCCGGCCAGGGCCATGTTGGCGCACGACACGGCGTTGCTCGCGGCCATCACGTTCTTGCCCAGGCAGGGCGCCTCCACCCGCTTCGCCACCGGATCGCAGACGAGGCCGATCACGCTCTGCAAGGCCATGGAGGCCGCCGCTGCCGCCTGCGCCGCCGTGCCGTGGGCCAGCGTGACGAGCGCCGCCGCGGTCATGCATGACGCCGCTCCCGCCTCGGCCTGGCAGCCGCCGACTTCGGCGGCGAACGTCCAGCGCGTGGCGATGAAAGCGCCGATCAGGCCGGCCGCGAGGAGTGACTTCGCCATCTCCTCCTCGCCCAGGCCCATGGCTTCGGCGACGGCGACCACCGTGCCGGGGAGGGCGGCGCAGGCGCCGGCGGTCGGCGCCGCCACGATCACCCCCATGGAGCTCTTCACCTCCATCAGCGCCGTCACGTAGAGCACGGCCCGGTTCAAGGCGCCGGCATCGAGCAGGCGGCCCTCCTCGAGGCAGCGCGCGAACCCGCCCGACTGGCTCCCGAGGATGCGGTCCGCGTACTCCGTCCCCGCGATGCCGAGGGTGATCGAGCGGCGAACGATGTGCACGATCTCGACCATCCTCGCGATCACGTTATCCTCGTCCAAGCCGCCCCGGGCCGCCTCGTAGGCGACGGCGAGCTTCCAGAGCGGCGTGTCGCGCCCCGCATCGGCCCGCAGCATCTCCTCGCACGTGGTGAATGGGACCGCCGATGTGCGCGACGTCAGCACCGGAAGCACCGGCGCCAGCCGCTTCACCTCTCGCACAAGCCCCGCGACTCGCAACTCCGCCACAGTGTTGTCAGGGACGAAGGCGCCGCCCTTCACTTCGACCAACGCATCGGACCCGCACCCGTGCACCAGCACCGCGTCTGCGTCCACCTGCGCGCCGATCCGATCGGCGACCGCCGCGGCGTCTCCCGTTGGCCACAGCAGTGTCTCGAAGCAGTCTCCGAACATCGAGACCGGGATGCCGTCGAGCGAGATCGCCTCGATCATGCCGCCCCCGGTCGAGACGACGTGCAGCGTGTGGCGTTCGCGCTCATTGGCCAGGGTGAGGCGGTAGGTGTTCGGATGGGGATCGCCCGCATCGATGACGGCCATGGAGACCCGCACGCCGGACGCGAGGAGCGCCGCCCGGGAGGAGGGTAGCCGCTCGTCGGCCGCCTCCCATCCCAGCAGGCCGCCGAACAGGCCCATGTCTGAGCCCTGCGACGCGTGGGTGGTCGGCAGCGATCCCTGGCGGTCATACTCCACAGTGACATCGCGGATGTCGGCGTCCATCAGGTCGCGCGCCAGCCGCCCGATCCGGAGCGCCGCGGCGCAGTGCGAGCTCGACGGGCCGCGCATAACTGGGCCGATCACGTCGTTGAAGATGCTCACCAGCATGGGGCGATGGCTCCTCTACGTCGATGCAGGCATGGCCCTGCTTTGCGCCGCCTGGTCCTGGTCGAGCTCCACGCCCAGCCCCGGGCCATCCGGCACGGGCAGGCGGCCATCCTCAAGGGGAAGCGCCAGCCGCGTGTCCCACGGGGGCCTGAGCAGGTTCGCGTGGAGCGACAGCTCGGTGAACTCCACCGCGTCGGTCACCTGCTCCAAGGCCGCGTACAGGTGCGCCTTTGCGGCGATCTCCAGGCCGAGGCCGAACCCGGTGCCCAGGACGCACTTCAGACCGGCCGCCTCGGCGAGGGCGGCGATCTTCATGGCGCCCAGGAATCCGCCCGCCTTGCCGAGCTTGATGTTCAGCACGTCGGCGGCCTCATGGCGAATGATCGCCAGTGCGTCCTGCGGAGTGAAGCAGCTCTCGTCGGCCTCGATGAGCGTATCCACCGACCGGCGCACGAAGGCCATGCCGGGCAGGTCATGCACGGCGACCGGTTGCTCGAGCAGCTCCAGGCCCACCCCGTGCCGCTCGCAGAGGCGGCAGAGCCGGATCGCCTCCTTGGGGCTGTAGCCCTGGTTGGCGTCGGCGCGGATCGATACGTCCGGTCCCACGGCCGCCCGGATCGCCCGGAGGCGGTCGGCATCGGCATCGGGGTCGCCGCCGACCTTGGGCTTGAAGGCGCGGACGCCCTGGGCCATCAGATCGACGCACGCCTGCGCCATTGCGTCGGGCTTCCCGCCTGCGACCTCGACGGCAACCGGCACGTGCGTTCGCATGCGCCCGCCCAGCAGCACGCTCACGGGCACGCCCATGGCCTTGCCCGCCAGGTCATGGAGGGCCATGCTGATGCCCGACTTGGCGCAGCCGTTGCCTCGGTAGTCGATGACGCCCTGCAGGCGCTCGCGGTCCATGGGGTCCTTGCCGATCAGCTGCGGACCCATATAGTCGGCGACGGCGGCTCTGACCTGCTCGACCGTCTCGCCAAAGAAGCCGATATCGGCCTGCGCCTCGCCCCAGCCGGTGACGCCCTCATCGGTCTCGATGCGCACGAGCACGTACTCGAGCATCGGCGTCGGCCTCAGCGGCGTGAAGCGGCTTCGCTTGCCCCATTCGATCTTGGTGCCGGCGCCCACGCCCGGGTAGAGCGGGTAGGGAATGGCCAGCCGGACCGGCGCCGCCGCGACGGCGGTGATCCTCACGCGACGTCCTCGGCCAGTTCGTGGGCATGCTCGACGAACGCGGCCAGCAGCCGGATTGTCGCCTCGATGTCGTCCAGATGGCACAGCTGGACCGTCGAATGCATGTAGCGGACCGGCGCGCCGATGGTCGTCGTGCGGCAGCCGAGCCGCGTGCGCTGCAGGGCCGAGGCGTCGGTGCCGCCGCCGATGTTGCGCTGGAAGGGGATGCCCTCCCGCTCGCACAGGTCGCACAGGAAGCTCACCAAGCGCCGGTCGCCGATAGTCAGATTGTCCATCAGGTAGATGCCCGCGCCCTTGCCCATGTCGCAGGTGACGGAGTGGGGCTTTACGTGCGCCGCGCGCACCAGGCTGCCGTCGATGGCGAGGCCCAGGTCCGGCTCGATGGCGTAGGCCGCCACGGGCATGCCGCGGACACCGACCTCCTCCTGCACGGTGCTGACGAAGTAGGCGTCCACCTGGGCGTCGCCCACCCGCTTCATGGCCTCAAGCAGGCAGTAGACGCCGATCCGGTCGTCGAAGTTGCGGCCCATGACCACCTTGTCGTTCAGTTGCACCAACTCCTGCGCGAACGTGATGGGGTCGCCGAGCTGGACCAGCTCCTCTACGGTCTCCCTGGGCAGGCCGAGGTCGATCAGCAGGTCGTCGGGCGAGGGGATCTTGTCGCCCTCGCGCAAGTTGAAGTCCGGCGCGATCACGCCCTTGAGCGGCTCGCGGCCGTGGACGATGACCATCTGCGACTGGAGCGTCTGCGAGTAGAGGCCGCCGACGCGCTGGAAGCGCAGGTAGCCGTCGCCGTCGATGTGCTTCACGATCGCGCCGATCTCGTCGACGTGGGCCGCCAGGGCCACACGCGGCGTTCGTCCGGTCCCCGGCGCCCACCCGGCCTTGCGGAGGCCGATCACGTTGCCGAGGCGGTCGCGGCGGACCTCGTCGCATACGGAGCGCATCTCGGCGCCGACGACCTCCTGGACGGCCTCCTCGCAACCGGAGATGCCCGGCGTGTTCACGACGCGGGTGAGTAGGTCGAGATCCATGGTGTCTCCTTGTCCAGGTCCGAGCGTCGGGGCGCCGCCGCACTGAAGCCCATTGCGGCGATTGTACCAGCCCGGACGAGGCGCGGCCCGGGGGGGCCTGTGTCATCATAGGGCGCAACGCCGGGCGGCGGGCCATCCGTGAGCGCCCGAGCCCCGCACGAAGGAGTTCACACGCTATGGCCGCTTCGATCCCTGCGCCCGCCAATCCGGCTCGCATCTGGTCCTGGTTCACGCCTGCGGAGTTCGCCGGGCGGCGCGCGCGCCTGTACGTCGACATCGGCGACGCCGTAGCCGTGCTTCAGGGAGCTGGACCCCTGCGTGCGTTCGAGCTGTTCCGCCAGAGCAATGAGCTGCTCTACCTCACCGGCCTCGAAGCTCCCCAGGCCTACCTCCTCCTGGACGGCGCCACGCAGAGGGCCACCGTCTACCTGCCCAGCCGGCCCGAAGGCAGGCAGGGCGAGGAGACATGCGTGTATGCCGAAGATGCTGACCGCATCTGCGCCCTGACCGGCATCGATGCGGTGTACCCCTGGTCGGCGCTCGAGCAGCATCTGGCCGGACGCAAGGTGGCCTACACGCCGTTTGCGCCCGCCGAGGGCCGCATGTCGTCGCGAGACGTGTTGGTCCACGCGGCGCGGCTCGAGGCGGGCGATCCATGGGATGGAGGCGTCACGCGGCAGGACCGCTTCATCGCTCGGCTGCGCGAGGTCATGGCCGACGGCGAAGTGCGCGACCTTTCGCCGATGCTCGATGCCATGCGCATCCTGAAGAGCACGCGGGAGGTCGCCGTCATGAGGCGCGCCGGTGAGCTTTCGGCTCGCGCGGTCATTGAGGCCATGGCGATGACGCGGCCCGGCCTGCGCGAGAGCGACCTCCATGCCGCGATGCACCGCGTCTTCATCGCGGGAGGCGCCCGAGGCGAGGGCTACCGGGCGATCATCCCCGCCGGGCAGGAGAACGCGTGGGACGGCCACTACTGCAGGAACGACGGCCCGCTGATCGACGGCGACCTCATCCTCATGGATTGCGCACCCGAGGTCTGCTACTACACGAGCGACATCGGCCGTATGTGGCCCGTCAGCGCCCGCTACTCGTCTGAGCAGCGCGACCTGTACGGCTTCATCGTGCGGTTCCATCGTGCGCTCATGGAGCGCGTGCGGCCCGGCGCCTTGCCGCGCGAGATCATGCGCGAGGTCGCGGCGGAGCTGCGGGCCTCCGTCGACGCCACGGCCTGGGCGAGGCCGACGCACGCCGAGGCGGTCCGCAAAGCGCTGGAGTGGACCGGTCACTGCTCGCACCCGGTGGGGATGGCGGTACACGACGTGGGAAGCTACTTCGAGAAGCCGCTCCAGCCGGGCCTCGTACTCAGCCTGGACCCCTCGCTCTGGGTTCCGGAAGAGCGCCTCTACATCCGTGTTGAAGACACCGGCGTGGTCACCGAGGGCGGTTTCGAGTCGTTCACGGGCCTCGCGCCGCTGGACCTCGACGAAGTGGAGGACCTGGTGGGCCGGTCGGTGTAGTCCACTCGCGAACGCCTCGGCGCGGCGTGTCGACTCAGAGCATGGCCTCGGTCCCGAGCCCCATCCGCTCGGCTCGGTCCAGCGCGAGGGCGGCCGCGGCCAGGTCCATGACGGCTACCCCGACCGATTTGTAGACCGTGATCTCGTCGTGGGTAGCGCGGCCTGGCTTAGTTCCCAGAAGCACCTCGCCGATCTCGGCATGGACGCGGTCCGCGGAGAAGACGCCCTCGCCGATGGGGATCAGCAGGTCGCCGGTCTCGTCGAGCGCCGAGGCGAGGTGGTCCACGACGACGCGCGCGCGGGCCATGGTGGCCGAGGGTATCTCCTGGACGCGGGGCTTGTAGGACCCGATCGCGTTCACGTGGGCGCCGGGCTGCAGGTCGGCATCGGCGAAGACCGGCGTCACGGCGACCGTCGCCGCGCAGACGATGCTCGCGTCGCGGAGGGCCTCCGAGGCGTCGGCGGCAACGCGAACCGGAACGCCGAGGCGCGTGCTCATCTCCTCCGCAAAGCCCTCCGCCGCCGGGCGGGCCGGGTCTACCACCCAGACGCGTCGCACCGGGCGCACACAGCAGACGGCCTCCAACTGCGTCCGGGCCTGGTTGCCGGCGCCGAGGATGGCCACCGAGTCGGCGTCGGGACGGGCCAGCAGGTCGGTGGCGACGCCCGAGCCGGCTCCGGTCCGCAGCGCCGTCAGCGTGCCGGCGTCCATGACCGCCAGCGGCGCGCCGTTTTCGGCATCGAGGACCAGCATCACGGCCTGGATGCGCGGCATCCCGATGGCGGGGTTGCCGTCGAAGAGCGTGATGGCCTTGACGCCCATCCGCCCCGTGCGGGGAAGCAGCGACGGCATGAAGAGCGCGACGCCCCGGTGATCGGCCACGTCGATGTGTGCGCGCGGCGGCACAGTGGCTTCGCCGCGCTGCATCTGGGCGAACGCTTCGCGCGCCGCACCGATCGCCTCGGCCATGGGGAGCGCCGCCCGCACGTCCTCGGCGCTCAGAATCCTGATCTTGGGCAACGGTCACTCCTCAGGGCATCGTAGGGCGGGTCCGACAGAGGCCGACGCCTACTCGTGGCCGCCGTGCTTGCGGATGGTGTCCGCCAGTTCTTGGTTGTCCGCCTTTTCAGCCACCTTCAGGGGCGTTTCGCCGCTGTCGTTCTTCACGTTGGCCAGGTTGGGCTTGGCCGAGAGGAGCCGATCCACGATGGTGGCATCGCCCTCCTGCACCGCGGCGAAGAACTCGGTGCGCTCCTGGTCCGATGGCGGTGGCGCAGCGGAGCGCTTGCAGCCGACCAGGGAGGGTACTGAGCCGAGGACGAGAACCGGAACTAACCATGCCAACCGCCTGCTGATCATCCGAGCCTCCTTGCAGCCGCTTGAGGCGGCGCGACCGACCGTAGCTCCGCACTTCTGGTGACGGGAGCAGCCGGCACATAGTAGCATCGAGCCGGCGCCGTCCTTGGTGTACGACCAGGAGCCGCTCAGTGTGAATGTCGTCTCCTCACCGGCTTCGTAGCTGACCTTGCCGCCTGCCAGTAGGACCGGCTCTTCCATGTCCCGCGACGGCTACGCTGCGGCGCCACTGCTCGGCTTGGCGCCGGAGGACGTGTTCAGCGCTACGGCAGCGCGAATGAGCGCCCGGAACGCTTCTTCGTCGATCTGGTCGCCCTCGTGCACATCGATGGCACGCCGTGCATTACCTTCGAGGCTGGAGTTAAAGAGGCCGGCGGGGTCGGGCAGTGAGGCGCCCTTGGCGAAAGTCATCTTCACCACACTCTTGTATGTTTCGCCGGTGCAGATGATCCCGGAGTGAGACCAGACCGGAACGCCGCCAGGGCTCGAAGGCTTCCTCCACTTCACCTCCTCGACTACGTCGGGACCGGCCTGCTTGATCAGGGCTCGGACCCGGGCGAGCGCCTCACCGCGCCAGTCGCCGAGTTCCCGCATCTTCGTGTCAATATGCTGGGACGACGTCTCTTGACCTCCGCTCTCGGGCGCGCTGCTCGTTTCGTTCGTCATGGTTGCTGTCACCTTCCTTGCGTATGCTCACGCGAGCGCCCCACCGGACTATCGATAGACAGTACCTGGCACAGGTGCATCCCGTTTCCAGGAAGATGGACGGTCCCGAACCATCGAAGGCCGGTAGCCGTTCAGGACGCAATGCATCCGCGCGGCGAACTATGGCGGGGATTCCGCCAACGAAGATGATGCTCCGGACCTCCAGATTCTGAAGGATGAATTCGATGTTGGACGATGCAAAGGCATCCTGAGCCGATTCGGTTAATACGTACTCGCCGTCCCTGACCCCTAGCTCGTCCGCAAGACGCGAATCCGGCCAATCACTCCCTTCGGATCGGGCACGGTGAGCGCCGCCGGTCCGATAGACCGGCAAGCGCAGACGATGTCGACGGTTCCGGCCGGCGCCCATAGTGCGCGCGTTTGCGGTCGCTCCAACGCGATGCGGCACTATGGTACGCCATACTACGTCGTCGGTCGATGCGGTCTGCCTGAGGCGGCCTTGCGAAACTGGAGATCGAGCCGAAGGAACCATGTCGCGGAGGAGGTATAACCCATGCTCAAGCCTGACTACAGGCTGGGCCCTGTTCGGCGAATCGTCGTTATGGGCGAATCGAACGCCTATGGCATGTGTGCGGGCGATCCGCTGAACGAATGGGTCCAGGCGTTGGCGTTCCTCATCCGGCGCTTCCAGGACGGCCCGCTTCGTGTCTTCAACAACTCGATCCCGGCGAATGTGGTGAGCCCGCGGGCGCCCGGCTACGGCGCGTTCCCCGGCTGCGGCACCGCGCCCTCCGCTCTGGAACGCTTCGAGCAAGACATGATCAGCTACCAGCCGGACCTGGCGATCTACGCCTACGGCTTGAACGACTCGCGCTGCGGTCACGCGCTGGACAGCTTCATCGCCGACTACGGGACGATCATTGCCCGGACCAGGGAGCGCCTACCGGACGCGCTGCTGGTTCTTGTCGGTCCTTACTGGAACACTCAGTACGAGGCCGACGAATGGACGAGGCATGAGTACGACGCGGTACGTCAAGGCTTCGGCGCGTTCGCGGTAGGGGGCAGCGACCTCGTTCTCAGCTACAACAAGTCGATCGCCGATCTGGCCGCACGGCATGGGGCGCTGTTCGTGGACGTCTATTCGGTCACCGAGAGGGCTTCGTGGCTCCTCAACGGCGACCAGTGCCACTTCAACGACGTCGGGCAGTGGCTCATTGGGCAGACCGTCTTCGGAGCCATCGCCGCGAACTGCTCGTTTGTCGGGCGCAAGAGCGCACACGCGGCCGCTGAAGCCGGCCTCACGATCCACACCACGGGTGGCACGAACGCCCTTCCCGATGTGATCGAAGCGTGGCGACCTCCATCGTGATCTTCCCGGATAGGGGCGTCAACAACCATCGGTTCGTCGGCGTCGGCCGGCTGCGGGGAGGTACGGGCATGCGACGACATCTGTCGGTCACACCTCGGGCCGTCGGCTTGGGCCACGTGCGGGGAGCCACCATGGTCGCGCTCCTGTTGCTGTTCCTACTCGCATCGGTACAGGCGTCGCCGAGGTCCGCCCCGCCGCGGGACCCGACCTACCTGACGATCCTCGGGCAACCCGAGGAGTTCGCGAAGGAGTTCCCGGCCGCGCCTCCCGCAAGCGGCAGGCAGATCGGCTTCGGCATCGTGCTCTACACGCTGAACACACCCATCGCTGAACTGCGGCGGCAGACGGAGCAGGCGTTGGACAAGGCCGAGCAGACGGGCTACCCGGTGCTGATCCACATGGACGACTGGAACTACCCGTCGCCCTCGCATGATTCGAGCACGGCGGAGTGGTCCGCGTTCCCGCAGCCGGGAGAGAAGCGTGGCCCGGTGGTTCGCCGGCGCTGGATCAACTGGGGCTCATGGATCGTCGCCGGAGCGCCGCCGAACACCGAGAGCCCCGCCTTCCGCGCCGACATGCGCTTGCGCGTCCGATCGGTCGCCGACCCGGTCGCCGGACGCCTCAAGCGGTGGCGCGCCGAGGGACGGGCGTACCTCCTGGCCGGTCTGGTCGTGGGATGGGAGTCGGGCTACTACACGATGGACGACTTCCGCCCGGGCGAGCGTCCGCGGGCAGGGGCCGAGGTTCTGGGCGACGACGAGATCGTCCGCGCGGGATACGCCGCCCTGACGGCCCGGCGCCAGAGCGCCGCCACTGTTCGGAAGCTGGCGGCGAGGACCGGGCGCCCGGAGCCGGAGGTGATCCACGACCTGATGGTCGGCGTGGTGCATGACTACACGGCGTTCCTGTGCGGGGTGTGCCGGACGGCAGGCGTGCCGCGTGAGCGCATCTATACCCACTATACGGGCCTCGGCGCCCTGGCCCCGGAAAGCGTGCCGGGGCCGCTCCGGGCCGACGGACGCAACATGCCGCTCCGCGCCGCGGTCAATGGGTCGTCGCGACCGGGCATCACAGCCACGTTGCCCTGGACCGACGTCCCGCGCGCCGCCGCCGCGTTTCGGACGGAGCGCCGCCGGGAGTGGGGCGCCGTGGAGATCGAGTTCACGGACGTTACTCGCGGCGAGGAGCCCGCGCTCAAGTTCCTGGAGTCGCTGAGCGGGAGCGGCGCTCGGGTGATGTGCGTCTACGGCTGGTGGGAAGCTCCCGAGCATACCTTCGGCGTGCGCGGCAGCGGCGCCGTGCCGGCGATGAAGAGGTGGCTGGACGGCGGGTAGACGCCTGCCGCGCCGCGAGATCATCACCGTATTGAAGCGTCCGTCCAGGCGGTCTGCCGGCGTCCGCATCCCACGGAGGGAACCGTGCCCATCTGCCTCGCGCCACTCGCGCTGTGCCTGCCCGTCCTTGCCGCCCTCTCTACGTGCCCAGCGTCGGTAGCCGCCGACAGGCCCCGGTTGCGGTTCGACCCGAGCGGCCGGTTCAAGATCGCCCAGTTCAGCGACATCCACAACAGCGCCAAGATGGACCCCCGTACCACCGCCGCCATGGGCAAGGTTCTGGACGCGGAGAAGCCCAACCTGGTGGTCCTGACCGGCGACAGCGTCTCCACGTCCGATTGCGCCGACGCCGCCGAACTGCGTGAGGCCATCCGCCTGGTCGCGATCCCCATGGAGAGGCGCGGAATCCCCTGGGCCATGGTCTTCGGCAACCACGACACCGACGACCTGGCCAAGTTCGGCCTCACCAAGGCGCAGGTTTACAGGATGTTGCGCGCCTACGCGCACAACGTGAGCCCGCCGACCGCGCCCAACACCTACGGCATGGGCAACGCGTTGCTCCGAGTCGCCGGACCGAAGTCCGATAGGCCTGCGTTCGGCGTCTGGCTCATCGACTCCAACGCCTACGCCCGGGGTCGGTTCGGTGGGCAGGAGCTGGACACCTATGACTGGATCCACTCGGACCAGGTGGCCTGGTACGTCAGGACGTCGAAGGCTGCCGAGGCGGAGCTGGGACGGAAGCTGCCGGGGCTCATGTTCTGCCACATCTGCCTGCCCGAGTACGCCCAGGTCGCCGCCTCCAAGGAGTACACCGGCGAGCGCCACGAGGCGGAGTGTCCCTCCAGCGTCAACGGCGGCATGTTCGCGGCCCTGCTGGAGCGGCGCGACGTGCTCGGGGTCGCCGTCGGCCACGACCACACCAACACGTATGAGGGCCGGCTCTACGGGATCGCCCTCGGCTACGGCGGCAGCATCGGCTGGGCGGCGTACGGGCTCAAGGGCGACACCGAGGCTGAGAGGCACCGCCTCCGCGGCTCGCGTATCTTCACAATCGACGAGGCCGCGCCTGCCCGCTACGAGTCGCGCTACGTTACGGTGAACAGCCTGCCCTGACGACGCGCGGGACCGTTCTACGTGTTCCGCACGAACCAATCGAGCAGGGCATCCGCTTCGGATTGTGACGCGGCCCAGGTGTGGTACTGGGCCCTGTCAGGACGCAACTCACGGTGAATGAGCTTGATCTCTTCCTGCGGTCCCCAAACCTGGACGGCCTTGCCGCCGGCCTGCACCCTCTTGAAGAGGTCGATGTAGGCCGAATGCCCGCCGCGCCCGTCGCCCGGGACGTAGGAGAGCGTGTGGAGCCCCTTGCTCGCGATCAGATCGGCCGTATGCACCAGCGCGCC
Organism: Armatimonadota bacterium; assembly: GCA_026392115.1. GTDB lineage: Bacteria > Armatimonadota > Chthonomonadetes > Chthonomonadales > CAJBBX01 > CAJBBX01. Next base: position 13,238 of record JAPLCQ010000014.1, on the reverse strand, counting down.
GGGGCCGTCCCAGTGGTAGATCACGTTCCCGACGATGGCGGCCTCCTCCTCCAGTGCCGGAAGCACCCATCGCCGGAACATGGGCGGGCTCATCATGCAGCAGAAGTCGCACTGTAGCGTGGTGTACGGTGCGTAGCCTACTTCCGACAACCGTCCGGCACGCCAGATGGCGTCCCAGAGGGCGGGGAAGACCGCGCGAGCCTGCCGCATGGCGCGGTCGACGGCCTCGGGCTCGTCGATCAGGTCCATGCAGAGCCGCTGCGGTCCGCGGAGGCCCGAGACCAGGTCCATGTTGGTGTGCAGGTCCAGCATACCCATGGTTGCCTTGCCCTGGGCCGCATCGGCGGCGGCGGCGTAGAGCGCGAGAACCCGTGTGTAGAGGGGGTTGGCCGCGTTCAGGGCGATGGGGGGCGCGGAGCTCCAGTCGTCAATGCGGGGGATCGACCAGTTGGTGTCGCCCGAGCCGTCGCTCCATCCAAGCTCCGCACCGCAGAAGACGGCCGCCTCATCGGGGCCGAAGCTGAGCCAGATCGATGGGATCGCCTCGCCGCCGTAGTACGCGCCCTCCACGGCCCGCACCTGGCGTCTTGCGATCTCGGCGAGGTCGAGATCGACGCGGTCACGGTAGTTCGTGCCCACCGGCCCGTCCGGCGGCTGCGCATTCTGCCTCGGCGCCGTCACGCAGACGATCGGCCGGTCGATGATCTCGCCTGCAGAGTAGGCGTCCCACCGCTTGGCAGCGTCCGCCAGGTCCGGCTTCAGCGCCAGCGGCGTGATCAGCGTCTTCGTAACCGGAGGGTAGGCGGCGCCGGCGCGTGGGTCCTGCTCCATGGTGACCTTGCTCCTTGGTTGTACTCGGCCTCGGGTACGGGCGGGGGATTCGGCGGCGACCGCGCCGACTCCTTCACCGCGTGGGTTCGATGGCCCTATCGCCCCGGCCCGCCGAACTCCAGTACGCCCCACAGGCTCGGCGTCAGCTCTGCCTCGCTGGGTATGTCGGACGTGATGCCGGTTGCCTTGTTGCGCCAGTAGACGCGCTGGACCGTCTCGCGCCCGTTGCCGCGCAGGATACCGACATCGCCCTTGATGCGCATACCGGGCGCGGGATGAATGCCGAGCAGTTCCAGCGGGGCGGCGACCACGTACCCGCCCTTGCCGTCTGATGAGAGCGTGACGCGGTCGCTCACGTCCTCGACCCGGTCCAGCGTGAGGGTCCGCCAGGGCGACGAGAAGGGGACGGGCTCGCGTGTACCGGGGACGACCGCGCGGTAGAGCCACGCCACGGTCCTATCGCCCACGAAGCTGACCAGCAGGCGTGCATCGCCCGCCACCGGTCCGGCCCGCTGTGGATCGGCAGTGGGATCGGCGCCGATCATCAGGTCCAGGCAGCCGCCGGTCCTGAAGAGCGCGTTCGGCAGGGCGCCGGAGTTCCGCAGTAGCTCCCGGTCGCCGGTCCCGAACGCGGCATAGAGTGTGCCGCCCGACACGGCCAACGCCGCACGCACGTCGTAGGGCTTGCTGTTGCTGTCGAAGTAGGCGGCCACGCCACGTTTGTCGATCGTAACCCACTCGGCTTTCGCCCAGTCCGGCCCGCCGTCGGCCAGGGCCACGCGCAGCGTCTCGGAGCCCCGCTGCCTCTGGCGGTCCGCCTCGGCACGGAGCCGCCATGCCGCCGCTTCCCGCAACGACGCGGCGGTGACCACGAGCGGCGCGGACGGGATTCGACGGATCGTCTCCAGCCCATCGACCCGCACGATGGAGGTCCGCCCGCCGTCGACGAGGTAGATGCGGCCGTCCGGCGTCTGGCTGATGCTGGGCCAGAAGTTCTCGTCGTGCAGGGTCAGGCCGTCCAGCAGCATTCCACGGTTTGCCGCGGGCATGTTCCAGAGCGTTCCCTGCCGCTGGTCGCGGAAGAGCGTGGCGACGAAGAGGCCGTCGGCGGTGAATAGGTACATATTGCCCATGTTGCCGTTGACGGCCCAGAGCGGTCCGGCGTCGCCCGTGCGAGGCGTCACGAAGCCGCCGAGTAGACGCGTGGAGCCGATGACCTGCCCCGGCCGGTCCGGCGCAGGGGCTTCGTGCGACGCATGGAGGCCCGGCCAGAGGCTGGGATAGCTCCACATGGGCCTGCCGCGCCGCGCGCCTCCCAGGCCCTCGGCTGCGAACGGCTTGGGCGCATTGGTGAGCACGGTCCAGCCGTTGGCCGCGGTGATCGCCTGATCGCCACCGGATGAGGCAGGCCCGTTGGCGCCCGCCACCAGCGTCTCGCCGGCAGTGATGTCGTACACGGGAGCCCCGGTCGCCGTGAAACGGCGCGGCGCGAAGCGGACGGCACGATCATCCACACGGGCGACAATGAACGAGAGGTCCGGCATTACGGTGACGCCGCCTGTGGCCGCCTTGCGGAGCGAGACCTCGACGGGCTGCATCCGGGCGTCGCCGTTCTGGTCGCACCAGACGAATAGGCAGGCATTGCGCGAGGCGTCACCCGTTGGGTCCACCCCCGCGGGCCACCGTGACCGGAACGGCTCCGACTTCAGCAGGCTCCAGTCGCCGGCCCGCCCGAGCGCCGCCGCGGGCAACGCCACGTCGCCCCGCACTCGCCAGATCATGGCGATGGCCGCGCCGTTGGTTGGGTTCGACGTGTAGCAGTTCGTCAGGTAGCGGCGGCCATGGTAGGTGATGGGCGTCTCCGGTGAGCCGCCGCATCCGTAGCCGTCCGGCACGCCCAGCTCGCCTCCCGCGGGCCTGAAGAGGACGGTTCGGGGAGTGTCGGCGCCCTTGCGCCAGTCGAGCTGGAACTCCATGCCGGTGTAGACGAAACGCGAGGGGTCGGACGGATCGAGCGTGCCCCCGCCGCCGTACTGGCCCGGCCCGTAGAGGGCGCGCCTCAGCTTGCCGTCCGGGGTCCAGACGCTCACGCGCTTGGGCGAGTAGTCACACTCGGTCACCCAGAGGCGCCCGGTCGGATCGACCGCAACGCCCGCCGGGTTGTTCATGTGGAGGGGGTCGTAGGGGCCCACGCCCGGCCGCCCGGCGCGGCCGATGGTCCGAAGCGGCTTACCCTCCGGCGACAGGACGACGACCTGGTGGCTGGAGCCGCGTTGGGTGATGTAGATGAGACCGGCCGCGTCCAGCGTGATCCCCCGCGGCTCATCCAGGCCCTGGGCGAGAATCTCCTCTGTCCCCATGCCCTGAGCGCCGACGCCTGCGAACCGGAGCAACCGCCCGCCGCAGATCGCCAGCAGGCGGCACCGGGCGTCGAACGCCAGCCCTAGAGGCGATACAATACCACCGCCGCCGCATTGTCCGATGACCTTGCCTTCGCGAGCATCGACGAGGAGTATCTGATTGAGCTGCGTCAGGCTCACCGCCAGCAGGCCGTCTCGGCACGCCATCCCGCCCATCTGCGCGCCCCAGTCGGCATCGCCTCCGGGCTGTGCGCCTCCGGGCAGGCGGGGCTCGAAGCGCCACTTCAGGATTGGCTTGTCGCCGCCTGCGGTCAGGCCCGTGATGCGAATCTCGCCCGTCCTGGGCTTGGCCTGGTTCGGGTCGTCCGAGCTGCTCCAAGGTGCACCCACGTAGGCGTAGACGCCGGTCTCGCGACGTTCGCCGCCATCGGCGCAGAGGAACGGCGCGGCGGTCCAGTTGCCGCCCACCCATCCCCGGCCGCCCACCTTCGTCCCGGCCAGGTCGACCCACGCCAGGCCGCTGCCGCCCTCGGAGACGAAGCTGCCCAGGAAGACCAGTGGCTTGCCGCCCGGAGCGCGGTCGCCAGGCACGAAGAGGGCCGACTGGGGCGGCGTGTGGTTGGTGAGCCAGCCGCCCTTCCCGTCAGGCGTCTCCCATGCCGGGTGCCCGCTGTTGTAGACCGAGAACTCATAGCGCAGGTGTACAGCCTTGCGCACAAGGCCGCGCACTCGGTACGGCCCCGGCCTCACAGGCCGCTCCGGGATGGAGTAGACGCCGTGGCGTGCCGCGTCGGGATCGCGCAGGATGTCGTCCATACCGTCCCACCAGACGGTGTTGGGCCCGGCGGGGAAGCGCGTCTCGGAGATCAGGTTGCGCACACGCCGCCCATCCGCGTCTTCGATCACCAGCGTGACGAAGCCCGGCTCCTTCAGTGTGAAGCGAACCGGAATCGGCGGGTGTTGTGGCCCGGCAGCCAGGGCGACAGGCGCCGACAGGGCTAGCAACGTGGCGAGGCGCAGTGCGGTCATCGGTGGACCTCCTTGAGGGCAACCTGCGAAGGTCGGCGGCAGGGCCTGTCGCCGCCATTTTCCGTTGGCACACGGCCGACACGGTCAGACGCCTGACCTCATGATCGTACTCACGTCACTGACGGTTGGCGGTCACGCCCGCCTGCCGCCCTACTCCCGGAGCCGGATGGCCTCGGCCAGGTCCATCCGCCGGATGCGGCGTAGCCCCGGCCACTGGGCGATCACAACGACCAGCAGCACGCCCACGCCGCTCTGGATGAAGGTGACGGGCGCCGTGATCAGCGCCATGGTGAAGCCCTCGGTGTTGCTCGCCTCGGTGAGGGCGCGGGCCATGATGATGCCTGGGTAGATGGCGATGGCGACGCCCAGGGCCGCCACCAGCACGTTCTCCACCGTCACGAGCTTGGCCACGTCGCGCATTCCGAAGCCCAGCGTGCGGAGGGTGGCTAGTTCTCGGGTCCGTTCCCACAGCACGATGTCCGTCACCGTGTAGACCACCGCGAAGGCCATGGCCGCGCCCAGTCCGAACATGATGGCGATGAAGGTGTTGGCGAACGCCGTCAGGTCGGCGATCTGCTTGTTCAGCTCCTGTAGTGTCAGGACCAGGCCGATGCCCTCGGTGCGGTAGAGCCGCCGCCGAACGTCCGGGAGGTGGTGCGGATCGGCGCTGATGGCCATGCCTCCCACGGCGCCGGGGGGCATCTGCAGGCGCGACGCGAACCGCCGCCGCAGCTCCTCCATGTCCATATAGACGGGCAGACCCACCTGCGAGCGGATGCGCGTGCCGGCGCGCATGAGGGCCGAAGCCCGGCGGCCGACCACGTTCTGCGGGTAGGTGAGGCGCAGGGCGTCGCCGGTCTCCAGGTCGATCCGCTTGGCCAGCACGTCGCCGAAGAGCGCCGTCCCCGGCACGGGCAGTACGCGGCGCCCCGAGACGCTCCGCAGGATGCGAAGCCGGGAGTCGGCCACGATGCCCATGATCACCGTGTCCTTGCACAGGGAGCCGTGCTGCGCCCGGGCCGGGATGTCCAGCGTCGGCTCCGCGCGCAGGACGCCGGGCCAGTGCGAGACCGCCTCCACCCGGTTGCTGCCCTGCTCCGGGACGAACGCGACGGCCAGGTTGTACCGCTCGAAGTCCGCCAGCGACTCGGCGATGGAGGAGCCCATGCTGTCGCGGAACGTGCCCGCGATGATCATCAGCGCCACCGCCGACGCGATGCCGGTCGCGGTGCCCAGCGTGCGCATGGGCCGTCGGAGCAGATTTCGGATGGGGAGGCGGAGGTGGAGCGGTAGCCAGAGGCGCCAGACGCGCCCGGGCTGGCCGGCCATCTCGCCACGCATGGCGTCGGCCGGGGCGATGCGGGCCGCTTGGCGAGCCGGGGCGGCGGCGCCGGCCAGGCAGGCGGCAACCGAAAGGAAGAAGGCCGTCAGCGCGATGTCCGGCCGGGCTCCGTCGGCGGTGAAGGGCGCGGGCATGATCTGGTCGTACAGGTTGCCGAACCAGGCGCCGATCACCGCTCCCAGGGCCATGCCGCAGAGCCCGCCGATGACGCCGATGGCGAGACCCGCCAGCAGGTAGTGGCGCAGCACGGCCGAGGGCTCCAATCCGCTTGCGCGCAGGAAGCCGATGATGCCTCGCTGGGCCTGCACCCATCGCGAGAGCATGAGACCCACCGCCAGGGCGGCCGAGCCGAGGAAGAGCAGCGGCATCACGACCAGAAACGGCTTGTTCCCCTCGAGGTCGGACTGCAGCAGGCGGTTGCTGGGCTGCTCGGGACGCAGCATCGGCGTCTCGGGACCGTAGGCGCTGAGACGCTGCTTGACGGCGGAAGCAACGGCTGCCTCGGCGCCCGGCGCGGTGCGGAGCACGACTTCGTTCACCTGGCCCGCCATGCCCAGCAGAGGCGCCAGCGTCTGCTCCGGCACGAAGAGGACGCCGAAGGAGTCGGGGAGCGGCACGGGCATGGCGCCGCCCGGAACGGAGACGATGAACTCCGGGCTGGTGACGATCCCCACCACCGTGAACGCCACGCTCCGGCCCAGGAAGCGGGGGTAGACGCGGTCGCCGCACCGGTATCGGTTGGCCTTGGCGAACTGGGAGTCGAGCAGGGCTTCGCGGCTTGCCGCTCCGCTGATGCGCCTACCGGAGAGGATGCGCAGCTGGTTGATGGACGGTTCGCGTCCGGCGGGCATGGAGATGAGCCGACCCAGCGCCTTCGGCCTTCGGCCGCCGGTCTGCTCCACCTCCAGAATCTCGGAGATGCGCCCCTCCACGGCCGTGACGCCCGGCACTCGGCGTAGACCGGCGATGGTCGCCGCCGGGGCGCGGCGCAGGGGAATCCAGACATCGCCGAAGGCGAGTTTGTCGTAGGTGAGTTCGTACGAGAGGCGCTGCCGCTCATAGGAGAGCATGGAGCCGTGGTACCAGCCCACGCCCAGGGCGGAGACCAGCGTGATGGCGGTGAACTGCCACCGGGCGACCCGGAGGTCGCGGATCAGCTTCAGGCCCAGACGCTGCATCAGCCGCGCCTCGGCGAGGCCGGCCCCGGAATGGCTCGTCTCATGCCCCATAGTATGGCTTCCAAGCGGCTCGGGCGGTGTGGTCAGTGGTGTTAGTGAGTTCAGTCTGGTCACGGCTTTGACCGCGCTGACCCGGCCGACGATGTCCACCGCCGGCAAAGCGCTTGCATCGCCGCGCGGAAACCGCTATGCTTTGGGCTGAACGTACGCATTCGGAAGGAGCCGACAATGACCGACCGCGACATGATCGTCGACCTGCTGCGCCAGGTGATCGAGGGCGAGGACTACCGTTCGCTGGACCAACTGCTCGACGACCTGGACCCCATGGACGCCTGCGACCGGCCCGAGGGCGCGCCGTACTCCATCGCCACGATCGTGTGGCACGCCTGGTTCTGGTGCAACCTCTGGAACGAGGGCATCTGCGGCGGGGAGAACCCGACCCTGGGCTGGGACCTCGACGCCACCTGGCCCGAGATCGGCCGCGGCGAGTGGGACAAGGTGCGCGGCGACCTCTACACCGCGCTGCAGCGGGCCGCCCTCCTCGCCGAGGAGGCCGACCTGGACCAGGCGGTCTGGGATGACCAGACCGTGAGCCACCTGCTGATGGAGATTGCCGTCCACAGCGCATACCACATCGGCCAGATCGCCCTGGCGCGCCAGGCGGCCGGCCTCTGGGTCGAGCAGCAGCAGTAGGCGGCATGGCCACGCGCAGGGAGCCCGACGAGCCGCTGGGGCTGCTGCTCCGGTAGCCCCCGGACGCGCCGCTACCAGCGCAACTGCGAGGGCGCCGCAGGCTCGGCGTTCACCTCGATCTCGGCCACGCGGCCGCTGCGGAGGTGGACGACGCGGTCGGCCATGCGGGTGATCTCGCTGTTGTGGGTTACGAGGAAGACCGTGTGGCCGAAGTCGCGGGTCACGGCGCGCATGGTCTCCAGCACCCGGATGCCCGTCTCGAAGTCCAGGCTGCCGGTGGGCTCGTCGGCCAGGATCAGGTCCGGTCGCTTCACCAGCGCCCGGGCCAGAGCCACGCGCTGCTGCTCGCCGCCGCTCAGGGCCGCCGGGAAGTGGTCGCCGCGGTGCCCCAGACCCACCGATTCAAGCACCTGGCCCACGTCGGCGGGGCTCTCGGCCAGTTCGGCCACCAACTCCACGTTCTCGCGGGCGGTGAGCGTGGGCACCAGGTTGAAGAACTGGAAGACGAAGCCCACCTTCTGGCGCCGGTATCGGGTCAGCTCGGCCTCGGCCAGCCCCGCCAGGTTCTGCCCCGCCACGGTGATGGAGCCGTTGGTGGGGTGGTCGAGGCCGCCGATGATGTTCAGCAGCGTCGTCTTGCCTGAGCCGCTGGGCCCAACGAAGACCACGAACTCGCCTCTCGGCAGGTCCAGGCAGACGTCGATGAGGGCGTGGACGGCAACCTCACCCGTGCCGTAGAGCTTCTCCATGTGATCCATGCGCGCCAGCAAACCGTCGGGAGGGGCGGGCGCCGCGGGGCGAGGAGGCGACTTGCGGAGCCGACCGATCACTTCTGCGCCGCCGGGATGGGCTCGGAGCGGAGGCCTTCGGTGAGGGCCTCCTTGCCTGAGACGACTACCTTCTGGCCAGGCCGCAGGCCCGAGCGGATCTCGGTCTCGCGGCCCGACATGCGCCCTGCCTTCACGCTCCGCTTCCGCACCACGCCCTGCTCGGCGACCCAGACGAAGGAGCCGTTCTCGTCGTCGGTCACCGCGTCGGATGCCACCAGCACGCAATCCGACGCCAGCACGGCCCGGCCCGCCACATGGACCTCCATGCCCGGCTTCAGCACGGCACCGCCGTCGGAACCCTCCAGCTCCACGCGGACGCGCACGATCCGCGCGCCGGTACGCACCTCGGTCTGCGGCACGGCCGCACCGCCGATGCGGGCGATCCGCCCCGGCAGAGGCCGACCGGGATAGGCCGACGCGGAGACCTCCACGGCGCGTCCCACGCTGATGGGCGCCAGGTCCTGCTCGTCCACCTCGGCGGAGACCCAGATGCGGCCCTGATCGACCACCGTGAAGAGCGGCGCCTGTGGCGAGGCCATATCGCCGGGGTCTACGTATCGGCGGCTGACGACGCCCGCGAAGGGGCTGCGCACCAGCCGTTCGCCCAGACCGGCCTGCGCCTGGTCCAGGCCTGCAACGCCCTGCTGTGCTCCCGCCAGCGCGGCCTCGGCGTCCTGGCGCAGGGCATTCAGGCGCTTGCGCCCGGTCCGGGTCTCGGCTGCTGCCGCGCCTGCCGCGCGGACCGCGGCCTTGGCCTCACTCACTTTGTCTGCCAGGATGTCGACGTTGGCCAGCAGGCCCTCGGCCACGGTCACCTGCGCCTCGGCGGCCTTCAGCCGTGCCCGGGCCGCGGCCACCTGGTCGGCGCGCGCGCCCTTCCCGGCCAGCGCTGCTGCGCTGCGACGGACTTCCAGCGCGGTCTGGGCCAGCGCAACGGCCTCGCGGGCGGTATCCACGTCGCGCTGCGCCGTGGCGCCCTGCTGGTTCAGCTCTTCGGCACGCGCCAGGTCGGCCTTCGCCCGGCGCAGGCTCGCCTCGGCGCCGGAGACCTCGGCCGCGGCCTGCCGGCGCTCCTCCTCGCGGGCGCCCTGCTCGAGGTCGCGCAAGGCGGCCTGCGCGGCCTCGACGTCGGCTCTGGCCGCAACCACGCGGGCGGGGGCGGATCGCTTCTCGGCCTCGTAGGCGGCGGCGGCCTGGTCGCGGCGGAGCTCGGCGGCGTAGATTTCGGTGTGTGCGCGCGTCTCGCGCTCCCGCAGGGCGTCGGCGAACTCGCCCACCATCGCGTCGGCGGAGCGATCCCTGGCGCGGGCGGCCGCCAGTCCGGCGTCGGCGCCGCTGACCATGGCGCGGGCGCCCTGTAGGTCGAGCTCCGCCAGCAGCGTGCCCGCCGCCACGGCATCGCCCTCGCGCACGAGAACGCGCTCCACGCGGCCGATCTGGGGTGAGGTGATGTCGGCGGTGACGGCCTCCACGTAGCCCACGGCGGACCACTCGGCCACGAGCTCGCCTTGCCGGGCGGCTGAGGTCTCCACGGGACGCGGGCGGCGCGATGAGACGAGCTGCCACGCTCCCACGCCGACGATGAGCAACGCCGGCGCGAGCCACTTCCTCAGTTGCCGCAAGGTTGGCATATCCTGTCTCCAGATGACGGCCGGCAATGCACGAACTACCGGTGCGCCGGCCTTTACGTTTCGGGCGGCGGCGGGTCCACGAAGTGGTACGGGTCGGAGCGCATGGTCCGCGTCACGGCGTCCAGCAGCGCGGCGGCCTCCATCAGGTGCGCCCCGGCGCGGCCCACCGTGCCCGAACGGAGGTCCGGGTGCTGCAGCACGCCCCTGACGCGCGGATACTGCTGCAGCGTCGCACCGAAGCCATGCGGCGTGTAGACCTTGCGGAAGGTCCGGCCCGTCGCGTCCGTGATGGTGTACTCGGTGTCGCGGCCCAGGGCATACGGAACGCCGGCGATCTCCTCGATGGCGTGCATGCTGGTGTTCGGCGCCAGCCCGCAGCCGAGCATCAGAATCTGCCCGCCCTCGCGCAGGTTCCGGGAGAACGGCGAGTTGGGGCCGCAGGGCGTGGTGTCGATATGGTGGTCCCGCGTGATCTCGTCGGCACGGGCGCCCGCGGCGCAGACCGAGTGCGTGGGGTGGAGGCTGCGCACGGCGCCTGGCCGCAGGCGGAAGTACTCCGGCACCCAGCCGATACAGACGGGCGTGTTCCGGGTGTCGTGGACCCAGGGAGGGTCCTGCAGGTAGGTGAGGGCCGGAAGCAGGAGCGTCCCCTCCGGCCCCAGCGCGTCCAGCAGGGCGGCAATGATCGTCTCGGCGTGCGGCGCGCCCGTGGCCTTGAAGGAGCTGTGCACGAGCAGCAGCCCTCCGCGGCGGACGCCCATCCTGGCAAGGTCGGCCGCCAGGCCGGCGCGGGTCACGGGCTCCATGCTACGCCAGCAGGTTCAGCGGGCTCTCCAGCAGGCCCTTGATCTCCTGGAGGAATTTGGAGCCGAGGACGCCGTCCACGGTTCGGTGATCGCAGGAGAGGGTCACCCGCATGCGCCGCCGGGCGACGAAGGAGCCGTCCGGCCCCACCGTCACCTCGGGCGCCGCCGCTCCCACGGCCAGGATGGCCGACTGCGGCGGGCTGATGATGGCCGAGAACTCCTCGATGCCGAACATTCCAAGGTTGCTCACGGTGAAGGTGCCGGAGGACATGTCCTGCGGGGTCAGTTCGCCGTTGCGGGTCTTGACGGCCATGGCCCTGGCCGCCTGCGATATCTGGCGGAGCGTCTTGCGCCCGCAGTCGAGCAGAATGGGGATGCGCAGGCCGTCGTCGGTGCCCACGGCGATGCCGACGTTGATTGAGTCGAAGAAGCGCACCGTATCGTCGTCCACCACGGCGCAGTTCACGCCCGGATGCCGGTTGAGCGCCATGACGCAGGCCTTGATGACCAGGTCGTTCACGGTGACCTTCTCGCCCTGCCACTGGGCGTTGAGGCTCACCAGCAGGTCCAGCGCCGCGTCCATGTCGATGGGCATGACGAGGTAGAAGTGCGGGATGGTCTGCTTGCTCTCGGTGGTGCGCCGGGCGATGGCCTTCCGCATGCGGCTGAGCGACTCGTCGCGACCGGGGGGCAGTTCGCCGGCGCGGGAGGACTGCGGAGCCGGAGCCGAGGGAGCCGTCACGGGCGCCGCCGTGCGCGACGCGACCGCGGCTTCGACGTCGCGGGCGACCACGCGCCCCACGCCGCCGCCGGTGCCTGCCACCGTGCTGATGTCCACGCCCAACTCGCCGGCCTTCTTGCGCGCCAGCGGGGAGGACTTGATGCGCCCTCCGGCGGACGGCGCGGCCGTCACTCCGCCACGCCCCTTTTCCCCTTCTCCCCTTCGCCCCTTCTCTTCCTCACGAACGGCGACGGGCGCGGGAGCCGAAGCGGGAGCGGGCTTCTCGTCGGGCGTGGCGCCCAGATAGGCGATCACAGCGCCCACGGCCACGGTCTCGCCCTCGGCGGCCACGATCTGCACGATAAAGCCGGCGTCCTCGGCGGGCATCTCCACGTCGGCCTTATCGGTCTGAATCTCGGCGATGGGCTCCTCGACCTTGACCGCGTCGCCCACCTGCTTCAGCCATCGGCGCAGGGTGCCTTCGGTCATTCCGTCGCCCATCTTGGGCATGCGAATCTCGAACATGGCGCCCTCCGTCAGTCGGTCACGCGCAGGGCCGCCGCGATGACGTCCTGTTCGTTGGGTATGGCCGAGCTTTCCAGCTTCTTGGCGTACGGCATCGGCACGTCGGCGCCACCCACGCGCAGCACGGGAGCGTCCAGGTCGTCGAAGCCTAGTTCGCCGATGCGGGCGGCGATCTCGGCGGCGGCGCCCACGTTGAGCCACTCCTCCTGCGTCACCACGACGCGGTGCGTCTTGGCCACGGAGGCGAGGACGGTCTCCATGTCCAGCGGCGTCAGCGTCCGCAGGTCGATGACCTCCGCTGAAATGCCCATGTCATGCAGCGAGACGGCGGCCTTGAGGCAGGTGGAGACCATGTGCGAGTAGGCCACCAGCGTGACGTCGGCGCCCTCGCGGACGACGGCGGCCTTGCCGAAGGGGATCACAAAGTCAGGATCCTCGGGCACCTCGCCGCGCTGGGCGTAGAGGCCCGCATGCTCCATGAAGATGACCGGATTGGGGTCGCGGATGGCGTACTTCAGCAGGCCCTTGGCGTCGGCGGCCGTGGCGGGCATGGCCACCTTCAGGCCCGGCACATGCATGAACCAGGCCTCCAGGCTCTGCGAGTGCTGCGCCGAGAGCTGGTTGCCGGTGCCCGCCGGGCCGCGGAAGACCACGGGGCACTGGATGCGCCCGCCCGACATGTAGGTGATCTTGGCCGCGTGGTTGACGATCTGGTCCATGGCCGAGAGGGCGAACGACCAGGTCATGAACTCGGCGATGGGCCTCAGGCCCGCCATGGCGGCGCCGGTGGCCATGCCGGCGATGCCGATCTCGCTGATGGGCGTATCGACGACCCGGTCGCGGCCGAAGCGCTGCATGAGCCCCTCTGTGACCCGGAACGTCCCCTGGTACTGCCCGACCTCTTCGCCGCAGATGAAGACCGACGGGTCGCGCTCCATCTCCTCGGCCATGGCGAGGCGCAGGGCCTCGGCGTATCTCATGAGCGCCATGGCTCTAACCCCCCGTGCTCTCGGTGAAGACGTTCTCGTACAGGCTGTCCAGCGGCGGCTCGGGGCTCTGCTCGGCGAAGGCCACCGCCTCGGCGATCTCAGCCTCCACCTCGGCCTCAAGGGCCTGCTCGTCGGCCTCGCCCAGCGCCCCCAGCTCCAGCAGCCTGGCGCGGGTCGAGGCAAGCGGGTCGCGCTGCTTCCACTGCTCGATCTCGCCCTCTTCCCGGTAGAAGCGCTGCTGCTGGGCGTTGTCGGCCACGCCGTGGCCCACGTAGCGGTAGCAACGGGCCTCCAGGAAATAGG
>JAPLCQ010000179.1 GCA_026392115.1 Armatimonadota bacterium | reverse complement strand
GGTGATCTTCCACGGCTGCTTGCTAACGAAAATATTTACAGGACAGACATCTCCGTGCGCAAAGACCAACGGGATGGACTTGCCTGCCGAGCACACCATGATGTTGCTGGTGGATCACCTCAGGCGCGAGCATGGCCTGACGGTGGTCATGGTCAGCCATCTCTTGAACACAGTGGTGAATCATGTGGACAATGTGCTGCTCGTGGGGGATGGTCGCATTCGGTTCGGCGCCGTCGCGGAGATGGTGTCGGAGCCGGTCCTGGCGGCACTCTACGCCATGGAGGTGCAAGTGGCCCGGGTCGGGGATCTTACGGTTGTGATGCCTGCAGTCAGGGCGGAGGGCCATGCCGATGACGCTGCTTGACGTGCTCGACAGCCTGCGCCTCAACGCGACGGGGCTCATGGCCGGGATGGCCGCCGCCGCCGCCTGCTCGTTCCTTGGCGTGTATGTGGTGCTTCGGCGGATCGTCTTCGTCGGCGCCGCGCTGGCGCAGGTGGCTGGCGCGGGCATTGCGCTGGCATTCCTGCTGGGGCCGATACTGGCGGGAGTAGCCCACCGGCTCATGCACGTCGGCGGACCGTTGCCCCACGTCGGCATAGCCCTCCAGCATATGGTCGGCGACCCGCTGGCGGTCTCGCTGGTCGTTACCGTCCTCGGTGCGGCGCTGCTGGACAGACCGGCCACGGGTGCTGCGGCGGCGCGCGACGCGCGCATCGGCATGACCTACCTGGTGGCCTCAGCTCTGAGCCTCGTGTTCATTGTGAAGAGCCCCAAGGGTCTGGACGATGTGCGCGAACTGCTGGATGGCAACATCATCGCTGTGTCAAATGCGGACCTGGTGCAGATGGTGGTTGTCTTCGCCCTGGTTGCCCTGGTGCATGCGGTGTTCTTCCGTCAAGTCCTGTTCGTCAGCTTCGATCCTGAGATGGCCGCCACACAGGGCTTTGATGTGCGCCGATGGGAGCAGGTCTTCTTCGCGACGCTCGCGGTGGTGATCTCAGTCGCTATCAGCAAGGCGGGTCTCGTCGCCGTGTTCGCCTACCTTGTATTCCCGGCCGCCACGGCCCTCAAGCTGGTTCGCCGGATGGGCGTGACGTTCGCCGTCTCAGTGTCCATTGGCATAGTCGCGACTATTGCCGGCTACGTAGTGGCCGTGCTGGCGGACCTGCCCACGAGCCCGCCCACCATCGGCGCGCTCTGCACGCTCTGGTTTGCCGCATCGGTGTACAGGTGGCGTCGGCCCCTCGAGTGACCCGGTCGGTAGCAGCCCCGCCGGCATAGGTATAATCAGCGCGTCTCCAGGAGGGCTGATTAGTGAGTGATTCGGTCCAGTTCCGGCTGGTAGTCGGTCTGGGCAATCCCGGTGACCGGTACCGAGGGACACGGCACAACGTGGGCTTCGAGGTGGTGGATGAGCTGGCTCGACGGCAGCAGGTAGCCGTCGGCAAGCGCCAGTTTCGCGCACTGCTGGGCGAGTACCGGTTCGGAGAGGCGCGCGTCATCCTCGTGAAGCCGCAGACCTTCATGAACCTCTCCGGCGAGGCCGTGGCGGCCGTGGCGCATATGCTCCGCGTCGAGCCGCGCCATACCATCGTGGTCAGCGATGACGTGGCGTTACCTGTCGGCAAGGTGCGCCTGCGCCTGCAGGGCTCGGCCGGAGGTCACAACGGCCTGAAATCCGTGGCCCAGCATCTGGGTTCGCAAGGCTATCCGCGTGTTCGCATCGGCGTCGGCGGCGGCGGGATGCAGGAACTGACTGACCACGTCCTGGGGAGGTACACTGCGGCGGAACGCCTGCTGGTGAACGACGCCGTGCTCTGGGCCGCGGACGCCGTGGAGGTGGCTCTTCGCGACGGTTTCGAGATGGCGATGAACCGCTTCAACGGGGAACCGAAGTCGTGAGATGCGGAGCGGGCCGGGTGGAGGAGCCGTTGACGAGGGAAATCGGGGTGGCCGGATTCGAACCGGCGACCACTCGCTCCCAAAGCGAGTGCGCTACCAGGCTGCGCTACACCCCGAGCACGCTGATTATGGGCGGATCGGTCGACTGATGTCAACCACGGACGACCGCACCCACCACGACGCCAGGCTGTCCGAGGGTTGCGAGGCCCTGGGCTTGGAGCTGACTCCCGAGGCCCGTGATCGGTTCCATCTGCTTCGCGAACTGCTCTACCAGGCCAATGCCGTAGTGAACCTTACCCGTGTGCCTGAGACCGACTTCGTGGAACTTCATTGCTTGGACTCGCTGTTGGTTTGTCGCGCCATCGACATGCGGCGGGTGCGCACCGTCATGGACCTGGGCTGCGGTGCGGGATTTCCGGGCATCCCGCTCAAGATCATGTGGCCGCACCTCCGCGTGGTCCTGGTCGACAGCACGCTGAAGAAGCTGCGGTTCGCCGAGGATGCCTGCACGAAGCTGGGCCTGAGCGGCATTCGAACGGTTCATGGCCGCGCCGAGGAGCGCATCGTCGAACTGACCTACCGCTCCGACCTCGTGGTGGCCCGTGCCGTGGCTCCCATGGTTCGGCTCGTGCCGTGGATGGCGCCCTATGTGAAGCCCGGCGGCCGTGCGGTGGCGTACAAAGGCGCGGACGTAACTGACGAGATGCGCGAAGCGGCTGACGTCTTCACTCGGTGCCCGCTGGAGCTGGAGGGCGCGGTTGCGGCTACGCTGCCGGGTTCCGCCATCATCCGTAACTTGGTAACGCTGCGCCGGCCGGCCGCCTCGGCGGGAGCGGCCACGAGGACTAAGAGATGACGACCCGCGTGGCACCCCACAACACCGGCAAGGTCGGCGCCGCCCAGCTCTCTGTCGTCTCGAACACGACCCTGACGCTGCTCAAGCTCCTCGTCGGCCTCATGACCGGATCGGTGAGCGTCTTGTCGGAAGCCGCCCACTCGGCCAACGACCTAGTTGCCAGCGTGATCGCGCTGGTCTCGGTGCGCATAGCGGACCGACCCGCCGATGCCGGCCACCCCTACGGCCACGGCAAGGTGGAGAGCCTCTCAGGCATGGCGGAGGCGGCTCTGATCTTCGGCGCCGCGGCGTGGATCGTCTACGAGGCCGTGACCAAACTCCTCCACGGCGCAGAGCAGTTCTCGACCGGACCGGGCATGGCCATCATGGCCCTATCCGTAGTAGTGAACGTGCTCGTCTCGCGCCGCCTTTTCGCGGTGGCCAAACGTACCGACTCTATGGCGCTGCAGGCCGACGCCGAGCACCTTCGCACCGACGTGCTGACGTCGGTGGGTGTGCTGGTGGGCCTGGGACTGGTCCGCTGGACCGGTTGGAGTGTTCTGGACCCCATCGCCGCCATACTGGTGGCCTTGCTGATCGTGTCCGCGGCGTGGCGGCTGTTCGCCGGAGCTGTGGCGCCCCTGTTGGACTCAGGTCTGCCGACCGCCGAGACCGACATCGTGCGCGGCGTGCTGGAGGGAGACGCGACGGTGCGCGGTCTCCATAAGCTGCGCACCCGCAAGTCCGGCTCGGCTCGACACATCGACTGCCATGTCATGATGGATGACAACCTGAACCTCGTCGAGGCTCACCAGGCGGTCGAGGAACTTGAGGATCGCATTCGCACCCTCCTGCCGGGGACGGAAGTGGTACTGCATGTCGAGCCCTTCGAGGCCGAGATGGAGCATCAGCGCCAACACCACGGCGGAGGGGCCCAGGACTAAGACGACGACGTGCCGCAGAGGCGGCCTTGAAAGGAGACTTACCACCTATGTTTAGACGGCATGGGTCGGTCCACGCGGCGCTCGCCCTTGCGGCGCTGGCAGCGACCGGCGCCGCCCTGGGGCAGGCCAAGCCCGCCTCCAAGCCCGCAGCGGCCCCGAAGCCGCCGGCTCCCGACGTGGTCGCGGTCGTCAACGGCGAGCGGATCACCCGCGGCGCCATCGCGGAGCAGCTCATCGCTGACCAGGTCGCCCGCATCTCGGCGCTGGACGAGCGCTACGCCGACCGCGCCCGACCCGTCGCCGCGGCGGTCGGATCCGTTCTACTGAAGCAGTTGGCAGGCCCGAAGGCCCGCCGCCAGGTTACGGTTACGCGGGCCGCTGTGGAAGAGGCCCTCTTTGACGACAAGTCCGCGGTGGTCAAGGACGCGGTCCAGAACTGGATACGCGAGATCGCCATCCGCCAGGCGGCGAAGCAAGCCGGTGTCACGCCGAAGGCTCCCGAGGCCACGGCCGCCTTCGTGAAAGCCGTCGATACCGCCCGCAAGCAGCTGAACCTTACCGGCATGAGTGACGCGAAGGTGCTGGCCACGCTGGGCTACCGCAGCGAGACCATCCGCCGCGGCGTCGATACCTCCCTCTGCCTGGAGGGCATGGTGCGGAAGGACCTTGAGGCCAAGATGGGCCACAAGCTCAGCGCATCGGACTACGTCGATGCCCGGCACATCCTCATCCGCGTGAGCCCGCCGCCGCCGACGGTGCCTCAGGCTGGCCAGCCGGCTCCGCCCGCCCCGGATATGGAGAAGCTTTTCGCAGAGGCCAAGACCAAGATCGATGCCATCGCGGCTGACATCGCGGCAGGCAGGAAGACGTTCGAGAAGTCGGCCACCGAGCTCTCCGACGACGGCACCAAGTTCAAAGAGGGCAAGCTCGACGTGTTCGTGCGGGGCCAGATGGACGCCGAGTTCGAGAAGGCCGCTTTCACGCAGGAAGTCGGCAAGGTGGGTGCGCCGGTGCGCAGCCAGTTCGGGTGGCACCTCATCCGCGTCGACCGCCCGGGCAAGGAAATCCCCTCGGCTGAGCGGGACCAGGCCTGGCAGAACTACATGCGCAGCAAGGCGCCAGCCACGGTGTCCGGGATCATGAAGAAGTCCAAGATCACCAACTTCATAGATCCCACGGCCCCGATCGAGTAGTGTCAGCGATCGGCCGGGCAGGCAACCCCGCCCGGCCGATCGCCCCTAATCGATCATCGCCTCGGCCTCAAACGGCGCTGCGTAGGCGGAGAGGCGACCTGCCAGGTCGCGCGTGAGCTCGGCCCGAAGCGCAATCCCCTCGGGACGATAGTCCAGGCTGAGCACGCGGCCGGACTTGTAGCACTGCGCCAGCAGGTTCGGCTTGTCGTAGGGCAGGAGCGCACGCACGGGCACCAGCAGGGAGCGGAGCGTGTGCGCGATGCGGTCCATCAAGTCCTGCATCCCCTCGCCGGTCTTGGCGGAGATGGTGCAGGCATTGTCGGTTCCGGCGACGCGCTCGGTCAGGGCGAACCGGTCCGGCGCCACATCGGCCTTGTTCAGCACCGTGATCATGGCCTTGTCCGCCGCGCCCAGCTCATCCAGCACGGACAGGACCGACCGCTCCTGCACGGCGGCCTCGGGATGCGCCGCATCCACCACGTGGATCAGGAAGTCCGCCTCGACGACCTCCTCCAGCGTGGCGCGGAATGCGGCGACCAGTCCGTGCGGCAGGTTGCGGATGAAACCCACCGTATCCGTGAGCAGGATGGCCCAGCCTTCGGGCAGGCTCACGCGGCGCGTCGTCGGGTCCAGTGTGGCGAAGAGCTTGGCGTCCGCCATCACGTCGGCGCCCGTCAGGCGGTTCAGCAGCGTCGACTTGCCGGCGCTGGTGTAACCCACCAGTGCAGCGGTTGGGAAGGGCAGGCTGCCGCGCTGGTTCCGCTGCTGGCGGCGCTGACTGCGGACCTCCGCGATCTCTTCTTCCAGGTCGCCGATGTGGTCTCGGACCTTGCGGCGGTCGGTCTCCAGCTTGGTCTCTCCGGCTCCGCCGCGGACCCCGATGCCTCCCTGCTGCCTTTCGAACTTCGTATAGACGTTCATCAGGCGGGGTAGGAGGTACATCTGCTGCGCCAGCTCCACCTGAAGCTTGCCCTCGCGTGTACGCGCCCTCTGGCCGAAGATGTCCAGAATGAGCTGCGTTCGGTCAATCACACGGAGGTTGGTCGTCTCCTGCAGGTTGCGCTGCTGGGTGGGCGATAGTTCGGTATCGACGATCAGCAGCTCCGCGCCGGTCTCCGCATCGCGAATCTCCTCGGCCTTGCCTCGCCCGATGTAGAAGGCCGGGTCCGGCTCGCGGCGATGCTGGTGGAAGACCTCCAGCACACGGGCGCCCGCCGTATCGGTGAGCGCCATCAGCTCCTGGACCGCATAGGGCTCGATCGTCGCGTCGTTCTCGACGCAGACGAGAAGAGCCTTCTCGCTGTCGCCGTCCGTCTCCTGTGTCTGTCGTGCCATGGTTACGGGCCTCCTGCCCCCGGCGCAAACGCCATATCGCCGCCGGGGGCGGAGACGCTAAACCCCCGCTCCGATACCGGTGGCCTTGATGCGCCGCACGGCTTCGCGGGCCCGGTCGCCATGCTGATCGCCCATGACGGTCAGAGACATTCGGATGTACCCCTCGCCATAGGCGCCATAGCCCACGCCGGGAATGGCGAGGACGCCCGCCTCCTCAAGCAGCCGAGAGGCGAACTCGATGCTGGAGCCGCCGCCGGGGATGGGCGCCCAGACGTAGAATGTGGCCTTGGGCCGCTGTACGTCCCAGCCTAGCGACGCCAAGCCGTCCACCAACGCGTCCCGGCGCTCCCGGATCACGTCAAGGAATGGCCCGTTGCTCACGTTCTCAATGGCGTACGCGGCGGCGCGGGAGACGGCGGGGAACTGCTTGCTGTCGATGTTCGACTTCATCTTGTTTAGCGCCGCGATGACGTCCCTGCAGCCAAGCGCCACGCCCATGCGCCAGCCGGTCATATTGAACATCTTGGAGAAGGAGTGGAACTCGACCGCCAAGTCCTTCGCGCCTTCGACCTGCAGGACGGAGGGCGCCCGGTAGCCGTCAAAGGTGACCTCGGAGTACGCCGCATCGTTCACCAACACAATGTCGTACTGGCGGCAGAAGTCCACCGCTTCGCGGAAAAACTCAAGTGTCGCGGTAGCGCCGGTGGGGTTGTTCGGGTAGTTCAGCCACATGAGCTTGGCGCGCCGGGCGGCGTCGGAGGGGATCGCGGTCAGGTCGGGTACGAAGCCGCGCTCGCGCAGCAACGGCATGGAGCAGACCTCGCCGCCCGCCATGAGCGTGTTCACGCGGTAGACCGTGTAGGCCGGGTCCGGCGCAAGCGAGACGTCTCCCGCGTCGATGTAGGTCCACGCCAGATGCGCCAGGCCCTCCTTGGAGCCGATGAGCATCAGCGCCTCGGAGCGAGGATCGATCTCGACGCCGAACCTGCCGCCAAACCAGCGCGCGACCGCCTCGATGAAGCCGGCCTCGCCCAGGGGCGACTCGTCGTAGCGGTGAGTTTCGGGGTCCTTTGCGGCCGCGTAGAGCGCCTCTACGATGGGATCGGGGGTCGGCTGGTCGGGATCGCCGATGCCGAGGTCCACCAGGTCGCGGCCTTCAGCGATCGCCTTGGCCTTGAGGGCGGCGATC
>JAPLCQ010000018.1 GCA_026392115.1 Armatimonadota bacterium | reverse complement strand
TCGCCGCGGACGCATCGGACCAGTACCGCAAGCTAACGGCTCAGATCAGCACCAAGAACCTGGCCGAGACAGTCACCACGCTGGCCGGTTTCGGGTCGCGCGTGGCAGGCTATCCCGGGGACGCCAAGGCCGCCGATTACGTTGAGCAGCAGTTCGGCGAGATTTTCGGCGCCGACAAGGTGCGTTCGGGATCCTACGATGTCACAGTGCCCGTCGACAAGGGCGCCAGCATCACGGTGAACGGCGTCACAAAGCCCCTCTTCGCGCTCTGGCCGAACTTGGTGCGCACCTCCGAACTACCGACCGAGGGCCTGACCGGCAAGCTCGTCTACGTCGGCGACGGCAAAATCAGCAACTTCAACGGCAAGGACGTCGAGGGCAACATCGTCCTGGCCGACTTCAACAGCCGGGCCGAGTGGCTCAATGCCACCCGTCTTGGGGCCCGCGCCGTCATCTTCATCGCACCCGAGACCACCATGCGGGGCGAGGCCGAAGCGAAGTTCATCTCGATCCCCATCAATATCCCCCGGTTCTGGGTGAGCAGGGCCGATGTGGCTCCGCTCCTGGTGAGCACCGCCGGCGCGCAGCCGCCCACCTGTACAGTGAAGTGCGACATGCCGTGGGAGTCGCGGAAGGCCAAGTGGTTCTTCGGTTCCATCGAGGGCACCGATCCCAAGATGAAGGATCAGGTCGTCGTCCTGCAGTCGTACTACGACTCCATCTCGGTGGTGCCCGCCCTGGCGCCCGGCGCGGAGTCTTCCTGCGGTCTGGCGAGCATGCTGGAGTTGGCGCGCCTCTACAAGGCCAACCCGCCCAAGCGATCCATCTACTTCGTGGCCACCAGCGCGCACTTCCAGGCGCTGCAGGGCGTCCGCGAGTTCCTGAACGCCCATATCGACGGCTGGGTGCAGCCAAGCATGGCCGAGGTCGCCGTCGCCAAGGAGAACTCGACCCGCACGTCCCTCTGGTTGGGCGGCATCGCGCTCCTGCTGGTGATCTGGCTGCTCTCGCGGGTCATGGCGGTCGCGCCCGGCGGCAAGCGCCTCAACGCGGGCTCCTGGGTCCTGGCCGCGCTCGTCCTCTGCGCCCTCATCCTGAATGTGCTCTTCTACCTCCAACCACGCGACCAGGCCCTGCGCAAGCGCGACAGCATTTACCTCTGGGCTGGACTGGACCTTAGCAGCCAGAGCCGCGGCGTGGGCATCTTCTACAAGAGCTGGTTCTATGATGTCCGCGAGGATATCCAGGGCAAGTTCTCGGACATCGCCCGCGTTTGCCGAGAGAACGCCGAGAAGATCGGCAACGCCCTCGGCTTCGACCCGAAGAAGGCCTTCGCCGACGGCGTGAACCCCGTCGACGGCAAGAACTGGCGCAATCACATACCCGGCAAGCCGGCATTCGACGCCGAAGTGGTGACCATGGCCCAGGGACTGGGGGTCACCTTCGCCAGCATCGACGACGCCCGCGCGCTGGTCGATACTCCGTTCGATACCGCCGACCGCGTCAACGTCGCCAACCTGGCATTTCAGACCAGGCTGCTGGCCTGCCAGTTCTATCACATCCTTACGGACACCAACGAGCCGGGCGACGTGAACGCCCAGCGCATGCCCATCACCGAACCCTCCAAGTGGTCCCGGATGGCGCTGCAGGGCGGCTTCGCCACGGTCCGCGGCCGTGTGACGCTCTATAACCCGAAGAAGACCTTCATCGCCTATGCCGACCCGGCGCTGGCGAACTCGCTGGCAGTGATCCGCAACCGGACCAAGAGCTACATGGGCGTCCGGGGCAACATGATACAAGCCGTGTATGCCGACGATAAATCGAAAGAGAAGAACGTATTCGAGTTCCGCGGCGTCGCTCCGCTGACGGCCTACGGCGGCAACGCCGTGACCCGCGTGGCCGCCTATCACCTCGACACCCGTGACACCTCACCCGAGCTGGATGCCGCCAGCGGCAAGCCTACAGGCCGGACGATTCCGAACCCGCGCCGCGGAGACATCGACTACGCGCCGGACCTGGGCGTCACAGGCGCCAAGTTCATGCCGCTCGACGTCATGGTCACCACCGCGCAGAAGGAAGTCTCGGTCATCCTCTTCCGGTGCGTCGCGACGTCGGTCTATGACCTTGTCGACCAGCAGTCCCTTCGTGCGCTGGCCACCTTGGATGTTCTGGACGGCGACAGCAACGGTGAACCGCGCATGTTCGGTTTCGCCATGGACCCGCAGGACCCCGGCCTGGTGGGCTCCTACGTCGAGGACATGGCGGTCATCTTCTCGCAACCCGGCGCCCGGCTCAAGATTCTGATGGGAGCCGGTCCCGGCGCCACGAGGTTGCTCCTGATCAACCCGGACAAAGAGCAACCCGAAGGCCGCGGCTATCTGGTGGGCGGAGACCCCAACGAGGCGCAGGACGCCGACATGCGGGGTAAGGTAACGCTGGACAAGTACGATCCCAAGCGTGAGATCGCCCGAGGCGGCGCGATTTACCACTCGGCGTTGCATGTTGCCAAGGACATGTGGACGCTGAACGACTTCCGCATCCGGCGCTTGGCCAAGTACCGCATCATCAACGAAGGCATCAACGATCTGCACGCCATGGCCAAGGCCTCCATTGACGAGGCCGAGAAGGCGCGGGCCGAACGGAACTGGGAACGCTTTGACGCGGAGAGCCGGGCCGCGTGGGGCTTCACGTCGCGGGCCTATCCCGACGTGCAGCGCACCGCCATCGACGTGGTCCAGGGCGTCCTCTTCTATCTGGCCCTGCTCATTCCGTTCGCCTACTTCATGGAGCGGCTCGTCTTCGGCAGCTACGACCTGAAGCGCCAGTTGGGCTTCGCGGCCCTGATATTCCTGGTCATCTTCTGGGTCTTCAGCCAGGTCCACCCGGCGTTCGACATCACGATGAACCCGATCATTGTGCTCCTTGCGTTCGTGATGCTGGCCCTGTCGTGCATCGTCATCGCGCTCATCACGGGCAAGTTTGAAGAGCAGCTCAAGCAGATGAACCAGCAGGTGTCCGGTGTCCACAAGGCGGACATCGGCCGCGTGTCGGTCGCCATGGCGGCCTTCAACCTCGGCATCTCCAACATGCGCCGCCGCAAGGCTCGTACCGTCCTTACCTGCATCACTCTGGTGCTGCTGACATTCACGGTGCTCTCGTTCACGTCCGTCGTGCAGACCATGCGGTTCAACCAGGTTCCCGCTCCGGGTGTTCCTCTGTACAACGGCTTGATGATCCGCACCGCCATGTGGGATCAGCTGCAGGAGCCCGCCTACCGCCTGCTGGCGGATGAGTACGGCGCCAACCACTCGGTGGCCCCGCGCTCGTGGTTCTTCGGCACGCAGCTGGGCGAGCAGTCCTTCCTCACCGTGAAGCGCGGCGACGCCCAGTTCGACGCCAAGGCGCTGGTCGGCCTCACGCCGCAGGAGTCCATGGTCACGCAGCCGCAGAAGACGCTCACGGCCGGCCGCTGGTTTGGTCCGGACGATGTCTACACCGTGATCCTGCCGGACGTGATCGCCGCCGCCCTGCGCATCGATCCGCAGGACGTGGGCAAGGCCTCAATCTCATACGCCGGCGTGGACTACCAGGTCATCGGCATCTACGATATCCAGAAGTTCAAGAAGCTGGTCGATCTCGACAGCGAGCCGCTGACGCCGGTGGACTTCATCCTGATGCAGAAGATGTCGCGACAGGGCAAGTCCGGCGGAGAGACCGGCTTCCGAGAGTACACGCACCTGGAGCCCGATGCCATCTTCCTGGTGCCGTACCAGACGGCCACGAACCTGGGCGCCGAGCTACGGTCGATCGCCATCGATTTCGGCGATGCGGACCGCGTCTCCAAGAAGCTCGGGCCGCTCATGCACCGACTCGGTCTGAACCTCTACGCGGGACGCGTGCCCAAGGAGGCCGGCAGCAAGCCGACCATCGTCCGGTACTCGTCCATCGCGGCGACGTCGAGCAAGGGTCTGGAACTGGTCTTCTTCCCGGTTCTCATCGCAGCCCTGATCGTCCTCAACACCATGCTCGGATCGGTCTTTGAGCGGGTGCGTGAGATTCATATCTTCTCGTCGATCGGCCTGGCGCCTTCACACATCGCGATGCTCTTCATCGCCGAGGCCATGGTGTACGCCATCCTCGGATCGGTGGCCGGCTACCTTGTGGGCCAGTTGGCGACGAAAATCCTGGTCTGGACCGGCGCCTTTGAGGGGCTGTACCTGAACTTCTCGTCCGTCTCCGCGGTCATGACGACACTGATCGTGGTCGGCGTGGTTCTGTTGTCAACCCTCTATCCGGCGCGCAAGGCCGCTGAAGTTGCCACTCCGGCCATCGACCGAACGTGGCGCGTGCCGGATCCGGATGGCGACGACTGGACCATTCCGCTACCATTCTCGGTGACGGGCGAGCAGGCCAGTGGCCTCAACGGCTTCCTCCAGGAGTGGTTCTCGGCCTACGAGGAGTACAGCATCGGCGACTTCGTGACGCAGAACGTGGAGGCGGATGAGTCTCCCGTCCCTGTGCCCCAAGTGCCGGGCAGCGCCGAGCCCGCGGCCATGGGCACCATGTACAGCATCCGCTGCATGACCTGGCTGGCGCCCTTCGATCTGGGTGTGAGCCAGCGTGTGGCCATCGAGACCAAGCCCACGGATATGGCGGACGTGTTCGACATCAGCGTGACGATCCACCGTGAGAGCGGCGATATCTCGAACTGGAAGCGCGTCAATCGCCGCTTCCTCAACACGCTGAGGAAGCAGTTCCTTATCTGGCGCACGCTCAAGCAGGGCGAGCGCGAGAAGTATCTGGTGCAGCAGGAGGGCGACCCCGGCGTCGCCTCTCCGGAACCGGCGGCTTAAGAATGGCGACCCGATGGGTTGAGGCGGCGCCGCGAGGCGCCTGCACGAGCGCACCGGTGCGCTGGAACCGGGTGTTGGATCACAAGGGAGGACCGGACGCTTGGCAGTAGATGACATTGCCCGAGCTAGGGCCGTCGTAGAGGACGCCTCCAAGGAAGAGGGCGTAGAGGTTCAGGCACCCAAGTTCGAAGAGGGCTTCACCGCAAAGACCGTCGCGGGCGCCCTGTTCGTTGGGTTCGTGATGCTGCCCGGCGCCCTCTATCTGGGCCTCGTGGCCGGTCAGGGACTGGGTGAAGCCGCCACCTGGGTGACCATCGTCCTCTTCTCCGAGGTCATGAGGCGGTCCTTCCTGCCGATGAAGCGGCAGGAGATCTACATCCTCTACTACGTGGCCGCCATGCTTTCCAGCCTCCTGATGGCCGACCGCGGCATCTCCGGCGGGCCCTTCGGCGCGCTGATCTGGAACCAGTACTTCCGCCAGGCGCCCCAGGCGGGCCTGATCGCCAGCGAGATTCCCAACTGGGTCGTGCCGCCTGCGGGCTCGGCGGCGCTGACCAAACGGACGTTCTTCGACTCCATGTGGGCGGTCCCCATCATGCTCCTCGTCATCAACGAGGTGCTGGGTCGCCTGAACTGGATGAGCGTCGGCTATGTGCTGTTCCGCGTGACTTCCGATGTGGAGAAACTTCCGTTCCCCATGGCCCCCGTGGCCGCATCCGGCGCTACGGCGTTGGCCGAGGCGGCAAGCAAGGAGGAGTCCTGGCGCTGGCGCGTCTTCTCGATCGGTAGCGTCGCTGGCCTTGTGTTCGGCTTCTTCTATGTGGGTATACCGGTTTTCACCGGTGTCGTTTTCGGCAAGGCTCTCCAGCTCATACCGATCCCGTTCTTCGACCTGACATCCAGCACCGAGAGCCTGCTGCCCGGCGCCCTGACAGG
>JAPLCQ010000137.1 GCA_026392115.1 Armatimonadota bacterium | reverse complement strand
GGCGTTAGGACCACTCCGCTCGAAAATCGAGCTTGGCGCCGCTAACCGCCCCCCGCTTGCACCCAGTATAGCGGGAATCGGGCTTGTTGCCAAGTCCCCCACGCTCAAATCCTGCCGCTAACCACCCCCTGTTTTGGGCCTCTGCGGAGGTTAGCGGCAAACGGCTACCTGGTCCCATGGCTCACTCCTCCCTTCGGCGAGTCTACCCCGCGCCGCTACACGATCTTCAGGCCGGGCAGGGGCGCCTCCTGGCTGCGCCCCAGCGTCTCCGCCTTGGCCCAGCAGGAGGCGCATACCGGGTACGCGCGCAGGCTGTCGTTGCTCTTCACCCACTCCGACGCCTTGGCCAGCACCTCGGCCAGCTCGTCCTTGCTCAGGTCGGCCTCGAAGAGGCTGAACTGCATCCGCTCGCCGTAGCCCTCCAGCAACTTGGCCAGCTTGCGGCGCCCCTTGTCGGCCTCCAGATCGTAGGCGATCACGTAGCGCGCTCGAACCATCTCCACGCCTCCTCAGCGCTGGCCGAACGGCTCGTAGGCCGACCCGTCGGCCAGCGCCAGGCGCATCCGCCGCGCCTGCCGCCGGATGATCCCGGTGAAGGTCGTCCGTTCGCCGGCCGTGCGGTCCTCGAACTCCGATGCCATGGCGCGGTGGTAGAACTCGATGAAGAGCGGCCTCCCGGCGTCGTTCATCCGGACACCGCCCTCGGAACCCGCCTCGAAGTGCTCCTCGCGCAAGACCCGTCGGTTGACGAGGCTCAGCACCAGGCGGTCCACCACCGGCTGCCGGAACTCCTCCAGCAGGTCCAGCGAGAGAGACGGGCGGCCGTAGTCGAGCTCATGCAGCATGCCCACCGTGGGGTCGAGCCCCTCACCGGCCAGCGCCGCCGTGACCTCCCCCTCCAGCACCGCGTAGCCGAAGCTGAGCAGGGCGTTGGCCGGGTCGCGAGGCGGGCGGCGGGAGCGGACCGTGAAGGTGAACCCGCCCAGTAGCATCCGCCCGAAGGCCTCGAAGTAGACCCGCGCCGCGTCGCCCTCCACGCCCAGCACGGCGGCCGCGTCGGACTGGTCGTCCAGCCGATGCCGCGAGCGGTCCAGCGCGGCGACGGCGGCCTCCACGTCGACCTCGGCATGGTTCCGCCCGAACCGCTGCACCAGGAAGCGGGCGTTGCGGATCTTGCCGGCCACGATGGTGCGGGCCATGGCCAGGCGGAAACCGGTCTCCTCGTACCGCTGGAACTGCGTGTGCCGCAGGTCGACGTTCTTGCTCTCGCGGGCGGCCAGCCGACCCCGCAGGCGCCCCCCGGCCGAGAGGAGCACCATGTCGATGCCGCCGTCCAGCAGGGCCGCCATGGCCGGGGTGCTCACCTCCACGGCGCCCACCAGCACCAGCCGGTCCAGGTCCCGCAGGTGGGCATAGCCGAGGGTGGATCCCTGCTTCTTCACCAGGAGGCGACCCCCGGCCTTGTGGATGCACGCCCCCTGCTCCTGCACGTAGAGTACGCTCACCGGTTGACCTCCTACTCGTCGTCGAACATGTCGGCCGAGACCTGACGCCAGGGCTCTCCGGCGGCGGCCCGGGTGCGGGTGGGCGGACCGCCCACGGCGCGCGGCGACTCCAGCAGGCCGTCCAGCGGCGTCCGGCAGGTCCGGCCGCAGGCGCAGAGCCCCGCGTCGCCCATGGCAGCGAGCCATTCACGGATCTTGCCGCAGGTGATGGGCGGGTGCTCGCGGTCCAGCTCGGCCAGGCGCCGGTCGCAGATGGAGCGGCTGTAGTCGGAGCAGTGCGACATGACCTGATGCAGGTAGCGCCCGCCCTCGTCGCCCAGCCGGCCCGCAGTGAACAGCACGATGACGCGCTCGTTGTGCGGCAGGTTCCGCTCGCGGGCCGCGCGGGCCTCGATGCCGGGCAGGACGGTGCACTGACGGGCCAGCTGCGCCACGCCGCCGGTCCAGCGGGCGGGAGCGGGGCGAGGCGGCTCGGGCTCGCGCGGCTCCGGCTCCGGCGACGGGAGCAGCTCCGGCATCACGGGAGGCGTGGAGACGCAGGCCGAAGAGCCGTAGTCGACCCCCAGGAAGCAGAAGCCGTCGGACAGCGGCTGGACGCCGCTCTTGGACTGGTTCAGCGAGAGGCCAAGCCGACCCACGGCCTCCGCGACGCGGCGCAGGGCCGCATTGGCCTCGGAGGAGGTGCGGCAGGCGAAGATGATGTCGTCGCCGTACCGCACGAACCGGGCGCCGGCGGCGATCATCTCGGCGTCCACGGCCGCGAGATAGAGGTTGCTGAACATGGGCGAGAGCGACGACCCCTGCGGCAGTCCGACGCCCGGCCGCAGGGCGCCGGCGTCCAGCGCACGGCGGACCAGATTGAGCAAGCCGGCATCGGTTCCGAGCTCGGCGATCCGGGGCAGGAGCAGGTCCAGGCGGACATGGTCGAAGAACCCGGCGACGTCGGCCCGGGCGAGCCAGGTCGCGCGCAGCATGATCTTCTCGACCCGGCGCGAGGCGTCGGCGGCGCAGAGGCCCGGCCGGTAGGCGAAGCTGCACGGCGACAGCGCCCGCTCGACGGCGGGGCGCATCGCCAGGCGGATGGCCTGCAGGACGATCCGGTCGCGGACGTTGTAGACCGTGAAGAGCCTGTGGCCGCCGCCGGGCTTGGCGACCTCGCGGCGGTCCGGGCGTCCGGGCTCGTACCTGCCCTCGAGCAGGGCCCGTGAGATGATGGCCAGCGACTCCCCGGCGCGGCGGGCGAACTCCGGCACGGTCTCGCCGTCGGGGCCGGGGAAGCCGCTGCGGGTGCGGACGCGCTCCCAGGCCTCCTGCAGCATGGCCCGGTCCGCCACGTCGGCCAGGTCGAGGCCCGACGGCGTCATGGGCGCGGCTCCCCGGGCCTCGGCGGGACGCGGGGCGGGCATGGCGGCGACAGGCGACTGCAGCCATCGGCCCGTCGTGCTGGTGGTGGTGGCGCTCTGGTAGGTTGCATAGGTCTCCATGGGTTGCTTCCTCCTTGAAGCATGGGTTGTCGGCGATCGCGGCGCAGGGCGTCCTACACGATCCCCGTCCCCTCGGATCGGCGCAGGTAGGCGGCCAACTGGGGCAGGGTCTTGAGCTTCATCATCTGCGAGCAGCCGTCGTGGACGCAGCGCAGGTGGTACATGTCGAGCACGGTGCCGTCGTGCTCCTTCTTCTGTCTCAGGACCATAGGGCGGTGGTGCATCGGGCATAGGACATGGTCGTCGGGTTCGCCCACATGTTCGGCCACGCGGCGGCGGACCGACTCCTGCACCACCGGCTGCCTGCCGATAATGGCAATGTCGTGGCGGTCGACCTCCATCTCCGGTATGCCGGCCTTGTGGATCATCTGCACATCGGCCGGGCGGAATGGGATCGGCTTGCACTTGCGGCCGTCGTAGAACGCTGTACAGGCCCAGAAGAAGTCGCCCAGCTCGGGATCGGGCACGGTCCGGTGCTGGAGCGCCATGGGGCACCCGCAGGCGGGGCAACGCTTCTCCAACACCAGGGTGCCGGTGTGGTACTGCAGGACGTTGGCGTGGCGCGGGTCGAGGATCGGGGAGACATAATCGCTGCCCCCGGCCTCGGCGGCCACCTCGCCGGCACGGGCCTTCCGGTAGGCGGAGGCGGCGGCATCGCGTCTGCGGCGAAGCTCGTCGAGCGTCTCGGCGTCGCGGGTCGAGAGGCATCCGTCGCGGCTGAGCTTCCGCTCCAGGTCCTCGATCTGGTGGTCGGCGCTCGTCACGTCGGCCATGTGGCGCGGCGAGGCGGCGGCCGTCCCGGGGCGCGGCTGGATGATCTCCCGGACCGCCTCCAGCACGATGGCCTTCACGGTATCGCGGAAGACGCGGGCGATGGTGGATATGATGAGGCTGCCTATACCGAACAGGGCTTCGAGCATCGGGATCTCCTTCTGGTTTGGCGGCGCGACCGCTCAGACGGCGCCGCTCCATGGACTCAAGGCGCACGGCCGTCGAGATGCGGCGCGCCGGCGCGAATTTGCTCGAATTTGGCGTCAGGGGTTGACAACGGGCTGGGTTGGTTATATACTGGCGATCCGCACGGAGTGATGGTTGCCCGGTGCGGCTTCGGTTCCCCTCCGTTCGGGAACCCCCAGATCGCGGACCGCCTCCGGGTGGTCCCTCGCCCGACCCCCGTACCTTGCGGGGCTGCACTGGTCGCCCGGATTCCGGGTGGGTAGCGCGGGTTGAGGCATCGCGGTCGGAAGGGGTTCCGAACCATGACCGCATCCTCCGCCGCTCCGCAGGACCGCACCCACGAGCAGGTCTGGCTGCAGCTGCGCCTTGCCGCCGACCGCCTGGCCGCCCGCGCCTCGGTGCAGTCCATCCCGGACGGCATCGACGCGGTCTACAACGTCGCCGACGCCATCGCCGCGTGGGTCCGCCGCTGCGCGTCCCACCTGCCGGCCGAGGACCAGATGCGCGTGGCGCGGCATACCTACTACAGCCGCGTTCGCCGCACCCTGGCCGCCCTTGCCCGCTCGCCGCTGGCCCAGATGCGTCTGGAGCTGCGCGACGAGATGCCGGCGGAGGAGCGCACTCAGGGCCTCACCGCGGGGGACCTCCTCCGCGCGCTGGACGCCGTGGGCATGCCGACCCACCGGGCCTACGCGGCGGGGCTGCGCCTGACGTACGATACCGACTGGGATGACGTGGCGGAGGCCATGCATCGCCGCTTCGGCCTCACGGCCACGGCGGCGGTCCTCCGCTCCAACTACTGCCGCGACATCCGCCGCTACGGCCACGCGGCGGCTCGCGAACTGGGCCTCATCGCTGACGATGAGGCTCCGGAAGCCGGGTCGAGACGGGCGCCGCCGATCCGACCATCAGCCGCAGCCGTTGCCGGATAGATAGCCCGACCCGGCGGCCCCGTGCCGCCCCTCCTGGGCCTCCCTGCGGGGCCCACAAGATCGCGGTCTGCTGCGGAAGCGGCGGATCGCCTGGCCTGACCCCCGCACCATGCGGGGCGCCGTTCGCCGCGGTTGCGCGCGCGTCCGGCATCAGGGCCCGGCTGCGATCGGAGAGGGGCCATCGCCATGTACACCTCCGCCTGCCGCACCACCGCCCGCCCGAGCCTGGAGGGCATCGCCCAGGGCCGTTCGCTGGCCACCGCATGGGGCCGCGTCGCCGAGCGTCGCCGCTGCCCCGGCGTCGACGGCCAGACCGTGGGCGGGTTCGCGCGCAACGCCGAGGCGAACCTGGAGGCGATCGGCATCGCCCTCCGCACCGGCACCTACGAGCCCCTGCCTGCCAAGCGCGTGACGTTCCTCGAGCCCGACGGCAAGGCGCGCACCATCGGCCTGGTGAGCGTCCGCGACCGCGTGGTGCAGGCCGCCATGTGCGCGGCGCTCCGGCCGACGGTGGAGGTCGGCAACCCGCAGGTCAACCACGCCTACCGCCCGGGCCACTGCTCGACCACGGCCCTCGACGCCCTGTCGCGCGCCATCGCCGCCGGCCGCCCGTGGATCATGCGCACCGACGTCCGCGGCTTCTTCGACAGCATCCCGCACGACCTGATGCGCGAGACCGTGGCCCGCGTGACCGACGATGCAGCGTTGGTCGACGCCGTCATGCGCCAGGTCGAGGCCCAGTCGCCGGGTCCGGCCCGCGGCCTCTGCCAGGGCGCGCCGGTCTCCAACCTGCTCAGCAACCTGTACCTCAAGGGCTTCGACCGCGGCGCGCAGCTCCGCTACCCCGGCGTCGTCCGCTTCTGCGACGACATGGCCGTGGCGTGCCGCACCCAGGAGGAGGCCTACGACGCCCTTGCGGCGTTCGCCCGCGCCCTGGACAAGCTGGGGCTGGCGGTGAACGAGGCCAAGACCGCGGTGACCCCTGCAAGCGAGGGCTTCACCTACCTCAAGACGCGCTTCGGCGCGGACGGCCGTCCCGCGCCCATCCTGGGCCTAACGCCTGCCGGCGACTCGCCGGCGGTGCAGGAGGCTCTCAGCGGCCGCTACGGCGCGCCCGTGCAGCAGCTTGTGGGCGGTTGCGCCGTGGTGGGCGCCATCGCCGACGCCGCCGCCTCGGGCGCCAAGCCGTCCGGCGAGCACAAGAGCATCCTGCTCTACGCCGCCGGCCGCCTGGGCTCCGCCGGTGCGGCGTTCGCCACCCGCGCCCTGGCGGCCGCACCGGGCCACGACGCGGCCAAGTTCCGCGGCCGCCTGGCCGGCCTGAAGACCGACGTGCCGCCCGTCCGTTGCGCCAAGGTGCGCTCATGGCTGGCCCAGCGCGGCGAGCAGGCGGTCTGCACCGGCTGCAACGGCTGCCACACCCCCCTGGCCCACGTACAGGCGTAGGCGGCGCGGTCCGCTCCAGAACTCTGGGGCGGCCCTTAGTGTCTATCTGGGGCCGGCCGGCAAGTCCGCAAGATCGAACCAGCGCAGCATCCCCGGCAGAAGCAGCGCCTTGACGTTGTCGCTGTCGTAGAGGCGCTCCCCTACCCAGGCGGCGCAGGACGTAGGCCCGCCGGCCAGGTCTACGGAGGCGATCCGGTCGTCCAGCGCCGCGGCCAGGCGGCCGTAGATGCCGCACTTCCCCGCCGCCAGAACGTCGATGCGCCTTGCGTCGAGCCCCGGAATGATGACGGCGAGGTCCAGCGCCCGCAGCACGTCGTAGACGCGTAGCGCGCAGAGGCTGTCGCCGAGCCACATCAGATCGTCCGAGAGCTTGTGGATGACGCCGTAGAAGCCATCGGTTGGGTAGGCATCGTTCAGCGGGAATGGCTTCAGTGCGCCCATGCCACTCACGTCCAGCACCATTACGGCCCGCCCGGCGGCGCAGGCGCTGCGGATGGCTTCGGCGCGACAGGCCACGGCAGAGCATCCGCCGTCCCAGACCGCCAGCGTCAGCCGCGCGTTGTCGGCCGCCTCGGCCGGGCGGAAGAGAAGCGAGTGGCCCATCAGGCCCTCCTGCGACCACCAGACGCGCGCCTCCACGGGGAGCCCCTCCCAGTCGGTGCGGAGGTAGACGCGGGGGTTGAGGTCGCACGGCGTCCGGTCACGCAACACCTGCTCGCGGAGCCAATCGGCCGCTTCGGCGGAGAGCCCCGCGGTACGGGCCGCGGTCACTTCCTGTAGGCGGCCCAGGTTGGCCTCAAAGGCGAACTCGGCGCCTGCGACCTCGCCCTGCACCTGCCCCGAGCGAGTACACCAGAGGTCCGACGCGGCCAACGGGGCAACGCGCCCTTCGTCCACCACCACCTCGCGGCCCAGCAGGTGGCGCGTGAAGAAGGCCGTGGCGGCTCGCGCCAGCGGCGGCGTGTAGGCGTGGCCGGAGACATCCTCCACCAGGTCGACGCACTCCTCGCGGCCGAAGAGCCCCCAGATGCGCTTGCACCGCTGGACTGTGCGGCGGGTCCCCTCGATAGGGAAGAAATCATCGGTCACCGCCAGGACGCGCACCGGCTTGGGCGCCATGGCCATGACGATATCCTCATGGTCGCAGCCCGCGGCGGTGAAGCCGGGCCAGATCTGCTCGGCGTCCTGCGCGCCGCCCGTCCGCTGGTAGGTGGCGCGGTTCATGATGAAGGTGCCCGGCGCCGCCGCGGCCAGACGCGGGTCGAGAAGCATGAGCAGGGACGACTGCGTGCCGCCGCCCGAGTTGCCGGTGACGCCAAGGCGGGCGGGGTCGACCTCGGGCCGGGAGGAGAGGTAGTCCAGGCCGCGCATGGCGTCGTGGGCAAAGTACCTGGCCAGGAAGTCGCCCAGCGGCACGCATTGCGCCCCGGCGTGGTCATGCTCCGGGCAGCAGGCTCCTACTGTGGCCGATCGGCCGGCGGCGTCCCAGTAGCTGAGCCGCTCGCCCTGACCGATGGGGTCCTGCGCCAGCACGACGAGCCCGGCGAGCGCCAGGCGCTGGCAGACGGCCTGATACTCCGGGTAGGCCTTGGCGACCTCGGCGTGGCCGCAGAGGAAGAGCACGGCGCCCGTCGGCCCTTCCAGCCCATCCGGCACGTAGAGGTTGGCGGTGACGTAGTGGCGCGGGCGCGACTGGTAGATGACCTTCTCGATGCGGAAGCCGTCGCGCAGTATGACGCCGGTGATGACCGGCTCCATAGGCGTATCCGACGAGGGCAGGCCTCCAAGCGACGCGGCGAACCGCTCACGGACGCAGGCCTGCCGCTCGGCCACCTGCTCCGCCGTCGCCAAGGCGTCGCGGCCGGCGTCACCCGCGGCGAACGCGCGTTCGGAGCGACCGTATACATGGTTCTTCAACTGGTCGCGGACGTCGAAGAACCACTGGGCCGGCGAGAGTTGGGCAAGCTGCTCGAGGGTCATGGACTACTCCTTGGCCACCACCGACGGCGTGAAGAAGATCGGCTCGGCGACGCCCGCCATGGGGAACGGGCCCTGGCCGCTCAGGTCCAGCACCAGCACCTCGTTAGTCCCGGACTGCAACCAGACGCCGGGGCAGTAGAGGGACTGCTGCGGCCCCTCGCACCAGTAGCGGCCCAGGTGACGACCGTTGATCCAGACGTGGCCCATGCGCCATGCGCCCATGTCCAGGAAGGTGTCCGCCGGGTCCCCGATCTGCAACGTCCCGCGCCAGATGACGGGCCCATCGCCCGTGCGGGGGCCGTAGTTCGCGGAGGCCGGATCGGCCAAGGAGATTGAGACAGACTGCCAACCCACCAGATCGACGCCGCCAAGGGCCACGGGCGTGAGGATGCCCTTGCGCTCGCCTGGGAGCCTGGAGGCGAAGTTAATGCGCCCCAGGTTCTCGACCAGAATCTCCAGCACGTCGCCCGGCTGCAGCGCGACGTCGATCCCCTCCGCCACGTGACGACGATCAAGGACGCCGACGGCGCGGCCGTTCACACGGACGTGGGCGTAGTCGCGGACCAGTTCGCCCGTCAGGCTGCCGCTCACAGCGACCGTGGCGGCGTGGCGGTAGAGGACGAAGCCGTGGGCCTGGTCGAGCGTCT
Source organism: Armatimonadota bacterium (assembly GCA_026392115.1). GTDB lineage: Bacteria > Armatimonadota > Chthonomonadetes > Chthonomonadales > CAJBBX01 > CAJBBX01. The sequence continues at coordinate 38,435 of JAPLCQ010000137.1, read as the reverse complement.
CCATGCCGAGCGGGTCGGCGGCAGTCTCCGTCCGGACACCCAGGGCCGCGAGGTCGGCGGCGCCGTCGAAGGCGACCTGCCCGGTGGCGGCCAGGGCGGGCGCCTGCGGCAGCGAGGGCCAATCCTCGGAGCCGGGCGTGTGGCGCGCGATGGCGGCGCGGACGGCGTCGAACTTGGCGGTGGGCCGACCGCACTCGTCCAGCGGCGCATCGGTGTCGTACGAGGTCGTGTCGGGCTCGTAGGCATCGCCGAAGTTGGCGCCGGCCATGAAACCGAAGGTGGTGCCGCCGTGAGCCATGTAGAGGCTGAACGAGATGCCGCGCTCCAGCATCCAGTCGATGCCCTGGGCCACGGCGTCGGGGCTCACACGGTGGTGCTCATCGCGCCAATGGTCGAACCAGCCGCCCCAGTACTCGCCGCACATCCGCGGGATGCCCTGCCTGAACCGCGCCAGGTTGGCGAACTGGGACTCGGGGTCGCCGGCTCCGAAGTTGATGGCGGGTAGCACATCCGGCAGCGTCCCGCCGCCCAGCATCTCGTCGGAGGCGCCGTCGGCGGTGAAGAGGGGGCCGTCGAAACCCGCCCCGCGGATGCTGTCGCGAATGGCAGCCATGTAGTCGTGGTCCGCGGCGTAGGAGCCGTACTCGTTCTCCACCTGCGTCATGAGGATGGAGCCGCCTTTGGCGACCTCCATGCCCGACACCTGACGGCCCACCTCGGCCAGGTAGCGATCGGCTGCAACGAGGAAGCGTGCGTCGCGGCTTCGGATCACCATGTCCGGCTCCTTCAGGAGCCACGCAGGCAGCCCGCCCAAGTCCCACTCGGTGCAGATGTAAGGGCCCGGCCTCAGCAGCGTCCAGAGGCCCTCCTCGGCCGCAATCCGGATGTCGGGCGTGGCTCGTGAGCATTCCAGAAGACGTAGGTGCAGAGCGTGTTGAGGCCCATGGCCCGCATGGAGCGCATCCGGTGGCGCCAGTAGGGCTTCGGGACGCGCGGGTAGTGCATCTCGCCGGAGCGGATGACGAAGGGCCGGCCGTCGAGCACAAACGGCCCGCCCTCGATGCCGAATGTATGGGTACCGGACGCGGGGCTTGGTTCCATCATGACGCAGCCTCCCTTGTTGGCCCAAGGCGGCGCGCCCGCCCCGGCCGCCTATGCTAGACCTTCAGCGCGGTGGAAACCGACATCTGGCGCACCTCGTCGGCGGTGACCTCTCGTCCCAGGCGGTTGGAGAGGTAGATGCCCTCGCTGATGAGCATCGTGTTCAGCGCCGTCTCAGCCGTGGGCAAGAGCGGCACGCGGCCCTGCTGGGCGCCGATCCAGTGGTGCTGGGCGCTGTCGTAGCACTCGCGGTTCGGGTCGAGGCTGTGGCGCCGCGTGGAGACGCCCCCCAAGTCGAACGAACCATTCATCTCGAGGTCGGCCGTGGTGGTGAAGTAGCCGAATGGGTCCAACTTGAGGCCGCCCTGCGAGCCGAGGATGCAGCTGCTGTCGAGCCCGCCCAGGTGCATGGCCCAGGCCTCGACGATGTCGATGGTCAGACCGTCGTGGCACTTCACGAACCCGAGCCCCAGCTCTTCCACGTCGTAGCCCGACGACGCGCGCCGGGCTTCGTCCATGGGGGTCTCCTGGTAGACCTTCCCGCTGATGCGCTCCACCTTCGGAAGGCCCAGCAGGAAGAGGACCTGGGCTATGTGATAGACGCCCATATCATAGAGTGCGCCGCCGGCGGCCACATGCTTCTTGACGAAGTTGTCGGTCGCGTAGCCGTCGACGAACGGACGACCGCGGCGGCGGAAGCCCACCGAGCGGGCGTGATAGAGCTTGCCCAGCATGCCCGCGTCGCGGATCGCCAGCGCGGCCAGGTTCTCGTTCGTGAAGAGGGTCCCGAGCTGGATGCTGAGCATCTTGCCGCATCGGACCGAGGCGTCCATCATGGCCTGGGCGTCGGCGAAGGCGCCCGCCATGGGCTTCTAGCAGTAGACGTGTTTGCCGGACTCCAGCGCGGCGATGGTGACCGGAGCGTGGAGGTTGTTGTGGAGGCAGACGTCGACCGAGTCGAGGTCGTCGCGATGGAGGAGCTGCTTGTAGTCGGCGTAGGCGCTCTCGATGCCGAACCGCTCGGCGACCCGCGCCAGTTCGGGCGCATCGATGTCGCAAGCGGCCACCACGCGGGCGCCGGGCACGCTGCGGTACTGCTCCAGATGGTGCTTGCCGATCTGCCCGACACCAACGATGCCGATCCTGATCTCTCGCATGGCGCTCCCTCCCTGCTCTAGCGGCTACTCGTAGCTGCCCAACTCGCGGGCCAGCCCAATGATATGCCTGAACCCCTCCAGGCTCACGCTGGACGGGACCGAATGGTCGGACGAGAAGATGTAGCCGCCGTCCTTCTTGAGGTGCGGCATGACGCGGCGCATCTCCTCCTCGATGGCGGGAAGGTCGTCCCACAGGACCGCGTTGATGCCGCCGTGGAGGGTCAGCTTGTCGCCCCACTTCTGCTTGATGGCCACCGGGTCCATGCCGGCCTTCACCTCCAGCGGGTTGAGGCCGTCCATGCCGATGCCTACAAGATCGGAAAGGAACGGGTTGATGTCGCCGCAGGAGTGGAGGTGCGCCACGGCGCCGTGGGCGTGGGCCCACTCAACCGCACGCTGGTGTACGGGCTTGAGCAGCCGCCTGTAGGTGGCCACCGAGAAAAACTGGTTCTTCTTGAAGCCCATGTCGTCGGGCCAGGTGACGCAGTCGAAGTGGTAGCCGGCGTCCCAAACCTGGTCGAGCAGCGCCAGGTTCACCTCGAGGAAGTGGCTGAACATGTCCTGCATCCACTCGGGCTCTTCGACGAGGGCCATGAGGACGCGCTCGGTGCCCACCGTCCAGGAGTGGGTGATGTCGAAGCCGAACCAGAGGCCCGCCTGGATCCAGGAACCCTCCTCGCGCCAGCGGGAGTAGTTGGCCTTCAGGTGGTCCCAGGGGACCCGGTCAGGCGTGGGCGTCATGCGGGCCTTGGCCTCGCGCCAGCTGTCCGGGTCCTTGATGACGAAGTCGAGGAACTCCGGCACGCCGCCGGCGTGCTTCCAGTTCCGCATCTTGGCGCCGTAGGAGGAGACGTGTACGACGTACTCGTCGGTCTCCTCGACCACATGGGCCGGGTAGCGCGGGCTGATGTCGACGCCGATCCCCGCCACCTTGTCGAGGTCGAAGTAGTCGACATAGCTGACATCCGCAGGCATTCCCTCGGCCTGCCAGCGCTCGATGGTCGCGGCCCAGGGCCCATCGATGATCGGCACCCGGTCGGCTTCCTTGTGGTCGTACATGCGGCGAAACCGCTCACGGGACGTCAGCTTGGCGGACATGGCACCCTCCTTGCGGCAGCCTAGCGGGCCGAGACCTCGAGCCCTTCGCCGTCGATCATCACGTTGACGCTGGCCTTCATGTTGGCCGGGTCGCGCACCCAGGCCAGGTAGTGGCGGAGGCGCTCGGCGCAGTTGATGCTGTTGTGGGCCAGAACCAGCGCGCCGGGGCTGAGGCGGTCGAAGCAGGCCTCGAGGATGTCGAGGTAGATGCCCTTGCCCCGCGCCGCGTCGCCGTCGGCGTCGAGATAGAGGAGGTCGATGGGGCCCGGGTAGTCGCGTGCCACGTCCACGGCGTCGGCGGCGATGATTCTTGCCACGCCCGTGGGATCGACGCGGCGGACGTTGCGCTCGGCGCGCTCGGCCTCATCGGGCTTGATCTCGATGCCGAGCAGCTCCTTCGCGTCGTAGCACGCGCCCGGCCCAGCGCCGGCTCCGGCGTTGGAGAAGAAGGTGTTGCCGCAGAAGACGCCTGCGGCCACCATCACCGACGGCTTGCGGATCGCGTTGAGGGCGTAGAGGAGGCGCTGCATACGCGGCGTGATGGCCGTCCAGGGGATCTCGAACGCCGCCGCCACAGCCGCGCGATGGGCCAGGAAGCGGTCATGGTCGTAGCCCACCGACTCGATGATGCCCTGCTCCCGCAACGCGGCCAGCGCGTCGTCCACCGTGGCGATCTCGCGTTCCGCAGGCTCTACCTGGCGGTGCGGGTCGTCGTAGACCATCTTGTACTCGGTCCAATCGCTGGAACGATGCTCGATTGCCACTCGGCGTCTCCTCGCTTGGGTCTGTGCCCACTGGGGGGCGTTACGCGGTAATGCTGATCACGTCGGAGCCATGGCTGGCGGCGATGGACTGCCCCGGCGGCACGACCAGAAAGTCGGCCTCGTCCCACCGGCCCTCGAGCAGGTCGCGAAAGAGACGCATGTCGCCCTCGACCCGGGTGAAGCTCCAGCCTCGGGCCGCGGCGTCCCGGCGGCTCTGCTCCTCGAAAGCCGAATCGCTGCCCAGTCCCATGGCGATGTACGCGATCCCGGAGTAGTTCCGCGTGGTGTTGCAGAGCATATCGAACAGGTACTTGGCGTTGTCCTCGCCGTACTTCTCGACCAGGTCCTTGTACTGGCTGTCCATGCCCATTTGGTGCGACACGGAGAGCTGCTGCAGCTCGCCGGCGTCCGTGCCGCGCTCAATCCACCCGGCGGTGTGGAAGTAGACGCCCGGGTTGGCGTGGAAGAAGTCGTGGTACTTCTCCTTGCTGCCAAGGAAGAGCGTGATGCAGTCATGGGCGCGGGGCACGACGAGCGGGATGCCTCGGGCCGTCAGCCCGGCGATGCCGTTGTTGCAGAGCGCGTATCCGAGCATGACGGCGTCGTACTGCGCCTCGTCCACAGCATCGACCATCTGCTGCATCCGGGCCAGCATGCCGGGAGCGCCGATGTCGTGCAGGCCCTTGGGCGCGAACTGGACATCGACGGTATGGGGCGTGTCTGCCAGGGCCTGGCAGAGCTCGCGGAACAGCACTTCGCATGCGATGAGCTTGAGGCGCACCTGAGTCTTCTCCTCGCCCGCTCCTACGGCCGCAACGCCGCGACGACCGCCTTGATGGCCTCCGGCGTGGAGCCGCAGCATCCGCCGATGAACGCCGCCCCGGCGTCGCGCAGCAGCAACGACTGGACGGCGAACTCCTGGGCGCCGACGTCGTAGACCGTGCCGTCGGCGGTCTGCCTCGGCATGCCCGCGTTGGCCTTGGCCCAGACGGGCAACGACCCGGCGGCTGTGCATTCGTTCACCACGGCGACCATCTGCTCGGGCCCCATGCCGCAGTTGGCGCCCACGGCCGACGCGCCGGCCTCGGTGAGCCGCTTGACGCAGGCGGAGACGGTCTCGCCCATGAGGGTACGGAAGCCCCGCGCCCCGCGCTGGTAGGTCATGCTGGCCACCACCGGCAGGCCCACCGCCACGCCGGCGGCGACCGCCTCGGCGGCTTCGGCGAGGTCGCTCATGGTCTCCACCAGGATGGCGTCGGCGCCACCGGCGCGGAGGGCCGCGGCCTGCTCCAGATAGACCTCGCGGGCCTCCTCGGCGCTGATCTCGCCCACCGCCAGCATCTTGCCGGTAGGGCCCATGGAGGCGAAGACACGGGCTCCCGTGGCCGCGGCGGCTCGGAGGGAGATCTCGACGCCGGCCACGTTGATCGCGGTCACCTTGTCGCCCAGCCCATGCCGCTCCAACAGCACACGGTTGGCGCCGAAGGTGTTGGTTAGAATGACCTGGCTGCCCGCCGCCACGTAGGCCGCGGCGACCTCCTCCACCAGCTCTGGGTGGTCCAGGTTCCACGGGTCCGGGGCGTCGCCCACGGCGAGCCCGCGCATCTGCAGCTGGGTGCCCCACGCGCCGTCGGTGATGACCGGCTTGGCGAGGCTCAGTTCGGTCACTATGTTGGTCATGCGGTATCTCCGTTGGTGGGTGTCAGTGAGCCCATCGCCCGCCCTGTGCGGACCATGGCCTCCAGGTTCTCAAGCGGCGTCTCCGGGGCCATGTTGTTGCCCTCGCGGAGCACGAACAGGCCGCCCTCGCGGACGCCGGACTGCATGATCCGCCGCACCTCGGCCTCCACGTCGGCCGGCGCACCGTGGCGCAGCAGGGCGACGTGCGGCCCGCCTTGGATGCGCACTTCGGGACCCAGCCGCGCCCGAATCGCGGCGAAATCGACCGGGAAGCCGGTATCGAACGACCGGATGCCCAGCTCGTCGCGGAGCGTCACGAAGTGGCGCGTGGCATCGCCGCAGAGGTGGATGCTGCGCATCTTGTCCGTGCCGAAGCGGTTGTAGAGGCGGCGGTGGTACGGCAGGACGTGCTCTCGGTACATCCGCGTTGAGATGAGCGCGACGCTGTCGTCGGCCATGCCGAAGCTGTCCTGCGGCACGGGCACGCCGAAGCGGCTGCGCCAGGCCTCCATCCGGTCGCCGATCGCTGTGGTGAGGAAGTCCATCAGGGCATGGAAACGATCCGGCTCGGAGGCCAAGAGAGTGCACAGCACATCGGGACCGAAGAGGCTGCAGCCCACCGTAAAGGGGCCGTCGCTGCCCATGCCGCAGGCGTAGGAGGGCGGCTGCACCGGGATGCCCAGGTAGGGCTCCGCCGCGGCCAGCTCGCAGAAGCGCTCGTGGTACTCGATGGCGCGGCCCATGAGGCCGCCGAAGGGGTCCGGAATGCCTCGATCGAGCAGATCCTCGGGCCGGTCGGCGAAGGCGGGCGTGGCGTCCGGCACCTCGCCGCTACGGAACTCCACTGGACAGCCGAACCAGGCGGCCTCGAAGTAGTTCTGGAAGTCCACGTAGACGGGCCACGCCGTCGGAGCGCCCAACTCGGCGTCCTGGTCCACGTTGTGCCTGAACCAGCGCTGGAAGCCGAGCTGCATCCGGAACATGAGGTCCGGGTCCTCGCTGTACTCCTGGAAGGTGACGCCGTCCGGATTGGCGCCGGGCTCCTTCAGGAAGAAGCGCGTGCCGATGCCGAAGATGACCGGCGTGCGGCTGGGAGTCCCCTCCCAATAGCCGCGCCAGAGGTCGGCCACCTCGGCGTTGTGCGCGGCGAAGTCCATGCCGGCGAGGCGGTCGCCGGGGCGCAGCGCTGTGCTCATTGGCCTATGCCTCCGGCCGACCGCAACGGTCAAGCAGGCCGCGCGCCTGCTCCTCGTCCCGCGCCCAGGTCATGATGAAGAGGCCCTCGGGACCGACCGCATCGATGAGCGGCTCCACTTCGTCGACGGTGGCGCCCACCACCTGCACGGCCTTGCCGCCGGCCTTGATGCGCCGGTAGAGGTCGTACCACTCGGGCGAGCCGCCGCCGGGACGGCCCGACTGCGGAGTCCACTCGATGGCGTCGAGATGCTCGATGGAGAGCAGGTTGTCCAGCTGCGGCAGGGCGTTGGTGCCGTCGAGGTGAAACAGGCTGTAGTCGAGCCGTCGACACTGGTCCGCCAGGGCGGGCTGCACGCAGCGCCGGAAGGCGGAGGGGCTCAGGGCGCACGCGAGGTCGCACTGGACCTTGGCGGTGCGACCGGGCCCCCAGATGGCGAAGGCGCCCCAGGCGTTGCCGCCGGCGCCGTCATCCACAAAGGGGCGCATCGCCTCAAAGGCCTCGAACCATAGCTCGTTGATGGCCACGATGCTCCGCTCGACCCACTCCGGCCGGTCGGCCATGTCGAACAGGACCTCCTCGTTGCCGCGCAACTGGGCGAGGGTGTCCAGATTCTCGATGAGGTCGGGCATGCCCACGAGGTAGCGGCCCCGGTTGGCCTCCAGCCCCGCCTGCAGGTGACCGAAGTGGCGCTCCCACCAGGCGCACGAGCGATCAAGGGCGAGCGGGCGATCCAGGTCGGCGTCGGCGATGCTGGGCTCGTACCATACCGTGACGTCGTCGTAGTGGCCCACTCCGCCCATGAGTAGGCCGAGGCTGCCGGGACCGATGTCGGTGGAGAAGATGGGGAGCGCCACGCCACCGTAGAAGGTGGCGGCCATATGGTGGAGCTGTTGGGCGACCCGAAAACCCGGCGAGAGCCAGCGCTCGTCCAGCCCAACGGGCGGCGGCGCCGGGAAACCGGACAGGGGCGCGTCTCGCGGAGCGGTGACATGGAGGGCGAGGCCCTCGCGGCGCCACCAGGCGAGGAGGCCGCGCTTGGCCGCCTCGACGTCGGCCTTGAACAGAGTGTCAGGCACCATGGGCGGCTCCGTGGGTTCGCGCCGACAGCAGAGCGCCGCGCCCCGGATCGGAGAGGCGCGGCGCAGGGATCGGCGCTACCGACCGCGACGCGAACGACGCGGTCGGCAGGCGCGACATGATGGGATGGGCCTGAGCCCGACCTAGGCTAGAAGCTGTCGGGCGATACGGACCGCGCCGCTGGCGTTGTCGCTGAACCCGTCGGCCCCGATCTCATCGGCGAAGCGCTGGGTCACAGGCGCGCCGCCGATCATGACCTTGACCTTGCCCTTGAGACCGGCCTGGTCGATGGCGTCCACGGTGGTCTTCATGCCGGGCATGGTGGTCGTCAGGAGGGCGGACATGGCGATCACGTCGGCGCCCTTCTCACGGGCGGCTTCGACGAACTTCTCCGGAGAGACGTCGACGCCCAGATCGATGATATCGAACCCACCACCCTCAAGCATGGCGGCGACGAGGTTCTTGCCGATGTCGTGGAGGTCGCCGCGGACGGTGCCGATGGCAACCTTGCCGGCCGACTTGGCGCCGGCGGCGACGAGCTTGGGTCGGATCAGCTCAAGAGCGCCCTTCATGGCGCGGGCGGCGATCAGGAGCTCGGGAACGAAGTACTCGTTGGCCTCGAAGAGGCGGCCCACTTCGTCCATAGCCGGGATCATGTACTTGGCGAGGAGCTCCTGCGGGTCAGCGCCCCCATCGAGTGCGGTCTGCACGAGGGACTTGGCCGACGGTGCGTCGCCTTCAAGTACGGCAGTGTACAGTTCTTGCAAGTCTGTCATCGCATTGCCATCCTTATGGATTGGTGATTTGGGCTCGCCGGCCTAGCCTCTCGGGAACCGATCCGGATGAAGATCGGCCGATCTCCCGATGAGTACGTCCTCGTCCTGCTCTACGTCGGGGTCCGTTTCCACGGCCCCCACCGGGCAAATCGCGGCGCACCGCGATGCGTCGTTGAAACCGAAACACTCCGTGCACATACTTGAGTCGATTACTACCGCGCCATCCACTTCGGTAATGCCGCCATTGGGACACTCCGATATGCACACGCCGCATACGATGCAGCGTTCGTCATTGATGCGCCTTGCCATGCTTGCCGCAACTCCCGGGCCGTGGCCCTCGCCAGAGCGCACTGCCGGCTGCTAAGAGTTCCACACGTAATCGGGATTCCCTCCATGGTCTGCGAGAATCGCCGGAATACGCCCTGATAGCTGCACCGAACCGGTTCACGGGCGGTCAACTCGGTTACGCTCGAGCGTCCGTGACGCGGACTGGATGGTGCCTGCCGCCGGCGCCGCCTGCCGCCAAGGCAGAGTATACCCAATGCCCGCGATCACGTCGAAGACATCGTCCGTCGCCCAGGCCTCGCATTCGGGATGCAGGCAGACGCCCCAGGCGAAGGTGTCCGACGTGACGACCAACCGGTCGCCGACCAGGTCCGCCTTGATCTCCGAACCGGCGAACTCCAGATCGCCGAAGCGGGCGAGGAAGAGGCGATCGACCGCCGCGGTCCCGTCGCCCACATCGGCCATCGCGAAGGCGCCGGACCGTGTGAGACCCTGGGCCTCCATGGCCGAGACGGGCAGCGCCGCCACGCGGGAGGCCGAGTTCGGGGCCACGGTGGCCCGGACCGTCTCGTCCAGCGGGAGGCCGCCTGCCAGGCCGAAGACGCCGAACCGCACGTCGCCGATCCACGTCTCCCGCGTCTCGTTGACGAGGTGGACCTGCACCTCGTCGCCCTCGTGCGCCAGGACGACGATGACGGGCGCGAAGGCGCGGCGCACCGGGTGGTAGGCCAGCTTGGGCCGCAGGTAGTAGTCGACGATCGTCCATCCGTGGGTCACGGGCCAGGAGTCGTTGTACATCCAGAAAACGGCCGAGGCGCTGCTGAACATGCGGCGGCGGTAGTTGCGAATGTACTCCGACAGTCCTTCGGCCTGCAGCATCCCGCTCAGGAGCGCGTAGTCCGGCATGGGGATGGCGTCGTGGTTGAGGCCGGTCCAGAGCCGCAGCGTCTGGTAGGCGCGGCCCAGCTCGCCGGGCTGCGATGCGCGGATCGCCAGCGGGTTGTCGTGGTGCGCCCAGGAGGGGGACAAGACACGGCGGTCGGCCTCGGGCAGGAAGTCGCGGAGCGTGGCAAGGCCCGTGGCGCCCAGCACGCCGCCCTCATTGGGGAAGCGGTCCACGTAGTCGCGGTACTGCCAGAAGTCGGCAGGCCCCGGCTTCATGATGGAGACGCCCCACGGGTGCTGGTCGCCGACGACGGGGTCGTTCGGGTCGCGGTAGTCCGGGGAGTAGGGCGAGCTGATCCAGTAGACGCGGGTGGGGTCCTCGCGGGCCGCCAACCGGGGCAGGTAGAGGTGGAACATGGCGTAGTGCGGGTGGGCGGGGCGCATGCCGGCATAGCCCCAGCCGTGGTCGCCCCACTCGATCTCGTTGCTGCCGCACCAGACGACGAGGCTCGGATGGTGCATCCGCGCCCGCATGGCCTCGGTGACCTCGGCCTCGACTTCGCGGAGGAAGTCGGGATCGTCGCCGGGATACTGGGCGCAGGCGAAGCCGAGATCGTGCCAGATCAGGATGCCCGCCTCGTCGCAGGCTTCGCAGACCACTTCGGGCGCGTAGATGCCGCCGCCCCAGACGCGGAGCGTGTTGAAGTTGGCCCCCACGGCGCGGGCGACCAGCTCGCGGTAGGTCTCGCCGCTGACCGTATCGTGGTACAGGTCCGCGGGCACCCAGTTGCCGCCCTTGCAGAAGATTGGCCGATCGTTGACGCGGAGGATGCAGTAGCTACCCGTCACCGGGTGCGCCGACTGGTCGATCTCAACCTTGCGGACGCCGAAGCGCCGCACGCGGGCCTCCTCCTCGCCGCCGGAGGTCCACGTGACCCGCGCGTCGTAGAGCGCCTGCTCGCCGTGTCCGCGCGGCCACCAGAGGCGGGGTTGATCCAGACGCAGTGCGACCTGGGCCACCGAGCCGCCGGGCTGCACGGTGACGGCGGACTCCGCCCGGGCGCCGTCGATCTCCAACCGCAGGAAGCCCTCGGCGGGCTCGGAGCCGGTCCAGAGGAGGGAGACGCGGGCCGTTACCTCGGCCGAGTCCAGGTCGGCCGACGCGGCGGCGGTCACCCAGCATCGCTCGACCTTCGGCGCGGCAGCATACTCCAGCCGGACGCTGCCGGTGATGCCCACGTTCATGAGGCGCGGGTGCCAGTCCCAGCCGCACTGATGCTGCGCCTTGCGGATCAGCGGGCGGCGCGTCATGCGGGCGGGCCAATCGGCGCCGTACCCGGCGACGGGCTTGTCGTTCAGCGCATGGAGGCCCGTCTCGACCAGCACGACCACCTGGTTCTCGCCGGGCCGCAGGGCCTGAGTCACCTCGAACCGCGCCGAACGGTGGGCGGAGACGTGGCTCCCCACCTGAGCGCCGTTGACGAAGACGGTCGCGACCGCCTCGAGCGTCTCGAAGCAGAGCCACGCCGGTTGCCCGACCGCCTCCTCGGGCAGGTCAAAGGTTCGGCGCAGCGACCAGAACTGCTCCTCAACCCACCGGGCCCTCAGGCTGTTGAGGCCGATGCGCGGATCGTCGATGAGGCCCAACCGCTCCAGCGAAGCATGGATCGTGCCGGGAACGCTCACCGGCAGGGGGCACTGGCCCTCCAGGTTCGGGCCCGCCATGTACTCCGGCGCGTCCTCGGTGAAGACGGCCTGCCACACCCCATCCAAACAGATCGATCCGCTCATCATCCCTCCCAGTCGGTCTCATGCCGGTACGCCGGGTGTTTGGCCGCGGCGGGCCGGGATTCCTGCGCCCAAACAGGACAACGAGGCGAACGGGGCGAATATGGCCCCAACCAGCAATCCTGCGCGGGACGCAAGCCGCCCGCGCCTCAGGAGCGATCGCATGAACTGCCTATCCGGACCTCTGGGCGAGTTGGCCCTTCCGATGGCCGGCCGCAACCGCCGCATCTCCAGCAACGAGCAACCGAACTGGCAGGACGGCAACTTCGACATGACGCGCCTGGCGCCGGGCGAGACCTTCGAGATGCCAGTGCTCAAGGGCCCGGGCGTCATCACGCATATCTGGATGACCAGCCACGCCGGCGGCGTGAACGAGCTGAACGCCCTGAGCCTGCGCATCTACTGGGACGGCGACGAGGCGCCCGCCGTGGAGGCGCCGCTGGGCGACTTCTTCGCGGTGGGCCACGGACGCCCGGCGACGGTGGAGAGCGTGCCCGTGCAGGTCTCCCCCACCGGCAGCCTCACCTGCTACTGGCGCATGCCCTTCCGCGAGTCGGCGCGGATCGTGATCCGCAACGACAACATGGAGCGCTCCACCGGGCTCTACTGGCAGGTGGACTGGATGGAGGTGCCCGAGCTGCCGGCCGAGACGATGCGCTTTCACGCCCAGTACCGGCAGGAGCATCCCGCGACGCCGGGCGATTACCTGATCGCCGACCTTGAGGGCGAGGGCGCCTACGTGGGCACCGTCATGTCCGTGACCATGGCCCAGGACGGCTGGTTCGGCGAGGGCGACGACTTCTTCTACATCGACGGCGAGGCCGTCCCGAGCCTCCAGGGCACCGGGTCCGAGGACTACTTCAACGACGCCTGGGGCTTCCGCCCGCGCTGCAGCGCTTGGTTCGGGCAGCCGCGCTGGGAGGGCTGGTCGGCCGGCGACGGCGGCGTCTGCTACCGGTGGCATGTGCTGGACCCGGTGCGCTTCAGCGAGTCGCTCCGCTTCACCATTGAGCACAAGGGCAACTGCGCGGAGTCGGAGGACGGATTCTTTATCGAGCGACCCGACTTCCTCTCCTCCGTGGCGTTCTGGTACCAGGCGGGACCGGCGAAGCGCTTCGCCGAGCTGCCGGGCTGGCCCGAGCGGCGTGTGCCGTGGCAGGAGATTCATCTCCTCACCTCGCTGCGGTCGGCGCGGGCCACGGGCAGCGCCTCGCCGCAGGTGCGGACGCTGGGCTTCTTCGGCGGCACTCCCGTGCTCCACTGGCCCAACACGGAGCCGGGGGCGCGGCTCGTGACGCCCATCTGCGTGGACCGCGCCGGGCGGCACGCCATCCGGCTCACCACATGGAAGGCTCCTGGGTTCGGTGAGTACGCCGTGGAAATAGACGGCGAGCGCCTGCCGGTCACGCTGGACCTCAACGCGGTCGAGCCGGAGTCCGTGGATCTGCTGCTGGGCGTCCACAAGATGGACGAGGGCATCCACCTGCTCACCTTCGAGGCAGTGGGCGCCACGGCGGGGCCCATCGCTCTGGAGTTGCTGCGGCTGCTCTGCCTGCCGCCGGAAGCCGGGCGCGCAGTGAAGAACGACAACGAGGCGCACTTCATCCGGCTGGGCATCGGACGGGCCCTCTACGCCTACCGGCTGGCCTACGGCGCGCTGCCGCCATCGCTGGAGGCCATGGTGGAGTTGGGCATCATGGAGCGGCGCTACCTGGCAGACGAGAACGGCCACACGCTCGTGCAGCACCCGCTTGGCGACCGGTTCGAGGTGGTCAGCGAGCGGGGCGGTTGGACGCACGACTGGCAGGGCCTCGACGCCCGGCGCTGACCCGGCATGGGCCATGCGGCCGCCCCTGACCCGCTACCCGGCGGGCTTCATGGGGCGGCCGTTTGCGGTCATCAGGTCCGCGATGCCTTGCATCACCCGGGCCATCATCTCCTCGCGGCTGGTCTCCGGCCCAAAGACGAGCGGCTCTCCGAAGGCGACCGTGATCCGCGTGGGCTTCAGGCGCTTGGCGCCGGGAGGCCACATGGCCTCGGGGCCGATGAGGGCGCAGGGCACCACCGGCGCGCCCGATTTCTGCACGATGAGCGCCAGGCCGCCTTCGGCCGGCTGCAGGTTGCCGTCCGGGCTACGCGTGCCCTCGGGGAAGAGGACGAGGCCCCACGGCGTCTTCAGCACGGCCAGCGCCTGCCGGATGGCGGCACGGTCGGCCGCTTCGCGATGAACGGGGAAGGCGTGGCAGCGATCCATGAACCAGCCCAGTACGGGCGACTTCCACAGGTCGTGCCGGGCCATGTAGGCGCACTCGCGCTTGATGCAGGAACCCACCAACGGCGGGTCGAGGTAGCTCACGTGGTTCGACGCCACGATGAAGGGGCCGGTCGTCGGGATGTTGGAATGCCCGATGATCCGTGTGCGGCCGACGACCTTGTAGAAGACCTTTGACGCGGCCCAGCACATCCGGTAGCCGAAGGTCATGGCGCGCCCTCCCCCGCCTCGTTGGCCCAGGCCACGATGGCGTCGATCACCTGCTCCGGCGTCAGCCCGTCGGTCACCAGCAGGCGAGCGTCGTCGGCCTGGCGGAGGGGGGCCTCGAGGCGGGTGGAGTCCCGCTCGTCGCGCTCGTTGATCTCGCGCAGGATGGCCGCCACGTCGGCCTCGACGCCCGCCGCGGCCCTCTCCGCGGCCCGGCGGCGTGCGCGCTCCCCGGCCGAGGCCGTGAGGAAGACCTTCACCTCGGCGTCCGGATAGACCACGGTACCGATGTCGCGCCCCTCCATCACCACGCCGCCGCGGGCGCCCATCTCGCGTTGCAGGGCGGTCATCGCCCGGCGCACTCCGGGGTGCTTGGAGACGGGCGACGAGAGCGCGCTGATCTCCGGGGTGCGGATGGCGTCGGTGATGTCCTCGCCGTCTGCCAGGACGCGCTGGACACCTCCCGCGCCGGGTGCGAACTCCAGCCGCATGGCGGCGGCAGCCGCGCCGCAGGCCTCGGCATCCGCGGGGTCGTTGCCGTTCTGGACGCAGCGGAGGGCGGCGGCCCGGTACATGGCGCCGGTATCCACGTAGGTGAAGCCCAGTCGCGCGGCCACGCCGCGGGCCACGGTGCTCTTCCCGGCTCCGGCCGGGCCGTCGATGGCGACGATGGGCCTTCGGGTCACTCTTCTACCCCCCCGCCGTCCGGCTCCGGCGGCGCGCAAGCCACGTACGAGATGCGGTCCGACGTCGCCCTGACGGGCCTGAATGTATAGGCGTGGTAGGCCTCGACGCCTACGAACCCGGCGCGCTCGAGCATGCCGAGCACCTCCTCGTGGCCATGGGCCCGCTGCGTGTGCGTCTCGATGAAGGGCCGCACCGCGCCGTCGCCGTCCATATACTGGAAGCGCATGTTCACCGTGCAGAGGCGCGTCTCGGCGTCGTACTCGCTGCGCCAGCGGTACTGCAAGCGATCAGCGGTCGAGATATTATCCTGATCGAAGAAGCCGTTGCGAAGGGCATACTCCGAGTTCAGGTCGAACAGGAAGAGCCCTCCCGGTTCGAGGTGCGCCAGCACGCGCTGGAAGGCCCGCTGCAGCGCGGCAGGATCGGTGACGTAGTTGAGGCTGTCGAAGACGCAGACGCAGAGGTCCACCGTGCGCCCGCCCAGATCGAGTCGCGCCGCATCCTGCACGAGGTACTCGATGGGCAGGCCGGCGGTGCGGGCCTTCGCGCGGGCATGGGCGATCATATCGGCCGAGAGGTCCACGCCGACGACGGGCCACCGCTTCCGGGCCATGAGCTCGGCCATGGCGCCGGTGCCGCAGGCCAGATCGAGCGCCGCACGAGGGATCATCAGCCGCCGCTGCAGCGTCTGCTCGATGTACCGGAGCCACGAGCGGTAGGGCACGCCGCGCATGAGTTCGTCGTAGAACTCGGCGACGTCGGTGAACGAGGTGGGCCGACCGGTTGCGGCGGAGGTCACAGGCCGCCCCCGAACCATCGCAGCAGGATCCACGCGAAGGCCACGCCCAGGGCCGAAGCCGTGAGGTTCACCGCGTTGTTGTCCATGGGGCCCCAGCCGGAGACGCGCTCGGCGGCGACCGAACAGTGGCTCCGCTCCTCCGTCGTGGAGCCGCAGACGCGGCACCGGAAGCGCGCCTGCACGCCCGCGCCAAGGATGCTGTCGGCCAGCATGGCCAGAAAGCCGGCCCAGGTCACCGCGAAGACCTCGCCCAGGTCGGGGCGCCAGATGAGCCCGGCGCCGCCCACCGGCCACCAGGCCGCCACCATGAGCGCCACGAAGAGCGATCCGGCCAGTCCGGCAGCCACGCCCAGCAGCGTCACGCCGCCCGACTCGCCCGCGGCCACGGGTTTCCATGAGCCCATCATCCTGGGGCGCGCACGGGCGAGGCCGCCGATCTCCGTGGCCCATGTGTCCGCGTTCATCGAGGCCAGCGCGGCGGCGGAGAGGAGGAGCCACTCGCGGCTGGAGGGCGTGCCGCCGGGGTTGGTCAGGGCGGAAGCCAGCGCGATGAGCGCGGGGATCAGGCCGTTCGCGGCCACCTGCCAGGCATCGCGCGCCGGTGCGGCGGACACGGGTGAACCACGGCGGCGGCGGATGCGGAGGCCCGCCGCCGAGAGCAGCGACGAGGAGACGAAGAAGCTGACGAGCGCCACGGCGTGCCCGGCGCCGCCCAGCCCGAACACCATGACGCCCACACAGAAGGCCGCCGCGGCGCCGGGCAGGGTGAGGGCCCGAACGACCGCCCCGCCCGCCGCACCGGCGGCTGCGGCCACGACCGCGGCGATCAGCCCGGCTGGATCACTCATACGAACCTCGGGTCACTTCCTCGAAACATATCGCGAACCGGCCACGCAGAAGCGCCATTGCCGGTCCGCGGCCTTCGTCACGCCGACGCGCGGACCGACCCGCACCTCCCGCGGCGCGGCCGGCGCCTCCAGCAGCGTCACGGGACCGGTGAACAGGTCGGAACCATTGGCGGCGACATCGATGCCCATAGCGGCGCAGAGCCTGCCCGGCCCCGAGCAGAGCATCCGATCCTCCTCGACGCCACGACGGCTGCGCATCGCGTCGTGCCCCCGCACCGGCTCCAGCGCCCGGATGAGGACCGCCTCCCCTACTCCGGCCGGACCGGTCACCACGTTGGCGCAGTGGTGGACGCCGTAGATACGATACACGTACAAGGTACCCGCCGCCATGAACATGGCGGCATTCCGGGCGGTCGGTCCCCGGAAGGCGTGGCACGCCGGGTCGTCGGAACCGTAGGCCTCGGTCTCCACGATGACGCCCGCCGTGACGGCGCCACCCAGTCGCGAGACCAGCGTGCAGCCCAGCAGGCGGCGGGCCACCTCCTCGGTGAGCCCCTCCAGCTCAGAGGCCGGCAGCGGCTCCAGGGCGGCGAGGTTCACGGCGCCGGGCATGGCAGGCCCGGCCATACCGTCTGCCGCAGAAGGTCCTCGTACTGGCGACCCGGAACAGCCGCGCTGACCGGGAACGGGATCGCCATCTCGGCGCATAGCTCGCGGATGCGGGCCATGAGGAGCCCCTCGTCGTAGCGCCGCGAGATGTGGTAGAGGCCGAGGTGGCCCACGCCTGCCTCTGCGGCGCACCGCAGCACGTCGGGCAGAGTGGAGTGCGGGTGGACGCCCTCGCCGTGGCCGTCGGTGTCGTGGAGGTCGAGGAACGTACACTCGTGCAGCAGCACCCGCGAACCGGCGAAGGTGGCGGGTTCCAGCGGCACGGTGTCGCCGGTGATGCTGAGGAGGACATCCTCCAGGGTCTCGGTGATCTGCTCCTTGCCCAGCTCCATGCGGAGGGCGTCGAGTTCGCGCTGCGGAAGGCCGCGGAGCTCGGGCTTGACCTTGTCCACGCTGCGGACGATCTGGTAGCCGACGCTCATGGTCCGCGTGGGGGCCGTGGGCGGGTAGTGCGACGTGGCGAACGTGCGCAGGACGTGGCGAGGCGGCTCGATGGCCACATCCTGGCCCGCGTCCATGGGGTTCCAGCGCACCTTCCCCGTGGACCGGGAGTCGAAGGTGGTGAGGAAGCCCGCCAGCGCCCGTCCCGAACCCGACCCGGCCGGGTAGACGGCGGTAAAGTCGCCCGCCCCGCCGCGCAGGTTCAGAAGCTGCATGAGGCCCGCGCAGTGGTCGCGATGCGTGTGCGTGATGGCGGCCAGCCGGATCTTGTGGATGCGGCTGTCGAGCATGGCCGTGACCCCGTCGCCGGCATCGAAGAGGACGCGGTGCGTCTCGTCGAAGACCCAGGTGGAGACGAGGGGCGTGGAGAAGATGACGATCTTGGGCAGGTTCACGCCGGGCCCGCTCCTTGTGGGCGCAGGGAGTCGAGGAACTCCGCGCTCTTGATGTCGCGATCGATGCGGTACCGGATGGTCCACTTCATGCATCGGCCCACGACCCGCAGGTCGGAGGCCGCGCCCCGCAGGGCCACGATACCGTCGGCGTCGGCGCAGGCCATGCGGCGCATCAGGTCCAGTGCGGTGACCGGAAGCGGGATGGCGTCCATGGGCCTGCGGCAGCGACCGCAGAGGACGCCGCCGAGCGTCGGGCTGAAGCTGAGGCTCTGGGCGCCGGGGTCGCCGCCGCACGTGACGCACTGCCCCAGGCCCGGAGCATAGCCCCGCTCGGAGAGCAGCTGCAGCTCGAAGGCATGGAGCACCATGTCGGGCTCGTCGGCCCTGCGGCGCAGCAGGTAGAGCGCCGAGACGAGGGAATCGAACATGTCCGGGCTGGGTTCGTGGTCCTCGGTGAGGCGGTCGGCCAGCTCGCACAGGTACGTCGCACGGGCAAGCAGCCCCAGATCGGCCCGCAACGCGGGAAAGCTCTCCTGGACCTCGCACTGGGAGACGATCTCGAGCGACTTCCCCGACGCCAGCATGAAGCGCGTCAGCGTGAAGAGCTCCGTGGCCCCGCCGGAGCGGGAACCGGGCTTCCGCGCGCCCTTGGCCACTGCGTGCAACTTCCCCTGCTCACGAGTGAGGAGGGTGATGATGCGATCGGTCTCGCCCAGGCTGATGCGCCTGAGGACGACGCCCGTCGCGGCGTAGGCGGGCACGAAGCTCAGGCCCGCCGCGTACCGGCCTTCAGGGACCGGACCAGTTCGGCGGCGGCCGGAGCCGCGTCGGGGCTGTCGCCGGCCTCGGCCACGACGTTGACCAGCGCGCTCCCCACGATGACGCCGTCGGCCAGCTCGGCCACGGTCCGAACCTGCTCGGCAGTGGAGATGCCGAAGCCCACGCCCACGGGCTTGTCGGTCTCGGCTCGCACGCGGGCGAGCAGCTCGGGCAGGTCCGGCGGCAGGTCGACGCGCGCGCCGGTGACGCCCGTACGAGCCACGCAGTAGACGAACCCCGTGCAGAGGCGTCCCACCAGCCGGATGCGCTCCGGGGTGCTCGTGGGCGCCAGCAGGAAGACGGTGCCCAACCCCGCCGCGGCGGCGGCCTCCTGCCACTCCCGGGCCTCGTCCGGGGTCAGGTCGACGAGGATGGCCCCGTCGGCCCCGGCCTGGGCCGCGTCGGCGGCGAAGCGCTGGAGGCCGTAGGAGAGGATCGGGTTCAAGTAGGTCATCAGCACGATGGGCGTCGCGACCGTTCGGCGCACCTGTCGGACGATGTCGAGGCAGACCGGCACGGTGGTCCCGGCGTTGAGGGCGCGCTGGCCCGCGGCCTGGATGCTGGGCCCGTCGGCCAGCGGATCGCTGAACGGGATGCCCAGCTCGATGACGTCGGCGCCCGCCTCGGCCACGGCGACGACGATCTCGGCGGCGCGGGCGGGCGTGGGATCGCCGCCCATGAGGTAGCAGATCAGCGCCCGGTCACCCCTGGAGCGGAGGGCCTCAAGGGAGCGCATGAGCCTCGTCATCATTGGCCTCCATTCAGGGCGTTGCCAAGGCCCAGCGCGCCGACGGCCGTCTCCATGTCCTTGTCGCCGCGGCCGGAGAGGCAGAGCAGCGCCGAGCCTCCGGCAGGAACCGTGGGCGCCAGGGTCGTGAGGTGGGCGATGGCGTGGGAGCTCTCCAGCGCCGGGATGATGCCCTCGGTGCGGGAGAGCATCTGGAAGCCGACCAGCGCCTCGTCGTCGGTCACCGAGACATACTCGGCGCGGCCCGTCTCCTTCATGTGCGAGTGCTCCGGCCCCACGCCGGGGTAGTCGAGCCCCGCCGAGATGGAGTGCGAGGGCAGCACCTGTCCGTCGCCGTCCTGCAGCAGGTAGCTCCGGCTCCCGTGCAGCACGCCGGGGCGGCCGACGCTCAGGGTGGCGCAGTGCTCGCCGGTCTCCACGCCGCGCCCGGCCGCCTCGACGCCCACGAGGCGCACGCCGGCATCGGGCACGAAGGCATGGAACATGCCCATGGCGTTGGAGCCGCCGCCCACGCAGGCGGTCACCACGCTGGGGAGGCCGCCCATGGCCTCGGCGAACTGGGCGCGGGCCTCGCGGCCGATGATCGACTGGAAGTCGCGGACGATCATGGGGAACGGGTGCGGACCGACCACGGAGCCGACGATGTAGTGCGTATCGCGGACGTTGGCCACCCAGTCGCGCATGGCCTCGTTCGTGGCGTCCTTCAGGGTGCGCGTGCCGGAGGTGACGGGGAGGACCCGCGCTCCGAGCAGGTGCATCCGGTGGACGTTGAGGGCCTGGCGGCGGATGTCCTCCTCGCCCATGTAGACGTCGCAGCGGAGGTCCAACAGGGCGCAGGCCGTGGCCGTGGCGACGCCGTGCTGGCCCGCGCCGGTCTCGGCGATGACGCGGGGCTTGCCCATGCGCTTGGCGACCAGGGCCTGGCCCAGGGCGTTGTTGATCTTGTGCGCGCCGGTGTGGCAGAGGTCCTCGCGCTTCAGGTAGACGTCGCAGCCCACCTTGTCGCCCAGGCGGAGGGCGTGGTAGAGCGGCGTGGGGCGGCCCACGTAGTGGCGCTGGACATCGGCCAACCGCGCAAGGAACGCGGCGTCTTCGCGGCAGGCCAGGTAGGTGGCCAGCAGTTCGTCCAGCGCGGGCACCAGCGTCTCGGGCACATAGCGACCGCCGAACGCGCCGAAGTGGCCACGGGCGTCCGGCATCACGGCATCGGGCATTGCGTCGTCTCCTGAACCGGCGAACTCACCTGGCGGGCCGCGGCCCCGCGGGCGGGCGGGCGGCGGGCGTCTGCTGCTGCATCCAGGCCTTGCCGCCCAGCGCGGCGATGGCGAGGCCGGCGATGATCATGCTCACGCTGAGGAACCTCAGGGCGGCCGATCGAGGCGAGGCCATGCCCTCGGCGCCCTCGAAGCTGGCGGTCTCGGGCTTGTCCGGCAGGTAGAAGACCCGGAGCTTGGAGCCGGGCTGCAGCGTCTGCCAGACGGCGGCGTCGTAGACGGTCCGCGTGACGATGCGGTTCATGCGGGCGCCGTCCTGGAACATGAAGGCCACCTGCAGGATCGGCCGGCCATCCGTTCCGGGCGGCGAATCCTTGTACTGCACGGAGCCCTCGGTCTGCGCGCCCAGCCGCTTCAGTTCGGACTGGCCGCCGGGCACGTAGAACCACATCAGGTAGGCGGCCACGATCACCAGAACCGCGCCCGCGCCTATCCGCGCCATTGGAGCCATCTCTTCCCTCCTGCTACCCGGGCCCCGAGGCGCACAGGCCGTCGGCCCGGCGCACCGCCGCGATGAAGTCGCGGACGGCGGCGGCGCTCTTCACGCCCTTGCACTCCTCGACCCCGGACGAGACATCGACGCCGTAGGGACGGACGCGGCGGACGGCTTCCTCGACATTCGCCGGCGTCAGTCCGCCTGCCAGCAGCGCCGGAGCGCCCGCGATCCGCACGGCCTCCACGGCCAGCGCCCAGTCGAACGTGACGCCCGATCCGCCCAGTCCCGACTCGCTATACGCATCCAGCACGAAGGCGTCTCTCCTGCCGGCCCCGGCCATGCCCGCGGCGAGGCTCTCGCGGTCCTTGACGCGGATGGCGCGGAAGACCCGAGGCGGCGCCCACGCGCCGTCCGGCACGGGCTCGTAGACCTGCACGGCGTCCAGCGCGCCGCGCCAGGCCGGGGGCACATCCTCGGCCCGCAGCGCCACGCCCACCCGAAGCGCACAGGGCGCCGCGCCCATGAGCAGCTCCTCCGGCCGCCGGTCGGCCACGCAACGCGGCGTGCCGGCGACGAAGATGAAGCCCAGCGCGTCGGCGCCCGCATGGGACGCCATGGCCGCGTCCTCGGCGCGGGTGATGCCGCAGACCTTGATGCGCGTCATGGCGCCTCCGGGGACGGGCTAGCTCACGCCACGGCCCGCCAGCTCGCGGACCTTGGCTCCGATGTCGTCGGCCCGCATGAAGGCCTCGCCCACCAGCACGGCGGCCACGCCGGCCCGGGCCAGCTTCACCACGTCGGTGCGGGTGTTGATGCCGCTCTCGCTCACCACCATCCGGTCGCTCGGAACGGCGGGCATCAGGTCCAGCGTGGTCTGCAGCGTCGTGCGGAAGAGGTGCAGGTCGCGGTTGTTGATGCCGATGATGTTGGCGGGCGTCCGGACGGCGTCCTCCAGCTCGGATCCGTCGTGGACCTCGACGATGGCGGCCATGCCCAGGGCCCGGCAGCCGGCGATCATGTCCAACAGCGCGGCGTGGCCCAGGGCGGCCATGATGAGCAGCACGGCGTCTGCGCCCGCCACGCGGGCCTCGATGAGCTGGTACTCGTCGATGATGAAGTCCTTGCGCAGCAGCGGCAGCCCCACCGCGGCCCGGACGTCGGCGAGGTAGGTCAGGTTGCCGTGGAAGTGCCGCTCGTCGGTGAGCACCGAGAGGCATGTGGCGCCGTTGGCCTCGTAGGTCTTCGCGATCTCGACGGGGTCGAAGTCGTACCGGATGATGCCCTTGGAGGGCGAAGCCTTCTTGATCTCGCAGATCAGCGCGGGCCTCGGCGCATCGGCGATGGCCTTGACGAAGTCGCGCGGCCGGGCCACGTCGCGCACGCGGCGCTGAAGCTCGCCGATCGGGACGCGCCGCTTGGCCATCTCCACCTCGGTGCGCTTGTCCGCCAGTATTTCCGATAGAACGCTCATGTCTTGCGTAACTCCCCGCAGAGGGTCGTCAGCCGGTTCAACGCGCCGATCGCCCTGCCGTCCTCGATCACGCGGCGAGCCGCCGTGACGCCCTGCATCCATCCGTCGGCCAGGCCGCACACCTGCAGCGCCGCCGAGGCGTTCGCCAGCACGATGTCCAGCCGCGGACCGGGTTCGCCGGCCAGCACGGACCGCAGGATCGCGGCCGCCCCGGCGGCGTCGACGCCTCCGATCAGGTCATCGTGCGAGCAGGCGGGCAGCCCGAGCCGCTCCGGCGTCACCTCGTCCTCGGTCGCCTCGGCGCCGCTGACGCGGACCACCAGGGTGGGCGAAGTGAGCGATACCTCGTCCATGCCGTCGAGGCCGCTGACCACCATCGCCTCGCGCACGCCCAGGCGCTGCAGCGCGCCGGCGACCACGCGGCAGAGGGCGGGATCGAAGACGCCCATCACCTGCCGCTCCGCGAGGGCCGGGTTGGCCAGCGGCCCCAGTATATTGAAGACCGTGCGCACGCCAAGTTCCCGGCGAAGCGGACCAACCGCCGCCATGGCCGGATGGTGGCGCGGCGCGAACATGAAGCCGATGCCGGCCTCGTCCACGCACCGGGCGATCTGCTCCGGCTGCAGGTCGATGGCCACGCCCAGGGCCTCCAGCACGTCGGCGCTGCCGCAGTGGCCCGAGATCGCCCGGTTGCCGTGCTTGGCCACCGGAACGCCGGCCCCCGCCAGGACGAAGCCAACGGCCGTGGAGACGTTCAGCGAGCGCGAGCCGTCGCCGCCGGTGCCGCAGGTGTCCAGCAGGCGCCGCGAGCCGGGCGACACCCGGACGCAGCGGTCGCGCAGGACCGAAGCCATGCCAGCGACCTCGTCGGCCGTCTCGCCGCGCATCCGCAACGCCGCCAGGAAGGCCGCCAACCGCACCGAAGCCAGCGAGCCGTCCAGGATGGCCGACATGGCGTCGGCGGCCCGGTCGTAGCTCAGCGGGGAGCCGCTCCAGGCCTCGCGCAGCAGTTCCAGGCTCGCGTCGCCGATCATAGGATAGGCAGTTCCGGCGGGGCGTTGCGGTTCAGCGAGCGGCCGCCCTGCTCGGTGACGGCCATGCAGTTCTCGATCCGAACGCCGAAGCGGCCGTCGAGGTAGACGCCCGGCTCGTTGCTGAAGCAGTTGCCCGCGGCCAGCGGCTCGGAGTTGCCCTCGGTGATGTAGGGGTGCTCATGCCCGGAGAGGCCGATGCCGTGGCCCAGCCGGTGGAAGAAGCGCGGCCCGTAGCCGGCCTCCTCGATGACGCGGCGGGCGGCGCGGTCCAGTTCGCAGGCGGCCACGCCGGGGCGGCAGGCGCCGTAGACGGCCTCGTGGGCGCGCCGGACGATGCGGTAGACCGCCGCCGCCTCGGGGTCGGGTTGCCCAAAGGCCACGGTGCGCGTGATGTCCGACTGGTAGCCCCGCAGTCCGCAGCCGATGTCGACGATCACCACGTCGCCGCGCCGGAGCCGGGTATCGTCCGTGGCGTGGTGCGGCATGGCGGAGTTCGGCCCGAAGCCGACGATGCAGAACGTCATGCCGACGCCGCGCTCACGGTAGGCCGCGGCGATGACCTCCTGCAGCTCCAGCTCCGTCATGCCCTCGCGAAGCGAGCCGAGGGCCAGGTCGCAGACGTCGTCCGTGATCGCCGCCGATCGCTCGAGCAGCTCCAGCTCATCGGAGCCCTTCACCGCGCGCAGGGCCGACATGGCGCCCGAAACGCTGCGGAAGCGCGCCTGCGGGAAGCGCTCCTGCAAACGCAGCAGGTGCCCGGCGTGCAGCTCGTCGTCGATGCCCACGCACCCGTCGGCGGCGGCGCCCAGCGCCTGGGCCATGGCCGCGGCCCATCCGTCGGCGTCGGTCCATGGGATGACGGAGGACAGGGAGCGGGCGTTGGAGGAGGCGTCGGCGGCATTCAGGGCGGGCGCGACGATGCGGGCGGCGTCAGCCGTCACGACCAGAGCCAGCAGCCGCTCATGCCCGGACTCGGCCCATCCCACGAGGTACCGCATGTGGTCGGTAGGGGCAAGCAGGGCGGCGGCCAGGCCGCAGGAGGCCATCTGCGCGCGCAGCGCGGCCAGGCGGGAGAGGTACGGTTCCATAGCCCGAACATGGTACCCCACCGGGTGAGGGGGTGAGAGGGTGAGGGGGTGAGGGGGTGAGGGGGTGAAGGGGTGAAGGGGTGCCACGGCAAGGCCGTCAAGATGGACACTTCTCTGACGTGGGAAAGTGTCCACCTTGAGCCCCGACCCGTCAAGATGGACACTTCTCTGACGTGGGAAAGTGTCCATCTTGAGCCCCGACCCGTCAAGATGGACACTTCTCTGACGTGGGAAAGTGTCCACCTTGAGCCCTACCCGTGGGGTGTCCCCCCAAACTGAGACACGGGGCAATCTGCGCGACTTAGTCCGTTATCATGTTGCTTAAGTGATTGCGTACGTCCGGCTCAAGGCCGCGTCTGCCATGGCTAACCCGCGATGAAGTTGCGCAGCATCTTCTTGCCGGACCGGGTCATGACCGACTCGGGGTGGAACTGGACCCCCTCTACCCGGCGCTCGCGGTGGCGGACGCCCATGATCTCGCCCTCGTCGGTCTCGGCGGTCACCACGAGGCAGTCGGGAAGGGTCTCGCGCTTGATCACCAGCG
The DNA here is from genome assembly GCA_026392115.1 of Armatimonadota bacterium. Taxonomy (GTDB): domain Bacteria; phylum Armatimonadota; class Chthonomonadetes; order Chthonomonadales; family CAJBBX01; genus CAJBBX01. Next base: position 12,894 of record JAPLCQ010000137.1, on the reverse strand, counting down.
AGTGGTAGCGCGTCACCTCCACGGGGTTGTCCACGCCTCGGAAGACCCCCTGGCCGTCGTGCTTCACCAGGCTGGTCTTGCCGTGGAGGACGCGCCAGTTGCGGATGACCTGCCCGCCGAACGCCGCGCCGATGCTCTGGTGGCCCAGGCAGACGCCCAGGATGGGAATGACGCCGGCGAAGCGCTGGATCAGCGGCACGGAGACGCCCGCCTCGGCGGGGGTGCAGGGGCCGGGCGAGATCACGATGTGCGACGGCGCCAGCTCGGCCACGCCGTCAAGCGTGATGCGGTCGTTGCGGTGGACGGCGATCTCCAGGCCCATCTCGCCCAGGTACTGCACGAGGTTGTAGGTGAAGCTGTCGTAGTTGTCGAGCACCAGGACCATTGCGGTTACTCCAGGCCCATCTCGGCCATTTCGACGGCCTTCATGAGCGCACGGGCCTTGTTGACGCACTCCTGATACTCGCGCGAGGGGTCGCTGTCCGCCACCACCCCGGCGCCTGCCTGGATGTAGGCCTTGCCCCCCTGCACCAGCATCGTGCGGATGGCGATGGCCAGGTCGGCGTCGCCCCGATAGCTGAAGTAGCCCACGGCGCCGCCGTAGAGGCCCCGGCGGGTGGGCTCCAGCTCATCGATGATCTCCATGGCCCTGATCTTGGGCGCGCCGGTCAGCGTGCCCGCCGGGAAGCAGGCCCGCACGGCGTCGTACATGTCGCACCCGGCGGCCAGCCGCCCGGAGACGCCGCTGACGATGTGCATGACGTGCGAGTAGCGCTCCACGACCATCAGCTCATCCACGGCCACGGTGCCGTACTCGCAGACGCGGCCGATATCGTTGCGGCCGAGGTCGACCAGCATGATATGCTCGGCGCGCTCCTTGGCGTCCTGCAGCAGCTCGGTCTCGGCGGCGGCGTCCTCGTCGGGCGCTGCGCCGCGCGGGCGGGTTCCGGCGATGGGGCGCACCGTGACGCGGCCGTCCTCCACGGTGACCAGGATTTCCGGCGACGAACCCACCACCTGCCTCTCGCCGAAGTCCAGGAAGTACATGTAGGGCGACGGGTTGATGGAGCGCAGCGACCGGTAGAGCTCGAACGGGGTGGCCGAGACGGTGGCCGTGAAGCGCACCGAGGGCACCACCTGGAAGGCGTCGCCGGCGGCGATGTACTCCTTGGCGCGGTCCACTGCGGCCTCGTAGTCCCACTGCGTCATGCTGGAGGCCACCTCGGGGCGCGCGCCGGAGCCGGAGGGCGCGGCATCCTCGTGGGAGGCGCGGAGCATGGCGACGATGCGGTCGACGTGCCGCACGGCCTCGTCGTAGGCGGCGTCGGCGTCGGCGTCGACGCGCGTGTTGCAGACCACGCGGAGGCGGTGGCGCACATGGTCGAAGACGAGCACCGTATCGGCCAGCATGAGGCAGGCGTCGTCCACGCCCAGGTCGTCGCGCGGCGTGCCGGGCAGCTCCTCGAAGTGGCGCACCAGGTCGTAGGCGAGATATCCCACGGCGCCGCCGCAGAAGCGGGGCAGGCCCGGATCGGCCACGTACCGGTGCGAGGCCAGCAGATCGCGCAGCACGGTGAGCGGATCGGCGCCCGGCCCGAGCTCCGCCTCCTGCGCCTCGCCCTGCCGCTCGATGGTGACCCGGCCTCCGCGGCTCCGGAAGAGGGCCGACGGCGAGCAGCCGATGAAGGAGTAGCGGGCCATGCGCTCGCCGCCCTCGACGCTCTCCAGCAGGAAGGACGGCCCCGTGGAGGCGATGCGCTCGTAGGCGGAGACCGGCGTCAGGCGGTCGGCCAGTATCTCCCGCCAAACGGGCGACATGCATCCGGGGGGAGTGCGGCGGACGAATTCGGTTCTGGAGGGCGACACCATGCCGGGCTGCTCCTGAGGGCGCGGAACGGCTGGGCCGAACCCGGCGCCGATCCACCATGCTGAGTGCCCTGGGTGGGATTCGAACCCACACTAGAGCGATTTTAAGTCGCTTGCCTCTGCCGTTGGGCTACCAGGGCGTGGGCGTCGGCGCTCGCCGCCAGGGTGCGGTAGTATAGCGGCAGGCCCGAGGACTGTCAATGCCGACATCGAGACCTCGGCGCCGCCATGCCGCAACGCGCTCTACCGGGCGTTGCGTATATAATGGAGCTACTGCCGACCGTTGCGGGCCGCCTGCGGCTCGGATCGGCCACACATCCCTACAGGAGTGTCAGCCCAATGATGAAGACGCTTGCGGCGCTGTTGGCCTTCGGCGCCATCTGCACTGCCGCTTACGCGGGTCCCACCACCAAGTCCAAGGCCGCCAAGGACGCTTGCGGCTCCTGCCCGTCGGCCGCGGCCGCCAAGAAGGCCGACAACTGCGCGAAGTGCCCCGCCGAGGCCGCCGCCAAGGCCGCGTGCTCCGACTGCCCGTCCGATTCCGCCGGATCCTGCCCCGTCGGCGGCGGCAAGCTCACTTCCGTGAAGTGCGGTGAAGGCTCCAAGAAGATCGATATCGCCAAGCTCACCGCCGAGGGCAAGTACGCAGACTACAAGGGCAAGCGCTTCTACTGGGCTTGCGACCACTGCGCCAAGGACTTCAAGGCTAACCCCGCCGGGTACGCCGCACGCCACACCGGCTTCGTGGTGAAGACCGCGAAGGTCGGCTCCAAGGCCGCCAACTAGGCCGTCAGCCGCTCCAGCCCGACGCCATCGCCCAGGACCGGCCCCGCGCCGGTTCTGGGCTTTCTGCTATGGAGGAGGCCTCGTTGCGTTCACAAGCCCGTTGGATCGCCGGGTGCGCCTTGGCGACAACGCTCGCGGGGGGCCGCGCCTCCGCCATGAGGGAGACGCCCGTGCAGCAGAGCGACCACGCCGCCAGGCGCGACGTCGATACCCACCGCCTCTTCACGCCGCCCGCCTCCCAGACCCAATGGAAGTCCCGGCGCAAGGAGCTGCGCGACCAGCTCATGCTGGGTACGGGCCTCTGGCCCGAGCCGAAGCGGACGCCCTTGAAGCCCGTCGTCACAGGCCACATCGAGGGCGACGGATACACGGTGGAGAGCGTGGCCATCGAGACCTTCCCCGGCTTCCGGCTCTGCGGCAGCCTCTATCGGCCTCGCGGACGCAAGGGCCCCTTCCCCGCCATCGCCAACCCGCACGGCCACTGGCCCAACGGACGCCTGCAGGTAGAGCCCGACGTGCCCAAGGCGCCTCCCGCGCCCGGCGCACAGGGTCAGGGCAAGGCCAACCTGCCCGCCATCGGCGCGAACCTGGCCTGCCGGGGCTTCGTGGTCTTCGCGTACGACATGGTGGGCTACAACGACACCAACCAATCGGACCACAAGCTTGCCGGTTCGCCTGAGGCCTGGCTCCGAGGCGTCAGCCTGCTGGGCCTGCAGACCTGGAACAGCCTCCGGGCCGTGGACTACCTCTGCAGCCTCCCCGACGTCGACAAGGAGCGCATCGGCGCCACCGGAGCCTCCGGCGGCGGGACCCAGACCTTCCTGCTGGCCGCGCTGGACGACCGCATCAAGGTCTCCGTGCCCGTGAACATGGTGAGCGCGCACATGCAGGGCGGCTGCCTCTGCGAGAACGGCCCCGCGCTGCGCATCGGCACGGACAACGTGGAGATCGCCGCGCTCTTCGCGCCAAAGCCGCAGCTGCTCGTGGCCTGCACGGGCGACTGGACCTCCAACGTGCCCACCGAGGAGTGGCCGGCCCTCCGGAGCGTCTACGCCCTTTACGGCGCGGCCGACCGCACCGCGTACGCGCAGTTCAACTATGGCCACAACTACAACATCGAGAGCCGCGAGGCCATGTACGCCTGGTTCGGCAAGTGGCTCCTGGGCGACGAGAACCGCGACCACTTCCGCGAGGCGCCCCTCAGCTTCGACACCGCGGCCATGCGCACCTGGCGATCCGGCGTGGCCAAGCCCACGAGCGGGCCGCAGGGCAACGCCGCCGTGCTTCGGGCGCTCGTTGACCGTTCGGAGGCCCTGGCCCCCGCCCCGCCCACCGATGCGGCCGGGCTGGCCGCCTACCGCAAGCGGATGGCTCCGGCCTTCCGGCGCCTGCTCTCGCTGCCTGAGCCCGCCTCGACTTCGGCGGGCCGAACAGCCGGAGGAGCGTTGCTGCTGGTGACGGAGGCCGGTTCGGCCGCCGAGGCCGCGGGCGTCGTGGCGGACATCCGGGCCAAGCGCGGCAACGCGGCCACCGAGCTGCTGGAGCTGCCCGCCGTGGCCGCCACCGAAGCCGACCTCTGGGGCGCCTACTCGCTCTGCTACAACCGGACGCCCGCCGCCGAGGCCGCAATCCGCATCATCCGGGCCGCCTCGGACCTGCGCGCCCGCACCGGCAAGCGCGTGCGGGTCGTGGCGTTGCACGGGGCCGGTCCCGCCGCGCTGCTGGCCCGCGCCGCTTCGCCGGACATCGCCGAGTGCGCGGCGGACCTTCAAGGAGCCGACGGCGGCTACGCCTCCGCCCTGCGCGGCTCCTACGTGCCCTGCCTGGAGCAGATCGGCGGCCTACCGGCGGCTGTGGCGGCTTCCGCCGGCAAGCTGACCCTGGGCGGCGCGGAGGGCCTCGACTGGCTGGACCGCCTGGCGCCGCTCCTCGGCGGGTCGCTGAAGCGGACCGCCGCACCCCTCACCGCCGCCGACGTGGCCCGGTAGGCCCTACTCCCGAACCAGCACGATCCGGTCGATCCAGACGCCTCTGATCCGGCCGGGGTTGTTCGCAGGCGACGCCCAGACATAGGTCCCGGGCGTCGCCTGCACCACGCCCAGATCGACCAGCCGGTAGGATGCGCCGCCGGCCTCGGCCAGAGTCAGGCTCCGACTGGAGACGCCCTTCGCCTCGCTTGAGGAGTAGACGCCCAGGGTCACCGCCGTCTCGGCGTCGCCCTCGCCTTCGGCCCGCACGGCCATGTAGACATGCACCGGACCGGCGAGCTCGTCCGGGATGGCAGCCTGCACCGCCCACTGGTTGTGGTCCGTGCGCATGCGCGCGGCGCGGCGGTTCGATGCTGCGGGGTCCTCCACCACATCGACCCACGAACCCAGGTTGAAGAGGCGCATATCGCCTTCCTGCAGGTCGAACAGCCGGTCGGCGGGCACGGAGGCCAGCGCGGGCGGCGCGGCGGGCGGATCGGTCAGCATCTCCACCCAGGTGTCGAGCCACTGCATGGCGGGCTGCCCCTCGGCGCGGAAGGTGGTCTCGTACCGCTTCGCCGCGTCGCGCAGGGCGCGCACGGCCTCGACGCGGGAGGCCGGCGCGGGCGGCTCGATACCGCGCTTGGCGCAGGCGGCCATCATGCCCCGATGCTCGGTGGCCCACAGGTAGTCCAGCGGGAAGCGCTCGCGCCGCACGCGGGCCGCCAGGACCGGCTCGGACGCCACGGCCCGCTCGCCCTCGGCGAAGAGGCGGTAGCCCTCCAGCACATGGTCGGGCGTCATGTACCGATCGTTCTTCCGTACGGCGTAGGCGGCCTCGACCAGCCGCAGGTAGGCCTGCATGTAGGGAGCCGCCTTGCCGTAGTAGCCGTGCAGGAACTCGCCCTCTAGCTGCGCCTGGTTGCGCGACGGGTCCCAGAGCAGGCGAGCCGTCACCCAGGCCCGCAGCCGGGCGAAGCAGGAGGCGGCGTTGTACGAGTCGCCCTGCACGAAGACGCCCACGGCGTGGTTGGCGGCGAAGAGGCGGATGTTGGGTCCGTATACCGGCAGGCAGGGGTTCGGGTACCAGTACTCGCCGAAGCGGGCCACGTAGGTCCAGATGTAGAGCTCGGGCGAGATGGCCGACCAGGCCTTCAGGTCATCCAGGAACCCCCGGTTCTTCTCATGCGTGAAGGGCAGGCCATAGTCGCACTCGATGCTGCAGAGGCGGATCACCACGTTCTTGCGCGGCCGGGTCGCCCTGGGCGCCTTGCGGGTGTACTGGTACGCCAGCGTCTCCACGCGGAAGCCGGGGAACTCCTTCTCGATCCGCTCGGCCACGGCGTTCACGAAGCGCACCAGCGGCCCGCTGGGCGAGCCGTCCTCGGCCTCGATGGCCAGGCACTTGGGGCACTCGCAGCGGCCCAGCCAGTCGTTCTGCGCGATGGAGATGAAGCCCGCGTCGGGCTCCTTGCGGATCCAAGCCAGCGCGTTCTTGGCCATCTCCTCGACCAGCTCGGGGTTGGTGAGGCAGAGCTGGGCGTAGTCCCACGTCCGCTTCCCCTCGCGGAGGCTGAACCACTCGGGGTGCGCCTTGGCGTAGCGGTCCGGCGGGATCAGTTGGTAGAAGGTGTGGCACCAGCCGAGTATCTGCATATGGCCGCCCAGTTGGGCCGGGACCGGGTTGAAGTGACCGTTGACGCGGTTGTGGGCATCCCAGCCGCCGTCGTGGTTGGGCAGGTAGAAGTGCGGCTCCCGGCAGACGATGGCGGGCGCATAGGTGACGTCCATCGTCGGGCAGGTGATCGTGGCCGCCGCTGGAATCAGCTCGCCGTCCTCGGCCCACCAGCGGCAGCCCACGACGCGCTCCAGCAGTTCGCAGGCCGCGTAGTAGACCCCGCGCAGGGCGCCGCCGGTGACGATCAGATCGCGGCCCGCCGTGCGGAGGACGATGCCGTCGGCGCCCAGGGCCTTGGCATCGATGCGCGGCTTGATGCCCGCCGCCTTGCGCGTGGCGCCCACGTAGATCGCCGCGCCGACCTTGCCGGCAGTCCCTTCGGCCACGATGGCCGGACGGGCGCCGGAGCTCTTCTCGATGCACCGCTGCAGTTCAGCCGCCGCGCTCACCTCGACGGGCGTCGGCTTCGCAGGCGTCACCAGGACCATACGGGCCTTGCCGCCCTCGACAAGGGCATGCGCGGGCCGCGGGGCAGGCGCCCCGGTCAGCGTGGCGAGCGAAACAGCGATCAGCGCGAATGGCGTCATGGCGGCCTCCCGTAGTGCGCGGTCACGGCGCACGGTCTGTGAGAGTTCGACGTCGGAGGCGAGGGCTCCTGCATGAGTTGGAGCAAGGAGGACCAGCGTCCGTGTTCGTCCGTGTTCGTCCGTGTCCGTCCGTGTTCGTCCGTGTTCGTCCGTGCAGGTCCGTGTCCGTCCGTGCCGCTCCCGCGTGCGCCATCCGGTATCCTACCGATAGCCGCGCCCATCTACGAAAGGCCGCCGCGTGACATTCCGCAGCCAGCCAGCCGAAGCCGACCCGCCTGCCGCTCCCGCACGGAGTGGAGGCTTCGACGTGCCGGCGGCGCTGCTGATCCTCGCGCTGGCATGCGCGCACCTTGCGCTGGCGGCGCACGTACCCCTGGCGCCCGACGAATGCTACTACTGGGAGTGGAGCCGACGCCCCGCGCTGGGATACTACGATCAGGGGCCCATGATCGCCTGGCTGATCCGGCTCGGGCGCGCGCTGCTGGGCGACACGCCGCTGGGACTGCGCTTGCCCTCCGTCGTCGCCGCGGCGCTCTCCAACGTGCTGGTCTACTCCATCGCTCGGCGCATGGCGGGGCCCGGCGCGGGCCGTCTGGCCGTGCTGACGCTCTCGGCCACGCCCCTGGCCATGGCGGGCGGCTTCATGGCGACCTACGATGTGCCGCTGGCGCTCTGCTGGCTGGGCTGCGTCTGGTTCTCCATGCGGGCCGTGGAAGGCGGGCAGCGGCGCCATTGGGCCGCGCTGGGTGTCTGCTTTGGGCTCGGGATGCTGAGCAAGCACACCATGGCCCTCTATCCGCTCTGCCTGCTCGGAGCGCTGGTGTCGTGGCGTCCCGGCCGCTCATGGCTGACGCGGCCGGAGCCCTATCTGGCGCTGGCCCTGGGCCTGGCGGTCTACGCGCCGAACCTCGTGTGGCAGCAGGGCCACAACTGGGCGACGCTGCGGCATCTGGCGCACCTTTCCGGCGCCGTGTCCGACTCCACCGCGGTGCGGCGCATCGGCGATCTGCTGGGCTCCCAGGCGGGGGTCATCACGCCGCTGCTCTTCCTCGGCATGCTCTGGGCATCCGTCCGCGCCGGCGGCAAGGGGCGCTCCGCCGGGGGTTTCGCGTGGCCGTTGGCGGCCGCCGCCTCGTGGCCCGTGCTGGCCTTCTTCATCCTCATGGCCGCGCGCTCCAAGGTGCAGGCGAACTGGCCGCTCTGCGCCTGGCTGTCGCCGGCCCCGGCCTACGCGGCTCTCGTGGTGCGATCCGGCGGCCGGGCTCGGGGTTTCGCCGCCGCGGCGGTCGCCATGGCCGGCGCGTTGAGCCTGCTCATCGCCCTGCCCCGTCAGCGCGTGCAGGCGGGCATCCGCATCCCGTGGAAGTGGGACCAGACCCGCAAAATGCAGGGCGGCCCGCAGATCGCCGCCGCCGTCCAGGCCGTGCGCCGGGAGATGGAGCGCGGCGGACGACGTGTGGCGGTGGCCGGCACGACCTACGACGCCGCGGCGCGTCTCGCCTTCTACCTGCCCGACAAGCCGCGCACGGTCTGCCTCTTCCTCGGGACGCGCATCAACGCCTACGTCGACTGGAACGCCGAGGGCGGCCTGAGGCCCGGCGGCGATGCGGTCGTCCTCGACGGCCTGCCCTCCTGGGACCCGAACCACCCGAAGCTGCAGCGCGTCTTCCGCCGCGTGGACGCCGTGCGCGAGCCCATTCGGGTCCGATACGAGGGCGTCTACCCGGACCCCGTGGACACGCTCTACATCTACCGATGCTACGGATACAGGCCTAACCCGCGATATGAGACGCCCACGTCAGGCTGAGGCGCCATGACGCGCCGGGTCCTGGTCATCGCGTTCCTTCTGGCGCCGATCCACGCGCTCTGGATCGTGAAGTCGGAGGTCGTCTGGGCGTTCGTCCACGCCTCCGTGCTGTCGGTCTTTTTCAACGTGGTGGCCACGCTCTTCCTCGTCACCCTGGGCAACCTCTGGCTGCGCCGGCGCGCGCCCAAACTGGCGTTGAGCACAGCCGAACTGGCGGGGCTCTACATCCTCCTCAGCGCCGCCACGGCCGTCTACGGGCACGACTTCCTGCAGGTGCTGGCAAATATGCTGATCTACCCCTACCGCCAGATGGAGGGCGGGGGCGCGTGGGTGGACGCGGTTCGGCAGCACCTGCCCCGATGGCTCGTGGTGACCGACCCTGCGGAGCTGAAGGCCGTCTGGCTCGGCAGCGCCAACCCCTACCGGTGGGCCGCACTCCGCGCCTGGGCGGCGCCTCTGGCGGTCTGGCTGGGCTTCATGATGCTGCTGCTCTGGACCATGACCTGCCTCACCACGCTTCTCCGCCGCCAGTGGACCGAGCATGAGCGCCTCTCGTTCCCGCTGGTGCGCATCCCCACCGAGATGCTGGTACACACCGACCGCCTTCTGGGATCGCGCCTCTTCTGGGCGGGCTTCGCGCTGGCGGCAGGGCTGGACCTCTGGAACGCCGCCGCCACCGTCTGGCCGGCGCTCCCCTCCATGCGGCTGCGGAACGAGTTGCAGCAGTTCATGACGCAGCGGCCCTGGAGCGACATGGGCTGGACCCCGCTCTGCCTCTACCCATTCGCCGTGGGCCTCACCTACTTCGTGCCGCTGGACCTGGCCTTCGCCTCATGGTTCTTCTACTGGGTCTGGAAGGCGCAGATGATCGCCCGGTCTGCCGTGGGCATGGAGCCCCTGGGCGGCGCCTATATGGGCGACCAGTCCTCCGGCGCTTGGATCGGCATCGGGCTCGTGGCCCTCTGGGGAGCCCGGAAGCACCTCCTGTGGGCCCTACAGCACGCATTCAGCCCCCGCTCGCGGATCGACGACGGCCACGAGCCGCTCCCCTACCGTGCGGCGGTGTTCGGGGGCATCGGCGGCTTCCTGGGCCTCATGGCCTGCGCCCGCGCCATGGGACTGAGCCCGGCGGTGGCGGGGCTCTTCCTTGCGCTCTTCTTCCTGCTGGTCACCGCCGCCACGCGCATGAGGGCGGAGCTCGGCCCGGCCACGCACGACCTCTACTTCTCCGGTCCCGAACGGATCATGACCACGGCCGCCGGTCCGGGCGCCTTCGCCGCGCGGGACATGACCGTCATGTCGCAGTTCCACTGGTTCACGCGGGACTACCGGAGCAGCGCCATGCCGCACCAGTTGGAGAGCTACAAGCTCGCCGGCGAGGCGGGGCTCTCGACCCGGAGCGTTGTCTGGGCGGTCCTGCTGATCAGCGCGTGGGCGTTCGTCTGCTGGTTCTGGGCCTACGCCCATGTGATGTACGACCGGGGCGCCATCGTCCGCGTGGCGCAGCCGGGCTCGGGCTGGACCATGCTGGCCAAGGAGTCCTACACGCGGCTGGACCAGTGGCTCACCGCCACGAACCGCGGACCGGACTTCGCCGTGTGGCAGCAGTTCGGCTCAGGTCTGGGACTCACGCTGGCCCTGCTGGCCGTGCGGGCGCGGGTGGTGGGCTTCCCGTTCCACCCGGTGGGCTACGCGCTGGCCGGCTCGTGGACCATGTCCTGGCTCTGGGGCTCCGTCATGGCCGGATGGGCGATCAAGGGCGTGCTCATGCGCTACGGCGGGCAGAAGGCCTACCGAACCGCCGCGCCGCTCTTCATCGGCCTCGTGGTGGGCGAATGCCTGGCCGGCGGCGGGCTTTCGCTCTACGCCGCCCTGACGGACCACGTTACCTACGGGTTTTTCCCATGAGCCGGGGCGCGCCGCCCGGCTGCAGCGTCTTCTCCTGCCGCGCCATGGCCACCCAGTTCGACATCGTGCTGTGGGGCGACGCCTTCGAGAGGCTGCAGGCCGCCGCCACCGAGGCCATGGGCGAGATCGAGGCCGCCGAGCGGCTCCTGAGCGCCTTCGACCCGGCCGCCGAGATCGCCCAGCTCAACGCCCGCGAGACGCAAGGCCCGCTGCGCGTCGATCGGCGCGTGCTGCGGCTGCTCGAGCGTTGCGCCCGGTACACCGAGCAGACCGGCGGCGCCTTCGACGTCACCGTGGGTCCGCTCATGCGGGCCTGGGGCTTCCGGGGCGAACCCGCGGGCGACTGGCCCTCGGCGAGGGCCGCCACGGGCATGGACAAGCTGGAGCTGGACCTCGACGCCGGAACCGTCGCCTTCGCCTCCGACGCCGTGCGGCTGGACCTGGGAGCCGTGGGCAAGGGCTATGCCGTGGACGCCGCCATGGACGCGCTGCGCGAATGCGGCCTGAAGGGCGCCATGGTCCACGGCGGCACAAGCACAGCCGCGGCCATGGGCGCCACGCCCGACGGAGGGCCGTGGCAGGCGCTGGTCCGCGACCCGGGCCCCGGAGCCGAAGGGCCCATGGCCCGGGTGGAGCTTGCCGAGGGCGCCATGTCCGTCTCCGCGCCGCACGGTCGCACCGTCGGCGGCCTGGGCCACGTCATGGACCCCCGCACGGGCAAGCCCGCCGCCGCAAGCCTCCTCGCGGCGGTGGCGCACCCCTCGGCCGAGGCCGGCGATGCCTACTCGACCGCCCTGCTCGTGTTGGGCCGCGAGGGCCTCCGGCGCCTGAGCGATGTGGAAGGTCTCTCCGCGCTCTGGGCGCCCAGGCTGGCGGCCGGCGGACGGGCCGCCCGCACGCTTGGCCCCGGCTTCACGCTGCTTTCCGTTCCCGAGCCGCCCGACGCCGGACGGGTATGATATCTGCAGACACTCCTGGGGGCCGCCCGCCGACATGCCAACGCACCGAATCGACCTGAGCATCGCCGGGCTTCGCCTGGCGCTTGAGACCGAGGCCCCGCCCGCCGATCTGGGCGTCGACGAGCGGTACGGCGCCTTCCTTGCCGACGGCGACGGCGAGCCCGACATCCGCGTGGTCTGCCGCTTCGGCGAGCCCGTTGCCCCCGAGGGCAAGCCGGACTACACCGCCGAGGACATCTGGAGCATGTACGCGGGAGCCGACGGCTCCTGGACCGCGGTCATCACCTATCCATCTCCAGACGACGCTCCGCGCCCTCCGGCCCTGCTTTCCATCGACGCCAAGTGGCGCAACGCGGTCTTGACGGAGAAGCGTTCGCCCGGCCTCTGGCAGTCTGTGATCACCGCCGGCGCCGCCGAACTACTGATCAGGACCCGTCTGGTGCTGCACGATAGCCTGGTGATGCATGGCGCCGCCCTGCAGGTGGGTGACGCCGCCGTGATCCTGACGGGCCACAGCGGCGCCGGAAAGAGCACGCAGGCCATGCTCTGGCAGGAGGCCGTCGGCGCGCGTCCGCTCTGCGACGACCGAGCGGCCATCCGGGCCGACGCCGGTCGCCGGCTCGTCTACGGCACGCCATGGGCGGGCACGGCCGGCATCGCCGTCAACGCCTGCGCGCCGCTGGCCGCCATCATCGTGCTGGAGCAGCATACGGAGAACGAACTGACGCCGCTCACGGCCGCCGAGGCCCTGCCCATGCTGCTGGCGCGCTCATTCCTGCCCTACTGGGACGCGGCGCTGGTGGGCGCGGCCATGGGCGCCGCGCTGAACATCCTGCAAGGCGTGCCCGTCTACCGCCTGCGCTGCCTCCCCGAGGCCGCCGCCGCCGAGATGGTCTGCGCAAGGCTGGGTCTGCGATGAGCCGGCTGGAGCACGAGACTGCCACGGCGACGCACACAGCCGCCGAGATGGGCGCAGAGGCCCCGCGCAGGTCGCCGCTCTTCGACGTCTGCGTCCATGAGGTGGACCTGGACGCCGCCGTGGACGCGGTGAACGGCCTGATCGCCCGCGGCGCGCCGTCGCACGTGGTAACGCTGGACGCGTCGATGTGCGTCGCGGCGCGGCGCGACCTGGTTCTCAGGCGGATCGTCCAGCAGGCGGAGCTGGTCACCCCGGACAGCATCGGCGTCCTTTGGGCGGCCAAGCGCAAGGGCATCCCGCTGACCGAGAGGGCGTCCGGCGTGGAGGTCTCCGAGCGCCTCTGCGCAGCCTCCGCCGAGCGTGGCACGCGCATCTACTTCCTGGGTTCCGCGCCCGGCGTGGCCGAGGATGCGGCTG